>NZ_JALNUT010000017.1:0-51477 GCF_026540945.1 Sphingomonas sp. GC_Shp_3
CATTTTTTTAGTTGTCGTGTCCCGAAACCGATCGGTTTCGAACAAGTAGGGTAGGGGACGCCAATGTCCGCACGTGATTGTCGCCGCGATGTTTGTATGGCCTGCCGGCAAATCAGTAAGCAGGCCAACTGAGGCTCAGCCAAAATATTGAAAGGTGGAGAGCGCCAGTGCTCGAAACAGCATTCAAGTCTATTCAACCAGTGTGTCAGCGCCATCCTACACGCAGACCAAGCGATACAATGTTAACGTCTCCAGACCGGGCGCCTATGGTGCGCGTCGCAGCTCCGTCTAGCCATAGTTGCTTCGTCACGCGCACTGAGCTGGAAGCTCCAGCAACATACCAACCATCGGCAACGCTCGTTGCGGAGTCGTTTAGTATGCCTCCTCCAGCTGCGCTCCCGGCTAGGACCACCGCACCGTTGCTCGTCTGCACCTTGCTGATCGAAATCCCGACGAGATGTTGGTTCGAGCCGCCAAAGAAACGGTCTAGCCGCACACTGGCGCTGCCCGTCCATGCGCGCTCACTCGTCAAATAATCCTGCGGTCCAGTGGGGCCAAGAACCGCTCGAAGCGTCTTATTGCCGCTATATTGAATAGTGGCACTGGGCGTTAGATAAAGCCGGCGCATAACAGCGACGAACCTGCCCGCATTCAAAGCGGCACCGTAGACTCCACTGCCGTTTCCGACCTCGCTTGAACGTGTGCCGAGAGCGGTCGTCACACCTCCATAGCGTTGACGCCCAGCGGAGGCAGATCCGTCGACGAACCATTTGCCGAACGTACCACCGCCACCGATCGATGCGATCACGAAGCGGGATGGTAGAACGGCATCGATTTGCCGAACTACGCTGTGGAAGTCTGTGGCTGATACACGGACATATCCTCGACCGACACGGCGACTAAGACCGCCAACCAAGAAGGGGCGGGCAGCTTCACCGTCACGAGCAAGGACACCCGTCGAGAGGTTCGCGATCCAGTTCAGAGCGGGCGGCGTCGTACTTATTGGGGCTTCGTTCGGCTTGGTGTCCTGCGCCATTACGGGTTCATCAACGGGCCGATCGTGTGCCCCAGCATAGGTCGCCCAATTCATCATGGTCACTGCCGACCCAATCAGTGCGAGACCAAAGCCGGTATCTCCCCTCATGCTAGTCGGCGACCCACGTCGAACGCGAGTGGTAACGTCACGCGCGCGGTGAAGCCTTCTGGCGAACGGAAGAGTGCAACGTCGCCTCCGTGCGCCCGGGCGATTGAGCGGCACACAGCGAGACCCAGTCCGCTGCCTTCGCGATCCGAGGCGCGAGCCGCCTCACTTCGATAGAATGGCTCGAAAATCCGTTCGAGTTCCGCGTCGGGGACACCGGGACCGTCATCAACGATGTCAGCCATTGCGCAGTCATTCTCGACACTCAGCCTGACCCGCACATGCCCTCCACCGTATTTCATGGCGTTAGTCAGCAGATTGTTCAGCACGCGACGAACGCCAAGCGGATCGACGTCGACGATCGCGCTCTCGACCCGTTCTGCTTGGACGTCACCCAACAGCGTCGCGTCTTCGATCACGTCGTCAACGAGTTCTGCGAGATCGCGCCGTTCTCGAGCGTTTGGAATGGAAGCGTCGCGCATAAACGCGATCACGGAGGAGATCATTTCTTCCATTTCTGCGACTTCGCCCCGAAGATCCTCCTGTTGATCCTCGGGTACTTCCTCGATGCGAAAACGCAACCGGGTCAGCGGGGTCCGAAGGTCGTGACTGATTGCACCGATCATCGCGGTGCGGTCATCAACGAAGCTCCTCAGACGGCTCTGCATCTGATTGAAGGCATGGGCGGCTCGTCCGATCTCAGCGGGTCCATGCAACGGCAACACCGCTGCGGAAGGGTCGCGTCCCAGCACATCAGCAGCATGCGCGAAATCGTTGAGCGGTCCGACGATACGACGCGCAAACAGCCAAGCAACTGGGGCCACGGTTAGAAGCGAGAGCAGAAACCAAAGCGCCACGCGTCGCTGCCAAGCATTGGGAAACCCTTCAGCATGTGGACTCACTAACGCCCATTGCCCGTTGGAAAGGCGGACACCTGCTATGAAATCACCTTCCACGAAAGGTGCGGGCGCTAGACCGAAGAGACTGGCTTGCGGTCGCACGATCGGTACGGGTCGACCGAGCGGCGCGGACGCGGCGCCGTCACCCCCCTTAGGGGAAGACGTCTGGTCGGTCGTGTTGAACGAAGGCGAGCCGTCCGCCACCCGCGCATTGGGGACCGCGGATGGGGTGTCGGAGGGAGCCGTATCGCTGCTCTCAGGCGATCGTAATGATTGCGAGTGTGACGCCGGGTCAGCGTTGGCAGCAGGTGCATTAGGATGTCGCCCCGGGACCGGGCGGGGAGCTGTTGATAACTGAACTTGTTCTTCCAGCCGCTGTGAACCAGTCGACCCAGGCGTCGGGTTGGTCAACGTAGACGGCTGCGACCCTTGCCCCGGAATCGCCGGGCCTGACGGTTGCGCACTGCTTGGTGGGGACGTGTTGCTCTCTGTCGGCGGTGGCCCTTGAACCTGATTCTGAGGAGACGCGGGGGCGGTTTGCTGCGTCGGAGTTTGCGGCTGCGGCTGCGGCTGCGAAATCGTCGGTCTCGGCAGCGACTGGGGAAAGCCCCCCCCCGGGAGTCCCGCGCCAGGAAAACCGCCCCCCGGGGGGCCTCCACCGGGAAACCCGCCACCTGGCGGCCCACCAGGCATCTGCTGGAACAACGCGGCCGTCATCAGGTGCGGTTGTTCTACCGCCTCGACATCGAAAGACGCTGGTATGAGCGTGAGCTTGGGAACCGTACCAACGGGTTTAGCCGCACCGGTGCGGGGAGATTGCTGTCGTTCAGCATCTCCAGGAAGGCTGTTGGGCGCGGCGACAGGCGCTACGGCGCCGCCCACCGGCAATTGTGTAAAGAAACCGAGCGCAACTTTGTTGATGGGAAGACCAAGTAGGCCTGCCAGTTTACCGCGCGATGTCTCGGACACGAACCAGCCCTGCGCCGATAAGTCAGGTGGCCCCGACTGGAGCGTCCGATCGAAACGTGCCTTTCCGTCGGTTGAGCCGCGCAAAGCAGCGGCGATGTCTGCAAGCGCATATTCACGCGGTGGGCCAGGGGGGATGATCAAGGTCAGTAACAGCGTGACTAACTGAGCCGCGACCAACGCGCCGATCAACAACACGATTAGCTGCACAATAAGCGGCGGTCCGGAAAACCGGTTCGGGCCGCTTCCAAATCGCCGCTTTTTCGATCCCGCATGCTTGGTCATAACCAAGATGTTATCAGCGCTCGCTCGGCGCTTCTAGCCGAGGCGGAGCAGCTTCTGCGTCGGCCATTTCGCGGCGAAACGTTTTCAACCCCCTGCCGAGATCGCCCAAGCTATTGGCGATGCGACCGCCCCCGAACAACAGCGCCACGACAGCGATCATAACACCCCAGTGCAACATACTCATCGAACCCATCGTGTTTCTCCTCTTTCAAATTCCGACTTATACCTTGTCAGAGTATGCGGGTCGGCGTCACCGCGGCGATGCCGCGCTGGCCGCCTTGCCTGTCGAGCTGGACGACGACGTCGATCACCGAGCGCGCATAGCTCAGCGTATCGGTCCTGCTGAGGCCGAGCCCGGCCTGCATTACCATCAGAGCCAATTGCTCCAACGCGCCGGCGGGGCTGTTTGCGTGGATGGTTGAGAACGAACCCGGATGACCCGTGTTGATCGCGCGCAAAAAACTGACTGTCTCGGCGCCCCGCAACTCGCCCAACACAATGCGGTCTGGCCTGAGACGCAGCGATGCCTGGAGCAGATCGTCGGTGGTAACGCGGGCTTCTCCCGTCTCCCCTTTTACTCCAAGCAGGCCAACAGCGTTTCCGCTACCTAGCCGGATCTCGGGCGTGTCCTCGACTACCACGATGCGCTGGTCAGACGGCACCTCACGCAGCAAAGCATTCAGGAATGTGGTCTTCCCGGACGAAGTGCCGCCGCTGATCAACACGGTGCGGCGCATCGCGACGCAAAAACGTAGATATTCGATCGGATCCGCCTCTGGATCCGGCTCGATCACCGCTAGCTGTGCCGTGCCGGGCGGCCGTGAATATGCATCGAGCGTGGTATCCACGAGCCGGTGCCGACGCATAGCCATCGCCCAGTGACCCCTCGTCGCGGGAGGCCCGGCGAACTGAACGCGCGTTCCGTCCGGTAGGGTCGCGGCCAGTAATGGACGCTCGCGATTGATTCCCTGATGGCTGACGCGCGCAACCTGTTCGGCCAGCCGACGGATCAGCTGATCGTCGATCTCCGGGACGCTCTCGCGGTACATGGTGCCGCCTGCTTCTACCCATAGCTCACCGGGTCCGTTGACAAGAAGCTCGGTGACGGTCTCGTCGCGGAGCCAAGTGGCGAACGGCGCGAGGTAGGCGGAAAGGTAGACGTCGGTTGTATTCCTGAGCGGCACCACATCGCCCCCAAATTTGGGCTGGTGCAGCGTTTCAGACTTGGCGATCTGCGTCATGGTTGAATGCTCCCGATGATGGTGGAGAAGTCGAGGTCGCGCGCGGTAAACACGCGGATTGGCTGGCCAACCGGCACCCGGATGGTGGGGGGTATCTGCGCGTCACGCTGCGCCGCGACAGCCGCAGCGCTGTTTCCGCTCGAAAGAACCAGAGAGGTACCGCCGGAAGCCAAAGCCCCGAGTCCGCTGAGCACGGAGAGGAGGCCGGCCGCCCCGAAACGCTTCATGAAATGACTGCTGACCTCGCCCGACAAGCCCGACGCACCGGAGAATTCGACGGCCGGCGAGGAGAGCTGAACGGTTACGCCATCCGGCCGGATCAACCGCGTCCACATGACATAAGCGCGGGTTTGGCCGGCAGCGAGGCCGCTTTTATATTGACCGATCAGCCGCGATGAACGGGGTACCAGCACATGAGCCCCGTCGAAGGATCGCACGTCCTGGCTTACCACCGCGCGGGCATAGCCGGGCAGATCGCTGTCGATAGCGGTTTCCAGCACCGCCGGGATCAGCGTTCCTTGAGTAACGGTATTTCCCGGATCGACGATACGCGTGGCGCTGGCGACGTCATTGCCAGCATCGCCCATGCGGGAAGCGAAGGATTCGTTCTCCGACAAGGGTTGCGGCGCAGAGACCTTGGCCGGAACACCACCAGGAGGCATTGCCGGTTTTGTCGATGCAATCTCCGAAGCGCCTGATGTGTCCCACACCATTACGGGCGAGTGCGCAGTATCTGCTGCTTGGTTCACTCCCGGCGCAGGCTGCAACGCCCGCGCGATCGCCGTCTCCTGAGCCGGCGTCGCCGGTGAGGCCGTCACCACCGGCTGCGCGACTGGAAGGGCAGCCTTGATCGTGGGTGTTGGCCGGACCGCAGGGCGTGGGGACTGTGGAACCGACCCGGTCATCGACCAGAAGGTGATGCCCCCAAGCAGCATCGCGCCCGCTGCGCCCGCGGCCAGCCCGCCGCGGTCGCGACGCGCAACGCGGGTTGCGACGACGGGAAAGCCGTTAGTGCTGGCCGCGACCAGTGCATTGTCATCAAGCGAGCGGCGTGGATCCTGAGCATTCGCGAAGGGAACCAGGCCGGCGGACCGGATCAGGGTATCGGTGCTCATGATCAGCGCTCCGCAATCTGAGTAATGGTCTTTGAAGGGGTGACCGGTCCTGGACGGGCTGCGGCAGTGAGGGTCAGTGCGGCCTTTCCGGACCGAAGCACGACCTTAGTAGGTAGACCGTCCACTACGATGTACTCACCGCGTACGGCGAAGTTGGTTGGTCCCTCGCTGCCGTCCGGACCGACCGTTAACACCGCAGGCACCGGACGGTCATGCGGCCAGGACAGGTAAAGCGAGGTTCCGTCGTCGAAGCTGCGCTCCGGCATCAACGTCCGGTCGCCCTTGGCTGTCCAGGCAAAGTTGAGTTGGGGTAGGGGCGCCGAACTGGCTGCTGTGATCGTAGTCGAAACAGCCTCCGCTTTAGGCGGCGGCGCTGCGGGAGCAGGCGGCGGGGTGGGGTAGGTAAAGCGCAGCAGGAAAGTAGACGGGGCCTTTGGACTTGCCACCAGATCGAACAAATACGTCCGGCGATCGGTAACGACCGTCATGTTGGTGCGAGCGGTTGCCGTCACTGGCTTGATGAATAGAAGGTTCGCCCGCTTGTTGGGTGTGACCTGCCAGCGGGCGGAGTCGCCGATCGCGATGTTCTCGATGCGCTCGCCAGCCTCGAAGGCGATCGTAGATTGCAGGTTAGCGCGACCTTCGAACTGGACGACGCGTGAATCGTCATAGAAGCGTGTCGCGATACGCGGGTCTGACGCCAGTGCCGGGACCGAAGCGCTGGCCGCCAGCGCGAACAGGATCGTCTTCATTCGAACGACTCCATCTTGGACATGGGCGACGTGCCCCGTGTTGAACGGCTTTCGTCCCGCACACCCTTGTCCGGCGCATTGCCGCGCCCCAGAAATGTTGTGTCTGCCGTATCGATCTCAAACAAACAGCGCCCGGCCCTCTCAAGAGAGGACCGGGCGCTGTTCCTCGACGTTACTTGCTTGTTGCAGATCCAGTCAGCGGCTGCTGTCGAGTGCCCGTCCGAACGCTACGGCGCGTCCACGTGTGGCAACCACCGGTTGGAACGGGACAACGTTGGCCGTGCGGGATTGCGCTGCAACAGGGATCTGGTCCCGTCCAGGGTACGCACGATCAACCGCTGCCATTGGGGTCGGCATCGTGACAACACCCGGCGTAACAGCCGCAGCGAGCGCACGGACCCGATCTTCACCCGTGCCTGCTGGCACCTCCTTCCTAAGCTGTGGCACGAAGGTGGTCGGTCCGGCTGCAGGCAGGCTGAACGACGCTGATCGCCCATCGGCGAAGGTCTGTTCGCCCACTCCCCCCGGCCGCCAACCCGCAACCAGTTGGCTAGCGACTTTGAGCACCATTGCCATCAGCGCGCAGTACACAGCAGCCCCCATAAAGACGGTCGCGGCTTGCTGCATGGTCGGTTCCGACCCCAGGTTTTCGGCAATTGGGGTCAGGATGACGATCGCTCCACCGCCGATCAGGACTGAAAACAAGGGTACTACCGCGAACAGCACGGCCGCCTTTAACCAGCCCTCAAACAACCCGCGGGTCCCTCTGAAAATCGACAACACTAGGAACACAGGCCCGAGCGCCAGCAGTGCCGCGAGCGCGATCCGCGCAGTAATGAGTACGCCTGCGGTGCCGAGCAACAGCAGCATGATTGCCGCCCACAACACGTCGGCCGGGTGCCACCCCTTGGCATCGACCGCCTGCGCCGCCTGCGCTGCTTGGGCTGCATCCGAGACTGCGCCGAACAACCGGTCGAGCCGGTCAGCGAACAGGGTGGTCGCCGACCCATGGGTACCAAGCAGCAGTCCGGCGACCTGATCGGGCGCGCCGACCAGCAGATTCCACACCACACCTTGGTACGCGGCCCAGGATGTGGCGAAGGTCAGCGCTGCCCCTAGCGTCAGCATCCGTGGAGTCAGACCTGCCACTCCGATCCGCGCTCGCCCCGTAAGTAGCCCTACGGCCGTCCACGCAACATATAGAGTGAGCAGGATCGTCAGCGCGGGCAGCAGCCCACCGTGAGCGCCGAACAGCCGCTCGAACGCGTGAGCAGTCCCCTGCGCCGTTTGGCAATCGACGCTGCGCAGCGCGGCGCCGATGCCAGCGGGGCCGTCAGCCCCAAACGATGTACAGCCGCTCATTCCGCTGCCTCCATATACCAAGGGTGATCGTCCTCCGCAGCGCGACCGGGCCAAGCGGCACCGGTCAGGATCGGATACCAGCGCGCCGGATCATCGCCGACTTGGGCACGGATCGTATCCAGCCGTCGAACGCTTGCCTCGCGGCCCGACAGAACCGCAAGCATCTCACTTGCGCCTGATAGATCGAGCCGCACCACCACCGAATGGTTGGCGTGGCGGACCAGGAAGCAGCGGCTTGCCGCCGGAAGGGCTCTGATCAAAGCCAGTTCATGGTCGGAAAGTCCAAAGCCGGTGCAATAATCCTCTGCCTTTGCCTTCGCGTTTGGCATGAAGATCATCGTCGCGGTCTGTTCCACGATCGCGGACGCGATGCTGCTGCCGAGCGCGTCACCAGCCGACTGTGTAGCGAAGCCTACCAGCGCATTGCGTTTGCGGAGCGTCTTTAACCAGTCACGGATCCGCTGCGCGAATAACGGATCATCAAGTGCCTTCCAGCCTTCGTCGATCAAAATCATCGTTGGCTCACCGTTGAGCCGCTCATCTATGCGATGGAACAGATACATCATCGCTGGCGTACGCAGCCGTGGACTGTCGAGCAGTTGGGTCATATCGAAGCCCAGCGTTCGGGCGTTGAGTTCCAGCCGGTCAACCGCGTTGTCGAACAGCCAGGCATGTTCACCAATACCGATCCAGGGCTGCAGCCGATGAACGAGGTCGCCCATTTCCGGCCGACGCGCACCGCCGAGCAGCTCGCCTAAGAAACGCAGCTGTCGAAATGCAGGGTCGTGGTCGTAGGCCGCAGCGACCGCACCTGCGATCGTCGCGAGTTCCTCTGGCCCATCGGCTTGTAACAGAACTGCCAGCCAATCACGTAGAAATGCCTGATTGGTGGGCGTGTCCGGCAGCGCCAGCGGGTTCATGCCCGTCGGTTCGCCGGGAACGAGCCGAGCATAATGACCGCCGACCGCTCGCAAGAAGATTTCCGCGCCACGGTCCTTGTCGAAGAACACAAGCCGCGGGCCGAAACGCTGCGCCTGCGCGGTGAGAAAGTTTAGCGCGACGGTCTTGCCCGATCCGGACGGTCCGATCACCGTGAAGTTGCCCAAATCTCCCTCATGGAAGTTAAAGAAGTACGGCGTGGCGCTGGTCGTTTCCAGCACAGCGACCGCATCGCCCCAGTGATTGCCGGCTGCGCGCCCCTGCGGAAAGCCGTGCAGCGACAAGAAACCTGCTGCGTTCGCAGTCGAAATCAATGACCGGCGGACGACATAAGCCTCGTTGCCCGGAAACTGGCCCCAAAACGCAGGTTCCATGCCGGTATCTTCACGAACGGCGACTGCGCCCATATCGGCGAGGGCAGCGCCCACCTGCGCCGCAGCGCGTTCCAGAGCGTCAAGCGTTTCGGCGCGAACCAGCACTGAGAGATGGTGATCGCCAAAGCCGACTTGGCCCGCGCCCAATCCATCGCGCGCCGCCATCATCTCGGCGCGCTCGGCGGCTGCCTCTGTGTCAGCAGATTTTAACCGTCGGATCGCGAGATCAATGCGTTCGCGAGCGACCTGGCGATCGGCAGGTGCGAAGCTTTCGGTCAGCACCAACTCGTGGGGCAAGCGTAGAAGATTGTCGATCAGACCGGCGCGGGTCGCATCCGGGTATTCCTTGACCGACAAGATCGCGGAGAACTGCCGCTCACCCGGCATCCGGCTTTCGATTGCGTCCAGGCCAAAGCTGACCCGAGCGTAAGGAATGTGGTGGCCGCAATCGACATCGGACGCCGGCGCGAGCACGGACCGGGTTTCGCCATTATACAAAGCGGAGAGCAGTTCAAGAGGCTCCGAGCAGCGCCCTCCCGCACCATCGTACCCGCCCAGCACGCGTGCGCCGTAAGGTGTGAGACCGGCGGCAAGAGCGGTGACCGCGCCGTCGAGTTCACGGATTGTTGCTGGATCGACTTCGCCCTGCGCGTTCAGTCGGCGCGACAGTTTCTCGACCCATCCCGTCTTCCCGCGTGCCGGTCGTCGCAGCACCGTCAGATACTGGTCGTTGACATACAACCGTCGCGCGGAAAGTGCGTCTGTCCAGCGCCGGTCCAACTCGTGCGAGAATGCGTCCTCGCCGGCGTTAGGGAGCGCCGCTTCCACACGTCGTCGCACAACGTGGTGGTACACGGCGAAACGCGCGTCGAGCGCGCTGCGCAGCAGCGTCTCGCGTACGCTCAGCATATGATCGAGCTGCTCGGTCTCTTCCGTTTCGAACGCGATGCCCGGCACTGCCAGGACGCGCATCAGGCCGCCATCGCGCAACGCCAGCGTTTGCTCGTCGAGCAGACGGGCATAGGGCAATCGGTCTCCAGCCCTAGCCTCTTGCTTGCCCCAGGCGGCAGGGCCGATCCACTTAGCCATGACGATTGTCCTTTAAGGTTCGTAGGAATTGCATCCCCATCGCTTCCAATTGCGGACGCGAGGGGTGCGGCTGACCTTGGTCAGCCAGAGGTCAAAGACGCGGGGTTCGCGCAGGCACACGAGGTAGCCGACCCCGTGCACCGCCAACGCTATCGGCAGCGCCCAAAAGCTACCGGTCACCAGGAACGCCTCCGTTGTGACCGCCATGTTGACGATGAAAAAGGAGAAGGTAACACCGCCGAACATCTGTGGGCGTGTGAGAGAGCGGAATACTGGCGCGCGGGAAAGGCCGGCCATGTGTCAGCCAACCATACCGGCGGTGGACTGGATGCCCGCCACGATTGCGGCCGAGCCGAACAGCACAAAGCAGCCGATGATGACCGTGCCACCAAAACGCCAGTTGAGCCGACCCGTCAGCATCATGAAGCCGACCATGGCGACCGCGATAACGGCCACTGCGGTTGCAACATGGCCGAGCAACGTGCCCTGAAGCCAGCCTAGTGCTGCAACGATAGGACCGGAACCTTGTGGATCGGCACCGGTGGTTTGTGCAAAGGCGACGGTGGGCGACGCGACAGCCATGATGGCGGCAGACGTGAGAAACAGCTTCTTCATGGATTCTTCTCCGTTGGATTAGACAGGCGGGTGAGGATCGCCGCGACATAGGCGCGGGTCTCGGCGATGGCGGGGACGCCGTGAGCGCGCACTACGCGGCCGGGGCCGGCGTTGTAGGCAGCGAGCGCGTGCTCGACGTTGCCGTCGAAGCGGTCGAGTTGCTGGCGCAGGTAGCGCGCTCCACCTTCAATCGCGGCGACAGGATCGTGTGGGTCGACACCGAGCGCGCGAGCGGTACTAGGCATAAGCTGGGTCAACCCGCGCGCCCCGACCCGCGATACCGCATCAGCGCGCCAACGACTTTCCTGCCAGATCAAGGCCTCAAGCAGAGCAGGGCTGATCCCTTGAGCAGCCGACACCCGTGTCACGGTGTTTGCATAGGCTATAGGGATGGCGGGCAGGGCGAGATCAGTGGTGGCCTGCTCAATCGTGGAGTCGGACAGGTCCTCGGTGTTCCAGTCGACGACGCCTGCCCCGCTACGGGTACGAACGGAGCCGTCGTCCGCGACCAGCATGACCTGCGCGTTGGCACGTGTGGCGGCAAGTACACCTGCCGTCGCGACGAAGCCGGCAGCGGCAAGCAGGATGGGATGGTCGAAGCGGATCTTCATGTCAGTCACTCCAGTGCTGACTTGATCGTCGGCTTCCATTGCCGGCGAATGTCCCGCGCCTGTCTAAGGTTCGGTCAGCGCGGCGGCCTTGCTAGACATAATCCGGACATGTCGAAGCAAGGTAGGGCTGGCAATCGTCCGTCATGCTCGCCAATGTACTTCGCATGGACCTCGCTACCCGCATTCTGATCGTCGATGACGACGAAGGCATTCGGAAGCTGATCTCTTCTTTCTTGGAGAAGAACGGCTTTGTCACAGCCGTCGCGGGAGATCCCATGGAAATGCGCGCGGTGATGGCTAAGCAGCGACCTGATCTGATCGTCCTGGACGTGATGATGCCCGGAGAAGATGGTCTCACCGCGTTACGCAGCCTCCAAACGGCTGGCACCCCGCCGGTTATCATGCTGTCGGCTGTAGGAAGCGACATCGACCGGATTATAGGGCTGGAGATCGGAGCCGAGGACTACCTCGCGAAACCGTGCAATCCACGCGAGCTTCTCGCTCGCATCCGCACTGTGTTACGACGACGCCAGCGTGAGGCTGCAACCGTGGTTCCGCAAGCCGGCCAAGTGCCAACGCTCGTTGTGACCGAACCGATCGGCGAGGGGCGCCCGCTGTTGCGGTTTGGCGATTGGTCGCTCGATGCGGAAGGCTTTTCGCTCTACGCGCCCGATGGGGCGGTAGTCCCACTCACCGAAGGCGAGTTCCAGGTGATGCGTGCACTGGTAGAGCATCCGCGACGCGTCCTGACGCGCGACCAGCTAATTGAATACGCTCGCGGTGGTGACAGCGACAGCTTCGACCGCGCCGTCGACGTTCAGGTCAGCCGCATCCGTCGTAAGCTCGCCACGAAGGATGGTCAGGAGCTAATCCGCACCGTTCGGAATGAAGGCTACATGTTCACGGCGTCTGTAGTCAGACGCTGAGGTCTAACGCGTCGCCAGGGCGCGGTGGCTTGGCCTTGGCCCGCTCCAAAGCGGCAGGTTCGGAGTGGCTGGCGGTGAACTCGATCCGGATATCACTACGGACCCGACCGAGACGCTGTGATCCAATGGATGCATCTCTTGGTAGGATACCTGTGGGCCGGTTATCAGGTCCGGGTAGCTACGCTTCACACAACCGCCGGGCATAGATTGGAATCAGCATCGCATGTCGGCCGAATGTTAAGCGGGCGGCGAAGCGCATGAGCCTGTTATGTTTACCGCAGATAATTTGATGGGCTAGCAGTCGCCGAAACCCCGGCTGAGCACATGCTCAGCCGGGGCGACCAGGCGACGAGGGGGAGCGCCGTGACCTCCGGGATTTCGATTGGTGGCGAGCTAGCCTAGGCAGCGCGAAGACAGAGGGGCGCCGCGCATCTCTTGAGTTTGAGCTATACCGCGATGCCGATTGTTGCGGTGGCGACATACCCAGCGCTGACGCTTCCCGTAAACGTGGGGGTCTGCTGAGCGATCTGAGCCGCCGTGTTGTCGCCGAAAACGTTGTCCGTCGACAGGGATACCTTAGAGAACACGGACTGGGCGCTTGGATACGTTGTCGTGTCGGCGAAGATCGTTGTGCAGAGCGCCGCTGGCATGCAGAGTTGTGACGTAAGAACAGCGTATTTACCGCCGGTCGCGTTCGCCAGCGATGAAAATATCTCGAAGTGGTAGTGTGGCCAACGACCATCATAGGCAGGCGGGAAGTACGTAGTGAATGTCACTTGCCCGTTCGCATCTGTGACCTGCACGCCTCGCAGATAACTCTCAGTGGGAGCTGAATAAAGCGAGTAGTGACCCTGTCGATCGGCATGCCAAAGGTAAACGGCGTAGCCGACAAGCGGCGCGCAAGCCGCGTTGGCGTTAACGACCGTAAGTGTGAGCGTCACCAGAACGCCGCCCGCATCAGTCGTGGTGCTGATGAAGCTCTTGCGAATGTCGCTGCGCACAATCCCACTAGCCAGAAGCGCGTTGGACGTTGAGCCGCTCGCTGAGTTGGTACCGTCCGCTGGATAGGGGCCGGCGGTCTCGCTGGGATCGGCGATGCACCCGCTCGACGTGGTCGTAGTCGTCGCGGTTGCGGTCGGTGTTGGCGTTGCTGTCGTGGTCGTGGTCGCGGTCGTAGTCGCGGCAGTAGTGGTAGATCCGGTCGTGTCGCTGCTGCTCGAGCCGCTTCCACCACCACAACCTGCCACGAGGGCCGCAGTGCCTGCGCCCGCGAACCACTGCAGAGCGCGACGGCGCGCAATCAGGGCGTTAAAGCGCGGCAAATCCTCGGCCATGCCGTGGCCATGGTCGCTTTGGTCGTTGTGCTGATGGGTCATGGCATCCTCCTGTGATCCGACGACCCTGCTTCAGCGCCACGCTTGTCTCGAAATTGTCCCACCAACAGAAATGTTGTGTCTGCCGGAGTCAGAGCGTGACTTAATCTACATCGGTGAACGACGATCTGGATGGAATTGACCAACATATGTGATGGGCGTTTATCGACGAAAGCCAATTGGCTTTGAACCAAATCCGGCGGAGCCGCCGATTGATTTTTTTGCTCCGCGCAGCTTAATGCCGTTGTAGCAGCGGGTGACATCCTTCGGCGGACAGGCGGTGATATGCAGCGCCAAACGACGATCAAGCCGAGGGAGCTTCCAAATGAATGTATCCTCGGCGTTGAGGAACAAATTGGGATCAGCAAGCCTCTTCGTTCGTCTTCTGATCTTTCTGTTTGCAACGGTGCTTTCGGCGCAGGCTGTCACCTTTGCCTTGGTGCTGGCAATGCCCGCTCCAACCCCATCAAACACGGCACTTTCCGATATCGTCCAGGCGTTACGAACCGGAGTGACCGGCAACGACCAATTGCGCATCACAACCGGTAAAATGCCGGCCGACAATTGGGTAGATCCGTCGGAACGGCGGATGAGCACGCGTGTGGCCGCGTTGATGCACGTACCGAACGATCGGGTCCGCGTCGTTTCGCTCAGATCTTTTTTTGGTGGTCCGCCTACCCACTCGGGCAAGCCTGAGCCGGACCATGTCCTGCTTCCGCTCTCCACCGGAGTTACAGAAGACGTCGATAAAGAAACTCCACGCGCAAACTTGATGATTGCAGAAACGGGTGCTGTAACGGGTCAGTTCGAGGCGGCCATACGCCTCGAAGACGGGCACTGGCGCCGCGTATCGCTTAAACGATTGCGGATTCAGGCGTGGCAGTGGGAGGTGTTACTTTGGCTTTTTGGGTCGACAGCAGTGATCGCGCCGTTCGCGTGGTTTTTCGCCAAGCGAATAGCCAATCCCATTGCTGCATTCGGCGCTGTTGCCCGGGAGGTTGGCCGTAACCCAACGACAGTGCCTATGCCGTTGCGCGGCCCGCCCGAGATCGTCGAAGCTTCTATTGCTCTGACCGACATGCAGCGGCAACTTTCCCGCTACGTCGAGGACCGCACCATGATGGTTGGTGCGATCGCTCACGATCTACGCACGCCGCTCATGCGTCTATCTCTCCGATTACAGAAGGTACCAGATGATATTCGCAAGGAGAGCGAGCAGGATATCGCGGAGATGCAAGCAATGGCGACAGCGGCGCTCTCATTCGTTCGGGATATTTCCGTGCGCACTGACCGGCATCGCCTCGCTCTTCGTTCCCTTATCGAAACGGTCGTTGACGAATTTATCGACCGCGAGGCGAACGTGGTGATCGACGCCGGGGATGATGCAACTGTTTATGCGGAGTTGAACGGTATCAAGCGGATGGTCACGAACATCATTGGCAACGCCGTCGCCTACGCCGGTAACGCGCGCGTACGCCTAACCGTGACAGAACTTGCAGCAATCGTCGAGGTGGAGGACGATGGACCCGGTGTGCCGCCAGCGGAGCTCGATCGGGTTTTCGATCCCTTCTACCGGGTCGAGCAATCCCGCAACCGGCACACCGGGGGCACTGGCCTCGGCCTTGCCAGTGCGCGCGCTGTCGCCAGAGCACATGGCGGCGATATTATTCTGTTGAACCGCGTCAGCGGCGGGTTATTGGCAACGGTCACTCTGCCGCTATGAGCAACAGCCGCGCCACAGATCCCGGTCGCGATCCTGGGCTGGCTGCACATACATCCGACCAAGCCCGCATCTTGATCGTCGATGACGATGACGGTATCCGAAAACTGCTTGCCGACTTTCTTGCACAGCATGGATATGCCGCAGCCACGGCTGCAAGTGCAGCCGATATGCGCGAAACGCTCGCTCGTGATCCAGTCGATCTGATCGTTCTAGACCTGATGATGCCGGGCGAAGATGGCATTACGGCGCTCCGCAGCCTTCAGGGGCCGGACGCACCTCTGGTCATCATGCTGTCTGCCTTCGGCACCGACGTCGATCGGATTGCCGGTTTGGAAATCGGTGCAGAGGACTTCGTCCAGAAACCCTGCAATCCACGAGAGCTGCTCGCCCGAATACGGGCTGTGTTGCGACGGCGGGATCGCGTGCGTGCCGTTACAGAACCGGTTTCAGCGATTTCTGCTGCGGCTGTGCTCCAGCGAAAAATATTCAGATTTGCAGGCTGGTCGTTGGACGCCACCACGCGTGTATTGTTCGATCCGAGCGACGCGATCGTCAACCTGTCCGATGGTGAGTTCCGGATGCTGCTGGCATTCGTCGAACGACCGCAGCGGGTTCTTACCCGTGACCAGCTGCTGGATTACGCGCTTGGCAGCGACAAAGAGCACTTTGACCGCGCGGTGGACGTGCTGATCAGCAGGTTGCGTCGGAAGATGGCTGGTAGGGTCGGTAGCCTCGAGCTGATACGAACTGTGCGCAGCGAAGGCTATTCGTTCGCTTCAGCGGTAACGCAATGATTACGCCAGTGATCAGCTTATCTGAGTGGCACTGTATGCGATTGTTGCAAGCATTGACATACTTAGAGCCAACCGAGACGGTAAAGCGATCTATGGCCCCAGGGCGAATAGGGAGGATATTATGCGTGTTTTAAAGACAACCGCGTCGCACCTGATTTTAGCATCGTTCCTCATGCTCGGGGCCTGCGGCGATGACTCAAGCAGTACGACGACTCCAACGCCCACCCCAACGCCTACGCCGACGCCTACTCCCACCCCGACACCCACCCCGACACCGACACCCACAACGTCGACCAACGGTGTCGGTACCGGTGTCAGCCAAGGCACTGGCACAGCTGCGGTCGTCGCGGCGGCCAACACTTTCCTCGGCACGCTCAGTTCGACGCAAACGACCGAAACCGACACTGCTGGCTCGACGAGCACCGTGCGGTTTACCCTCACGCGAGCTAACGCTATCCAGTGGACGAACCTGCCGGGCAATCGCCAAGGGTTGCGTCTTAATACATCGACGTTGACCACCGCGCAGCTGACTGCCGCCGAGAATCTGATGGCGACTGCGCTCAGCACAGCCGGCAAAACAACGCAGGATGAAATTCGCCGTGCCGACGATGTGCTTTCGAGCAGTCAGAGCGGCTATGGTTCGAGTCTGTATTCGATCGCCATCCTAGGCGCACCTTCGACGACGTCGCCCTGGATGTTGCAGATCGCTGGCCACCACCTTGCCTACAACATCATGTATAACTCGACCTACGTTTCTGGCTCGCCAGCGTTTCTTGGTGTGGAACCGCCGAACTGGGTCGT
The DNA here is from genome assembly GCF_026540945.1 of Sphingomonas sp. GC_Shp_3. NCBI lineage: Bacteria > Pseudomonadati > Pseudomonadota > Alphaproteobacteria > Sphingomonadales > Sphingomonadaceae > Sphingomonas > Sphingomonas sp. GC_Shp_3. The sequence goes on from NZ_JALNUT010000017.1 coordinate 17,007, forward strand.
CACTTCGACCGGATCGGTGCTGGTCAACGGCTCGGTGTCGTCCTCGACCGCCGGGACGCAGCATGCGCCACTCGAAACGCAGCGGGTGGCGGTGTACAACCTTGCTCAGGCACTTCAGAACAACAGCACCTATGCATCTGGCGCTCTGCTAAGCGGAACGTATAATGACGTCGTTGCTGGAGCGAACAACAATACCGACAGCAATTTCGGTTCGCTCGCCTATCCGACCAGCAATCGGGGACTGCTTTACTCGAGTCTCGATTCCACCACCCAGAATTTGGTCAAGGCGTTGATCGAAGCGTATGTGAACACCCAACCGTCCGATCGGGCAAGTGCGCTGTTGGGGTTCTATGAAGGCGCAACGCCGCTCGCGACCACGTACGTGGGCTATGCCAAAGGTACCGGCGGTACGGCGGATTTCGGACCTTATCCATCGGGCACGACGAGCCAGCATTCCTACCTCCGCATCGATGGCCCGCGTATCTGGATCGAGTTCGTCGTCCAACAGGGTGTCATCTACAACGCGCAGGTCCATTATCACAGCATCTGGCGTGACAAGGTCGCTGATTACGGTGGCCAGTTCGGCAACGGATCGAGCAACTTCAGCGGATCCTAAATGACTTGTCTCTTGCGCTGGTGTGCGGCGCTGCTGCTCCTGGTCACAGGGGCGGCGGCGCTTGCGCACGCGTTGCCCGGCACGGCAGCGCTGCTCGATTTCCACCGCACAGATGTTGGGCTCGAACTCGACATGCCGCTCGATACCTTCGAGCTGGGTTTCAAACATCCGGTAATGGACCGGCCGTTCGATACGGTCGCGCGTTACCCTAAGGAGTTGCCTGCATATATTGCGGAGCACGTAAATCCGGTCGCTCCTGACGGGCGCCCCTGGACGGTGCGCGTCCAGTCTATGCACGTCGAAAACGGCGCGGACGTGCAGCATATCGATCTCGTCGCACACCTGATAATGACGCCTCCACCCGGCGCGCCAGTCCGCAAGTTTCGGTTCAACTATTCGGTCATTAACCATGAGGTTATGACGCACACCGTGCTGGTCTTCGCCCGCTCGGACTGGTCGAACGGCGTGTTCGGCGGCGATCCCCAGCTTCTTGGAACGGTACGGTGGCTAACCACCTATATCGACGTCAACCGCAACGAGGGTTCGTTCTGGAACGGCTTCGGTGCCGTATTCCGGCTCGGGATGGCCCACATCGCCGATGGCACCGATCACCTCCTGTTCCTGTTAGCCTTGCTGCTGCCAGCTCCATTGTTGCGCGAAGGCGGTCGACGCTGGGGCAGTTACATTGGCATCAAACCAACTTTCATCCGGCTGACCAAGCTGGTTACCGCCTTTACGCTTGGACATTCCCTGACGCTAATCATCGGCGCTTTCGGCAACATCGCGATCCCGACCACACCCGTGGAAGTGGCGATCGCCCTGTCGATTTTCGTATCGGCGCTGCATGCGTGGCGGCCGCTGCTGCATGGCCGTGAAGCGTGGGTCGCCGCAGGCTTCGGGCTGGTCCACGGTCTTGCCTTCAGCCAGGTGATCGCCGGAGGCGGCCTGGAAGGATGGAACAAGGCGGCAGCCGTTCTGGGCTTCAATCTCGGTATCGAGGTAGTGCAGCTTCTCGTCGTTGCAGTGGTCGTGCCATGGTTGATGCTCCTTGCCTGGTCAGGGCGGTACACGCCGATCCGGCTCGCGGGAGCGGTGTTTGCGGGTGTCGCATCGCTGGGCTGGGCGATCGAGCGGATAACCGGAACGCCGACCTTCATCTCCCCTGCGTTAGAGATGATCCGGCCTGCTGCACCTTGGCTGCTGGCGATCATTGCCATTGCAGCCGTCATTTTCGCTGGGCGAACCTATTTTGAGCGGCAGGGCAGCGCCGCTGCATGATGAACCGGGTGATGGAGGCGTTCGCCGTCTCCTCGCTGCTGGTCGCCGGACAGGCAGCGGCGCAGGAAACCGATCCCACACGCGATGAACGTCAAGATGCACGGGGTGACGGTGACATCGTCGTCTACGGCCGTGCCCTGCCGCAGATTGGCACCGCCAAGAGCGGGTCGGAAGGTACGGTCGGCTATGAGGACTTCGCCAACCGACCTGTGTCGCGCGTTGGCGAGCTGGCCGAGAATGTGCCCGGGCTGATTGCCACCCAGCATTCCGGCACTGGCAAGGCCAACCAATATTTCCTGCGCGGTTTCAACCTTGATCACGGCACCGACCTCGCAGGCTATGCCGACGGCGTGCCGATCAACATGCGCAGCCATGGCCACGGTCAGGGCTATCTCGACCTCAATTTCCTGATCCCGGAACTGGTCGAGCGGATCGATTATGCCAAGGGGCCTTACAGCGCCGAGGCGGGTGACTTCTCGGCGGCGGGCACGGTGCGCTTCAAGACGACCGATGCGCTGCCGCATCCGATCGCCGAGGCGACGGTCGGTAGTTACGGCTATGCGCGTGCGCTGGCAGCCGGCAGCCGCGCGGTCGGTGATGGCACGCTGCTGCTCGGCCTCGACGGTACGGCGTCGAACGGCCCATGGGTGCTTGACGAGAACCTACGCAAGATCAACGCCCTCGCCAAATACTCGCGAGGCACGGACGCATCCGGCTGGAGCATGAAGGTCAGCGGTTATCATGCCACCTGGAATTCGACGGATCAGGTGCCGCTGCGCTCGATCGAAAGCGGCGCAATTTCGCGGTACGGCTATATCGATCCGGACCTTGGCGGTCGGACCACCCGCCTCGACCTGACCGGCGAGTGGCATGATGGGGGTACACGGGGAAGCGCCTATGCGACCTACTACGACTTCGGTCTGACCTCAAACTTCACCTATTTCCTGAACGATCCGGTCAATGGCGATCAGTTCCAGCAAGCTGATCGGCGCGGGATTTTCGGGGGCTCACTGCGTCATGCGTTCAACGAGACGAAGCTACTCGGCTTGCCCGCAACCGTCACCGTTGGCGTAGATCTTCGCTACGACCTGATCGGCAAGGTCGGTCTTTACACCAGTACGGCCGGCGTCCGCACCGGGACGGTTAGGCAGGACCGTGTCGACGAGGCGAGCGGCAACATCTGGGCAGAGGTTGAAACGAAGCTTACGCCCTCGCTGCGGCTGACGCTCGGCGCCAATGCCGCGCTCTACGGCTACGACGTGCGCTCGAGCCTTGGCGCAAATAGCGGTTCGGGCAGCGACGCATTGCTCGCTCCCAAAGCGGCGCTGGCCTGGCGGGTCGCATCGCAGCTCGAGCTCTACGCCAATTATGGCGAGAGTTATCATTCCAATGACGCGCGCGGCGCGACGACGACGATTGACCCCGCGACCGGGGCTGCAACGGACCCGGTGCAACTGCTTGTCCGTGCACGCGGCCAGGAGATAGGCGCCCGTATTGAAACCGGTGCGATCAGTGTGACCCTCGTCGCTTATCACCTGACGCTGGGGTCCGAACTCGTGTTCGTCGGCGATGCTGGAATAACCGAGCCGAACGCCGCCTCGCGTCGATATGGCACGGAAGCGACGTTGTTCTGGCGCGTGGCTCCGACGCTGGTGCTGGACGCGCAAGGCGCGCTGACGAATGCCCGCTTCCGCGGCGTTGCCTCAGGCGAGAGTCGTATCCCCAACTCGGTCGCCAACGTCCTGTCGGGTGGTGCAACGTGGACGCCCGTTCCGGCACTCAGTCTGACGGCGCGACTGCGTCACTTCGGCGCCGCACCGCTCGTCGAGGACAACAGCGCGCGCTCCAATCCTACGACGCTGGTCAATGCCGGTGGCTATTTTACGATAGGCCACGTGCGTCTTGGGCTAGACCTGCTCAACGTCTTCAACAGCCGTGACGCCGACATCACCTATTACTATGCCTCCCGCCTACCCGGAGAGCCGAGCGAAGGCGTCGAGGATTATCATCTCCACCCGGTCGAGCCGCGGCAGGTCCGCGCCTCTCTCAGGTACAGCTTCTAGGGAATGACCATGGATCTGACATGTTATGTGCATCCATCCTGGGCGCCACGGCTCCGGCCGGCAGGATCGAAACGTGACTGGATGGATGCGACACCGGAACGCTATGCCTATCGCTGCCTGCCGCTTGCGATCGCGAACGCGCACGGCTGGGAGATCGGTAGTCCCTGCGGCTTTCGCGCGCGCTGGAACGGCGGCAAGGGCGCCGAGGCAGTCCAGCTCGAGTTCGACAAGGACGCGAGCCCCAATCACCGTCCGGTGTCCCTGTTCGGCGCTGGCACCATCACCTTTCACGTTGAAGCGCTATTCCGGACATCGCCAGGCTGGAACCTCTGGGTCAGCGGTCCGCCCAACGCCGCCAAGCATGGCTTGGCGCCGCTGGCAGGTGTAATCGAGACCGATTGGTCGCCTTATACCTTCACGATGAACTGGCGTTTCACAAAGCCCGGCGAGTGGGTACGCTTCGAGGAAGACGAGCCTTTCTGCTTCCTATTTCCGGTGCAGCGCGGCGTACTCGACGAGGTCGTCCCAGTCATCCGCCCGCTGTCAGAAGCGCCAGATCTCGACGACGCGTTTGCATCATGGAGTGCATCACGCGACGCATTTCAGGAGCATGTGCGGCGCACCAATCCATCTGCCCCTGCCGACAAGTGGCAGAAGCTGTACTACCGAGGCGTTGGCCCCGATGGCTCGGATGGACCGCCAGACCATCAATCCAAGCTCAGGCTCGCACCTTTCCAGGACGCTGAGGCAGGCCAGTGCCCGGTTTCCCATTCCGGCAAACCTGACGCGTTGATACGACCTGACAGCAAGCCCATCCCGGTTGCGCTCGCGACGCCGAAAATCGGCAAGAAGCCGGCGGTCGACGCGGAAACGCTTGCCTTCACCCTCCGCAATCTCGGTTTTGACGCGGCCCAACCTAAAGCGCCATCCCTGCCTGGACTTCCGAGCTTGTCCGCAAGCCGTCCGGCATCGCCGGTTTTGAAGCCGCTGCCCGTTGATGAACGCGCCGTCGGGCGAAAGGCTTGGCTGGCGCGTGTCGGTGCACGTCAGCGGGCGCTGAGCCCTGTGCCGACCTCAGTACCCCGGCTGCGCGATGTGTCGGCGGAGGCCTTCCTTGATCTGGCCTATGCAGCGCGGCGTCCGGTCGTGATCGAAGGTTTGGCGGCGGACTGGCCGGCCACTCGAAACTGGACGCCGGCGCGTCTCGCCAAAATCGTCGGCTCGACCGCGATTACCTATCAGGGCGGACGAGCCGATGCGCCTGACTTCGAACTGGCAAAGGATCGGCATACCCGTACGACCCCGTTTGATCGTTACATTGCTTCCGTCACCGAAGGTGCGGGCGGCAATGACGCCTATATCACCGCCTACAACAGCGACGCCAACCGCGCTGCGCTGGGGCCGCTGATGCGCGATCTCGCCCCTGTCCCATACCTTCAGGGTGGCGAGGGTATGATGTGGATCGGCCCTGAGGGCACGTTCACGCCCCTTCATCACGATCTCACCAACAACCTTCTAGTTCAAATCGTCGGTCGTAAGCGGCTTTATCTGCTCGCGCCGGAGGAGACGTATCGCCTGGCAAACACCCGGCACGTGTTCAGCGACGTCCACGACATCGAGGATGAAGCCTATCTGACGCGCTATCCGGCAGCGCGGCAGGCGCGCGCACTCGTCGCTGACATCGGACCCGGCGATGCGCTCTACATCCCGGTTGGATGGTGGCATCAGGTCCGCTCGCTGAGCTTCAGTGTGATGCTGACCTACACCGATTTCCTCTGGCCCAACGACGCGCACATCGATTTTCCCAACGAATAGAACTTACCTGTCGCTTGGATATTGAAGCGACAATCCTAGCCGCCGGTCAAAATCTATGGCTCTGGACTTCACATCCGAGAAAGCAATCCTCGGATATGACCCTTCTACGCGTCAGGGTCATTTTAATCGCTTCGTGCCGAATCTCAGCTCATTCGATCCGCGTTGCAGTGCGACATCGTCTATCGAGATAGGTTGCATCGGTGAAATATGACGGATACGCACCGCTGATACCAAGTCGAGATGCTTCAGCTCGCCGAATTTATGGATCCCCACACCCGCCTGCTCATCGTGGATGACGATCCCGGTATTCGGGAACTCACCGCCGCATTCCTGAGCGGGCACGGTTACCGCGTCGACACCGCAGAGAGTGGAGCTGACATGCGCCGCGCTCTCGCGCTGAATAGCTATGCTTTGATCGTCCTGGACGTGATGATGCCCGATGAGGATGGGCTTACCATACTGCGCTCGCTGGATCGCGCGAGCAGCCCTCCCGTGATTATTTTATCCGTGATCGGGCAAGACATTGACCGCATCGTTGGCCTCGAACTCGGGGCGGACGACTACATCGCCAAACCGGCTAACCCGCGCGAGTTGCTGGCTCGCATCCGCTCGGTCCTACGCCGAGAGGCGGTACGTTCAGGCCCGGTAACACAAGAATCCACTCGCACCTGGCAACGGTTCGCGGGTTGGCGCTTCGACCCGATTGGCCGTGAGCTCATCGACCCCGACGACGTAATGATAAACCTCTCGGACGGCGAGTTTCGCTTGCTGATCGTGTTGGTCGAACGATCGCGTCGGGTGCTGACGCGCGATCAGCTGCTTGACCTTTCGCGCGGAAGCAACGCCGAGCATTTTGACCGCGCGATCGACGTTCAGATCAGCCGCCTGCGTAAAAAGCTGCAACGTGACGGGGCCGAGGATCTGATCCGTACCGTGCGCAATGAAGGCTACCTCTTCGCAGCCGAGGTGACTTCGCGATGAGGTTGCGCGGGAACGGTGGTAGTCCCATTGCGGTTTCAATCTTCGCTCTTGTGATCGGCGCGGTGCTTGTGGCCGCTATGATCTGCTTCGCGATCACGTTCAGCGGACCGCCCCCCAAGGATAGGTCGCGCGGGTTGGAGAGCATCGCGGCTGCCCTGCGTACCGGCCATCAGCCTGCCGATCCTGGGCCTGCATTACAGATTTCGGCGCGCGCAACACCGCCTGCTTCACCGGACCTGCGAGAAGACGCAGCGCTCGCCGGCCGGCTTGCTGGTTTGCTCGACACCTCTGCCGAGCGCATCGTGGTTCTGGTTGATCCTGGTCCACACCTGTTCCAGAACACGTTGACCCTCAGGTTTGTCGCTGCATGGCGGATCGGAGATCGATGGCGGGTTGTTGAGGATCAACCTCCGCGGTTCCTGACGCACTGGCATTGGCTGACGCTCGGCGCGATGCTCATCGCGGTCGCTTTGTTGGCGCTCCCGACATGGTGGTTCGCGCGGGCAATCTCACGCCCTTTACGCGAAATTGCTGAACGTGCCGCAACAGCCCGTCCCGGCGTGCCGCTCACGACCTTGCCGGCGGCTGGCCCAATTGAGGTGCGCCAGCTCTCCCGGGCGGTAATCCGCATGCACGACCGCCTGACCCGGTACGCTGAAGGACGTACGATCATGTTGGCCGCCATCGCGCACGATCTTGGCACGCCTTTGTCGCGGCTCGCCTTCTGGGTCGAACAACTTCCGGACGCCGCTCGTATGAGAGCGGTCGCAGATATCGAGGAGATGCGGGCGATGATCGCAGCCGTCCTGCGGCTTGCCCGCGACGAAGCCGCTAGCAGCGTCGACGTCCGGATTGATCTTGGTAGCCTGCTTGATAGTCTTGTAGAGGATATGGCGGTAGCTGGTGCTGCCGTATCTCTCATGGTCGGTCCACGTGCGGTGATGCGCGGGGATCCACGGGCTCTTCGTCGTCTTTTTACGAACCTGATCGAAAACGCGCTGCGCTTCGGCGAATGCGCCCTGCTGCGCTGGGAGACGTCGCCAACGCGGGTGGAGGTTACGATTGACGATCATGGCCCTGGCTTTGATCCCGCGAGTGCGGACCGCCTGTTCGAGCCGTTCGTGCGCGGTGATCCATCCCGTAATCGCGCGACTGGCGGCACCGGCCTTGGCTTGGCGATCGTGCGCTCGATCGCAGAGGCGCATGGGGGAACCGTTGCCTTGCTCAATTATGATGGAGGTGGGCGGGTGATTGTTTCGTTTGCGCTTTCCGACGGAAATATTTCGAAATAGCGTTGCAACTTAGCGGGGTGAATACAGTCGCGTTGCCGTAGCCGGCACCCGGTCAAGTTGCTGCCTTGTATCTTGACCGAATGCCGAGATTGCCGGGAAGCGCCGAATGTCCGACATACGGACACTACGGTCTTCCCGGTCATTTCAATGATGCCTTATGTGACGGCCCTGGCCGTATCGACTTCGAAGACGCTTGCGCTACCAAGCTGCCTTTCCGCTCACGACCAGCGTTACATGTGTCGTACCGAACCTGCCCGAGGTCGTTCCGACTGCTTCTACGGCAGCCGCTGTTGCTGCGCATTCTCGAAATTAACGGCTTCGTCCCAAGTCACACCGTTCGAAGCGGCAATGCAGAGGTCGTTCGCTTTTCGCGCGCTTGGCGGTACCGCCGATTTCACCAGAACGTCTTTGTCTTGAGGTGGTGGACTGCCGTCCGGCTGCTTCTCATTTTGATAGCGGACGGTGCTTACGGGCTGTTTGCACGGCCGTTACCTCAGCATCACTGTAAGCGTCAGGTCGGGATCATCACGCAGAGGCATCGACCTTTTCCCACGATGCCGCACTGGATAGACCGCCCCGACCAGTATAGCCGGCGAGCGAAGCGGTTGAGGGTCCAGGCAAATCGGCTGCGCTTCCAATATTTGAACTGGCTGGTTTCGTCGCTCTTTGATACCGAGCAGGCAGATCCCACCACTCGCGCAGGGTGTTCGGCTGCAAAACCTCGGCTAGGCCGACCGCTGGCCAATCGTTAGCTTCTGGAAAACGGCAGGTTCCAAATAACTGATCCCACAATGTCGTGAACGCTCCGAAATTTTTATCGAAATGTTGGGGTTCTAGAGAATGATGGATGCGGTGGAATCGATTGTCTGCAAAAAACATCCGCAGCGGTCCGAAGTTGAACCGCGTCGGGGAATGAATCCAGACAGTATGTAGCCATAGCACAAGATTAACGAAAGGTATCTGTGGACCCGTATCCACTACAACCAAGCTCATTGGTATCTGCACAAGTATCAACGACATAAACCCTTCGCTGACATGGTGGTAGGAGTTCACCGCGTTCAATTCTTGTATTGAGTGGTGAACCGCGTGCCATCTCCAGAACCAACAATGCTGTGCACGATGATACAAATAGAAGATGAGGTATTGAAACAGCGCACCTACTAAAATCACCAATGGAACAGTAAAAATCCGAGACCATGAGGATGCTGCTAATACTGGAAGGGTATACATGGGATATACATGAAAGTAGTTCCATGTCAGCTCAAGTGCCGTCGAGAAAAGAGCTCCTGTAACAACCAGAACTATCCAGTAAGCTACCCCGATCCAACGTCCGCGCAGTGATTGCTCTTCGCGGGAGTTCAAAATTTCACATATTGTGAGGATCGTCAGCACCGTTGTCCACCCGAAAAGGTCGCGAGTCGACTACCGAACGGCTGCTTTTCCCCACGTGACGCAGAAATTCTAAGTTTTGCGACAATGGGTGCAGATGCATCTCGCTCCTCTTGAGCTTATGTCGCAAAAGTCTGTTTCTAAATAGGATAATTTTGGTGCAGTTCTGCGACACGCAGATTGTCAGGATCTTAGGCTGGCCCCTTCGCCGCCCATCCAAGTACTGCCCGGCCATGCCAAGCTGGGTGCCAGACCCTTCTATACGAGATGCGCTGCCGAAGTGGATGCGCAACGCGACTAGTCTGTCGACCGGCTGCCGATGATCGCCAAACCGTTTGGTGACCTGATGTGAGTAGTCTTGGCCGGTGATTGCTGTGAAGATATTCCAAGAACGTCAAAAGCGATCGATACCGGCGGCTACAGCGGCGATCAGGAGGCAGACTAGTGACATGGCAGCTGCCGAGCTTCCTGGTCCAGCTATGTTGAACGATGTTGCCAGGGTTCCTGTCGAGTCAATCAGCTTGTCGAGCGGCGCCTGCCGCAATTGAAATGACCCATCCTTGTCCTCTTTTTTTGGAGACAATGGGCTGAAGGCCTGTCGGATCATCGCGATGTTGCTTACCACCACGACGGCCAAGAATAGTACCCAGTTAGCTGCACTGAGCACCAGCGCGAAGATCACGACGGTGTGAATCATTGAGCGCTCCCTCCCATCGTCACCGCAACAAGGCTGCAACCTGATCGACGGTCTCCACCACGTGCTGGTACTGGCCGGCAACGACAATCTCGGTACCTGGCGCATTCTGCGGGAGCGCCGCCCGCACAGAGACGATGGCTGCAGCGTTCAGGTACACAGCCGTGCCGCTGCGACTGGTCAGCTCGATGAACCGCTCCGCAGGTCCGATCCGATCGAGCAAACGCGCGATTGTCTCCTGCGTGAACAGGTACCCGGCACCATATTCCACTTTAGTCGCATCGGGTTCCCCGTCGGCGACGGATGCTCGAATGCGGTAGATAGAGCCGACCGAAATCAGCACCGCACTGCTGTCCAGGCCGATAATTCTAAATAGACTGCCGGCAAGTGGGTAGGCAACCGCAACTGGCGGTTGCACCGTTACGCCAAACAGCTTCTCGAGTTGCTGCCCGTTGGGCGAGCCGAGCCCCGTGCACGGATCCCAGCCTCGCGCTGCTTCGTAGCCGACAGAGCCTGACCGGTTATCGCCATTGGTAACGTCGTGACAAGCGGAGGGCGTTCCGTAGAGCGCGGTCTGAATGGTGCCTACCGGCGCGCTGCGGCGCGCATTCAGCCCCGCAATGATGCCTGCCCACAGCGGGGCAACAGCGCTGGTTCCACCGATCAGGCCCGTCTGTCCGCCGGTCACGATGCGATAGCCACTGTCGGGATCAGCATCGCCTGCGACATCAGGCACCCCGCGTCCGCCCTTGGACGTGCTGGACGCAGGCACCTCGGCGCTGGCCTGATAGTCGGGCTTGGGAAACAGGGCGCTGACGCCCCCACCGGTGCCGCCCCCGTTGCTTTTCCACACCGTCTCGCCACGACGCTTGCCCGCCGTTGCGGTCAGGTGCGTACCGCCGCAGCCGAGGACCAGGGGATCGGAGGCCGGGTAGTCGACGTGCGCCTTTCCGTCGCTCACGCCATCGGTGGCCAGTGAGTCACCGGATGCCGCAGTGACAGTAACGCCAAGCATTGCCGCATCCCGGAACGCCGCCGACATTGCCGCGATCCCCTGACCGGTCCAACCGCTCTCGGGCCCACCCCAGCTGATCGATAGAACCGAGGGCCTGTTCGTCTCGTCGTGCACCGCCTGACTGATCGCGTCGACGAAGCCTTGGTTGGTGTTTGGCGCAAAATAGACGGCGATTTTGGCACCTGGTGCGACACCGCCCGCTACCTGGATGTCGAGCGCCACCTCGCCGTTCGCGCCACTTGCGTCGACAGGGTTGTTGGATGCTCCATCAACTCCAATTGCGACGATGTCCGGCACAGCAAGGCCCATCGCTTGGAACGCAGCTTGGTTGTCAGCATCGGTATAGCCGCCGCCAAGCTCAATGATGCCGATGCACTGGTCCGTCGCTTTCCAGTTACCGAGACCATAGACGGCCGCCACCTCCGTTGGCAGGAAGCCGTGTGGCAAGTTCGTCCCACGGTGTGGCACGAACTTGGGTGTTGCGATCGGGGTGGTATCCAGGCCGAGCACGGCCAAAACGGCAGATGCAAGCTCGCCGGGCAGGCTTAGCGTGCCTTCCCGTCCGCGATAGCTCACGCCGTCGCGTTCGTACTGATGCAGCTCCGTCCCGAACGCCGCTTCCAGCACCGACGCAGGACCGCGCAGTTTTATCAGCCGTTGCGTAGCATCGGTTTCGACGATCTCGAGCCCTGCCTGGATAGCAAAGGCAGTAACGGCAGCAATATTCTCCGCCTGAGCTTCTTTTCGTAGCTGTCGCAGAGTCGCACGCGAGTGCACTGGTCCGGCCGCAAGGGACCCATCCTCATTAGGGCGGAGATATACGCTGATCGTGATTGGATCGTCGCCGGTAACGCGACCGGTCGACTGCATATCCCGCGGCGCCATGCGCTCGCTGCCGGCTAAGATCTGACGATTGTCAGGCATGGCATTTCCTCTCATTGGATTGCAGGCGGTCAACGCCTGCGGGACATCATTTGATGCTTGCCGCTCGCACATGAAACGGCCAGCGGATCTTCACGCCTTGCGGCGGATCGACCAGATCAGCGCCGACAGGCTGGTGACTACGGCAGCGACGCCGAGCAGAGCGGATTCAGACAACACGATCATAGACCGACTCCTTTCAGAGCCAATCTTGTTCTCTATATGTTCCAACATTGAAAGCGTTATTTTCACTCATGTACTGCCGTTACCGGTCGCCGTGTTCATCACGGCACGTATGATGCAACCGTGACCGGCACGGCCGCCAGTGCCCGGTTTAGTACCACTCCAAGCCGCACGCCTGCCCGCTCGAGTTGTACGGCTGCGGCCGCTTTCGCGCGTTCGGCATAGCCGGACGGCAGGGGAATTGGCGCAGCGTCCTGCTGACAGCTAGGCGGCGCGCCAATCGTGTACGCCGTCGAGCGGGCAACCTGAAACGCCTCCTGCGCCCAATCTGACGGCGAACCTTGCTGCCACTGTTGGCGCTGTGCCGGCGTGACATTTGCACGAAGTTCTATCGCGACCTGCGCTGGATCTGTCCCTAACTCTTCAACGACGGCTGTGTCCCAATAGGCGTGAAGGTTTTGCGTGCGCTGTCCGCCTAAATTGAGGAGCACGCAGTTGCCGCCCCTGTCGTGATTGTCCGACGCGTGCAGCGGCTGGTGGAGGTCGCCGACAAAGTGGAGCAGATACTTGAGCGCGAGCAGCCGCTCAGCCGGAGCGGTGCCGGATGCTGAAAGCTCGGCCGCAAACTCCTGCACCTTGTCGACGACGCAATCCTGAGCCGGACCAGCACTCGCTGGTTGGTCAGGGGCGGGGTGACTGAAACAGGCGGCATCGAGATCCGGGTGGTCGAGTTCGGTATCGACGAAATGCCACTGCGCCGTCTCACGGTGTCCATGGCTGCGGTAAACGTCCGCCCAGGTCGCTTCGCTTGCCATGTCGTGTCCGGTCAGCGGGTCGGCGTCGGTGGCGAGCAGCGCGTCAACCTTGCCGCGCACGTCCGGAGTCAGCTCGGCGCGGGCGATGTCAGCCACGACCTGGTGCCCCTCAAAGCCCCAGGCGAGTGCCGACTGTGGCAGCAGCGTGGCAGAAGCGACGAACACGGAGACGAGGTGCTTCATAGGCCGTGCATGCCAGCCCGCTATGACAGGCTTAAGACAAGCGGCGTCGGCCTTTGACTCGTTTTGGAGGGTACGACACCTATCCGCGTATAAGCGAGGTAAAGCACATTATCATACATAGATGGCAGGGGAAGGGCCGGTAGCGACCGGATTGAACGGCTTTCAACCTTTTGTTGAATTGTACGCCACTAAGGCGTACATAGGAAACAGATTGATGAGGTGTGCCATGCTAGGCTTTCAGGATCAGGTCGGCGCCGTTGAAGAGCGTAGCAGTGAGCGGATGAACTTCCGCACTAAGCCGCGCATCAAACACGCCATTCAACAGGCCGCCGCCCTGTCGGGTGTGGACGATTCCGTCTTCACGATGAACGCGGCCTATCGGTCAGCAATGGAGACAATCGCGGCGCATGAGCGTACCAGCTTGCTGCCGGTCGACCATGCTAGCTTCTTTGCCGCGCTCGATACGCCGCCGGCACCCACCGATCGGCTGCGGACCGCCTTCGCGCGCCATCGCGAGACGATCACCAACAGGTGACAACGGCCGAGGACGCAAAGCCCAACATCATAGAGCCGCTCGATCCCACAAAGCACGATCGAGCGGCCTTTTCCTGTGGCATCACGCAGGTTGATAACTTCTTCCGTCGGACCGCAAACAAGCTTGCCAAAGCCGACAACGTTCGCACGTTCGTGATGGTCAGCCCGACCGGTGAGCTGATCGGCTTCTACGCCACCAACGCCCACGCGATTGATTACACCGAGCTGCCGGAGCGGTTCGCCCGTAACCGCCCTGCCCATGGCAGCATCCCGGCGGCCTATATCTCGATGATTGGCGTTGATAGCCGGTTCCAAAGGCAGGGCTACGGTGGCGATCTGCTGGTGGATTGCCTGACGCGCTTGGCCAGCGCGGCCAATGCGCTGGGCATCGCCGTCGTCATGCTCGACGTGCTCGACTGCGGCGATCCTGAGAGGGTGGCGAGGCGCTTAGCCCTCTACACCAGCTATGGCTTTGAGCTGCTGCCGTCCAACGGCTTACGGCTGTTTCTGCCGATAGCAACAATTCGGATGCTCACTAATGACCGAGACTGATAGCGTTCGGACATAGAAGCTATTTAGAGATTGTTGGGCATTTATAGCTCAAAACGGACGAAATCTCGAATATTCATTCGATAATCTCAAAGACATCGCATGAGAACTAACATCGAACGTTCTAGCCAAATCCGCAACCATCTCATCGTTGCTTAGCGCTGCGCTTGCATTTAAAGCATTTAGAAATGATGTCGGCATAAGCAGGCAAGCTGCAAAGAAGTTCGCTTCAACCTCTTCCACATCGGTTGCTTCAGATGACCTTCTGTCTCGGTACTTTACTCTGAAATCAATATCAGAGTGACTTTCCAAGTCTCTATGAAGAAGAAAATGTCCCAGCTCATGCGCTAATGTGAAACGCTGTCGCGTGGGAGCGTGATTTCTATTTACCCCAATGATAGCACCACCTGCCTTCCGGGCCATCAGCCCAGAAACTTCTCCTAAATCACCCTGACGTAGCTCGATCCCAAACCCCCTAATCATATCTCGCACGGGCACTGGAGGGGTTGTTACTTCAAATCGTGTCAGCAGTGTGCCGACTAACTGCTTTATTCCCGCGTAACGGACACGTTTCGTGCTCATGTCGCTGAAGCATCCTCAGCAGGATCAAGAAGGCCGATCAGCGACTTCACGCCTTTGCTGCGACGTCCCCGCGCATTTGGTCGATCAGTATCCTCAGGCAACAATTCGGCTGCCGCGACACCAACCACTCGGGCAACCTCATAAAGGCTCGAAACCGAGAGCGGCTGTCGTCCACATTCGATGTTGGTAACCGAAGTCCGAGACAGAGAGAGGGCCTCCGCTAACGCAGCCTGGGACAAGCCCACCGCCAACCTATGGCGGCGTATGGACGCGCCCAACGCCTCGCTCAATTGATCTGCCGCCATTCCGACTCCTTTCGCGTAAAATATCCTCAACAGCACGAATGTCAATCTCACTAACATGTTGGTATCACAAACATATTAATTATTTGTTTCCTTGGTTGACCTTGCGGATTGCCGAAGCCATATTCAGCCCTCCACCGAATCGGAGAACATATATGGAAGACCCAACACCCTCAGACCGTATCGAACGTGACGCGGAGGAGATTGCGCGCGCGGCAGCGGACGCGCGTGAACAGCGTGAGACTGAACTTGGCGCAGGCTCCAAGGTGAAGTCGATCGAAGCTGAAATCGCGAAGCTTGCGCACGAGCGCGATGAAGCTGCGGCTACACGCGACAAGGCGCACGAAGCCATTGTGCAGGATGAGCACCGCATCGCGGATGCGGATCGAGACATGCGCGATGCTCTGGGCAACGGACAGGGCACTGGTGGCCCGTCTAACCCACCTAGTGGCGGGCATCCGGGTGGTCCGCCGAGCCAGTCGCCTGGTCAATCGCCGAACCCACCGCTCCCATCTAGTCCTCCTCCTCACCGCCCGGTGGGCTAACCTGCGTGACCACCCTTCCTTCACCCGACTGGTGGATACGCTGGCCTGATCGCTACCGGGATGAACTGGCGGCGTTCGAACGCCGAGGGGCGTCAGTTATTAAGCAGACGAAGCGCAACGGGCTGGTCCTCCTTGAAGTGGACTGGCCCGTTGATGGCAGCACCGTTCGGCTGCGGGTCGGCTACTCCCCGCTCCATCCGTTTTGTCGGCCCGCGGTGGCCGCGCCCGATCTATCTCTTGATCGTCATCAAAATCCGTTCTCACGCGCACTCTGCCTGCTGACACAAGACAGCGGGCAATGGACGGGGCGCGAACACGTAGCCGATCTGATCGACGTGCAATTTCCCAGCATAGGTCGTGCGATTGGCGCTCGCAAACGAGGCGAGTGGGAAGAGGCCGGTGCCGTCGAGGAACAGGCGCCTGACCCGATCACCACTTACTACCTCGACCAAGCGGAAGCTCACTCCGCAATCTTCTTCCCCGGTGACCTGCGGACGCCCACAGCGTCGTTCGGCAAAGCTAACTTTTTGTGCCAAAACCGTTCTATCTTAGGCGACCCGCAGCCATTCGAAGCGGTGCTAAGCAAGGTGTCCCCTGCAACCGGAACTTGGCTTAGTAATGCATACGATTTACCCCAGCGCTTGGGCCAAGCAGCAGCGATCACAGGGCGCTGGGTACGTCTTCCACTGCCACTTCCGAACCACCCTAAGCGCCTCCTCGAGCTCGCCGATGCCGAAATCGATCGCCTCATTGGTCCATCAGCCGGCATGCGAACCGATTTTGCTGCCATCGCTGACCAGCAACTGTCGATAACCGGCATCTTGGTGCAGGAAGAAACCGGCTATGGACCGGACCGCACGGGTGACGGCTGGCTATTCTTGGCAAGCCGAGGCCGGCCCGGAAAGCGCCATGAAGTAGCGATCATTGCCGGACATCGCGTCTCCGAAGATATGTTCTCCCGCCTGCCTATCGCCGGCGCCTTGCGTGATAAGAAGGCTCTACTGGTCGGCTGCGGCGCGATAGGAGCGCCCGCTCTGTTGGAGCTGGCACGGGCCGGCTGGGGACAGGTCACCTTCCTCGACTACGATCGCGTTGAACCAGGCAACACGGTTCGTTGGCCGCTAGGACGAGCCGCGTGGGGGTTGCCGAAGGTTACAGCACTCCACGAGTTCTTGGTCAGGAACTATCCCTTCACGAAGGCGATCGCCATGAACGGGCAAGTGGGCGCGGCAACAACTGACGTGGATTTAGCTGCAAAAGCGACACGCAATCCGATTGTCGATCTAAGGCAGGCGATTTTGGACGCAGACGTTATCATCGACGCATCAGCAGCCACCGAATGCCAACAGGCTCTCGCTTTCCTGGCCCGCGATCTGGGCAGGCCACTCGTAGTCGGCTACGCGACTGAGGGCGTTGCGGGCGGAGTGGTAGCACGTTTTCCGGTGGGCTCGCCGGCTTGCTTGGTCTGCCTGCACGAACACTGGGCAGACGGCACTCTACCCAAACCGGCAGTGGATGAGGCGGGAACAGTTCTTCCGGTCGGTTGCAACGCACCGACCTTCACCGGCGGCGCATTCGATCTCCAAGAGGTGTCTCTGGAAATCGTAAGAAGCGCTGTAGGAATGGTCGCCCCTGACGCTTACGATAAGGGGGGTTGGCAATTGGCGACCCTGACGCTCCGCGACGGGGATCGGCGCGTGCTGCCCATCTGGCACGCAGATGCGATCCCCCTTCATCCTCGTTGCGGATGCGCAGCGGCAGCATGACTATTTGGATTTCAGAGGCGGTATGGGATGCAATGCGAAAAGAGGGGGAGAGACTTCACCCACTCGAAACCGGAGGCATGCTACTCGGGTGGCGTGACGGCGAGGATCGTGTTGTCACTGGCATGGTAGGCGCTGGCCCCGCAGCAAAGCACGGGCGATTTGCGTTTCTTCCAGACCATGATTGGCAAATAAAGCAGCTTCGAGAAGCCTTCCAAACGACAGCAGGTGACCTTGACTATCTTGGCGATTGGCACACTCACCCGGACGGAATCGCCGCGATGAGTGCTTTAGATCATAAAACCTTTCGCTGCATCGCCAAACAGGTACGAAAACCAGCTATGCTGATTGCCGCTGGTGGACCAGGCAAATGGGTGGCAACAGCATGGGTTTGGTCTGGGGGACAATTGCTTCGCCGTGCCACACCGACAAAGCATGAGGTAAAACACCTGCGCGTACCTCTAGAATGGCCTGAGACCATCCTGACCTGATCCGTATGAAAGAAGACACCTTTACCTTGGCCGTAGTAGGTACAACCAACAATTCAGCCGAGGCAGCTTAGGCTTCAAAAAGTCACGACTTAAAGCTCAACACCTAGCCCTTAACCGTCGTCTGAATTACCGGAGGGGCATCGGCAGGACGTGCTTACGATCCAATTCTCGGACGTCGCTAGACCCGCTGACAGAAGGCGAGATCGGTACAAACTCAGCTCCCATCCGCCGCGCAAGCCGCTCGGCGGCCCACGTCGTTTCGTCTGCACCTCGGCGAGCGGATGATCCAAGACGGTCGTCTTTCACGGGCTTCCTCCTCCTTCGCCAAACGCATTTGATGGCATATACGTTCATTGCGGTAGATACAACAACGGAGAACGTATGGAGAACGGAATTAGTGCGGTCCGCTTTCCGGAACTCGTTATCGGCATAGCGGGAGCCTTAGGCGTCTCTATGGAAGAGATCGTCGCATCGCTTTCCGACGCGCTTGGCGCCGTGTCTTATCGGTCCGTCACGATCCATGTTACCAAAGAGATTGAAGCAGAAGTAACGAATCTGCCGCGCCCTCCCGGCACGGACTTTCTGACCGAAGCCAATTATAAAATGGATCACGCTAACGAGGTCTGCCGCAAGTACGGCAGTGCGGACACTCTGATGCGATTTGCAATGAGGGCTATTCGCGGACATCGGGCGGATCAGGCGGTAGACGACCAGCTGGGGGACGAAACTCTAGCGGAGGAACAGGTAATCCCGCGAACAGCCTATATCATCAGGCAACTGAAGCGCCCTGAGGAGGTCCAGCTCCTACGCAAGGTCTACGGCAAGCAGTTTATTCTCGTCTCCGCATATGGCTCCGAGGAAAGCCGCCGATCGGCTATAGAGACAAAATTAAAACGCAGCCTTCCCCTCAACACACCGAACTTTGTTATCAATTGCCATGCCGAAGAACTTCTACACAGAGACCAGAGTGAGGGTTCAGAAAAGACGGGCCAGCATCTGCGGGACACCTTCCACCTCGCCGACGTGTTCGTCGACGGCATCACCAAGTCCTCCATGCAAGCGACCATCAACCGCTTCGTACACGCATTTTTCGGCCGCACCGATGTTGCTCCAACGAAGGCTGAGTACGGCATCTACGCGGCTAAGTCCGCCTCGCTGCGCTCAACAGATCTTTCTAGACAAGTCGGAGCCGCCATCTTTAGCCGCGAAGGGGAGGTCATTGCGCAAGGCTGCAACGAAGTCCCAAAGGCGTTTGGAGGCACTTACTGGGACGGAGAGGAGCCGGACTTCCGGGATGTTAAGCTCGGCTACGATCCGAACGATGTTTTGAAGAAAGAGGTCGTAAGGGATCTTCTAGAACGGCTTTCCACGGGCGGCATGCTGTCCGAGCGGGCGGTGGCAATAGGACCGGCGGCGGCGATTGTCGACGCACTGCTCAAAAAACCAGTGAAGGGTGATCCCGAAGGGCACGGCTGCCTCGCGGAAGCCGCCGTTACAGACCTGACGGAGTACGGGCGGGTGGTCCATGCAGAGATGGGCGCAATTTGCGATGCCGCTCGTCTCGGGCGCGCCGTTAAGGGCTCGATACTCTATTGCACAACATTCCCCTGTCACAATTGCACGAAGCACCTGCTCGCGGCGGGAATACAGCAAGTTGTCTATGTCGAGCCGTATCCTAAAAGCAAAGCTAAGGAGCTCCATGAAAACGAAGTAGAGTTGGAGAGGCTCTCTGGCGAACGCGTGAGCTTCATGCCATTTATTGGTATTTCTCCGTTCAGGTACCGGGACATATTCGAGAAAGGTCGACGGAAGGCCGAAGGCCATGCGATCAAGTGGATCAGCGGCGAGCCGAAGCCCATGATCGACCTTTCTGCCCCGACATACACCGATCTTGAGAGCTTCGAACTTCACAAACTTGACTTCAAAATTCAACCCATTAGACAAACATCTACTGGACCAGATTTTCAATAATCACGAATGATCATTCGACTTGATATGTAATGATCTATAGTAATGTATAATCGTACCATTAATCGATAAAATCGTAATTGCAGCATCGCTTAGATAAAAAGTGATCCAGCCGCGAGAGGATCGAGACAAGCCGATCGATGATGAACCGCCGCAAATTGCCGTTGCTAATGTGCACGAAGTCGCCCGCTGGAACGCCAGCAACACCGTGGCACCATGGACACTGAGCTTGCACCCCCCAGCGTCTTGATGATCGCTGCCGCCAGCAGAGTCTCGGTCTGATCGGCATCTGAGTCGGGCAGGCTAAGATCGCGCAACAGGTTGCCACTCCCTCGACGAGGGGCATGTCGTGGTTGCTAATCACATACCGCCTCCACCTATTGCAGACCTGTATACAAGTTAGCAGTTGAAAGCGCTCTGCTGGCATAAAATAATCGGCCATGACCAAGGAACGGGATGAGTATTTTGGCGTGCCGCGACAGGTTCGCTTTCCCTACAAGGATGACGACGTCATCCAACGCCGCATAGATACTGGCGAAACCCCCTCCGACGTCATTCGGCAGCTTGTAGCATCAGGCATATCGCACGGCACAGCCTACCATCACTGCATTCCAGCCATTCCGCTGGAGCTTACCGAAAAGCTTTTGCTCGACCGCTTCATGGCCCTGTTCGGCAGCGATCCTAGCAACGTCATCAAATCCCTTGTCCTCAACGAAGCACATAGGACCCTCAATGCACACGACGAACGCCTCCGCGCCGCCACCCCACCCGCCGATAAAACTCAACCCTGATTATCACGCAGACTGGGAGCAGCTGCACGGCGACGCAAACGCGCGCCGGGAAGCTGCCTGGGCAGTGAAAGCCAGACTGATGAGTCACCTTTCGGATCTTACCGACACCGACCGGGCCGACTTGGCTAAGGCCGAGGTGGAGTGGGAAGCCGCACACCAGCTTTGTATGCTTTGCCTGGACACCTACCAGCACCGCACCTTTGAGGAAGCGATGACATGGCTGAACCAAACGTTTTGTTCGACCGCTCCAGTAAGCGTCGCCGATCTGCATGCATTCAGCGACGTCCGGCAGCTGATTAAGGCAGCTTATCGGATCCACAGCCGACGCTTGGAGATGAAGAGCATCGAGCGCAACATGCTCGATCTATCGGACACTGATAGTTTTTCGCCGTTTTTTACGTTTGCGGACTGCTCGACATTGGAAGTCACCATTCCCTCACACCATTATCGGACCGCATCTGACATCCATGCTCACTACACCATTGATGAAGCGGACGACGGCATGCATGTCGCCATGCAAACGGCTCGACGCTCGATCGGCGCCATAAACGCACGCGAGATGCTCATTGAGGAGTTCTTGCGCCAGCGAGTGAGCCAGTGGATGGAGCGGCGCTGGTTCTTTGCCAAGAAGCTCCCTCCAATCACCTTCTACACGTACAATCCGCCATCTGAATTTATCAAGGAGTCGTTCAACCGCGTGGAATTGCGCGCACCGCTTAATCGCGGCAAGCCGATCTCAGTAGCAGAGTGGTCAAGCGTTGGATGTGTGCCGGCTGCGGTCAGGCCCAATTGGCTGCACGGCGGTCTCGCCGACTGGGGCACATTCGACGACGACGCAAACACATGATCAAGATTCAAAGATCGGCGTGGCCGGATGCCGAATGACCGACATTGGCGGAGGCTGTGTAAACCACTTTCTGAGCTGGCAATTGAGCACCGCTAAGGCACGGCCACGAACGATTGCCACCGCTTCGGCATATCGACGAACGGCACTTTGACCGTATGCCACGCTGTGACTGACGGCACCTTGAGATAGCCGTTGAGATCGGCAAGCTGCTCGATCTGTGAGGGCAGCACGGCATCCTCGGTGACGGTCGTGAGCGACGAGCCCGAACTGCTGCTACCCTTGCTGTGCTGGCCCTGGTTGGTGCTTTCCTTCAGATAGCTCTGCTGACCGATCAGCGAAGAGGCGAACGCGGCGGTGCTGTTGCGGTCGCCGCCAGCACAACGCAGCACCAGCCGCGTCCCGCAATTCTCGACCAGCGCAGCGGCGATACCATCGCCGTAGATCGCCCTCACCTTCCCGATCGTCTGGAACCCCAGCACGCAGCGCCCGCCGAACTTGCGGACGCGCTGGAGCGCATCGTCTAGCCCCTGCATCTTCCCGATCGCGTCCAGCTCGTCGGCGACAAACCAGGTCGGGCGCTCGTCGCCTTCGGGGCGGCTCATCGTCGCGAAGATGGCGAGCCGCATCCACGGCCCGATCAGCGATTTGAGCGCCGCGATCTGATCGGCGCGATAGGGCAGGAACACCCACGCCTTGGAATCCGACGCCGCCCACGTGCTGATCGAAAACGGCTGCTTGCCGGCATGCGCGACATATTCCAGCGCGTTGAGCGCGGCACCAGTCGAGGAGCGCACGTTATCGAACAACTTGGCGGCACCTTCGGCCAGGAACGGCTCGGCCGACGTGCCGGCGAGCAGGATTTGCAGCTCTTCGCGCGGCGCGACGGCGAACAGCCGGTAGACCTCGGCGATATCGAGGCCGGCAAGCCGCCCGCGCCGCAGGATCGCGCCGAGCAGGATGCGGGCACGCCCCGACCATGTCGTATCAGCCGAACCGCCCGGATCGGGGATCAGCGATTCCGCGAGCTGGTCGGCCGCGAAGTCGGACGGCACCTCCGCCATCATATCCCACGCGGCCGTCCGCGCGTCGAACGGGTTGAGGATCACATCGCCGCGCGCGGGATTGTAGAACCGCGCCAGGAAGCCGCCGTCCGGGTCGGCGATGAACGCGCGGTCGCCCCGCGCCTGCGCACCCATCAGCATCTCGCGGATCGCCACCGACTTGCCAGTGCCGGTCGTCCCGAACACCGAGAAATGCTTGATCTCGTCGGCCCGCTCCAGACCACATCCCGCGATCGTGATCACCGGTCCCTGCTTGCCACGCCCCTTGCGCGTGGTGGCCTGCCAGCGCTTCGACGAGACGACCTGTGTGCCACGCGTCACCTGCCCAGCTCCAAGGCGTCGGGTACTGACAAACGCCGTCACGGTGCCGCCCAGCACACTCGCCGCCAGCAGCGCCACGATCGAGGCGATATCGCATAAGCCGTAAAGCTGGCGAGAGAACCGCCCGACCTGCACTGCCTGCGCGTTGCTGATCAGGAGATACCCGCGCAGCCACTGCTGAAGGACGAAGCCGGCGATACCCGACAGGAAGACACCGACCACCAGCACGACGGCATGGATGCCGCCCGTCCGTTTGCCGTTGAAGGCGTGGAACAACGCCGCCAGCAGCGCCGCTGCCAAGCTGAGCCCGAGCAGCAGCACCCACCGGTTAGCAAAGGCATCGATCTTCTGTATCGCATCCATGCGGCTATCCTGGTGAGATATCGGGTTCGGGCGACGGTAGCGGTGTCGGCCCGGGCTGCGCGACCTGCGCCGAGGCCTGGCGTTCCGCCGCCTGCTCGCGCCATCGCTGCACCGCCTCTGCCGCCCGGTCCTGTGGACTGACGGCGGGGCTGGCATCCTGCTCGGCCGTGCGCTCCTTGGCTTCCTGCCACTGCCGCACGGCATCCTCCGCCTGCTCACGTGGGCTTGCCGGCTCCACATGGGGCTCGGGACGCGGCTCGGTGCCGAGCAGCCTGTGGGTCAGCGCAACCGTCTTCTCCCAGGCATGCACCACCAGCTCACGAACCTGCGCCAGCCGTTCCTCTGCGGCTTCGCGCACCGCCTCGAACCACTGCCCGCGATCCGTCACCGGTGCATAGTCGCGTCCCGACGCCTCGGCCGATGCCCGTTCCTTCTGCTCCATGTACCAGGAGGCCCGCATATACGGCGACGGTGCCCGGTCTGTCTCCACCGCCCGTCCCTCCAGCGCCTCGCGCCGCTCGGGCTCCGGTTCCAAAGCCGCCAGCGCCTTCGCCTCCGCATGCTGCGCCGCCAGCGTCCGGTGATCGATCCGCGCATCGACCCCGACCTCGGCCAACACCTCGTTGGTCACCTCCGCCCACCGTTCGCGCCAGTGCACCAGCAGCTCGTCACTGTTCCAGTCGCGTACCTTCAGCCCAAACCCGTCGCCGTCGATCGAGCGCATCGTCAGCATCACATGCGCGTGTGGCTGCTCACCGCCATCGCGCGCGGTGTGATCGTGCAAGGAGAAGTCGGCCACCATCCCCCGCGCGACGAACTCTTCCCGTACGAACGCACGGACCAACGACACCTGCGCGGACGCGTCGAGCTCACGCGGCAAGGCGATCTGCACTTCGCGAGCAACCTGCGCGTCCTTGCGCCGCTCCGCCGCCTCGACCGCGTTCCACAATTCCGCGCGGTCCAGCGACCAATCCGGCGATCCTTCCGGCGCGAGGATTTCGCTGTGCTGGATGTCGGACTTGCGCGTGTAATCATGCACCGCGCCGGTCCGCTCATCTACCAATTCTGCCCCTGCGCGATACGCCGCAGCCGCAACCGACGAGCGCCCCTTCGAGCGCGAGATCACGGTTGCCGAAAAGCGGAAGATCGCCACTTACGAAACGGGGTTCAGCGCCATGACGCTGGCCGGAGTGTGAGGCGGGAGCCTCATTGCGCGCAAGCGCATCGGGAGCCGTCGGCGGGGCACAGCCCCTTGAGACCACGCACGTTGACATTCGTCAATGTATAAGCGTGCCCTTCACTCATTCTTCGCTTGGGACCGTTGACGCCGTTTGCGGTTTTATGGGAGGCTCTCGTTCTGGAGGTGGCACATGGCGCTTACACTCGAACAGAAGATCGCTCAGGCACAGGATAACCTCGCTCGTTTAAAGGACAAGGCCCGTTCTGCGGATACCCGGCAGAAGATTGTCGTTGGTGCTGCCGTTATCTCGCAGGCGTTGCGCTCGTCCAGCCTTGCTGGTCGGCTCCTCGCAATCCTCGAAGCCGAACCTTTGCGCGATCATGACCAGAAAGTGGTCGCGGATCTGGTGGAGAAGCTTCACGATGTTTCCAAACGTGAAGATGCGGGAATTGCGTAATGAAACTCCCGTTCTTCGAACTGGGGATCGGAGTGGAAAAGGGATCCCGGTAGCGGGGTGGTCTGTGTCGAAAAAGAACCACTCATCTCGGTGATCTTGGCTGTTCTCTTGGCTGTTCGCTTTGGCGGTCTGGCAGGCGGCGAGATCGAGATCTTGATATTGGAGACGATGTTATGGATCCGTCGCGAGCACGCGGCGGTAAAAGACATCAAGGCAATTATGCGAGACCTGTTTATCTCGCAAAGTGATGCGCAAGGCGATCCACTCTCCGGAGGCGGACATGTGCTACCGGCGTGAGGTGCAGCCGCTACCGAATCTGGGTCCGTTTCAGGCCCGACTGGATGCGCTGCTCGGAGAAGGAGAGGCGCGGCTGTGGCGCGAGAAGCTGCACATAACGCGCATCCACGATCTGCGGCTGCGCGAGGCTTTTGGCGGCATCCTACGATGCGGAACGCCATTATGCGGCCCGTCGGCAGCAGGCACGTCGTCGGGACGTAGTGAATGTGCTGCCGTTCATCCCGCTGTTGTTTCGTACCCAGCGACAGTTACGATGAGCTTCACCTGCGGGTCGGCCCCGGCAAGTTTTACCCCTTGCGAGGGAGCGAGCGATGCCGGGTAGACACATCATCGACCAGCAAGTGAGGCTATACATGAATGCTCGTCTGACCCGTCCACGAACCACCGCTGCCGCCATGGGTGGCATCTCCGTCACGATCGGCCGCCGCATTGAAGGCGACCCGCGACCGCCGTCGGCGGGCAAGGAGGCGCGCCAGTACCGCACCCGCATCAATCCACTGGAGGGGCTTGGGACGAAGTCGTCGTTTCGATGCTCCCAACGGCCCTTGGCCTGCGCCCGGTAACGGTGTTGGGCGAGCTGGACCGCCGTCATCCCGACAGAGTCACCCCGGCTATCCGGGGTACCCTGGAGCGGCGCATGCGCGCCTGTGGGCCTGTGATCTTCTTACCAGCACAAGCACGCCTTATGCTGCTGCGTGGTATCGAAAAACGCAGGTAATTTCCCCATCTTGCCTCGTCTGCATGGCGAACGCCCTTTGCTTCGCCACGTAATCGTACAAAGTGAGCTCAGATGCACCTGTCTTTCAAATGAGCGATACTTCTCTAATTTCCAAAGAATAGACATCTCATAAGGTTAGACGGTTTATACTTTAGGTTAGAGAGTTAAGCGGTCATTTTTGGTCCACCGACCGCCGGATTGCGCGAGTCGGTTAGTAAGCGTTGTTCCCGAAATGTCGGTTCTTGGTTCCCGGAAGATCGAACGTGTCGTTCCCGAAAGACCGACGGGACGTTCCCGAAAGGGCGAGGCCCGTTCCCGTAGTGTCGATGAATCAGAAGAATGCGTGACTTTTCAACTCATAATTGAATTACTTCACGCGACGGGATTGCCAAGGTTGTTCAATTGCGCGCGGGCTGCGGCACTATGTACGGCCACGAGAGCAACGCCCGACACATCGGGAACGGATTAGCTCTCCGTGCCGGCACAACGCCGCGACCCCCCTTCCCGCGCGGAATGATAACGACGGTCGCGAAACGCCGATCAGCGTCCGAGTTCGTGGCGATGTCTTTCATGATAGCGCCGGACGAACCCGATGAACGCCGCCTGATAGCTGACCGGGGTGCGCGCGCTGTCTGCCTCGACCCAGCTGCGGAATTCGGCGTGGAGCGTCTGATAGTCCCACCCCGGGCATTCGGCGCGCAGCGTCGCCATCGTCGCGTCGGTGACTTCACCGGCGGTCGACCGCGTCGCAAGGCTGACCCGAGAGCGCCTCAACAGTGCTGCAACATCGATCGTTTCCGTGTCGTCGGTCGCCGCGAGGGCAGGCTTCGCCGGCGCGGGTTTCGCAGCTGGTGTCGCGCCCCCTGCCCCATGCGCCGCAACGGTCTTGATCGGCCGCTCGACATCGCTGCGACGTTGCATCCGGAGCGACGGCTCCCGCTTCCCCGCCGGAGCCTCGAGCGCGAGCGCGTAGCCCGGGAGCGCGTTGCGTTCGACGATCTTGGCAATCTCGAACTTGAAGCGCCGGTACTGCCCCTCCGCACCCGATTTCTCGAACAGCGTCGGCATGGCGATCGCGAAGCCGACCTCCCCTGCCCCCCCGGCATGTTTGCGCGCGACGCGGTAGAGCCAGCGCTCGCGCCCACCGGTAAGGTCGAAATAGGCGCGATCGATCGACAGCACCCCGCCTTGCATCATCACGCCCTCCCAGAACCAGTTCGACACCTCGATAGTCATCCCGCGCGACCGCTCGGTTTTCTCGTCGACCAGCTGGGTCCAGCCGTCGAGCCAACTAAAGGTCGCCTCGCGGCGGTTCTCGGCGCGGATGTTGGTCTTGATCGTGGTCGACACCAATCGGTCGAGCGCTTGCCCGAGCAGCTCATAGGCGCGGCCGGTCGTCGGGCGTCCGATCGCGCGGAGCAAGTCGTAGGGCATCAGATGGAGCCTGTGCGGGACGTCGTTGACGCCGCGCCGCGCCATGTCGGCGAGCACGCTCGCGCAATAGATCAGGATATCGGCATCCCAGATTGTCGCCATCCCGTAGTCGGGATTGCCCGAGACATGGACCCACAGCTTGCCGTCGGGGCTCCGGTAATCGATCGGCTTAACCCGCTTCGACTTGGCGAGGCTGAAGAACGGGCGCTCCATCATCTCGCGCTGGTCTCGTAGCGGCAGGTCGACGAGATAGGGGAGAAAAAGGTCGAACTGCCCGGACACGCTCTGACGGTCGCCGCGGGTCAAGCCGACACACTCCGGGTGTTTCCCCGGGGAAACACGCTCACCGTTTTAGCCCGCGGCCTTGCGCCTCCAGATGGGCGAGCGCCTGGCGCAGCGCGTCGACCAGCTCGTCCGTCCCGGCACCCGACCCGGCGTGGAGCCGGATCGTCACGCCCTGCCGGTTGCTCGACTGGACGCTGAGCCCGGGGCGGCCATGCGGCGTAGCCCAGGTGAACGGAGGCGCGCTGTCGGCGGGATCGTTCGGCGCGTTGAGCAACCGCCGCAATACGTCCGCGGCAGGGTAGGGAGCCGCATCCCGATCGCGACGCGCGCCTTGTTCGCGCGCGAGTTCGCGCGCTGCACCCTGGATCGCCTTGGCCGCAGTCTTGTCGTCGAGTGCCTGCGCCAGCGTATAAGCGGGCTTGAGCTGGACATCGGCGGGTGAGGAGAAGGCGGCGATCACCGCATCGGGGATCTGTGCAACCTTCACCATCTTCGACAGCCAGCCCTTCGAAACTTTGAGTCGCTCCGCCATTCGCGTCAGATGGTTGCCGTAATGCGTCTTAAGCGCCTCGGCATAATTGCGCGCGCGCTCTAGATCGGACACGTCCTTGCGCGCGCGGTTCTCGAGATCCGCCAGCCGGAACGCCGCCTCGTCGTCGAGATTGGCGATCTGGGCGACGAATTGCATTTCGGGATACGAATGCGCGCGCAGCCAGCTGATCGACCAGTGCCGCCTGGTGCCCGCGATTACTTCGAAATCATGCGCCGGATCGCCATCCACGCGGCGCACCACGGCAGGGACCTTCTGCCCGCCCTCGGCAATAATTGAATCGATCAGCTCGCGGCAGCCCTCTTCGGTGAGATGCCGGTAGCTGCGCGCATTCCCCGGCCAGACCCGCACGCGCGCGGGGTCGAGCAGCAACTGCGTGACCTGCCGGACTTCACCACTGGTCACGCGCGCCAGCGCGGTCTCGCGGTTGAGCAGTGTCGAGCCGCGCGTCCGTTCGGGTGCGGGTGGGGCAGGGGGCGCGCCCGCATCGGTCTCGGCCGGGTCCCCGGCCAGCAAGGCCGCAAGGTAATCGGACTGCCTACGCGCCATGTGGCACCTCCCGAACGGTACATACCAGGAACTCTGGCATGTTGGACAGCGAGAATTTTGGCTCAGGCGACATGCAGCACATCCTCCTCGCGCGCGGGCTCGACCCGGCCCCAGCCCTGGCGAACGAGCTGCTCGATCTGCCCCATCGCCTCGTCGAGATTGGCGCGGCAGCGTTTGTGCGTTTTGGGCGTGCCGATCGGGCGCTCGAGTTCGTAGATCGTCATCATCCGCATCGCGGCGTGGCTGATTTCGGCGGATTCGAGAATCGGGACCGGGAGCAGCGCAGGACCAAAGCTCTGTTCCATGATCGTGCGGACCATCGCGTGGCTCGGATCGTTGCCGTCGAACTTTGAGCAAATCAGCCGCAGGAAGCTGTATTCGACCTCGATTCCAGCCTGGCTGAGCTGCTGGAGCACCTGGTTCATCATCGACAGAAATTGCACGGTCGAGCAGAAATCGGGAGTAGTCGCAGCGAGCGGGACCAGCAGCGCATTTGCAGCCTGCATCACCGCGAGGCTAATCGTGCCCAATGCGGGCGGTGGATCGAGCAGCACAACGTCATAATTCCGCGCAAGATCGGCAAGTCCCTGTTTCAGCTTGCGGAACCGAGCGGCGAGCACCGACTGCCCGTCCGATCCCGCTGCGGCCAATTCATATTCGACGTCGAACAGTTCGAGGTTGGAGGGGATCAAATCGACGTTGGGCCAGGGGGTCGATTTGACCGCATAGAGCAGGTCGGCCTGAGTCGGGTCGATCGACAGATAGGGGTAGAGCGTCTCTTCGCGCGTGATGTTAAAATGCGGGTTAAACCCGAACAGCGTCGTCGTAGTCGCCTGGCTGTCGCAATCGACGACCAGCACGCGGTACCCTTGCACCGCGAAATAATGCGCGAGGTGGCAGGTGACGGTTGATTTGCCGACCCCGCCCTTGAAATTCTGCACCGCGATGATCGCAGGGATATCGAGCGGTGCGCGTTGCGGGGAGGCACCGAGCACTTCGCGCATCTGGAGCATGTCCTTGACGGAATAGCCGAGCCGGCGCCCGTTTTCGCCCGCCGGGGCAGGGCGCAGGCGACCGTCGCCTTCCGCCATGCGGATCCGGTTGGTCGAGCAGCCGAGCAATTGCGCGGCCTCGGCGATCCCGAAGCGGACGTTGAGTCCCTTGCGGCTTTCGGGGAGGAACGCCTTACGCCGCAGGCGTTCGATCATCCGTTCGCCCGCATCCGCAAGCTCGCCGACATGATTGACAATTGCATTCATCACCTGGTCCGATCGCGTGATTGAAGCTTGGTGTCTGCTTTATAGGCGCTTTAGCTTCAAACTGAAAGGGATTAGCAAACCTCGTCAGAGCGACCCGCTAAAGGGTGCCAGCGTGTCGACGGTCGCGAGCAAGCCGTTCGCTTCCATGTCGATTACGGCCGAGCTGCGATCGGCCGAGCACGGTCATGCGTGGACCGAAGGTCAGCGCGCCGCCACCAAGAGCCTGTTGATGTCGAGCGCCGCGACGATCGGCGTGCAGGGATCGGCCGGCACCGCCAAGATCACAACCGTTCTAAAGGAGTATGCGCGCGCGGCGCGGGCGCGGGGACTGACCGTCCGCGCTATCGCGCCGACCGCGACTGCAGCCGCCACGCTGGCCGACGCGATCGACGCCAAGCCGATGACCGTCGCGCTGATGCTGATGGGCACCAACCCCGATATCAAGCACGGCCGCGAGGCCTGGATCGTGGACGAGGCCAGCATGATGTCCGCGCGCGACACCGACCGGCTGTTCGCCCAGGCCCAAGAAACCGGGGCGCGGGTCGTGCTGGTCGGCGACGTGGCTCAGCTCGGCTCGGTCCAAGCCGGAAGGGCGTTCGGCCAGTTGCAGGACGCGGGCATGCCGACATTCGTCCTCGACCAGATCGTCCGCCAGACCAACGCCCACACCCGCGAGGCGGTCGAGGCGATGCTCACAGGCGACGCAGCCGCTGCGTTCGACGCGCTCGATCGCGGAGGCGGGCGCGTCGTCGAGCAGCCTGATCCCGACGCCCGCGTTACCGCCATCGCACGGGATTTCGCGAAGCTGTCACCCGAAGAACGCGCCGGGACCCTTGTGCTCGACCCGACCCGCGAGGGGCGGCAGCGGCTGACGGACGCCATTCGCGCCGAGTTGGGGTCATCGCAGAATCTCTTCTGGAGCGTACGATAAGGCCTGAGCGTCAAGCTATGTGGCTGACCCGGATCGCAGGCGGTCGATTGTCTGCCGTTCGAACGCCTGCGGGTTCTGGGCGGCTGCCCGCAACATGTCCTCGTCCAGGGCTAGCGCGACCTCGCCACCAGCGAGCATGAGACCGGCGTCGCATGCGGACGCGAGCGTACCGAGGTCATGGAGGGCGGTGATAAGCGTCAGGCCGCCAGCGACCATGTCTCGCAAGGCCTCGCGCAGATCGAAGATCGCGACGGGATCGAGCCAGTTAAACGGTTCGTCGAGGATCACGAGCGGGTGACCGCCCGCAAATGCTGCGGCGACCGCGATCCGCTGTCGCAGCCCGGCTGAGCAGTCACCGATCCAGCGGTCGAGCAGTGAAGCCAGACCCAGCGCTTCATGCAGTTTACCCAAACGCGAGCGGACATCGTCGATGCTCCCGCCGACGAGTTTGAGGACGTCGCATCCACGCAGCGCATCCGGCAGCTTGTCGGCGGGAGGAGAGAAGCCAAAGCGCAGTGCCCGCCCGACGCGATCCCCGGCCAATTCCTCGCCGTCCACGCGGCACGATCCGCCCGCGAAGGGCAGTCTACCGGCAAGCGCTCTCAGCAGGCTGGTCTTGCCCGATCCGTTGGCGCCGATCAGGCCGAACCACGATCCGCGCGAGATCGTCAGATCGACATCCTGCACGACGCGCTGTCCACTTCGCTCGACGGCTGCCCCCGCGAGATCGACGTCGGGGTTCATGTTAGCAGCCACGTTTTTGCCCGCCCCCGGCGTTGCAACTGCCAGAACATGGCGAGAGCGATGACGGGCAAAACCACGGGCATCGAGTATGCGACCAGCATGAGCAGTCCTGCGAGAAGGGAGACGAGGAGATCTGCGAACCGCTTGGCGTGCAGCCGGTAGGCAAGTACGCGCAGGCTCACGAGCAGCATCATCGCGGCGCACACGGCAGCAACGATGCCAGCCGCGATCGGGCCGAGCATGACCCAGCATGCCGACACCGCCACGGCTAGGAATGACGCCAATCCCCTGATGTGGCGAGCGATGATGTGCCGTGATCCTTGTCCGGCGATGGTCATGAAGCGGACGATAGCGTCATCGACGCTGGTCAGGATCAGTGCGAGCAACACCGTCCCGATGCCGACGACCGCCATCAGCGCATTCGTGCCCAGCGTGCGTGCCGGCAACAGCGCCAGTAGCAGCACCGTCGCGGCCGCCACCCCGGCGATCGGGCGGTGCGACCATGCCCGAAGCGTCCATCCCGGTCGCGCCGTACCAGCGATCCGCTTCGGCATCCTGACGCCACCCGTCAGTCCGGCGACCAGCACGCCGGCGAGATAGGCAGGCACGCTGACGACCAGCAGCGAAGGGCGGGCGATCAGGGACACTACGGCCAGCAGCGCCAGTCCGACGCCATGCCATGCTGCCATGTAGCGGCTGCGCATTTGCGGATGCAGGGCATCGGCCGCGAGCAATCCGTCGAAAGCATGGAAGGCGAGGCGCGCCCGGACGAGGCGTTCCGCCCCGATGCCGATCACCGTGCCCGCAGCGAGCGCCGCCCATGCCGCAACCGTCCAAGGGTGGTCGACGAACCACGCGCGGGCGACCGCCAACGCCGCAAGCACCATCAGCGCGGCGATCGCGCGGTCGTGCCAACTCGCGAACGTCGCGCGGATCGTATTCCAGGCGATCAGCTGATCTTGGCGGAACAGTCGGTTCATTTTGCCTTTTGCCGATCAAGAAGCCGTTGTCCGTCACTGCGCAGTTCGCCCTTCGGCCCGACGAAGCGATAGAGCGTCTGGCGGGTGATCCCGAGTTCGACGCACAGCTCGGCGACCTTGGTTTCTGGTTTGCCCATCGCGGCCTGGGCAAGGCGCAGTTTGGCGGGCGTCATCTTGAACGGGCGACCGCCGGTCCGCCCGCGGGCACGGGCCGCGGCAAGGCCGGCTTTGGTACGCTCGACGATCAGCTCACGCTCGAACTCGGCGAGCCCTGCGAAGATCGCAAAGACGAGCCGACCGTTGGCGGTGGTAGTGTCGATCGAAGCGCCCTCGCCGGCGAGCACCTTCAGCCCGATATCGCGCCTAGTCAGGTCGCCGACCAGATTGACAAGATGGCGCAGGTCGCGCCCCAGGCGGTCGAGCTTCCACACCACCAACGTATCGCCGTGGCGCAGCGCCTTGATGCACGCCTCCAGTCCCGGCCGGTCGTCGCGCTTGCCCGATGCCGCATCGGTATAAAGGTGATGTTCCAGATCGACGCCGGCCTTCGCCAAGGCATCGCGCTGGAGATCGATGACCTGGCTGCCGTCCGCCTTCGACACCCGCACATAGCCGATCAGCGCCGTCACTTTAACGAGCGTTCACGTGACAGATGACGGCAGCGCCGCAAAGCAGCTCCTTCATGTCACTTAACCGGTCACTCCGGCTATGTCGCATCAACGTCATCTTGGCGCCGTTATGTGACGCAAGGAGGAACAGGGTCAAGATGGTCGTGCCTATCCTGTCGCCAGTGCAACGCGCCGCGCTGTTCCACCCGCCATCGGACCCCGCCACGCTGGTCGCCTTCGCGATCGAGATGGAGGTGGCGCTGACCGATGCCGCCATCCTGATGGTCGAGAAACTGGTAGGCGCGATGTTCCGGCGCGCCGATCGCACCCGGTCGGAACGACTGATCGACCAGGCGCGGCTGTTCCGTGACACCGCCCGCCTGCATATCTGCCTCGGGCGGACGTTGCTCGATGCGCGGAGCTCAGGCAGCAATGCACTGACGCTGGTCGATGAGCTGATCGGGTGGCCGGCACTCGAACAGAGCGTGCGCGCGGCGGAGGAACTGACCCGCCCTGGTGAGGACGGTCTGGACGAGGTGCTGGAGCGCTATCCGGCGGTCCGCCGCTTCCTGCCGACCTTCGTCGCGGCGTTCCGCTTCCGGACCGCACGCGCGGGTGATCCGCTGCTCGGCGCCGTCGAGTTGCTGCGCTCGTTCTACGCGAAAGGTCGCACCATCCTGCCACGCAAAGCGCCCGTTCAACCGGCTTGGTGAGTTGCGCGACCGCACCTTCGAGAACCAGCGGCACCGCGCCTCCGGTCTCAACCTCATCGTGTCGGCCATCATTCTGTGGAACACCGTCTATCTGGATCGCGCCGTCCGTCACCTACGCGACCGCGGCTTCGGCGTGCCCGACACCCTGCTTGCCCATGTCGCGCCGTTGGCCTGGGAGCATATCAGCCTCACCGGCGACTATCTGTGGAGCGAGATTGACAAACCCCGCGAGCGGTTCAGGCCGCTGCGAACCACGGGATCAGCCAATTGCCCTTAACGTACGCTCGGAAAGACATTCTGTGATGACCCCAACCTGAAGGCGGGGGTCCTGGACGTGGGTAGCAACGCGGGCAAACGCGATGAGCACTGTCCGAAACTTCCCCTAGAAAGTTGAGTTTTGGACA
>NZ_JALNUT010000018.1:0-47566 GCF_026540945.1 Sphingomonas sp. GC_Shp_3
GTTGCGCCGGAGGGCAGGGGAAGGGCAGCTACTCTACGTCAGCCGACCAATACCGGACCTTCCGCAGGCGCCCACTAGCGGTCATTGGCGAGCGAGTTTAGACCATCACGAAGGAGGAGCCGCATGACCGACGACGTGATCGCTCGACGAGTTTTCAAAATCGACGGGCAGCAGGCGGAATGTCGCTTTTACAAACCACAGGAAGATGCTGGCAGTTTCTTCTGCCCGGTTCAAATCGACTGGCCAGAGGGGACGAAGAACAAGCGGGCTGGTGGCGTGGATGAAGTCCAAGCACTACTGCTCGGAATGATGTTAGCCCACACAGACCTACTTGCAGCTAGGAACATGGATGGTCGAGTAATCGAGTGGTTTGATGGCCAAAGCCTTGGACTTCCGGTGACACCTAGCATCCGGGATTGGGACCCAGACAATCACATGTAACAAAGACGAAGGTCCGCTTGCCACCACACCGCGACATTCCGCGGCTGTTCTCGAACGCCTGAAACCGGACGTTCTAGCGACATGAACGGGTGACCGGAGTTGGGAAACCAAAAACGCGTCGCGAACGGCCGGAAGTGGGTCCAATTGCTGCGACCTAAATCCCATCGGCTTGAGCAATTTGCTCGTGCTAAATCCGGCACCAGCGGTATGGTCCAGTCCCGAATAGTGGGCGGGCGCAACGGCCCGCCTCAAATTCGTTAAGACAGCGGCGGTTGCCCGTTTGACGCGGTAAGGCCGCCGTCAACCGGCAGGTTCACGCCCGTCACAAAATGCGCATCCTTGCTCGCCAGGAACGCGATCACGCCCGAGATGTCGGCGGGCTCGGCACCGCGACCCAACGGAATGCGCTCTTCGAATTTGGCGATGAGCTCAGGCTGTTCCTTCATCCCCGCAGTCAGCGCAGTGTAGGTGAGCGACGGATTGACCGCGTTGACGCGGACGCCGTGCTTCGCCTCGTCCATTGCCAACGCACGGGTGAAATTGCTCACCGCCCCCTTCGCCGTGCAATAGAAGCTGTGGTTCCAGTCGCCGCCCAGCCCGGAAACCGACGAGACGTTGACAATGCAGCCTTTCGACTAGCGCAGATGGGGGATTGCCGCGCGGC
Source organism: Sphingomonas sp. GC_Shp_3 (assembly GCF_026540945.1). Lineage (NCBI taxonomy): Bacteria > Pseudomonadati > Pseudomonadota > Alphaproteobacteria > Sphingomonadales > Sphingomonadaceae > Sphingomonas > Sphingomonas sp. GC_Shp_3. The sequence continues at coordinate 1,106 of NZ_JALNUT010000018.1, forward strand.
TCATATGAACCACGCCGTACAGGTCGGTCTCGATCACTTTGGTGAATTCGGCAAAGTCGCCCTCATCGACTTTGCCGAGATGATCGATGCCGGCGTCGTTGACGAGCACATCGATCCGACCGAAGCAATCGATCGCAGCCTGGACGAGCGCCTCACATGCGGCGCGGTCGGACACGTCGGTCTCTCGAATCTCGACCGTGCCGCTCAGTTCGCCGCCGAGCTTTTCGAGCGCGGCTTTGTCGATGTCGCCTAACACCAGCGTTGCGCCTTCCTCAGCGAAGCGGCGCGCGGCGCCCTCACCGATCCCCGAGGCGGCACCGGTGATGACGATGACCTTGTTAGAAAAGCGCGCCATTATGCGTTTTCCGCCTGCACGTCGTGTTTACTTTCAAGCCTCATAATCGTCCTCTCGCTATCGACAGCACTCGCGTGCAGCTCAGGCTGGAATGTCCTGGATGTCGCCGGTGTTCGCGGCGGCAATGCCATTCTTTCGGTGACGGAAGTCGCTGAGCGCCTGGTAGACCTGCATGCGCGCGCGCATCACGCCGCCCAGTGGGCGATGGACCTCGAGGCTATGGGCTGGGCGGAACGTCATCACCTCGTCGAAATAGCGGACGCGGTCTGGACCATAAGCTGACTGTTGCGGCAGTCGGATTGTGGCGATGGTACGATACGGGCTTTCGCTCATCGGCCAGTCGACGGAAGTATCCTCGATGGGCTGCGTCTCGGCATCGGTCCACAGCTGCGCCCGAAGCTCGAACACCGCATCGTTGCCCTCGAAGTAATCGACCGCGGCATGGCGGAAGCCATCTTCGTCCTGATGCGGGTCGAGCTGCCAATCGGCGAGCGCCTTCTGCTCTGCCGCAACCGGAAAGGCCCCGATCTTGGCGACATGGTCGCCGAAGCGCACTGGACACTGGCTGAAATATTCCTCGACCAGCGGGTGACTGAAGGGATGGCCATAGAAGTCCAGCGTCGGGCTTAGACCCGCACCAACCGCGTTCAACACCTTGTTGATGTTGCGAGCGACAGAGGCGGCCGCACTCTTCACCCCCTCGGGCATGGGAACCGTCAGGCCTATTTTTTGGCCTGCGAGAGGAAACCCGCAGCGGTGCCCGCTGGGAAGGTCGTACCGCTGGCGAGGACGAAATCCTGCGTCGGTGCGTCATGGCCGGGCAGCTTCGCGCCATCGACGCCGAACACCTTGATCGACATGCCACGATGGGTCGAGACACGGTCGCCCAGTTTCTCACCCGGCCCTTGCGCGAAGCGGACGGCAACATCGAACGTGCCCGGCTCCGCGAATAGGCCTTGGGCAAGTTCGGGCGGCAGCCCAGGTGCGATAGTGAGCTTGCCGATCACGCAAGCCGTGCTCTTGGCGTGGCTCGCCCGTACCGCGTGCCCGTCGCGCTTCTCGACCGTCTGGCTCTCCTGGGTCATGCCTTGGATGATGCCGTCGATGCTCTCCTGTTCGTCGGGCTCGCGTGTTTCGATGTCGGGCGAATAGCGCAGATAGGTCATGGAATGTCCGATCACTTCGCGGGCGCGAAGGAGAACAGCTGCGTCTTGATCGACGGCGGTGCGCCGGGCGTGAACCAGTTGGTGTCCTGGATATGGCTCGCGGTAACGTACATCGTCCCGTCGCGCCCTTCGGAGAAGGTGTCGGGCCAGCGCAGGCGGCGGTCGGTCAGCACCGTCTCGACCGTCGCGCCGTTCAGCCGCTTGATGGCATAGTCAGTGGGCGAGGTGAGGTAGAGTACGCCTGCCTTGCTCATCCATAGGCCATCAGCGACATGCGTCTGCGCGACCGTCTTTACGGCTGCCGCCCTGTCGGCTTCGCTGACGTTTGACCGCAGCTTGGCGGTGTCAATCGCGTACAGCGTCTTGCCGGTCAGCGCCTGATAGTAGAGCGTCTTGCCGTCCTTGGAGATCGCGATGCCATCGGCGGCGAAGGCGGGCTGGCGGCCATCGGGGCGGACGAGCGGCTTGCCGTCGAGCGTGATCTTCACCGTCTTGTCGATCTGGGTGGAGGGATGCCCGTCAAGCGCGCGGTAGCTCTGGCCGCTTTCCAGATCGACGACGATGATGGCGCCGCGCGTGCCGCTGTCGGTGATGTAGCCGGTCTTGCCGTCGGGCGAGAAGCGGATGTCGTTGAGGTAGGTGCCCTGCAACGCCACGTCGCCGGGAACCAGGATCGTCTTCGTCACCGTATTCGATGCCAAATCGATGCGGACGAGCTTGGGTGCGCCTTCGAGGATCTTCTCGTTTCCGGGGGCGCCGGGATCCAGTACCCAGAGGTTGCCGTGGCCATCGGGCACGATTGACTGCACGCAGACGAAATAGTCGCCGACCGGCAACTCGTTGGCACGAGCATTGCGCCAGCTGTTCCACTTGGCGTCGGGATAGGGACGTAGGGATCCGTCCTTCATCAGCTCGGCAACAGAGATGGGCGCGTCGTCCGTCCAGCGCGGAAAGTTGACGAAGCGACGGCCATCCTCAGTCACGGCGACGCCGGTCGCCTGATGGTCGAACTGCGCCACCTGCGTCAGCTGTGCGCTGCGTCCCTGCGCGTGAGCGACGCCGACTGCGGCAGCGGCGACCGGCCGATGGCGGCAATCCCGGCGGCATAGGGGGCGGCTTTCTTCATGGACAGGTTCCTATCGGTGACATCGGTAAGCGCGGCGGGATTGCCGGCGAAGAGAGTAAGGAGGTGGCGCACCACCGCTTGCGGGTTCTCGCGCTGCGGAAAGTGGCCGACCTCGGTCATGGTGATGCGCGCGAACGGCCCGACAAATTTTGTGTGCACGTCGTTCGCAGTCGAGGGCGGGTTCACGCCATCGGCATCGCCGTGGATGTAGAGCGTCGGCAGCGACAGCGTCTCGGTCGCCTTGACCATGTCCTTCAGCCAAACGCTTCGTGGATCGGGTTCCGCTTCGCCCCAACGCGCACGATAGCTGTGGAGCGTCACATCGACCCAGTCGGGATTGTCGAACGACCGCGCGACCCGGTCGAACGTTGCCTCGTCGAACCATCCCGCTGGCGACCAATTGACCCAATGCAGGTGGGTGAACCCGCGCCGGTCCGCACGCACCGCTTCCGCCCCGCGCGCGGTCGCCATGAACCAGTGATACCATTGCCGCTGAGTCTGCTCGAATGGCGGCGTCGGCATGCCGCCGAGGCGGGGCGGGGTCGACAGCATCGCCATCCGCTCCACCCGATCGGGCCATCCGACGGCCAGCGCCTCGGCAGTGTTCGACCCCCAGTCGTGCCCGGCGACCATGAAGCGGTCGATGCCGAGCGCGTCGAGCAGCGCGATCATGTCGATCGCCAGCATTGCGCTGTTGCCGGTCCGCAAGACATCGTCGTTGACGAAGCGGGTGGCGCCGAACCCACGCAACGTAGGAACGATGACGCGGAATCCTTCGGCAGCTAGAGCGGGTGCCACCTGATCCCACGTCGACGCGTCATCCGGCCACCCATGGATGAGGAGCAACGGTTGTCCCTGCTCCGCGCCGTGAAGCGACACCTCCATGTTCAGGTCGCCAGCGGTAATCATCGGCATTTGTCAGCCTCCTGGCGGTTCAAGGTTTTTCGAACGTGTCTTCGGCTCCGCCGTTTCACCTCTGCTTCGAAAGCATCGACGTGATGGCTTTCAGAACGACCAAGCACTCAATTCGTCGCCACGCCGATCTGCTCAGGGTCTGCGTCAAGGGACGAGCGCCACGCTCCTGATCACGCGCGACCGCCAACTGGCTCGTGGTAGGGGCAGCCGTTCACGCGAGCGCGAAAGTCGGCGGAGTGGCGGTAGGTCCCGTTACGCGCACGGTTGATGTTTCCAAGCGGCTGATGTGCGGCGAGGCCGGTCCAGATCGAGAAGCGCATTTCCTCGTTGATCTGCTGAAACTTGTCCTCAGTCAGGCTGTCCTGCCTGGCTGCACGGATCGTCGCCACGGTCTGAAAGGGCGCATCGTCCTGCTTCCACTCGACGGTCGAGTCCTCGATCGGCTGCTTGTCGAGGTCGCGGCACAGCTGCACGCGCAGTTCCCACTCCATCTCAAGCACCTGGGTCTCTGACCGGATCACGTCACGCAGGGCGTTCGGCCGGCCAGTCGCGTCGATCGTGGTGTCGGTCTGATCGGTCAGGTCCTTGGACACGGGGAAGATCGCGAATTTGGCGATGTAGTCGCCATAGCGGAATGGCGTGACACTGAAGTAGGTCTCGCCAAGGGGATCGGAGTTGGGCGCCCCGCCGAGCGTCTGCACTTTCGGGCTTTCGATCCCTACCGCGCTTAGCACGGTGTTCACGCCGCGGAGCACCTTGGACATCGCCTCCTTGGTGCCCTCGAGCTTGTCAGTAGTGCCGGCCAGAAGCTTCAGGTTGCCCAAAAACTGGTCTGCGGTCTTGTTCTGGAACACCGGGCCGTTGACCATCACGAAGTCCTGCGTGTTCCCGTCAGCGCCTGGAAGCCGTGCACCGTCCACACCCATGGCCTTGATTGCCAGACCGCGCGGCAGGCTGATGGTGTCCGGCAGAATGTCGCCGGCGTTGGTCGAGAAGCGCATGACGATCTTGTGCTCGCCCGGCGTTGCAAACATCCCCTGGGCCAGCTCCTCGGGCAGTCTATCACGGATAGTCAGCGTGCCTTCGAGAAAGCCGTGTGCCTTGGCATGAACGGAGCGAACGGCATGACCATAATCCTCCGCCGTCTTCTCAAGGATCTTGTCGAACGTCTGGTTGAGTTGAGCGATCGTCTCGGCTTCTTCCGGCTTCACGTCCTCGACGTCGGGGGAGTAGCGGACTGGTGCTTGGGTCATGGTCGCAGATCCTATCGAACAAAGAAGAGGCGGCGGCCAACCGGCCGCCACCCATACGCTTAGCGCGGGGTGGCAGGCGCTGCGAACGCTGCGCGCAGCCGAGCAACTGCCACGTCGTTCGCCTGCTTGGCGCCGTTCACGACCTTGGCCATGCCGAAGAACTCATGCGTCACGCCTGGGAAGGTTTTTTGTTCAACCTTGTCACCAGCCGCCCGCATCGCAGCCGCCAATGTCTCACCATCCGAGCGCAGCGGATCGATCTGCGCGTTGATGATCGTCGTGGGCGGAAGCCCACGGAGGTTCGCGGCAACCAGGTTCAGCCGGGGATCCTGCGCATCCGCCTTGCTCGTCTGATAGTAATAGCCGAACCAGGGCAGCATCGCGCCATTCAGCGGCTTGGCATTGGCCGAGTCCCGTCGCGAGGGCAGCGTCATGCTGCTGTTGGCGATCGGATAGACCGAGATGATGTGACGCGGCAGCGTTAGGCCATTGTCCCGGGCATAGATCGCGGTTGCAACCGCGAGGTTGCCTCCGGCGCTCTCTCCAACCGTGGCGATCTGCGCAGGGTCGCCGCCCCAGCTCGCTGCATTCTGCAGCGTCCAGCGATAGGCCGCGGCCGCATCGTCATGCTGTGCAGGGAATTTGAACTCGGGTGCGTGGCGGTACTCGACCGAGACCACGATCGCATTCAGCGCCTTCGACATGGCCCGCGGTGCGGCGTCGTAGGTGTCCACGTCGGCAATGACCCAGCCGCCGCCGTGATAGTAGACGATAACCGGCATGGGCTTGCCGCCAGCGGGGGCATTGGCCGGCTTGTAGATGCGGGCGAATTGCTTGGGGTCGCTGCCGTACGGCACGTCCTGGGTCGTGACGGCAGCGTCGGGCTCGGTCGACATGCCCTTCTTCGCCATCGCTGCCTTTGCGCCATCAGCGGCCGACGGCTGCATACGCGCCTCGGCCGGAGTTAGCGTCTCGATCGGCTTGCCACCGAGCGTTGCGAGCGCGTCTAGGACCGACTGCATGTCGGGCGCGGCTTTCGGTGGCTGCACGGATGTCGCGAGCGGCGGCGGCAGCGGCGGGGCTGTGACCGAGCGTGCCGATTGGGCCAGAGCTGGAACGCCGGCAATGGCGGTCGAGGCGGCAATCAGCATTGCAATGGTTCTGCGCAAAAATCCCTCCTGTAACTATCTTATTCACAACTATCAGCGACACTCTGCGTTTCGGTACGAAAGTAGACGCACGGCTTGAGGGGCGGGGTTCGGGCGCATGGACTGCGGAATGAATGGTCAGGCTTTGAAGGCGGATAAGACACGGGGTTCCTACGCGACGCCGTGTGAGGCGAATGCTCTGCTGCGTCTCTTGAATGACGCTGATCGCGCCGCGCTTGCGCCGCATCTCGAACTTGTGCCGTTCCGCAACGGCGACATGATCGCGCGGGCCGGCGATGCAGCAGATAGCATCTGCTTCCCGTTGACCGGCATCGCTGCAATACTCGACTCGCTTGAGGGCGATCGCCGCTATGCTGTCGCGCTGGTCGGGAGTGAGGGGTTCATCGGTTGGCAGCTGCTGCTTGGGAACGGGCGCTGGGCGCATGACGTGGTGATGAGGGCCGAACACGGCACAGCGATGAGGCTGTCGGCCGCGGCGTTAAACGGGATAGTGGCCGAACGTCCGGCAATCCGAACCGTCCTGCTTCGCTTCGTCGACGTAATCATGACCCAGATGTCCAGGACGATCGTCTCGTCGCTCGCACACTCGATCGAACGGCGGATGGCGCGATGGATCCTGCTCTACCACGACCGCGTGCAGGAGGACGACATCTGCATGACGCACGAGGAGTTCAGGCTAATGCTTGGCGTTCGTCGCAGCAGCGTGACCGACGCTCTCCACAAGCTCGAAGAGGATGAGGCTGTCCGATCCGTGCGTGGGCGCGTGATCGTGCGTGACCGGGAGCGGCTGCTGCGGCTCGCTGGCGACACCTACGGATTCGCCGAGGCAGAGTATCGACGTCTACTCGGCCTCTCATCAAATTGAATTGCAGACTGACGCCTCCCATGGCGTCCCCATTTGTAGTCCAAAACAACTCATATCGCACCGACTTGCCCTCCAAGCTAAGTTTGGACGCTAAATCAACATGAACAGTTGGCTGTAGTTGGGGGTGAGATAGATACGTCGCGAACGACTGGTTCTGGGTCTCCGCGGCCGCTGGTCGCTTGATCGCTGAATGACCAAGCTCGTCTGCTCCCAAGGTCTTTCGCATCCTGCAACCCGCTGTTTTACGAGCTCGAAGCCTTTCCGTTTCTCCGTGTCCACCAGCTCATATTGGGAAAGTGTTTCCGGGGAAGAGTTTTTGAATAGCGGTTTACGATGGTGAACGCTCGCGTGGTAAGCACGGCCGGCATACCAGTGAAAGGGCAGTCATGTCGGACACCGCAAACGTAATCGCCGTGGACCACACAGGCTTCGCTGTGTCGTCTTTGGACGAAGCCGTTCGGTTCTGGACGGGAGCGCTCGGTTTCACACTTGAGCGGCAATCGGAGATGGGGGGCGACTTCCTGCAACAGGTGACAGGTGTCGATGATCCGAAGGTGAAAACGGCGATCGTCAAGGCACAAGACGGCTATGTGGTCGAACTGTTGGAATATTCAAACGGGCTCCAGAATGGGACGGTGCCCAGCGGCGCCGGATCGATCGGAGCGGCCCACCTGGCTCTGACCGTAAGGGATATTCACGTCGCCATTGCCCGCGTCGAGGCAGCAGGATGGAAGGCGAAAGGCAATCCGCTGCCGATCCCGGGTGGTCCACGGAAGGGAACGTTGGTGGCCTACGTTTCAGGCCCGGATCATATCACGATAGAGCTTATGCAGCCCACAGCCAGTTAATGGGCCGGCAAAAGCTTTGCCACCGCATCATCCTTTCTGAAGGCTGGGAGGGCAGCCTGCAGCGCTGAGGCACAGCACCTTCTCTACTGCAATACTGAATGGATGGCAGAAATTGGGGAGCAAGAAAGAGGCCGCGAATGACCGCAAGTGGGTCACAGGTGCCCAGTTGGAAAAGCCAGCACCAGCAGAAACCAGTTCAGTCCTCAAGGTTTGAGCGACAAAGTAGAGCCTCGGCTGCCGTGTCGGCGACGGCAAGCAGTCTTGGCTCGTCCCATCCCTCTCGCGCTGCCGCTGATAGGCCGAGCATCGTCGTAGCAACATAATCTGCCACACGTCCGGAAGCTTTGATTCCCGCATCGTCCAGAAATTCCGCCACCCTACTTCGGTTTTCTCCCGCAATTTGTTTGGCTGCGATGCCCCAATCCGTTGCGCCCGCTTTTGCGTGTTCAAGGATCAGGCAACCACGCCGATGCGGACTAGTGGTATAAGCGTGCGCCGCAGCTCGCAGCATGTCGCCAAGCGCCGCCATCGGATCTGCACCCGGCGTCAGGAAGCGGTCCAGCGGCACCACGGTGGCCGAGTAGAGCCTTAGGGTCTCTTTAAAGAATGCGGCCTTGCTGCCGAACGCTGCATAGAAGCTCGGCGGGGAAATCCCGATCGCCTCGGTCAGCGCGGCCACGCTGACGTTCTCGTAGCCGTGCTCATGAAACAGATGCTGCCCGGCCTCGATCGCAGCCTCAAGCTCGAAACCACGGGGGCGCCCCCGTTGTCGCTTATTTACATTAACATCCATTACAGAAATCTCTTGCCTCTGAGAGTCGTATTTCTATAGCGGGCGTTAACACAAATAGCGATGCCTCAGGATCGTGACGGTGCAGAGGCAGGCGTTACATCGACAAACAAGGACACTCATGCCGTTCTCCTCCAACAAAATCGGCGTTCAAACGGGCTCAGCGGCGCGCGCCGCACTCCCGATCGGGGCCCTTGCCGGCCTCGCCGCCAGTGGCTTCCTGTGCATCGTCACCGAGACGCTCCCCGCTGGCCTACTTCAGCAGATCGCATCCGGCCTGCGAATCTCCGAGGCGATCGCGGGACAACTCGTTGCCGTCTATGCGCTTGGGTCCTTGCTCGCAGCGATCCCGCTCACGAGCCTGACCCAAGGCCTTCGCAGACGACCTGTCCTGCTCGCCACCATCATCTGCTTCGTCGTGGGCAACACGCTGACCGCATTGGCCGGATCGATCACGGTCGTGCTGGTCGCGCGGTTCGTCGCCGGATGCGCGGCGGGTCTCGCGTGGGGAATCCTTGCAGGTTACGCGCGCAGCATCGTGCGTGCCGATCAGACCGGCCCGGCAATGGCCCTCGCCATGGTCGGCGTGCCGCTGGCGCTTTCACTCGGTGTTCCCATAGGCACCTTCCTAGGCGGTTTAATTGGGTGGCGCGGATCGTTCCTGATCCTCTCGGCACTGAGTGTCGTGCTGATCGGCTGGATTATCTTTAAGGTGCCCGATGCCCCCGGGCGGGGGGGTGACAATCGTCCTTCTCTGCGCCACGTCGTCGCGACACCGGGTATCATACCGATCCTGCTCGTCATCCTTGCATGGATGACGGGCCACAACATCCTCTACACCTACATCGCGCCGTTCGCGACCGCTGCGTCCGCGCGTGTCGATCTCGTCCTGCTGGCGTTCGGCATCAGTTCGCTCGTCGGCATCTGGATCGTCGGGCGATTGGTCGATCGGATGCTGCGCATGCTGGTATTGCTCGCGATCGGATCGTTTGCGGCCATTGCATTTCTTCTGACGTTTGCCGGTGGCCAAGGCCTTGCCGTCTATGCGGCAGCCATCGTCTGGGGCCTTGGCTTCGGTGGTGCCGGGGCGATGATGCAGACGGCGTCGGCGGACGCAGCAGGGGACGGCGTAGATCTGGCGCAGGCGATGGTGACCACGGCTTGGAACCTGGCGATTGCGGTCGGGGGCGCGCTAGGCGGGGTGCTCCTCACGACGGAAGGGACCGCGCTGCTGCCCCCCGCTGTCGTCGCGCTGACCCTGATCGCCTTCCTTATCGCGCTGGCCGCACGCCGTTTCGCCTTTCCACCGGGTCACCGCTCGACGCCGGCCAGCTAACTTTAAGATACTCTCAGAATACCGCCCCATTGAAAAAACGGGGCGGACATCGAGTTGAAATTGGTTCAGCACTCCTCCGCTACCAACATGAATAAACGGCAGAAGTTGGGGGGCGGTAAAGGGGCGCGAATGTCCGAGATTGGGTCTGGCCGGAAGCTGTAGGACAGGGTGCCTTACGCCCACTTCCGGACACTCATGTGTGCAATTCGCATCCCTGAAAGCGGTCGCTCTACCAGCGCAAATACCTGTCGCCCAGCATCCCAGCACGGCAACTCATATAAAGATTTCTTTATATGAGTTGTAACGGTCTGCAATGGAGCTATGACGCGCACAGCGGTCGAAAGGCCGCTAGATCGCGCTGGTGCCCCGAAAGGGGCTTAAAAGGGAACGCGGTGCGGGCGGTTCGCCGCCCCAGGCCGAGGCTGTCCCTGCAACTGTAAGCGGTGAGTGCGATGCACACGGCCTCCTGTTCGGAGGCAAGCCACTGGACCGAGCGCGGCAACGCGCAAAGGTTTGGGAAGGCCGTGCATCGTGCATTGACCCGTGAGCCAGGAGACCTGCCGGCGTCTGGTCGCTCTTGCTCTGGCCCAGGGGGTGGCCGTGGCACGGACCTGTCCGGTCGAGCGACGTGAACGGCGGGGGCCGTTCGGTGTCGCGGGTCGGGCGTTGGCGTCCGCCGGGTCCGTGGACGGTCGCGTCTGCGGCAGGTCCCCGTCAGCGTTGGCTTGGCGTCGGACGAAACGAACACTCATGATTAGCTGCTTCTCACCCCGGACACGCCATATGGCGTTCCTGCTTGCCGTTACGCCCGCCGCTCCAGCCTTGGCGGAGACTGCCCCTTCATCCCCGCCAGTCGACAGCGAAATCGTCGTCACGGCGTCCCGCGTCGATCTGCTTGGCAAGGCGAACACCGCCAGCCAGGGCACGATCACCGCCAAAGAAGTCGAGCTTCGCCCCGTTTACCGGGCATCGCAGATCTTCGAGAGCATTCCAGGTTTGGTTGTCACGATCCACTCGGGCGAGGGCAAGGCGCAGCAATATTTGATCCGGGGATACAATCTCGATCACGGCACCGACTTTGCCAGCTTCGTTGACGGCATGCCCGTCAATCGGCCCACCAACACCCACGGCCAGGGCTATTCCGATCTAAACTTCATCATCCCGCAGACGGTCGCCGGGCTCGATTACACCAAGGGCCCGTACTACGCCGCGATCGGCGACTTCGGTGCGGTGGCCAGCGCGCAGACGCGTATCGCCGACGAGACTCCGGCGCAGGCGACGGTGACGGTCGGCACGGACGGGTATCAGCAACTCGTGACCGGGGGCACGTATCATCTCGGCGACGATCGCCGACTGCTCGGTGCCGTCGAGCTGACGCATTATGATGGGCCGTGGCAGCCGACGCAGAACTTCCGCAAGGCCAACGCGCTGCTGCGCTACAGCCAGGGCACCGCCATCGATGGAATGAGCCTGACCGCGATGTTTTACCAAAGCGCGGGCCGGCTCATCACTGACCAGCCGCTGCGCGCGATTGAGCAGGGGCTGATCGATCGGTTCGGCACGCTTGATCCGACCGATGCCAGTCGCTCGCTCCGCTACAGCCTGTCCGCGCATCTCGACAAACCGATTGGCGCGGGCGCGCTGGCGGTCAACCTGTACGGCATCCACAGCACGATGACGCTGTGGAACAACTTTACGCACTATCTGGATGATCCGATCAACGGCGATCAGGAGGAGCAGAACGAGAACCGCACCACGGCGGGCGGCGCGCTCGCTTATACCATCACCTCGACCTTCGCCGGGGTCGGGTTCGAAACCGTTATGGGCTTCCAGGGGCGCTACGACACAGTGTTCGTCGATCGGCGGCATACGGTTGGGCGCACCACCATCCTGCCCGGATGCCAGTTGGCGCGGGAGGACGGACCGACGCTGACCTATCCGGCGGTGAACGGCTATTGCAACGCCGATCGGGCGCATTTGCTCGACGTCGCGCCCTATGTTCAGGAAACCGTCCGCTGGACGCCTTGGCTGCGCACCGTCGCGGGCGTGCGCGAGGAATACTACCATGCGACTGACAGGAGCATAGTCACCGGCACACGCGGGCGCGGGCATCAATGGCTGTTCCAGCCCAAGGGCAGCCTGATCCTGGGTCCTTGGGCGAAAACCGAGTTCTATGTCAGTGCTGGGCGTGGCTTCCACTCGGACGATGTGCGTGGAGTGTTCGGCACGGTGCCGGAGGTCGGCGTGCCCTTGTCTGGCGGCGCGACGCCGCTGCTCGCACAAACCTCTGGCTATGAAATTGGGGTGCGCTCAAACATCGTGCCGCGCCTTCAGGTCCAGCTTGCGGCGTTCCAGCAGGATTTCACGTCGGAGCTGACCTACAATGCCGACAGCGGGCAGGACGAGGCGGGCGCGCCATCCCGGCGGCAAGGGATCGAGGTGTCGGGCCAGTATCATCCATTCCGCTGGCTGGAGCTAAACACCGATCTCGCTTTCTCGAAACCGAGGTATCACACCGACGATCTTGCGGCCTACGGCCTCAACGCCCGCTATATCGCCGATGCGCCGAACTTCATCTACTCGGCCGGTGTGCTGGTGGATTACCTCGGCGGCTGGTCCGGGAGCCTGGTGTGGCGGCGTCTCGGTACGCACCACCTCGCCGATGGCGAGGCGTATCCGACCGACAAGGGCTATAGCGAGTGGAACCTTCAGATCGGCTTTACTCTGCCTCGCGGCTGGCGGGTTGGAGTCGGTGTCTTCAATCTCTTCGACAGCCATGACGAAGCGGCCGACTACTTCTATACGAGCCGTCTACCGGGCGAGCCGGCGGGAGGCATCACCGGCTTCCAGGTGCATCCGCTCGAACCACGATCAGCGCGCTTCTCGATTACCAAGACTTTGTGATGTTAGCCACTGAAACGCCGACGTTCTTGGGAAATCATTCTTTCTGAGGCTGCCGGCGTCGCTCAGCTAGGTCAACTACTAGCCTCAGCTTGCCCGAAAGCGGACCGGCGGCTCTCCGCCACCCTAAGCCACTCCGCGGTCACTTTCGAACGCCTGATAACGGACGTTCAAGCGACATGAACGGGCGTCTGCTTTCGGGGGCAGCGTTTTGGACGTTGAATGTCCGCAACTGGGTCCTCTCCGCCGTGATACGCGGCGAAACTCTTTGCTTATGATGCAAACGGTAGGACATGGAGGGGAGGCAGAGGAGGCTTTGAAGCCCGAGACAAATGACGGGGGCCCATCAGGTGCATGCTAGGTGGCGCCAGCAGCCATTTACATTTTACTGAGTATCGTTGCGCCTGCGGCTCCGAGATCAATGATGCGCGTTAGCATCCTCTGGGTCCGACACTGGGTCAGTCCCGAACAGGGGATGCCCATATGGATCAGACCGCCTTCATGATCGTGTTTACGGTCATGTCACTCGCCTCGCTGGCGATCTACGCGAAGGGAAGCAAGGCTCCCGCCTCTACGCCATCACACGCTGCTGCACGCGACTGTGCCGTGCAAAACACTTTCAAGGAGCCGTTGTGAGCTCCGTTGACCTTCTGCCCGGCCATCTGCTGCGGCGTCCTGGCGCCATCACGCATGCCGATCACTTTAGAGGCTGCCAGATCGATGATCCTGAGCTTGCGGAAGTGCTATCGCCGGACGCGCCATTGCTCGTGCTGCACGAAGGGGCAATTCATGCCGAGGGACCTGCATGGCAGGCGTCGCACGGTCGTCTGCTCTTCTCCGATGTTCCCAATCGCCGGCTGAACGCGTGGTATGAGGCCGACGGCCGGGTCGAGGTCACGATCGATGCGACCTGGTTCATGAACGGTAACGCTGTCGCGAAAGATGGCACCGTCTGGCATTGCGAACATGGTCGCCGCTGTGTCAGCCGTTCGTTCGCCGACCTGACGGGAACTCCTGAACCGGTCATCACACACTATGAGGGCAAGCGTCTGAACGCGCCCAATGACGTGACGGTGGCGCCCGACGGATCGATCTGGTTCACCGATCCGATCTTCGGCATCGTCATGCCTAGCCAGGGCGCGCTGGCCGAGCCGGAGCTCGATAACCACAGCGTGTACCGCTTCGATCCCGCAACTTCAGAACTGACGCGGATCGCGGATTTCGAACAGCCCAACGGTGTCGCGCTGTCTGCCGACGGTGGGACGCTGTACGTATCGGACACGTCACTATCGCTCGGCGAGGTACCGGGCTTTACGGCAGGCGCGAAGCACGAAGTGGTGCGCTTCCGCCACCAGCCGGACGGTAGCTGGGGGGAGCGAACACGCTTCTGCCGAACAGATCACGGCTATCCGGACGGGTTCACGACCGACGCACGCGGCTGGTTATGGGTGAGCGCTGCCGACGGTGTTCACGTCTGGTCGGCGGATGGCGACAGGCTGGGGTTCGTGCCCATCGGCGCGACCGTCTCCAATCTATGCTTCGGCGGCTCCGACGGACGGCGCCTCTTCGTCGCGGCGGGAAGCCGCTTGCTTGCACTCGATCTGAAGGCTGATGCATGACCTCTCCTATTGCGGACTATGCCCTGATCGGCGACGGGCGGACGGCGGCCATGGTTGCACGCAACGGTTCGATCGACTTCCTGTGCCTGCCGAATTTCGACAGCGACGCATGCTTTGCGGCGATGCTCGGCGATCAGGGTAACGGCTGCTGGCAGATCGCTCCGACCGGGTTCGTGACGGCCGTAGAGCGGCGCTATCGCGGCGACACGTTGATCCTGGAAACCGATCACTCGACCGAAAGTGGCGTGATCCGCGTGACGGACTTCATGCCTTGGCACGACGCCGACCCGATGATCGTGCGGATGATCGAGGGGTTGTCGGGCGAGGTCGAGATGGCCAGCCTTCTGCGCCCCCGTTTCGACTATGGCCGGGTGCCGCCATGGATGCGACCGTTTGACGGTGGCCTGTGTGCCGATGCCGGGCCACATCAACTCGTACTGCACGCTCCGTGCGCGCTTGAGGTCGCAGACGGCGATGCCCGCGCCACCTTCCGTGTGAAGAAGGGAGAACGGCTGGCTTTCTCGCTTTCCTATGCGCCATCCTACGCTGATCTGCCGAAAGAACCGAACGCCGCGCGCCTGCTGAAGCAAACCGACAAGGCATGGCATGACTGGATCGGCCGCTTCGATGCACCCGAGCGCTGGGGTGTGCCGCTCAAGCGCTCGCTTCTCACGCTCAAGGCGCTCATCGACCGGCGCACCGGCGGGCTGGTCGCCGCCGCGACCATGGGCCTTCCCGAGGTGCCGGGTGGCGCGATGAACTGGGATTACCGCTATTGCTGGCTACGCGACGCGACCTTTACGTTGACCGCACTGCTGAATGCCGGTTTCGGTGACGAGGCGGTACGCTGGCGCGACTGGATCCTGCGTGCGATCGCGGGTGATCCGAAAGACATGCGCATCATGTACCGCATCGACGGGGGGCGTCGCTTGCAGGAATATGAAGCGACCTGGCTGAAGGGCCATGGTGGCGCGAAACCGGTCCTGGTCGGCAACGCCGCATCGGACCAGACCCAGCTCGACGTCTACGGCGAACTGATCGACAGCTTCCACGTCGGCGCCCGCGCGGGCGTGGAGCGCACGCCGCGTGACATCGCGGTGGAGATCGCGCTGATCGAATATCTGGAGGGCGCCTGGGACAAGCCCGGTGCCGACATCTGGGAGAGCCGCGGCGACCCGGGCTGCTATACCTATTCGCAGGCAATGGCATGGGTGGGCGTCAACCATTTCGTCGAAAGCGACGTCATGCGCGCGGCGGCAGGCGACGAACTGGTTGGGCGGATGCGCGGCCTTCGAGCGCAGATCCACCAGACCGTGTGCGAGCGGGGCTATTCGTCCAGCGCAGGGCACTTCGTCCAACGTTACGACGGCGAGGCGCTTGACGCTTCGCTGCTCCTGCTGCCCCTGGTTAAGTTCCTGCCCGCCGACGACCCGCGTATCGCGGGCACGATTGCGGCTGTGGAGCGCGAGTTGATGGAAGGCGGGCTGGTTCGACGCAAGGCGGCGAAGGGCGACGGTCACGATGAAGGCGCGTTCCTCGCCTGTTCGTGCTGGCTTGCCGACTGCATGGCGATGCAAGGACGGCGCGACGAGGCAGCGACCATGCTCGACCGGGTAATCGGCCTCAGCAACGACGTCGGGCTGCTGAGCGAGGAGTTCCACGTCCCGACGCGCCGTTTGATCGGCAACGTACCGCAGGCGTTGACCCATCTGGGCGTCGTCAACTCCGCCCTTTTCCTGTCACGCCCGGTGGTGCAGCGCGGCGCGGTCTGATCAGCCGCCGGTCTGATGTAGATGCCCGTCCGGATCCCGCAGCAGCGCCGACACGCCGTGGCGCCAGACGATCCGCGTCGCTGCGACGTCATTGACCGCGACGGGCTCGGACGACGCGCCGGGCGATTGGTGATAGTGCAGCAACTCGACATGGGGAGGCGCCGCGGCCGGCTTCATCGGCACGACATCGGCGACGGGGCTTTCCAGACCGTCGAGCGCCGCCTGTTCGCTGCCCTGATTAAGCGTGGCGTCGCCGCAGGTCAGGCTATGAGCGGTGTAGAAGGCTTCGCTCTCGGCCCGGTCACTGACAACGATTGCGCTATGATCGATGCCGAGCATCCCACTGCCGCGCCAACCCTTCTTCGCTGCGTCGGGGAAGCTGAGCAGTTCGAGCGGGTGCCCTTCCGGATCACGTAACTTGATCGCGGTGACGCCACCTGATGACTCGGGCAGGGTCACCGGTCCAGCATCACTGATCGGCGGCGCACCAGCCGAACGGGCCTCTGACCAGGCAGCTTCCACATCGTCGGTGACGAGGGCGAGATGCTGGAAACAGATCGACGCAGCATCCACATCCGAGGGATAGGCGCGGCCAGATTGATCGTAGCAATCGAGCTCCACCGTCGCTTCACCCAGCCGCATCGACCAGCGCATCCCTCCGCCCGAGATGCCGAGCATCGCCAGTTCAGCGTCTTCAATCGGTCGAGGATCGCCGACGGTGAAGCCCAGCGCGGCATAGAAGGCGACGAGGACTTCAGGTTGCTGCGTCACCAGTCGGAACGCGGCGATGCGGGCGAGGGTCATCTGAGTTCGCACCGCCCGACCGGGTCGCGGTGCAACTGCACCGTCATCAGGCGGCATGGCTCGTCCCCGATCGTGCCGGACTTGTGCCCCTTCTTGCCGTCCTTCTCGACGCAACCCTGATCGCCACCGAAGGAGAATTCCCCCGGCCCCTGCTCGATGCGGTTTCCGTCCATCGCTTCGATCCACCAGCGGCCCGACAGCACCACGATCCACTGCGGTGCCGGGTTCTCGTGCCAGTCGCCGACCCAACCGACCGGCTGAACGGTGAAGACGACGGTGGCTTCGCCGCGTTCCATCTTGTCGTTCCACTGCGGATCGGCGGGCCCCACGCCCTTCAGCTCGTAATTGGTCAGCGCGCACTCGCTGAAACGGCTGATGCCATCGCCGTCGACATAGAGATGCTGATAGGAGACGGAGGGCTTGGGACCGGCATCGGACATCTTCTATCTCCCGTAAGGATGGCTGGAGGCGAAGGGCGCATCGAGGAAGGGCTGGAGCCCGGACCCGTCGGTGCCGACGATGAGGAGGAGGAAGCCCGCGCCAAGCGACAGGTTCTTGAGGAAGTCCCAAAACAGCGTGCGCGCCTTGCCGCCCGGATCGGCGAAGAAGTCACCCGGCTTCCAGAACTGCTTGTACAACACCGCCGTCACGGCGCAGTAGCCGGCAACAACGAAGGCGGCAGCGCGGTCAGCGACCCCAAGCGCGATTGCGCCGCAGCAGACGATCTCGATGAACAGCCCGACCATCAGCACCGCCACCGCGAGCCAGCGCGGCGAAAAGACCTGCTGCGCTTGGCTGACCGCATGATCGAACGAGACAATCTTGTCGAGTGCACTGAACGGCAGGAACAGCATGACGATGCCGTAGCGCACGACGAGCGCCGCGATCGCAGCACTCGTCATAGCCGTTGCTCAATGATGCTCGCCACCCGCAGCGCATTGGCGATGATCGTCAGCGTCGGGTTCACCGCACCGATCGAGGGAAAGAAGCTGGCGTCGGCAATGTAGAGATTGTCGACTTCGTGCGCGCGGCAGTCGAGGTTGAGGACCGAGGTCGACGGATCGGTGCCGAAGCGGCACGTGCCCGCCTGATGCGCGGTCCCCGACAAGGGTATGTCCTTGCCGAGATAGAGCGAACGCTCGACCAGCATGGCAGGCCAGCCGATATCGGACAGCACCTGCTCCAGCTTGGCTCTCAACCGCCTGAGAGACTCTTCGTTCGTTTCGGTCACGTCGAGATGGACCTGCCCGCCCTGATAATAGACCCGGTTCTCCGGTATCGGCAGATCCTCGGCCTGGAGCCAGAAGTCCATTGAGTGCCGCGCCATCTCGGCAAAGGGCATGTCGGGCAGATGCTTCATGAGGGCCGCCAGCGGTGCCTCGCCCTTGATCTGGTCGGCATGGCTGGTGGCGCACATCTGTATGAGGCCGAGCGGGTGCGGATAGTCGGGATCGCCGCTGTCATAGTAGAAGTCGCTCAGCGCCAGCGTCTTCTGAAACACCGTCTCGTTGACGTGCTTCATCACCGCCATGACGATCGACATCTCATGGCGCATATAGTTGCGGCCAACCTGATCCGATCCGTTGGCGAGACCATTCGGATGCTGCTCGTTGGCGGAGCGCAGCAGCAGCAGCGCGGAAGAGAGTGACCCACACGCGACGACCACCGTGTCCGCGCTATAGCGCTCCTGCCGGCCGTCACGCTGCACGAGGATCGACTCCACCCGGCGTCCACTGGCATCCGTGTCCAACCGCTCGGCATAGGCTCCGGTCAGGAGCGTCACGTTGGGGTAGTCGCGTATGGTCGGATCGACGCACATCACCTGCGCGTCCGCCTTGCCGTTCAGCAGGCATGGAAAGCCGTCGAAGTAGGAGCGCCGCATGCATACGCTGGTGGGCGTCGCGAACCCATCTTCCTTCTGGTCGAGGAGGATGCCGAGCGGCAGATGGAACGGGTACAGCCCCAGTCCGGTCAGCTTGTCGGATAGCTCCTGCACCTTGGGCTCGTGCTTGACCGGAACGAAGGGGTAGGCGGTGCTGCCGGGATCGAGCGGATCCTCACCGCGGCGGCCGTGGACGTGGAACAGAGCTTCCGCCTCGTCGTACCAGGGCGCGAAATCCTGATAGGAGAGCGGCCAGGCGGGGGACACCCCGCCAGCATGGGAGACCTCCTCGAAATCGCGTGCACGGAGACGGAACAGCGCCGAGCCGTACACCTTGGAATTGCCGCCAACATTGTAGTGGAGCTGCGGTGCGAACGTGCCGCCATCCTTGTTCACCCACTGCTCGTCAGCCTGATACTTGCCCTCGACGAAAACCGCCTGACCGCTCCAGTTCGCCTCTTCACGCGGCAGATAGTCGCCACGTTCGAGGATCAGGATGCGCTTGCCGGTAGGTGCCAATCGCTGCGCAAGGGCTGCACCGCCAGGACCGCTACCGATCACGATAAGGTCGTAATGCGTGTTCTCAGCCATGCATGCGTCCGCTGCCAAGTGATGCCATCGTGGCATAGCCGGAACCCCAACGACGGAATGCTGTTCCCAGCGTTGAACATTTAGGAGCGCAGCATGGGAAAAGTCGTCGTTGTTACCGGAGCCGGCGCAGGCGTAGGCCGTGCCACTGCCGAAAAGTTCGCGAGCGAAGGCTATGACGTCGCGTTGCTGTCGCGCGACCCTGACCGGCTGGAGCGCGCAGCCGAGCAACTGCGACGCCATGGTGTTCGTGCTTTGCCGATCCCGACCGACGTTGCCGATGCCGCGGCGGTGGAAGCGGCGGCCGACCGCACCGAGCGCGAGCTTGGCCCGATTGACGTATGGGTGAACGTCGCCATGGCGACCGTCTTCGCGCCTGTCGCCAAGCTGACGCCCGAGGAAGTCGAGCGTGGCACCAAGGTTACCTATCTTGGCCAGGTCCACGGCATGATGAGCGCGCTCAAGCGGATGCGGACGCGTCGTGGCACCATCGTCAACGTCGGCTCGGCACTGGCTTACCGATCGGTACCGCTTCAGTCGGTTTACTGCGGTGCAAAGGCGGCGATTCGGGGGTTCACGGACTCGCTGCGTTCCGAGATCATCCACGACAAGATCGATGTGCATCTGACGATGGTCGACCTGCCGGCGGTCAACACGCCGCAGTTCGATTGGGCCTTGAACAAGATGGGCAAGAAGGCGCGCCCCGTTGCGCCGATCTTCGAACCCGAAGTCCCCGCGCGAGCCATCTTCTACGCGGCCACCCATAAGCGTCGCGACGTGTGGCTGGGCTTCTCCTCGGTGAAGGCGATCCTCGGCAATCGCATCGCGCCCGGGCTGATCGACCGCTACCTCGCCAAGACCGGCTACACGGGGCAGCTGACGGACGAGCCTGCGCCCGCCGATGCGCCCTCGAACCTGTTCGAGCCGGTACCCGGTGATTACAGCGCCCACGGTCGCTTCGACGACAGCTCGCGTCGACGCAGCATCGAGTTCTTTACCGACCGTCACCGAACGGCCTTCTATGCACTTGGGCTCGCCGGGCTGGGTTATCTGGCGCACCGGGCCGCCAAGCGCCTGGACATCTGACACCCGCAGGGCAGATCAACGTTTCAGGACGGTGATCTTTCCACTCGGCTCGAGCGTGACTTGACGAGTGTCGGTCACGCTCGATAGACCGGATTGGCGGAGCGCCTCGTCGAGATCGGCCTCAGACACCGAGTGGCGCAGACGGGCACCGTGATCGGCCTTCCCCTCCTTGAAGATCGTGATGGCTTGTCCCTCAAGAAGGCGAGACATGGCCGGGAAGCGCGCCGCCAGATGCGCCAGCAGCCAGTGGAGAAGCAGGAACACGCTGGTCGCCGCAAGCGTGCCCAGCAACGGCGCGCTACCGGTCAGCGCCCGGCTGAGGTTCGATCCGATCACGATCGACACGACGATGTCGAGCGCCGACCATTTTCCGAAGATGCGCCGGCCGACCACGCGAACCGCCAGAAGGCCATAAGCGAGCACCAGCACGGCACGCGCGCATTCCTGCGCGACGCTCAGGTCCTTGCCGCTGCCGAAGATCGACAAGCAGGTGGTCGTCAGTCCCTCCACGGCTACATCATCCGCTCGCGCAGGTTGAACATAATGACCAGCGTGCCCGACACCATCAGCGTGACGATCAGGCTCGCAAACAGCACCAAGAGCAGATCATCGCGCGACGACTTGGCAAGGCTGATATGAAGGAAGCAGCGGAACTGCACGATCACCTGCACGAGGGCCAGGACCAGGATGATCCCGAACGTCGTGCCGGCCGCGGCCAACGGCCATTTGACGACCGCAAAGGCGGCAAGCGTCAGTGCCAATGCCAGCGCGTAGCCGATCAGATATGTCCGGGTTTCGCGACGACGTTCGTTCACAGCACATGCCCCTGAAGATAAACGACGGTCAGGATGGCGATCCAGATAACGTCGAGGAAATGCCAGAACAGGCTGAGGCGCAGGATGTTGATCTTGACCCGCGTGTCGAAGCCGTAAGCGAGGACCTGCCCGCCCATCACCAACATCCAGATACATCCTGCCAGGACGTGTAGCCCGTGGAGGGGCACCAGCGCGAAGAACGCCGACAGGAAGGCGCTTCGCGTAGGGTAGGCGCCATCTGAGAACATGGTGGTGAAGTCGTGCATCTCCATCGCCAGGAAGGCGACGCCGAGGATGAAGGTGATGCCCATCCAAGCGAAAACGGGGCGCCGCGCCTCGTCATACTTCATGGCGAGCACCGCCAGCCCGATCGTCAGGCTGCTGGTCAAGAGGAGCAAAGTCTCGGCGAAGGCACTGCCGAGCTTGAACTCGCTCGCCGGGGTCGGCCCCCCCGCCGTTGCCGCCACGGCGGTGCCATAGACGGCGAACAGCAATGCGAAGATGATGGCATCGCTCATCAGGAACATCCAGAAGCCGAAGATGCCGCTCTCGGCATTGGCATTCGGATTCTGCTCGGTGCCGCCCAGATTGATGCCGGCGTGGCGCAGCGAAGGCTGGGTCATGCCGGAATCTCCGCAAGGCCGGAGTTGCGATGCGTCAGCTCGAGCTGACGCGGCGTCGGATCGGCCGCATCGAGCGCCGCATGCCAGCGATGCTCGGTTTCGGTAACCTCGGCTCCGGAGATGGTCCGGTCACTGAAGCGTACGAAGCTACGCAGGATAAGAGCGTAGGCACTCATCGCGACCGAGATGCCGGCCAGCCACCACATGTGCCAGACCAGTCCAAAGGCCGCCGCCGTCGCACCAATGCCGAGCAACAGCCCGGTAATGCTGTTCTTCGGTACGCTGATTGCGTCATAGTGCGCGTGGCGCTCATAGTAGCCACCCTTGCGCTTGCCATCATAGAACGGATCGCGCCCCCCAACATGCGGGATGACGGCGAAGTTGTATTCCGGAGGCGGTGCCGAGGTCGACCACTCCAACCCGCGCCCGTCCCACGGATCGCCGGCGAAGACCCGATTCTCATCCCGCTCGCGGATGCTGACGACCAGTTGGATCACCAACGATGCCAACGCCGCGAGCAGGATCAGCGCGCCAAAGCCTGCGACATAGAGCCAGGGACGGAATTCGGGCTGGAAGACTTCGTGCGTCCGCCGCGCCATCCCGCTGGCGCCGAGCACGTACAGCGGCATGAAGGCGAGATAAAAGCCGACGACCCAGCACCCGAACGACACCCGGCCCCAGCGCTCGTTCAGGCGGAAGCCGAACGCCTTGGGGAACCAGTAGGTGTAGCCCGCGAGCATGCCGTAGAGCAGACCGGGGATCAGCATGTTGTGGAAGTGCGCGACCAGGAACAGCGTGTTGTGGAACACATAGTCGAGCGGCGGGATCGCCAGAATGATACCGGTGAAGCCGCCGATGACGAAGGTGATCATGAAGGCGAGCGAGTAGAGCATCGGCACGGCAAAGCGCACCTCGCCGCGGAACATGGTCCAGATCCAGTCGTAGATCTTGACCCCCGTCGGCACCCCGATCGTCATCGTCGCAATGCCGAACACCGCGTTGATGTTGGCCGACTGCCCCATGGTGAAGAAATGGTGCACCCAGACGGTGAAGCTCAGCACCGCGATCGCCATCGTCGCCAGCACCAGCGAGACGTAGCCGTACAGCTCCTTCGACGAATAGGTAGAGACGACCTCGGAATAGACGCCGAACGCAGGCAGGATCAGAATGTAGACTTCAGGATGACCGAACAGCCAGAACAGGTTGGCGTAGTTCATCATGTTGCCGCCGAGGTCGTTCGTGAAGAAGTGGAACCCAAGGTAGCGGTCGAGGGCGAGGAGCGCGGTGGCGACCGTCAGCGCCGGCATTGCGAACAGCATCAGGATGCTGGTGCACAGGCTCGTCCAGCAGAACAGCGGCATGCGCATGTACGTCATGCCGGGGGCGCGAAACTTGAAGATCGTGCAGGCGATGTTGATCGCGGCGAGTGTCGAGCCGATAGAGCCGAGCGTCACCGCCCAGATCCAATAGTCGGGGCCGACGTCGGGGCTGAAGGCGAGCCCCGTATAGGGCGGATAGCCGCTCCACCCGCCGGTCGAGAATCTGCCCACGACAAGGCTGACCATCATGAGGATGGCGCCGCCTCCGGTCAGCGACAGAGCGACCGAGTTGGCCCAGGGGAACGCCATGTCGCGCGCGCCGATCTGGAGCGGCATGACATAGTTGATGAGGCCGGTCAGGAAGGGCATCGCCATGAAGAAGATCATGATCGAGCCGTGGGTGGAGAACAGCTGCGAAAAATGGTCGGACGACAGGAAGCCCGGATTGCCGACCGCCGCAGCCTGTTGCATCCGCATCAGCACCGCTTCGACCAGCGCCCGTGACAGCATCACCAAGGCGATCACAACATACATGATGCCGATCTTCTTGTGATCGAGACTGGTTACCCATTCGAGCAGCGTGCCCCAACGACGATACCGGGTCAGCAGCGTGACGGCGACGACGAAGCCGATGATGACGAGCGAAGCGGCTCCGGCGCCGATGATCTCACTGGCGGTGGGGTTCTCCCAGGCGCGTACGAACGGCAGATCGTGCCAGGTAAAGCGGCCGAGAACCTCGGGCCAGATCGGAGGGTGAGCAGTCTGCACGGGCTTAATGCGCCTTTCGTGTAGCGGGATGCTGACCGGAATGGGGGTGCGAAGCTCCGCCCGTCGCGGTCACGATATGATTGAAAAAGCCGCTCGGTACGCGGGAGAACGTTTCTGGCCCGGTGGTGTCGCGGCGCGAGAGCCTGGCCCAGGTGGCGGCATCGAGCGCCTTGGTACCCTGTCGGGCGCGGGCCATCCACGTGGCGTAGGCGTCCGGGGTCATGCTGACGATGGGGAATTTCTGGTGAGCGAACTTGCCGCCGTTGAACTGGACGTTCTCGCCAAGATAATGACCGGGATGATCGGCTGCGAAGTTCAGCCGCGTCCGCATGCCTGCCATCGCGTAGATCTGGCCGGCGAGTTGGGGCAGCAGGAGCGACTGCATTACCGTACCGCTGGTCAGTTCCACCGTCACCGGGTGGCCGGCCGGGATGGCAAGCTGGTTCACGGTGGCAATGCCCTGATCGGGATAGATGAACACCCACTTCCAATCGAGCGCGATCGCCTGGACGCGAACCGGAGCCCCTCGTCCGGCCAGCCGGGTATAGGGATCATCCTTCTGCGTCGCCGGCCAGAGCAGAAAGGCGAGCAGGATGACGATGCCGATCGGCGGTATCCAGATGAACCCTTCGAGTGGCCAAGAGAACGCCCATTTCGGGCGATAGGCATCCTTGGCGTTGGAATGCCGATAGTGCCATGCGATCAGGGGCACGAGAATGACCACCGGGACCCAGACGAACAGCAGGATACCCGACGCGATCAGCAGCAGGTGCCGTTCGTGACTGGCAACAGGGCCTTGAGCGTTGAGGATGCCGTGGTCGAGTGCCGCGCAGCCTGACAACACCGACAAGGCGAGGATCGCGAGTCCCAGTCGGGCGAACCTCATCGCGAGCGGCGGATCGTGGCGCGTCGGAGTTCCCGATGGTTGCGTGAATAGTACAGCCACAAAGCTCCTTCGTTATCATCCGGCGACAACCGAAAAAACGCGATGCCTCACGGTTCATCGACGCCCGCTGACGCCACGATCCGCCGAGTTTCCGATCACGCTATGACGCGGCTTAGATAGAGTGAAAAGGCTTCTTCGCCGATCCTCTCAAGCCGCCTTGGCCTAAGCTTTTTTGTATCGGCGAGCCCAAAAAGGCTCTTTTCTGAAAAAGCCAGCGGAGCCAACTAATGTCGGCCATGCCCACCTACTCATCCGGAAGCGCTCAGAGCGGAGACGCCCGGCCAGCCCGCATCGGTGTGAACGATCCGGCGTCGCGAGATGAACGAACGGCAGAAAGCGGGAAGCGTTCTGGCAGCGTTGAATGGCCGCATCTGGGTCGTCCTTTGATATGAAACGGGGCTACAGCTTACGGCGGCTAAGAACGAACATGCTCGACGGCTCCTTGAACTGCCATTTATGCAGATTAGAGCCATGTACGGGAGCGGATCGCACAATCCGTAAAAACGCCAACAACGATTGCGATGGCGTATGCGAGCAAATCCCACAGCGAAAACACGCGCCCGAGCAGCAGCTTCCCGGGCAAAGTTATCCGAAAGGCATCAAGCAGCGGCGTATGGTAGAGTTTGAAAAGCTCAGCAGTCAATGCGACCGTGCCTGACATCAGGGCGTAAGCCGTCAGCGTCAAATTCAAGCGAGCGGTCGAGACGATCCAGTAGATCATCATCGCCCACAGGAGCGATCCGCCATATTTGGTCAGCGTGTTCGGCAATCCCAACGGCGCCAGCCTGATCGTGAGGCCGGCGATAATGGTGACACCGACCAATAGCGCTGACAACGCAAACGGCCGTTTGGGCAAGTTTACGCTCCCCACGTCGGTGTCGCTTCGCACGCCGGGAGGGTGAGGTGGAAGGCGGCGCCGTTGCCATCGTCTTGAGCGAGCAGGATCGTACCATGGTGTGCCTGCAACAACGATCGAACGATCGGCAATCCCAGCCCCGTGCCGCCCGATGCGCGGCGACTGGTGAAGAACGGTTCGAAGACGCGGTCACGATCGCCGCCGGGAATGCCTGGACCATCGTCTTGCAACGCGAGCTCCACGAACCCGGCCGCCACCTGGACAGTGATCGAGACGCAGGACGCGCCCGCCTGCCGGCTGTTTTCGACAAGCCCGGTCAACACCGATCCCAGCACGTGTGGCGGCACGGCGACGCTTGGCAGAGGCATGTCGGAGTTCGACAGCACGCGAAAACCGGCAGCGGTGAAAGCATCCGCGACACCGCGAACGACGTCGCAAATGTCGGCAGCGGCGCCCTCAACCATCGTCGCCATGTCGGCGCGGGCCAGGTCGAGCAGACGACTGACGAGCAGATTGAGGCGCGCCGCGTCCGCACCGATGTTGGCGAGGAAGCGTTCGCGATCGGTTGTATCCATGTCAGGATGGTCCTGGAGCAACTCGACCGCACCGCCGATGCCGGCCAACGGAGTCTTGAACTCGTGGCTGACCGCATGTGCGAAGTCTCGCAGGTAGCGGGAGCGGCGATCGATCGCTTCGGCCATTACGCCGAAATCACGATACAGTTCCTGAATCTCGATCGCCGCCGTTGTCGGGGCAGGCGGCACCGGACCTCCTCCGCCAGCGACCGCGCGCGTGGCGTCACGCAAAGCTTCGACGGGTCGGACGATGCCGCGTGACAGCAATCCGCTCAGCACCACCAGGGTCGCGAAGATCAGCACGACGCCGAGCGCGATCTTGCCGCGGTCATCGTAAATCCCGGCAAACAGCGCGCGCGGTGATCGCGACAGCAACAGCACACCGATGACGCGCCCGTCCAGAATGATCGGTCGGGCGTGGTGGATGCGCAAGTCTGAGGCACGGCTAAGCCATTCCAGCGCGTAATGCTGACGGTAGGCGCCATTGCGGCGAAGTGTGGTCACCGGCTGGCCACCCAGAGCCGCCCGCACCTCCGGTAGATCGGCATAGGATGCTCCTGCCCGTACGCCGACGAGGATGCGGCCATACGCGTCGAGCAGCAGGATCGACGCCAAGGTGGTGCGCGCCGTCAAATGCACGACCGGGCGAAGGTGATCGGCCCACGCAAGCACGGCACGATTCTCGCCAGAGTACAATGGCTTCGGTTCTGGTCGCTCCGGCAGGATGCGCGTCAGGCGGAGGTCGATTGATGGCGCCTCGGTGACACCCTCGCCCGCTGGCGAGAGCGGATGGGGGCCGGGCCAATCGACCGCCGCCGTAGCTGCCAGCGCAGCACTTTGGGCGATCAGCTCAGCCTCGGTCTGCCGGACGAGCGAATTCTCGTACACCCGGAGGAACAGCGCACCGAAGCCCGGCAGTGCGGCCACGAACAGGAAGGTCAGCAGCAGGATGGTCCGCAGCCGCAGGCGCGGCCAGTGGCGGCGGACGACCTGCTTGAAGCGCTCGATCATCCTGCGCCACATGCGCCCAGACGATAGCCGATGCCCGCCCGCGTCTCGATCACGTCCCCGGCGCCCACGGCCGCGAACTTGGCCCGCAAGTTGCGGACATGGCTATCGATCGTGCGGTCGGTGATGGCAAAGCCCGGGCCGTGCAGCCGGTCGATGATCGCTTCCCGGCTGAACACCTTGGATGGCATCGTGACGAGGGTGCGAAGGATGCCGAACTCGGTAGCGGTCAGCGGCACCGCTTGATCCGCCCAACTCGCCTGCCAGCCGTCGGTATCGAGGTGCAAGCAGCCATGCGCGAGCGGCGGTATGGCATCGACCACCGCCGGCGGCCGCCCCGCCGTGCGGCGCAGGATCGCCATCACCCGCGCGACCACCTCGCGCGGGCTGAACGGTTTGGTGACATAATCGTCCGCGCCGAGTTCGATACCCAGCACGCGATCGATTTCATCATCGCGGCTGGACAGGAACAGGATCGGCAGGTCACTGCTCGCGCGCAGCCGACGGCACGTCTCGATGCCGTCCATTCGTGGCATGTTGATATCGAGCACAATCAAATCAGGCGGGTCGCGCTCTACCGTCGCGAGCACCGCCTCGCCGTCCTCCGCCTCGATAGTGTCGAGCCCGGCCTTCGCGAGCGCGAAGGCGAGCAGTTGGCGGATATGGGGATCGTCATCGGCGATCAGGATGGTGCGCGGCATGGGGCATTGGATCATAGCTAACGCTCCTGCGGTCAAGACTGGGTGGTGACGATGGGGGGATGTTCGATCGTCCCGTCGCAAAGCCGCCATGCAGGCTGCTCGACCGCCAGCGGTCGGTCCGCGTTGTGTCCGAGCAAAGTCTGTGCTTGTGCCAGGCGGCGGGCGCCGCGCGGTGTCCACTCCGCCCATGTGTCTTGCCGTGCCGAAAGATCGGTAAAGACCTGATCGCGGACATATCGCACGCGGTCCCGTGTCACCGTGTCCATCGGCTGCCGCTCCAGCGCTAACAAGGGCAGCAGCGCGCCATCGCCGACCTCCCAGAGATAGCAGAGATCGACCGCAGCCGGTGCCTGCTGGCGGACGTTCCACGTTGCGGCGGCTGCGCCAAGGTCGATGAAACTGCATACGGTGAGCACGAGCAAGGCCGCCAGCGCGTTCCAGTTGATCAGCCAGCGCGCGCTATGCCCGCGCAGAATGCGCCAGCAGATCAGCACCAGTCCAAGCGCCACCAATCCCATCCACGCGAGCGCGGCGATACGCCACGCCGTCAGCATCGAGGCATCGATATAGTCGATCGTCCGCAACATGCTGGAGGCGACGAGCACAAGGTTTTGCACCACCCACAAGGTCACCAGCCGCCGCGCCCATGGATGCCTCGCGCTGGCGCTGCCTGGGCGCAGCATCGCCAAGGCCATCACCCCTGCGATCAGCGCGGTTCCGATCAGCGGATAAGCGCCGCGATGCACATATTCGGTCTGCGACATACCGGCCGGCAGCGCGCCGCCGCTCCACAGGAAGGCGATGTCGAGCCCGTTTTGCACGGCGAAGATCGCGTTGAACACCGCGAGCGCGATCAGGACGGATGGCAGCGATGTGCCCGGCAGCACCGGCTCAGGATCGGGCAGGCGGCTCGCCAGTCGCATCACGGCTGCATGTGGTCGCAGGCTTGGCCAGACGCAGAGCGCCACGGACGCCCAGACGAGGATCTGCCACACCGACGGTAGTCGGATTGCGACAAGAGCCTGCGCGATCAACGGATTTGCGGCGGCGAACAGCGCCACGAAGAGGCAACCGCCGACCAGCGGCAATCCCAGCGTTGCCATGATGGCGCCAGCGCTGGCGCCTTTGCTACGCCGAAAGCTTGAGAATCGGCGCAGATCGCCGATGACCTTACCGATCCCCGTCGCCGCATGAAGGGCGAGGCGAGCACCCCAATGCCAGGCATCGTCGAAGCGGCCGGCCTTCGGCAGCAGCGCGGCGACCGACAGCGCGCACCAGAACAGCGCCCAGCCAAGCAGTCCCGGACTATCGAAGAGCGAACCTGCAAACACGACGGCGGCGGCGAGGGCGATCCAGGCAGGCGCGCTTCGCCGTACATCGCGCCGACCAAGTACGAGCCCCATCAGCCATAGGCCCGCAAAGGCACCGACACCCGCGCCGGAGAAGCCATATGGAAACAACTGGTCGAACAGCACCACCAGTGCGACCACCAGCATAGCCTTAAAAAGGAAACTGAAACGCACTCGCCTGCTCCTGCCGTTGAGGCAGTCGACTTACCCGGTCGTGATGCATGAGCGATCTAAGGTGCCAGGAGCTTCAATGGAGGATCGGTGCAAAACCAGTGCAGTTCGCTAGCCCCGACGGGAGTTAAGCTGAATGGACGGCCCAAGTTGGAAAGCGACTCAGGCGGGCTCAATATCGCTTTTGGGTCCGCTCAGACCTCAGTGCGTTCGGCCAGTTCCAAAGCGTCCGCCACGTCAACGCCTAGGTTGCGCACTGTGCTGTCGATCTTGGCATGGCCGAGAAGGATCTGAACGGCGCGAAGGTTACCAGTCGCCTTGTAGATGATCGATGCTTTTGTGCGCCGAAGCGAGTGCGTCCCGTAGTCCTGAGCCGGGATCCGCCGGAAGTTCTTGATCGTAAGCTGCGCGAGATACACGTGCTCCCCCAGTCTGCGCTTCTCTCCATCCCCATCGCGTTCAACGGAAATGATCGACGGCTCTTCTCCTTCATTACCGGACGATCTTCCAGAGCAGTTGCGTCCATTCGTCGAGCTAGTCGATCAAAGGCAGCGGGCGTTCGACGACCTCTGGCCCGAGGTTCAGGGGCATGGTCGGCGACGCCGGGGAAAGGACCGTGCTATCCAGGGTCATGCTCCGCTTCTCACGCCTCGACCCGCAACTGCTCGATCCGGTATCCGCACCCGGGGTCTTCAACGCGACCCTCAATGCCCACGGGACTTACACGACCGAGCACTTCGTCCTCCGCCTCAGCCCCCGCGTGCACGAACTCGTCGACGCGATCACGAAGCGCGAGACCGACGGCCACGATACGGCGGACCTCATGCAGGCCTATTCTGTCTACCTCCACGAGACGATTCACTGGTGGCAGCACATGGGTTCGTCGGCTGGATTGATGCTCAGCCTCGCTTATCCGGCCCAAGTCTACGGAAGCATGGTGTTCCTGCAGCAGTTCGGCCGGGGCGCCGGGTGCGTCAAGCCGGTCAAGACCTGGGCGCACCGGGCGATGGTGGCCGGTGCCACGCATGCCGATCCAACGCTAGCGGCGGCGAACATCGCGGTAAACAACGCGCTGGACATCGATTTCTACAAGAAGATCGCCCTGTCGCCGAAACACGCCCTTGAGATGCGTCACACGCCATATTTCGAGAGCGTCAGTTCCTCGCCAGCTCGGGCGGGCCGGAGTTGCTCGAGAGTTACCGGAAGAAGGGTCAGTTTGGGCCAATCTACGTAGCGGCGTTCGAGCTCTTCCTGCAGTTGCTGGGCGCGGTCTGGCCGGAGCGCTACGACGATCCCCTCGTCGGACTCTTCCTGCTCATATGCGACCTCGCCATCAATCCGACGCGGGGATACCCGCTCGAGATCGAGTCCTTCGAGGACTTCAT
Source organism: Sphingomonas sp. GC_Shp_3 (assembly GCF_026540945.1). Taxonomy (NCBI): domain Bacteria; kingdom Pseudomonadati; phylum Pseudomonadota; class Alphaproteobacteria; order Sphingomonadales; family Sphingomonadaceae; genus Sphingomonas; species Sphingomonas sp. GC_Shp_3. The sequence continues at coordinate 32,097 of NZ_JALNUT010000018.1, forward strand.
CTGCGACGTGGATCCCGGCGCCCGGTTCACACGGCTGTGCCTCGCCGCGGCCGAGGCGCCCGAGCTCCAGAAGGCGATACAGTGCTTCTCGGCCGTGGAATACGAGTTCGTCGCGTCCCGCCTCGCCGACCAGTGCGGCTACGACTACCCGTTCGCGGGACTGGACGCGATCGTAGGCCTGTTCGGCGACGGCGGCCCCGTTGACGCGCTGCTGGAGGAGCACCGGACCTTCGGGTTCGGCCCCGTGAATATGCCCGTGAGGGTGATCTTCTCCCATCACCTCGCATTCGCGCGGGACAAGAGGGCCCGGCCCGAGATGTTCTGCTGGCCCGGGATGTGGCTGGCGGGCGAGCGGTGCACCGACGAGATCCAGAATACGTTCGAGGCGCACCTCTCCCTGTTTCAGGACCGCGGCGACACCGAGCAGATCTTTCCGCGCGCCATGCCGGGCAGGAGCACGGAAAACATCAAGGGCCTCGTCAACGGCTTCTTCAGCGGCATGCTTGCCTTCGACCTCGCCTTGCAGTGGACGCTGTTCCCGGGCCCATTCAGATACGACTTCAAATGGTTGACGGGAAAGGAGGAGAACAGGGAGCTCATCGCGCTCGCGAAGCGGCAGTTCGAGCACTACTACGAAGTGAATCCCGACGCAGTCGAAGTCATCAACCACGCCGATTCCTAACGGTGCACCATCGATGATCCGCGCTTTCGGACGCAACCGCGAAACCGTGGCGCGAAGTCCACGTCTCGGTTACCGATAGCCGCATGCGAGAGATGCTTACCGACACGAAGAGGGCGACCGAGCATGCCCTCCTCGATCCGGATCAGCATCCGCTTGCTGTCGATATCGTCGGCCTTGAGATGCGCGACCTCCGACACGCGCAGGCCAGCGCCATACGCCCGCCGAGCGCCGCGCGGTACTTAATGCCCGGGGCCGCCTCGAGCAGCTTGGCCACCTCGTCGACGCTCAGCACGTCGGGGAGCTTCCTGGGACAATGCGCCAGCACGCCGCGTCGATCGCGCTCCCAAAAGGCACCGCTTGGGAGAGTCGCGGCTTTCCCGTTACTCCGTCTTCACCCGATGGTTTTGGGAAAATGCATTTGGGAACAGATTCCGGGAAAGCGGGTCCCGCGGGCGGCCGTCAGCCCGATCGGCGCGGCGGGATTCCCGTCACAGGTTCCCAATCGGGACGGGACCAACTGAGGATCAGGCGATCGTATCGACCACGCCGCCGTCAACGCGTAGCGCCGCACCGGTGGTCGCGAACGCCTGTAAACGCAAAGGTTGGCGACTTCCTCGACCGTGGCAGCGCGCTGAATAATCGAGGAGGGTCAGTGCGACTTGACGAAATCGGCGCCGGCCTCTTCCAACGATTTGCCAGACGCGACCTCGTCCGCCAGTATCTCGACCACACCTTCCGACAGCGTCGGACCGCTAAGAATAGCATTCACCGTCACGCCCGTGACCGAGAACCGCATCACTCCCAACCCTCAACGACGATCTTGCCGCGTGCGGTAGTGCTCTCAAGTGCCTTATGCGCGCGCTTGAGGTTCGCGGCGTTGATGGGGGAGAGCCGTTCGGTGAGGGTGGTGCGCACCTCGCCGGCGTCCAAGAGCTCGGCGATGGCCGACAGGATCTGACCCTGCGTTTCCATGTCAGCGGTCTCGAACATTGACCGGGTGAACATGAACTCCCAGTGCGTCGACACTGATTTCCGCTTGAACGGTACAATATCGAGTGTCTTGGGGTCGTCGATGAGTGCGAAGCGTCCCTGCGGGGCGATCAGCTCGGCGATCTGATCGATATGCTCGTCGGTGTGCGTGGTCGAGAAGACGAAAGCCGGCGCGCCGATCCCGATACTCGCCACTTGCCGAGCCAGCGGCTGACGATGATCAATGACATGGTGTGCGCCGAGCTCACCCACCCAGGCCTGCGTCTCAGGGCGCGATGCCGTCGCTATGACGATCAGTTCGGGTACCTGTCGAGCAAGCTGGATCGCCATCGAGCCTACCCCGCCGGCACCCCCGATAATCAACAGCGCAGGTGCTGCACCAGTTACAGGAGTCCGCACGGACAATCGCTCGAAGAGGGCCTCCCACGCGGTGATCGCCGTCAGCGGCAACGCCGCTGCCTCTGCCCAATCGAGGCTGGCCGGCTTCTTTCCGACAATGCGCTCGTCGACCAAGTGCAGCTCGGCGTCCGTCCCGTCGCGGCCGATGCTCCCCGCGTAGAACACTTCGTCCCCGGCTTTGAAGCCGTTCACGTCCGGGCCGACGGCACGAACGACACCAGAGGCATCCCAACCCAGCACACGCCAGTCGCCGCGGATCGGACCCGAGCCGCTGCGGACCTTCGTATCAACCGGGTTTACCGAGACGGCCTTCACCTCGACAAGGAGATCGCGCCCAGTGACTGCGGGATCAGGAAGCTCGATGTCGACGAGCGATTCCGCACGATCGATCGTGCCTTGCTGCTGATAAGCGACTGCGCGCATGATAAATCCTGTCGTTTCAGAGGCAATATATCGATACTTGGTGAGTCCGGGGATATGCACAACCGACGTCGCCAGTCCGACAGCGTCCCTCAGGCTGGCGACGGCGTGGCTGCCGCTGCCGTCTTCCCCTTGAGATCGGTGATAACCTCGCCGATTAGTGCCCGCAGCCAGCGATGCGCGGGGTCGTGCCGGTAGCGGACGTGCCACGCCATCTCAACGGGAAAGCTGCCGAGGTCGACCGGGGCCGGCAGGATCTTCAGCCGAGGGTCGTGCATCAGCCGCCTGCAGATGAGTGAGGGTAGGATGGCGCAGTAGTCTGTCACCGCCACCATCTCGGCTACCGCGAAGAAGTTGGTCACCGAGATCGCGACGTTGCGCTTCAGCTGCTGATGCGCCAGCGCCTGGAACAGCCCGGCGCGCATCCGTCCGGGCGGCACGATGTTGACGTGCTTCATTGCCTCGAACTGCTCGCGCGTCATGGCATCGCCGACGTCCGGATGGTCGGCGCGGACGGCGCAGGCGAGCCCTTCGTCCATCAGGTGCTGGACGACGAGATTGTCGGGCGGGTCGACGATGCGGCCCAGCACGAGCGCCGTCGTGCCCGACACGACGCCGGTCTCAACGAGATCGTTGCCGTAGGGGGTCAGGCGGAGCTTGATGCCGGGTGCGACTTTCTGCAGTCGCGCCACGACCCCGGGGACGAGGACGAATTCGACATAGCCGTTCGGCGCGATGGTGAAGAGGCGTTCGGCCTGTGCAGGGTCGAAGGCCTGCTGACCAAGGACCGCGTCGTCGAGTTGTGCGAGCGCTTCGGCGATCCGCGGCGCGAGTTCGAGCGCGATTGGGGTCGGCTGGATGCCGTAGCGCTCGCGGACGAACAGCTGATCCTGAAGCATCAGTCGTAGACGCGATAGGGCGTTGGACAAGGCGGGTTGCGTCATGCCCATGCGCTCGGCGGCCCGCGTGACGCTGCGCTCCTCCATCAAAGCAACAAAGGTCGGCAGCAGGTTCAGGTCGTAGCGCACAGAGTTATACTGTCATGCCTATATCTGAAATCAAGAAGATAAACTTCTCGAATATGTCGATGAGGCCCATCTTCCATCCAGCAGCGACGGACGCTGCGACATGGAGGTTCAGATGAGCATCCACGTGGGCTCGCTGAAGGCGCAGCCACGATCCAGCGCAAGTCGAAATCCGGATTGAAGGGAACACAGTCATGACCAAGGGTATCGGCGACAAGGTCGTCCTCATCACCGGCGGTAGCACCGGAATCGGCGCCGAGACCGCGCGTCTTCTCGCCGAACGCGGTGCGAAGGTCGCCATCGCCGCACGGCGCAAGGACAAGCTCGACGAGGTCGTCGCGCAGATTGCCGAGAACGGCGGAACGGCACGCGCCTATGCGCTCGACGTCACCGACAAGTTGGCGGTCGAGTCCGTGGTCGCCGCAATCATTGCCGACTTCGGCCGGCTCGACGTGCTGGTCAACAATGCCGGTCTGATGCCGATCCGTCCGATGGCCGAGGTCAACACCGACGAGTGGGACCAGATGATCGACGTCAACCTGAAGGGCACGCTCTACGGCATCGCCGCGACTCTTCCCGGCTTCCTTGAGCAGGGCAGCGGTCACATCATCAACCTGAGCTCGGTCGCTGGCATCAAGGTCTTTGCACCGGGCGGCACGGTCTATTCCGGCACCAAGTTCGCCGTCAGCGCGATCAGCGAGGGTCTTCGTCAGGAGGTGGGCGAGAAGGTCCGCGTCACTTCGATTGAGCCCGGAGCCGTCGAGAGCGACCTGAAGTTCACGACGTCGGGCACGGCCGCCGAGACGGTCCTCGACTTCTACAAGCAGGCGATCCCGGCAGCGTCGGTGGCGCGTGCTATCGCGTTCGCTGTCGAACAACCTGATGACGTCGACATCAACGCGATCGTCATCCGCCCGACCGCACAGCAGTTCTAGTCACGAAGAGGAGGCGGGGCGGCGTGTGCTCCGCCTTCGTCACGTCAGCCGATCGCACCCTCGTTTAGCTTAAAATGGTCGAGTTTCAGGTAAACACGTCACAAAACCGAAATTTGTGACACCGCTATCGCCGGTTATCAATTCCAAGCGGCTGCCCTCGTATTTACGTTGGATGCTGTTGTTGCGATTACGGAAAGCGCTGGGCATTATCGAAATACGATCCTTATGGGAAAGCGCTGGCCGTCTCTTCCGCCGTTCCCTCTCGGGACGAGCAAAGCGAGCATCGGGCGTTTTCACCAGTCCCGGACGGTTGTGATACCGAAAACACCCATGTCACCTTTGTACGTGGCGGCGACCGACATATCAGCCTACCTTCACGAGCAGCCGGGAACACTTGAAGGAGCGAAACCATATGAAATGCGTGACGCTACCAGGCGGGGACGTCGTTCCTTCGATGGGTCAAGGCACCTGGAAGATGGGCGAACGTGCCGAGCGGCGATCCGATGAGATCGCCGCGCTACGCGCCGGTGTCGAGCTGGGCATGACGCTCGTCGATACCGCTGAAATGTACGGCGACGGTGCGGCGGAAACGCTGATCTGCGAGGCGCTAGGCAGCCTTCGTGACCAGTTGTTCCTCGTCAGCAAGGCGTATCCACAGAACGCATCGCGCTCCCGTCTTGCTGGTGCGTGCGAGGCAAGCCTGAAGCGGCTCGGCACCGATCGGCTCGACCTCTACCTGCTTCACTGGCGGGGATCGGTGCCGCTTGCTGAGACAGTGGAGGCAATGGAGGCGCTGAAAACAGCAGGGAAGATTCGACATTGGGGTGTCAGCAACCTCGACACCGACGATATGGACGAGCTTGTCGCTGCCGGCGGGGATGGCTGCATAACTGATCAGATCCTCTACAATCTTGTCCGTCGAGGCCCCGAGCTGGATCTGTTGCCATGGCTCGCCGATCATAAAATGCCAGTGATGGCGTATAGTCCCGTCGAGCAAGGACGACTTTCAAGCCATCCCGCCCTCGACGAAATCGCCGCCGAGGTGGGTGCAACCCCTGTGCAGGTCGCACTCTCCTGGACGTTGCGGCACGACGGCCTCATCGCCATCCCGAAAGCGAGTTCAATCGCACATGTGCGGGAAAACCGCGCGGCCGCAGATATCGTCCTCTCCGACGCCGACCTTGCGACACTCGACGCGGCATTTTCCCGGCCACGTGACCGCCGCCCGCTCGAAATGCTATAGCGTCAGATGGCGATATTCTCCCTCGAAGGAACCGAACGCAAATCGGATCGCCTTGAGGCTTTCATGGACGCGGTGCTTGCGATCGCGATCACACTTCCGGTGGTGGAACTGCACGCACCGAAGCCTGAGGACGGCGACCTCGCAGCGGCTTATCTTAAGCTGGCACCCGAATACGCCGCCTACGGTCTGAGCGTAATCCTCATCGGCCTCTATTGGATCCACAGCCATTTCAGCGGCAAGCTGCTGGAGAAAACCGACCACGGCTACAATCTGCTGAGCATCGGCTTTCTGGCTGCCGTCAGTATCACTCCATTTCCCGCGCGTCCGTTGGTCGAACACTTCGCCGGAGATACGCAGAGCTCAACCGCCGCCCTATGGTATCTGGGCATAGCAGCGACACCGGCGACCTGGTGGTTTCTTCGGTGGGTATACGCCACCGCCAGATGCCTCCCCGACCGGAGGCTGACCGAGGCTTATCTTCGCCGCCTAACCATCAAATATGGCCTAACCGCCGGTGCCTATTGGGCGGCATTCGGCTTAGCGTTCTGGAGTTGGCGTGTTGGACTGATCGCTGCGGGGCTCGTCACTTTGAGCTACATAGTTCCACCCGCGAAGCCTGTCTTTAAGGTAAGCGATGATGGGCAAAGCGATAAGGAAGCGACATTGGAGTAGGTTCCCTTAAGCCTGATCTGTCGGCGTGCGTCGCTCCGATGGGTTCCGTTCCGAGCGAACCACATACCGAGTGGACGGTGTCAGAACCAAACAGGTGTGACACCCTCCAAGCAATCAGTCCCGCCATCATGACCCACAACGTTACATTCAAAGCCGGGTCCGTTCCAGATCGCAGATCTTCACTTATTGCGCAGACGAAGGGCAGCTAATGATCGGTACAAGCGAAAGAGCCTGCTGTCATAAGTTGCCGTTCATCCCGAGCCTGACCAAGTTGCTGGCGGCGTCTGCTATTTCGCTGCGAGGAGCGTAAGTTTATGGATTTGCGGGGGCTCGGCGAACAGCTCTTCTGCCTTATCCATCAGAGCCGCAGCAACCTTGCCGTCAAGATGCGCCTGTCGGTCTTCCTCCGTATCGAAGGTATCGAAGATCGCGTATGTGCCAGGGCCTTCCTGGATCGCGTACCAAGTCAGGGTGCCGGGTTCGTCTTGAACGAGCGGTAGCGCCGAGGTAAGAAAATCGGCGACATCGCTCTCCTTACCGGGCTTGGCCTTCAGTGGCACGTAAAGCGCAAATTTGGGCATGATCAACTCCTCAGGATGAACGTCCGGATATTAGTGGCAAAATAACGATCGCGCAGGTTGAAGCATTGCATAGCGATCACGTTCCCGAAATGCCGTCGTGGAAGACGCAATAGCGAAACGAAGGCATGCTAGCTGCCCGCGCGAGACAGCGCATCATTCCAGGATCTTGTCGATCGTGATTGGAAGGGATCGGACCCGCTTGCCAGTCGCATGGTAGATCGCGTTGGCGATCGCCGCAGCAGTGCCGACAATCCCGATCTCGCCCAGTCCTTTCACTCCGAGCGGAGTCACTTCGGGGTCGGGTTCGTCGACAAAGATCACCTGGATGTCGTGGACATCCGCATTCGCAGGCACGTGATATTCGGCGAAGTTGTGGTTCATCCAGCGACCGAGCCGGTGATCGGAGAATGTCTCCTCATGGAGCGCCATGCCGATGCCCATTACTACGCCACCCAAAATCTGGCTGCGCGCCGTTTTCGGATTGATGATGCGGCCGGCAGCGACCGCATCGACGATGCGGGTGACGCGCACCACGCCCAAATCCTCGTCCACCTTCACCTCTGCGAAGATCGCGCTGTGGGTGTTCTTCGACTTGTGCATGCCCTTCCACATGTCGCCGAAGCCGGGGGCCGCGGTCTCCTCCTCCTCGATCTGCGTCAGGTCCGCGGCACGCATCGCGTCGCCGAACGGCACCCGGACGGTCGGCGCGTCCTTCAACACAATGCAGCCATCCTCAAACAGCACCTCGTCTATGGTCGCCTCGCCGAGCGGTGCACCGGCGATCTTGCCAGCCGCCTTCAGGAGCTTCTTGCAGACCGCCTGGCACGCTAGTTGAACCGCCGCGCCGGACGATGCCGCACCCCAGGACCCGCCTTCCACAGGGGCGGTCGGCAGGTCGGAGTCGCCCAGCCTGGCGGTGATCTGCTCAGGGGGCAGGCCGAGCGTGTCGGCCGCGACCAGGGCCATCACCGTGTAGCTGCCGGTGCCGATATCCGAAGTCGCGCACGCCACTTCCAGATGACCGTTAGCGGTGAGCTTTGCGCTGGCGGACGTCTTGGAAAATTGCGCGTCCCACATGCCGGTAGCGCAGCCCCACCCGACCAGCTCCTTGCCGTCGCGCATCGACCGTGGCTCGGCCGAGCGCTCGCTCCATCCGAACGCCTCGGCTCCCTCGTGGAACGCCTCGCGCAGCGCCTTGCTGGTGTACGGCGTGCCGTTCATCGCATCGATGGGCGAGTAGTTGATGAGCCGGAACTCGAGGGGATCGACCTTGGCGACATAGGCCATCTCGTCGATCGCCATCTCGAACAGCGTCATGCCGGTCGCCGCCCCGGGCGCGCGCATATCCGCCGATGTCGCTGTATCAACCTGAGTGATGGTGTACTCCGCGTCGGCATTCGGGCTGTCGTAGTTCATCAACCCCCAGTTGACGACGTTCTCCATATTGTCCTCGTAGCGCGAGGTGGAGGTGGTCGCCTCGTTGCGGATCGAAGTGAGCTTGCCGGTGGTCTCCGCGCCCAGCGCCGTGCTCTGGATCGCCTGGGGACGGTAGGCGTGGCTGAACATCTGCTGGCGCGTCATCGTGACCCGCACCGAGCGCTCCAGCATTTTCGCAGCCAAGACGGCCAGAAATACCTGATGTTGCGGCCGCAGACCCGAGCCGAAGCCACCGCCGACATAGGGGTTCAGCACCCGTACCTTCTTTTTGGAAAAGCCGAAGATGCTGGCAAGATAGGCCTGCACCCCCTGCGACCCCTGGGTCTTGTCCCACACGGTGATGCCACCGTCGTCGTGCCACTCGACGGTGGATCCGAACATCTCCATCGGATTGTGGTGTTCCGGCGCGAGCCGATAATCCCCGGCTACCTTCAGCGGAGCGTCCGCGAAGGCTTGCGCCGCGTCACCGCGATTCTTCGGCGGCATATAGGTACTGCGCTTGCTCTTCGGTACGTACTTCTCGGCGAGCGCGACCTCGAAGTCGGTGTTGTGCGTCTCCGCCTCGTACGCAACTTCGATCAGGCTGGCGGCGAAGCGCGCTGCCTCGAACGTCTCGGCCACTACCAGTACGATCGGCTGTTGGTTGAATTGGATGCAATCATCGTACAGCGGCCGGAATGGAGAGCCGGGGATCTTCATCTCGTCCTTGTAGCTGTGGTCGGTCCAGGCAACGTGCGGACGGTTCAGGTGCGTGATGACCTCGACGACGCCGGGTACGGCGCGCGCCGCCTCCTCATCGATACTGACGATCCGCCCCTTAGCGATCCCGGCCTCGACGATGAAGCCGTACAGGAGGTTCGCTACCGGATGCTCGGCGGCATAGCGCGCCGTGCCGGTGACTTTTTCGACGCCATCGACGCGGTTGATTGCGCTGCCGATCCCGATCTTCGCTGCGGTAGCCATGATGTTTGTATCCTTACGCGACGCGCTTGTCGGTCTGTGATTGCGGGGTTGCCTCGGCCGCCTGCTTCAGCGCACGGACTATTGCCTTGCGTGCGAGCGGGATCTTGAAGTCGTTCTCTCCCTGGCCGACAGCCCCGGAGAGCAGGGCGTCGGCGAAGGCGCCGAACGCTTGTGGCGACGGCTCCTGCCCGTTCAGCAGCCCCTCGGCTTCCTTGCTGCGCCACGGCTTGTGCGCGACACCGCCAAGCGCCACTCGCGCTTCAACGATTGCGCCATCTTCCACCCGCATCGCGACAGCAACCGCGACCAGAGCGAACGCGTAGGACAGACGATCGCGCAGCTTCAGGTAGGTATAGTTCTGCGTGAAATCCTCGCGCGGCAGGTCGATGCCCGTCACCAACTCGCCGGGTCTCAGCGTGTTGTCGCGCCACGGCTCGTCGCCGGGTAGCCGATGGTAGTCGGCGATCGGGATCGCGCGGTCGCCTTGCGGACCGGTCACCTGGACGGTCGCGTCGAGCACCGCCAGCGCGACGCACATGTCCGACGGATGCGTGGCGATGCACTGGTCACTTGCGCCCAGGATCGCGTGGATGCGGTTGACCCCGCCGATCGCCCCGCAGCCCGAGCCCGGCTCGCGCTTGTTGCAGGGCGTAGCGACGTCGTAGAAATAATAGCAGCGCGTGCGCTGGTTGAGGTTGCCGCCATTGGTCGCAGCATTGCGCAACTGCGGACTGGCACCAGCCAGGATCGCCGAAGACAACAAGGGATAACGCTGCTCGACCCGCGCGTCCCACGCAGTGTCGGAGTTTGGTACGAGCGCGCCCAGCCGCAGCCCTCCTCCGTCCAGCTCTTCGATCGCATCGAGCGGCAGGCGGTTGATGTCGATCACCGTCACCGGCCGCTCGACGTTCTCTTTCATCAGGTCGATCAGGTTCGTGCCGCCCGCCAGATAGCGGACATGCTCTCCGTCGCCCGCCTGCACCGCCTCGGTGACGCTGGCAGGGCGGGCATAATCGAAGCGGTTCATGCCTTCTCTCCGATCACGTCGAGCACTGCATCGACGATGTTCGTATAGGCGCCGCATCGGCACAGGTTGCCGCTCATCAGCTCGCGAACCTCTTCTCTGGTCCTGGCCTTGCCCTCGTTGATGAGGCCTTGCGCCGAGCAGATCTGGCCAGGGGTGCAATAACCGCACTGGAACGCGTCGTGGTTGCAGAAGGCGGATTGCAGCGGATGGAGGTCACCAGGCTGGCCCAGCCCCTCAATCGTTGTAATATCCGCTCCGTCCAGCGTCACCGCCAGCTTGAGGCACGAGTTGATGCGGCGCCCGTCGATCAGCACGGTACACGCGCCGCACTGCCCGTGGTCGCAGCCCTTTTTGGTGCCGATCAGGTCTTCGCCTTCCCGCAACAGGTCGAGCAGCGTCGTCCAGGGCTCGATCGCGCGGGTGCGCGTCTCACCGTTGATCGTCAGCGTGGTTTCCACCGTGCCAATCGGCACGGCAGCGTATGTGACGGTATTGACGGCTGTCGGCATGATCGGCGCCTCTATGTTTTGCGTTAGGCCGGGATGGTGGCGATGTCGGCGGTGTTTTCCTCGGCAACACCGTTCTCGCGGTGGCGAAAGGCGGACAGCGCTCGATAGACCTGCAGGCGCGCGCGCATTACTGAGCCGAGCGGCCGATGCGCGGCCAGGCTATGTGCCGGACGAAAGGTCATCACCTCGTCGAAGTAGCGCACGCGCGCCGGACTGTACGCCTCCTGCGCAGGGATGCGGATCGTGGCGACAGTGCGGTACTGGCTGTCTTGCGACGGCCATTCGACCGAGGCGTCTTCGATCGGCTGCGTCTCCGCGTTCGCCCAGAGCTGCACCTTAAGCTCAAACACCGCCTCGTGATCCCGGAAGTAATCGGTCGCGGCGTGGCGGAACCCATCCTCGTCCTGATGCGGATCGAGCTGCCACTCGCCGAGCGCGTCCTGCGCCTGCGACGCTGGCACGGCGCCGAGCTTCGCGACATAGTCGCCATAACGCACTGGTGCCTGACTGAAGTAGTCGTCGCCGATCGGGTGGCTGAACGGGTGCCCGAAGAAGTCCGCCTTGGCATAGGCGGTGTTGAACAGGCCCAGCACCTTGTTGAAGTTGCGCGCCATCGACGACACCGCGCTCTTGACGCCCTCCGGCATCGGCGTCGCCACGCCGAGTTTCTTGGCGTCGCTGAGAAAGCCCGACGCGGTCCCCGATGGGAAGGTCCGTCCTGTAGCGAACACGAAGTCCTGCGTCGGCACATCGTGGCCGGGCAGCTTCTCGCCATCCACGCCAAACACCTTGATCGCCATGCCCCTGTGGGTGGAGACGCGGTCGCCAAGTGTTTCGCCCGGCCCTTGCGCGAAGCGGATCGCCACGTCGTAGGTGCCCGCCGCGGCGAATAACCCCTGTGCCAGTTCCGGCGGAAGGTCGTCGGCGATCGTTAGCGTGCCGACGACGCAGGCCGAACTTTTGGCATGGCTGGCGCGCACGGCGTGCTGCTCGCGTTTCTCGACTGCCTCGGTTTGCTGGGTCATGCCCTGAATGATGCCATCGATCGTTTCCTGCTCATCAGGTTCGGGCGTCTCGATGTCGTCGCGGTAGCGCAGGTAAGTCATGACAGTCCTCAACGGGTCGGAGCGAATGAGAACAGCTGGGTGCGGATCGACGGCGGGGCGCCCGGCGTGAACCACTGCGTGTCTTGGATATGGCTGGCGGTGACGTAGATCGTCCCGTCAGGCCCCTCGCTAAACGTATCGGGCCAGCGCAGCCGCTTGTCGGTCAGGACGACCTCTGTGCCGGACCCGGCAAGCCGCCTGATCGAATAATCGGTCGGCGAGGTGATGTAGAGGGTCCCGGCCTTGCTCATCCACAGGCCATCGGCGACGGCGGTGGTGGCGACGGTCTTCACCGCATCCGCGCGGTCGCGCTCGCTGACATCTGGGCGCAGCTTCTCGGTGACGATCGAATAGAGCGTCTTTCCGGTCAGCGCCTGCCAATAGAGCGTCTTCCCGTCGTTCGAGATCGCGATGCCATCGGAAGCAAAAGCGGGCTGGCGCCCATCGGGACGAACAAGCCGCTTGCCCTCGATCGCGACTGTAACGCTCTTGTCGATCTGGGTCGACGGATGACCGTCGAGGGCGCGGAAGCTCTTCCCGCTGGCCAGATCGATGACGATGATCGCACCGCGCGTGCCACTGTCGGTGATGTAGCCGGTCTGGCCGTCGGGCGAGAAGCGGATGTCGTTGAGGTAGGTGCCCTGCAGCGCAACGTCGCCAGGTACCGCGATGACCTTGGTCACCTTGTTGGTTTTGAGGTCGATACGAACGAGCTTCGGCGCGCCGTCCAGGATCTTCTCGTTGCCCGGTGCGCCGGGGTCGACCACCCACAAATTGCCGTGGCCGTCCGGCACAATCGATTGGACGCAGACAAAGTAGTCGCCAACCGGCATTTCGTTTGCCTGGGCATTGCGCCAGCTGTTCCACTTGGCATCGGGATAGGGCCGGAGCGACCCATTCGGCATCACCTCTGCAACCGAGATCGGCGCGTCGTCGGTCCAGCGCGGAAAGTTGACGAAGCGGCGCCCGTCAGCCGTGACGGCGACGCCGGTAACCTGGTGGTCGAAGCTCGCCACCTGCGTTAGCGCGGCGCTGCGTCCAGTCTGGGCATAAGCCGCTCCCGCCAGCGCTATCGTGAAGGCTCCTAGCCCGATCCAAACACCGTGCTTCCGCATCGGGCTGCTCCCGTTCACCGGACGCAAAATACGACCGTTTCGTTGACCAACGACTGCGCTCGGTAATCGGACCCGAGAAAAAAATATTAAATGGGTTATACAGAAACTTTATCCGCAGCAGGGGCACGCAAAAATATCAGCCGTTGTAAACCCGAGCTGACGGGGTTCGACACCATTGTCTTCCCCCGATCGTTGATCGACGCGAACGGGACGGAGTATTCATGCATCAGATCACTCGTGGCAGCGGAAAACCCCTGCTACTTATCCATGGCGTAGGCAGCAGCTGGCGCGCTTGGCGGCCGATCCTGGATAATCTTGCGGTGGAAAGGTCGGTCATCGCCATCGATCTGCCGGGCCACGGAGAGACCCCGGCCGAGCGGGACAGCGGGACGTTCGAGGGGCTGGTCGGCAGCGTAGAACGCTATCTCGTCGCAAACGACCTTGTTGGCGTCGACGTCGTAGGTAGCTCGATGGGCGCCCGGATCGTGTTGGAACTCGCACGTCGGGGGAAGGTTGGCAACGTCGTCGCCCTTGATCCGGGCGGCTTCTGGCGTGGTTGGGAACGCTCCTTCTTCCACACCACGATCGGCGTGTCCGCACGGTTGCTGCGCGCGCTGCGATCACGCTTGCCGGCGCTCAGCCGCAGCGGCGCGGCGCGCATGGCGCTGCTGGCCCAGCTATCGGCGAAACCCACGGCGCTGTCGCCCGAGCTGGTGTGCACCGAGCTGACCAGCATTACAGACACGCCGACCTTCGACGCCTTGGTCCGCGACCTTGCCAACGGAGCGGAGCAGCAAGGTCCTGCGGCTGATGCGACGCGGCGCATCGTCATCGGTTGGGGAAGACAAGACCGGCTCTGCCTGCCTCGTCAGGCCAGCCGCGCGCTCGCGGCATTCCCGTCAGCGACGTTGCACTGGTTTGCGCACAGCGGTCATTTTCCGATGTGGGACATGCCCGGCGAAACGACTACGGTCATCTTGCGGGCTACGAGCTAAGACTGCCGGTCGTTTTACGGAAAAGGGCCATTGGACGACGGACCCTAGTCGACCATTTCTCAAATCCGGGATCATCTCCGCACGATCAGAAGCGTTAGCACACGGTGTAACAACCGAACGGTTGTGACACCGGCTGATCAGCGGCTCGCTGCTGCACTGACCCAGACCCGGTCATTCGGAGCCTCATTTCGACTCCCCACCTTCTGCCATTCATTCATGTTGGCTGCTACGTGGAGGCGCTGAGCCCCAGCCCTGCCCGCTTTCCCAAAAAGGATCGAGAAGCGGGAATCCGTCGGGGTTCCCAAAACCCGTCTTGCGAACTGAAATGGGAAAGATCGTTACCAACCGCCGGTTTCAGAACCGTTCGGTTGTGACACCGCCACGCGAGTGGCTGTTTTCCGCTAGGTTCGCCGTGTCAAAAGCCCGCGTCAGATTGTCTGCGTGAGGAATGACCGGTCATCCGGTGCATGTTCACCATCTGCCCTCGTTTCATACCTGCGAGATGAACAAACGTCCGCTTCCGGGAGGAGGAACAATGCCGCTGAACGACCGGAAATGGGTCTTCGAGGCGGTGCCGTCTACCGCACTTCCTTCGTGGCGAGCCTGCCGCCCGTCCATGCTAGAACGGGCGACACCTTAGACTTGACGTGCGGCGGCAATATCACTTGGGAAAATGGATCCCACACAGCTTATTGCCATCGGGGTCGCGAAAATAGGCGAGCTCGATCGTCCCCATCGACGCAGTTTCGCGTGGTCCAGGCGGAGCTTCGATCGAGGTGCCGCCATTGGCAACCGCGGCATCGTGAAGCTGCTTCACTTGCTCAGGTGAGTTGCATGAAAAGGCAACGGTACTGCCGTTCGCGACGGTCGCAGGTTCATCGTTGATCGGCTGGCTGACGATGAAGTTCGTTTCGTTGCCATTATTGTAGATGAGCCGGGTGTGGCCGCTGTCGGCGATATTCCGCATCGGTTCACCGACGCCGAGTATGCTGAGCACCGTATCGTAGAATCGCTTCGATCGTTCGATGTCGTTCGATCCGACCATAGTATGAAACAGCATGCTTTTTCTCCTGCTCAACGCGTTATTTAATAGATACCGGTGATGTGGACGCTACGGGCGGTCATCCAGTTCCGGAACGGCGCTCTGCCCGTCGGCGTAGGCAGGGTGCATCCGAACGGCAAGGCAATCGCTGATGTGGTCGAGGCGATGCTGCCTGCGATCGAAGGTATTTCGAACGTAGAGCTGACGCGGTGACACCGGCGAAACAGCGGATCCCTGCCGCTCATAAAGCAGCCAATCTGAAACGGAATCAGATTGTGAACGAGCGGCGGGTTTCGGGAAGTCGACGGAGTGGCCCGAATGGCGACTTC
>NZ_JALNUT010000019.1:0-25062 GCF_026540945.1 Sphingomonas sp. GC_Shp_3
CGTGACGATCGTCAGCAGGTGCGGCAGTGAGCGTCCGAGCCGGTCGAGTTTCCAAACGACCAGCGTGTCGCCCGCGTTTAAATAGTTGAGGCAGGCTTTCAGCCCCGCCCGGTCGTCGCGCACGCTGGATGCCTTGTCGGTATGGAGATGCCGATGATCGACACCAGCTGCAACCAGCGCGTCGCGCTGGAGATCGACCGTCTGGCGGTCGTCGGCTGACGAAACCCGCATATATCCGACCAGCATGTACGACAAACCCTCGAAAGCATATTCTCGTACACTCTATCAAAGCGACAGGGTTTATCGATCATTTACACCGAAGGCGGGTGTGGTTCGGCCAAAGTGCAGGCCCTGGGGTGTCGGCAATCATGTGTTTTCCGACTGACCTTGAACTCCGGTACGGTTTGCTTGCCGCTAAGCCTAG
Source organism: Sphingomonas sp. GC_Shp_3 (assembly GCF_026540945.1). Lineage (NCBI taxonomy): Bacteria > Pseudomonadati > Pseudomonadota > Alphaproteobacteria > Sphingomonadales > Sphingomonadaceae > Sphingomonas > Sphingomonas sp. GC_Shp_3. The sequence goes on from NZ_JALNUT010000019.1 coordinate 425, forward strand.
GAGTTTGGCGACATTTCGAGGTTCGGGAGTCATATAACAAAAAGCCGACATGCCCACCTTGATCACCAAATGTCGAACGGCAACTAGTTTGAAGAATATTGCGATATGGCCGATCTACTCGGTGAGTATGGTTTTCTAAGGTTGAGAGGAAAAATCGATGCGCGCGCAATCAGCCGGTCAGACTGACAATAGTCCCGCGCATACAGAACACGATCCGAGCGATGCGGCCGATGGCACGAAAATGTCAGGCTGGTCGAGGCTTTTCAGGACCATATCGACGCTCAACGTCGCATCGTTCATCAGCCTGTTTGTCGGCCTCTGCTATTTCTATAATTACTCGTACCGGAAAGCGTATTTTGGGCCATTCGGTCTTGATGCGGAGGTCGTTCCCGTCTCGGTGCCAGACGCGGTGGTCGATGGCTTTTTCGGAATTGTTGCCAATGTATTGTTGGTCGTGGCCATTCTCGCCATTGTCATTCTAGTATATGTCGTGCTCGGGTGGTTCGCCACTCATTATTTGGAAAGATTTGCGAGGCGCCTCCGAATCCCCTCGAGCCAGCCGATGCCTCATCCCGCCCTCGTTGAGCTTGGCGCGAGCTTCGGTTTCCGTACATCCTACATCGCTTCCATCATTGCGATAGGCACGATGATGGTCAGCTTACTCGCGCTTGCCGTGATCGGGGTGCCAGCGGAAAGAGCGGCAAGTAAGGACGTGAGTGCGCTGAGAGCCAGGGTCGGCTCGAGTAAAGCGCGATGTGCCCGTTACGACGTCAAAGGCAGTGCCGACCTGGTAGGTTGGCGCATCGGCAGTTCGCCGGATCGTCAGTTTATCCTCGGCAACGATGATGCCGTTCATGTGCTCAGGTTCGACGATCTGGACCGGCTGCAACAAACCGCAGTGCCTTGCAAGGTAGTCGCGCCACCGAAGCTGCTGGTCCGGCAGCCGAAGCTCCAGGGTCATCCCTCCCGTTAGCAGCCGAGGTCATTATAATCGTTGGGCTGCGCCCTTCCGCTGATCCACACGCCAGCCGCCCGGGCATCGTGCCCACGGCTGCCCTGTCGCGTACAGGCGACAAACCGTGCCTCGATGTCAGGTCAGCGAGCAAGCGGCGGGCGAGGATCGTCGAGCAGCTCACGCCTGGGCGTGGCGTCCGATTGAAGCGTGATCTACCATGTTCAGCGCCTGTACCCAAACGTCGGGGGTTCCTGGGACCAGTTAGTCATGCTCGTCAGGCTTGCTCTACTCGAATTCGCCTTGAGCCATCCCCTTCCTTTCGACTCCTGTTGGCGGGGTGGTCTGCTTCTCGTCCCAGAGCGCCTGATCGATCAGGGCCAGCACCTCTGGCCGAACCCGTTCGGACACGTCGTCCTGTCTTAGGCCTCCGGTTCTACCTCGATCGGGCAACGCACCGCCCTCGCTGCCGGCCTGCCGTGCGCCTCCAGAACGTCCCGATTGGCAATCGTCAGCCGTTTCCCGCCTGAGCGTCGGTGAATGCCTGCTCGCCTTCCCATGTCGGCGGGCGCAACGAGCGCGCCGCTATTCGCTTCGCCAGAAGCCAACTCGCCGCCAGGACGCGCGCGACTAGTTCGGCAAGGTCCGCGTGCATGTCGCCGCCAAGCTAAACGTTGCGTCAGCTATCAACGGGGCGCTGAATAAGCTGTTCTGCTTGGGCACGCCGGAATAGGCCGGGTATCTCAGTTTTCACTCCGCGTGACCGTGCGAGCTTGCTGACTGCGGTCCGGTGTAGACCCAGCTTCCGGCTCACCTCACCTGTGCTCATATAAGTCCTAGCGAAAAGCTGGGCGGTCTCCATACTTATCTCGCGGAAGGCAGGGCCTGGCCCAAGCAGGAACTCCGAACATCGACTGAAATGCGGAGAAGAAAGATTCATGATTTCCGCAACGTCTGATTTTGTTACCATGCAGCCGCTCCAGTTCATGCTCTCGATTTCCTGAAAACACTGTAGCGACAGAACTTCTCCTGATTCGATCATGATACGTTGCACGATCGAGGCTTCGCCATCGGCAGCGCGTGCCGGCAGTTTACCGTCGATGATCGCTTTGATCACCCTCGCCCAAGGCTTTGGACGCCCGCCAATCCGCCGCATCACCTCTACAAGGCTGACTGGATGCGCATCGTTTGCCGGAGTTAGACTGCGAGACAACGCATCCCGCAAGGTTTGCATGCTGTCTCGAGCTACAGCGAGTTGCAAATAATCTCCACGACCAGGGGGTACGGGTGCAGCTCTCACCAAGCCAAGATGAACCATCTCCCTGATGGCGTACGTCGGCACGCCGAGCATCTCTGCGGCATGGATTAGTCGTAAGCGAGGCCGATTGTGGGCAAGCATCCCGGCCACGGCTTCTTGATTGACGAGAACTTGCAACCTGTGCCCGTCGAGCGCCAGGAACGAAGGCAGTTTGCCTGCCTTGCGCATCTCCAAGAGCGTCTGCCGGTCGGCACAGGTCAATTTGGCTATTTTCGCGATGGTAACGCCACGTGAGCGTGCAGCCCGGCAGCGCTCAACGAGCTGCGAAAGAAGGTTCTGTACGGCAGGTGATAATCGCGGATCGTTGTGATCGCACAGCACTTTATAAAATGCTTTGCACGTACTCCCATCTTTTCGACTACCGCCGATGTTAAGCTTTTCGGCAACATGCTGCTCGATGGCGCCGGGCCAGCCGGCTAAAAAGGGCCACGTCGCAGCCAACGCGGGAACTACAAAATTCCGAGAGCTGTCAAGATTAAGAGATCTATCGGCAAGTAGTGGCGCTACCCGTCGATCGATAACCGGTGCGAGCGCGAAAGCGAGCTCGAGAAGATGTCCGCTGCTTAAGTCTTCCAGATCCGGCGGCAGACCACGACGTGCGACCCTTCGTTTTTCTGGGTCATGGTGGATCAAACCTATAAGCATTTCGAGGTAATTGCGTAGGTTCTCGGGCACTGGTGTTGCTTGGGCGCGCGTGAGTGGTTCTGCGCAATAATCACACAGTTCGACGCCTGCTGTACGTCGCCAGAGCTGACGGCGTCGACAGGACGGGTTTGGACAATGTTCTTCGAGATACTCCCATGTCTCCGTGCAGATCGGGAGCTGGCGTATTTGCCACAGACCACGATGATGCGCGGACATGGACAAAGCTTGCGGTGAAAAGCGCCTGTAGGTAAATTGCATCAAATTCCGAGATACGAGCGTCCCGAAGAAACTCAGCATCTTTGTTCCGGGCGACCATGCCGGCGAGTGTAGCCGAATGCTTTCAGGATCGATCCCAAGGCAATCGGCGAGAACTTCCAGACCCGCATCATCACAAAAAGAAGCATGAGGGCGGTGCGCGCCGATTTCTCGTGTGACGTCGGTGATTTGCGACATTCTGGGCATGTGATGGGCCGCCGCGACGCGCGCGACATAACCATCCAAAGACTCCCCCGCAATTATAGGAAGAACGCGTCTGACACGCCACGGTGAGAGGGCTGCGCTCATTGAGCGCCTTGCCTGGCAAACGGGTTGCTTTGGCAGAAATCGCGCGGGATGCAGTAGCTATCGACCGCCTCTGCCAAGTCGTTCCGGTCGATAGAAGCTCGGTAGTCATGCAGCGCTGTAGCCATGGCGGCGCGCACGATCTTGCAGATGCGCCGCACCCGGCCTGCCGATGCCTCCCAGAGCGGTCGCGCGGTGCCTTCGTCCGCGAGGCCTGACAGGCAGGCCAAGATGCCTGCACCCACCATTGCATCGTCGAGATCGGCCAGGAAGCTCGTGAAAAGTGCGCGGTCTCCTTTTGTATCCCAGCGTAGCGGCGAGAGATCGACGTCGTCATCGAGGCGCTCCATCAGTTCCGGCACTTGCGCCAAGACAAATCGCGCATCTTCCGATCCAACAAAAGCCACCGGCGCGATGCCAGAGTCCATGATCTTTTCGCGGATGGCTGTTGCCATCGGACGGCTCATTCGAGGTCGGCGGGCGGCGCGGTTAAACTCGTCGAACACAACGAGCTGCACACCGCAGCGCTGCATCTCGGCGATCGCTCTTGGCCAGCGCGCCTTTTCGTTACCGACGTCCGGCCGAGCAGCCCCAAGCGCCTGCAGGATCGAGGTTGGCAGGGAGTCTGTTGTACCGGCTCCGGCCGTTTCAACGTGGAGCAACGGCTTGCAGCCCTCGTCCGCCGATGCTTCCAGAAGACGGCGAAGTGCGACGATGGACTCGGTTTTGCCGCAACCATGCGGCGCGACGAGCATCGCGCCGCCGCACGGAGCATGTGCCGGGCGACCTAATGCCGCGATGCGCATCTCGTCGAGCGCTGCCACGACTGCCGTCTGCGGCGGGTAATCCACGCGAATCGCGTCGAACCTCGCCTTGGCCTTGCCGACGCGGGCGGCTGCACTCGCGGCACTTTCCTGCTCGCGAGCCGAACTGGATCGAGCGATCATTGGTAGCCTCCCTTGTTCATGCGCAGCCGGCGCTCGCGGACCGGGGCATTGGGTTCGATCTGCCCTTCGCCGGCGTGCTCACGGCGGCGATCAAGCGCCGACTTGGCTGGTTTGGCGCGCGGATCCGGTCGTGACGAGAGGATGTCCTGATCGAGCGAGGTCAACTTTGCGCGGTCATTGGCGATGAAATCACCAAGCGTGACCGACGATGCTCCCCCGTGAACAAAATCGACGATGTTCCCCGTGACCTGCCTTATGCGTGGCACCTCGATGAGGGTCGCCAGTCGCTTACGCGAAGCGGCAAGGTCGCCAGGGCTGATGTTGCGGATGGCGTCGATCAGATGGCCGCGGGCGTTCATCCGCTCCTCTTGTGTGTTGAACGCCAGTCCCTGCTTTTGCGCCGCGCGTTCGATCTGCTCGTGCAGCCACAGGGGCACGCCGCTGCTGTATCTCTCGTCGGCGCACATCAGTTCGACATATTTGCGGGTCTTGCGGTTCCAGACATGGATGCGACTGATGTCCATGCTGTCGTAGCGGAACTCGACAGTCGCGGTGGCATCGCTGCGCCGCTGGCGGCGCGGCTCGATGGGCACGAGGTCTCGCAACAGTTCCGGCACAGCCTGAATGTCGTGATAGCGCAGGTTGAAGGCACGGATGCCGGTGGGCGAAAGCTGTGCGCCGGAACGCACCTCCATCACGTCGCGCGCAAAGGACGCGAAATCTGCAAAATCATTGATGCCGAAGCGATTGATGTCACGTTCGAACACGAGCGAGGGCTGCTGGCCGCCCAGGCCGTCATGCGGCTCGACATTGTATGACGCTACGATCTGGTTCGCGATCGCCTCCAGTTCATCGAGCATGACGATAGCCTGAGCCTCGGCGTCGTAGCCCCAGCGCCGAGCATCGTTGAGCGTCAACGCTCTCCCTGGAAGCAGACGGGTGATTTGATCGTTGAGGGTCTTGATAGCCCGCTCGCCGATCGCCCGGTAGGTCGGCTGCTTAATCGGGCAGAAGCGCATGGAGAAGCCCGCATCGCGCGCTGCAGCTTCGAGGGTGTGACTACGAAACTCGACGGCGTTGTCGAGGATCAGGCAGCCAGGCTTGCCGCAAAGCATGGCAAGAACGGGGTACCGGCTCGCCATGGCTGGCGGGGGACGTTTGGGCAGCACGATGCGGCGCAGGATCTCACTGACCGACCATCTGGATGGATCGTGGAAGGTAATCAGATGGCCGACGATCGCGCGGCTTTTGACGTCGATGGCGAGTGTTAGCCACGGCCGCCCGAGAACCATCTGTAGGGCCGGGCATACGACATGCACGTCAAGCCAGGTGTGATCGACGATCACGTGTTGCATCACGAAATCGGCGGTGAGCGGCTTGCCGGCTCCTGACCAATCCTGTTTGACGGCCTCTACCTCTATGGAGGTAGCCAGGGTTTTGTCCGATTCCAGTTCGTTGAAGCGGCGTCGCACGGTGCGCTCCGAGCAGATTCCGAAGGGCTCGCGAGGCTTGTCGATGGATGGGTGACGCCCGTCGTTCACCAGACTTAGTTGGTAGGAATAATCGGCATGGATGTCCGCGACCGTGCGCCCTGCCTTCCTGCCCTCGAGTACGCACGTCCAAAGGAGCTGCTGATTGATGCCGCCTTCCTGCGGACGCATGATCTGCCTGCCCGACAGCGGGACCATATGGCGGGGATGACGGTTCCCGATGCTGCCACGGTTCCTGCGCCAGTTCTTGACCGACGATGCAGAAGGTTTAGGTCCGAACTGACTAGCCAGCGCAGGGGTCCAGCAATCTTCCAGGGCGACCTTAATGGCGCCGATCCCTTGCGGAACGCCCCTCTCGTCAAGGATCTGGCAGGCGGTCGCCATGCGCAATGCGCGGGCCGAGATCTCACCCGCCTGATCGCGCGTCCATTCCGCTGCATCGTTGTAGTTGCGGATCTCGTCCGATGAACGAGGCATTCGCGTAACGGCATCGCCACAGTGCTGCATGAGCTGGAACTGCTCGACGGTCGGCAGTTCAAGCGATCCGTCCTTCTGCTCATACTTGAAGATCTCGCCTGTTATCATGTGGGCAAGTTGGATCCGGCCGTGAGAATAGGCAGGGCGATATTCAGCTCCGCGGACGTCGATGACCGCGCCGGGGGAAAAGCGGATATGCGGCATAAGATTTAGTCCCTTCTGGGCGCGCCGGGATATCGCCGGCATCCTGATGATACCGGCGAGAAGCGCGGGGAATTGAAAGAGGATGACGCCCGGACTGCGGACGCAATCAGGCGCTGAGCAGACAATGCTGGCTCAGTGGATGGTCACCGGCGTTGTATCCAGGAGCGGGCGAGTCAGGTCGACTTCGATCCGTCGAGCTACTGTCAGCGCCTGAAGCACGGCTTCGCCCGTGCGGGAGCAGTGAGGAGCAACAGCTCGGGCGGCGCTGCCGAAGCAAGCATCCGCACCCACCTGCCGCGCGTGCCCCTCAAGGCGCTCGATGTGCTCCGGCAGAATGGTCACGAACCTGCGCGAGCAGAATAGCGTCACGTTGCGGCGGTGGACCAGGCTGTCCCAAATCTGGTGGCGCAGAATGACCTTGAACCGGATGCCGTGCTCATCGCAAATCGTATGAACTGCCGTAAGCTTGGCGCGGTATTCCGGATCAGCAAGGTCGCGCTCATCGCGCTTGATCTCAATAAGCGTGACCGTGCCATCAGACGCAACCAATTCGACGTCCGTGGTGTAGATCTGCATTTTCCCGTGGCGCTCGAATTCAAAGCGTACTGATTCCGATGCTACCCGCACCACAGGGAATTCTACCTCGGCACGAGTCAGAAAGTCGTATTGTGCCGCACCCTGCCAGTGAAGGACGCGCCGTGCCTTGCGGCTTACGTACCAGCCATTTTCATGAGCGAGCCCGCCGTTGAAGGTGCGCAGCGCGCCGCCATCTTCGGCGCGGATCATCCGCACGTGGTGCGCATCGCTGTGCTTGTCGCGGGTGAACTTCGGGGTTCGGTCGACCTCTGGGCGAAGCACTGACTTCGGCGGGTGATCGTGGCCTGCGGCTTTGAAACTCATGATCGTTCCTTCCATTTCGCGACTTTGTGCGATGGACGTGAGGGGACATGATCCGGGACGGGCCCGAACCTTGACAGGTTTCACGGAATGAAGGAGATCAGGGCTTACAAGGTCTCTGATCTTCTAAGGGCCTCGCTGGGTGCAACCGGCGGGGCCTTTTCATTTCCGTAGCTTTGGGATGTTTTGGCGCGTCAGCGCGTCAGCGCGTCAATCTGCTACTACATCATCGTTCTCCTCCCGCTGGTTGCGGATAATGCGCGGGCCAGAGCTGGGCAGGGGTAAAAGCTGCTGCCGCGGCTATAGCCTCTTCGACCCGGCGCGAGCGCACGAGGCCTTTGGAAACTCTGGTGACGGTGCTGGGGCTGACGCTTAGATCACGGGCGATCTGCGACAGCGACGTGCCTCGGCGCTCCAGCGACCATTTGATGTGTCCGTGCCAGTTGTCGCTGCCCATTGCCTGCCTCGCTGGAAGTGCTTTGCGCCAAATCGCGACGATAGTTTGCCTTCGCGACTTCCAACAAGAACGAATCACATATTGATTCGTGCTGTCAAGAGGAGTGATCTCGTTCGTAAGAGAAACAGGCGCGAGACGTTCTAAATTAACGGCCCCGTAAACTTTGCCAACTTCGTCTCTATAACGATATTAGACAAGGATGAGCTTTGTGCAATATCGTCTTCGAATGTATTCTTATACAAATTTGGCGGAGAACGCTCTACGTCCATCCTGTGTTTTCAGTCAGCTGCCTTCAACGACATTTACTGCCTGCTGCGCAATTTTCCTCAGAGGAGGTCGGTCAAATTCACGCATGCGCTTGTGAAGACCTAGGCGTCAGGTCCTACGAGACACCGCGTTGGACAGCCCACCTGAAAGCTTTCGCCACCCTGCCCCGAAGGTTCAGCGATCAGGACAAGACTGGTCCGGTCTTTTGCATTATGAAAAATGCATGCGCTCTTTAGGCAACGTGGAAGCAATCAGCAGAGCTTTCGCACTCGAGCAAACGCCGTTTCTGTGGAATTTTTGGGTGGAAAGCCGCCCGTCCGTTTTAGACACTCCGATGGCGTAAGCGGACCTCTGTTCATGAAGCCTGCAGCGGCTGCTATCCGCGTGCAGAACTGGTCGGTCGCAACACGGCTCGACAATGCGCGGTTGGACGGCTGGGAGGGGCTATAACCGACAAGCTCAGCTTTCGGGCGGCCAATCCCGGCAAGCGTTGCTATTCCCACCCGCTGCATAGAGTTTCTACACGACACTCGAGGCGGAGGAGCGATGATGGACACAGCATCCTGGCAAACCGAGGCGGTGGCGGCGCTGCGCTCCGCGCGCACCGCCTACCGCACGGAACTGCGCGGCGGCCACACGCCGGTGCCGCTCTTCCCCTCCGCCCCCCGCCTCGCCAGCGCAATCGCCTATCTGTCGGGCGCGCTCTATCCCCGCCGGATGGGCGATTACGCCGGGGCGGAGGCGCAGGAGGACGGCTTCGTCGCGGATCGGCTCGCAAGTGGCCTCGACCTGCTGCGCGGCGAGATCGCCAAGGAATTCGCCTATTGGCAGGACGAGACCGCCACCCCGTTCGATCCCGACCAGCCCGATCTGATCGCCCGCCTGTTCGCCGCCACGCTCGGCGAGATTCGCCGCGCGGTCGATGCCGATGTCGAGGCGGCGTTCCTCGGCGATCCCGCCGCGCGCAGCGTGGACGAGATCCTGATCTGCTATCCCGGCGCGATCGCGGTGCGCTATCACCGCATCGCCCACCAGTTGCACGCGCTCGGCGCGCCGATCGTGGCTCGGATCATCTCGGAAATCGCCAACAGCCGCACCGGCATCGACATTCACCCCGGCGCGACGATCGGGCCGAGCTTCTTCATCGATCACGGCACCGGCGTGGTGATCGGCGAGACCGCGATCATCGGCGCGCGGGTCAAGCTGTACCAGCACGTCACGCTTGGCGCGCGCAGCCCGCTCGGCCTCACCCACGTCACCCCGCGCGACCGCTACGCGCGGCATCCGGTGCTGGAGGACGACGTCACCGTCTATGCCGGCGCGACCATCCTCGGCCGCGTCACGATCGGCGCGGGCAGCACGATCGGCGGCAACGTCTGGCTGCTCGACGACGTGCCGCCCGGCAGCGTGGTGACGCAGCCCGCCGCGACCGTCGCCGACGCCAAGATCGCCGAGGACCTCCGCCTCACGCTGGCGGGGCGCAGCCATTGAGCGCGTGGTCAAACCCGTGGCCGCGCCAGTCGGCCTGCGCGCGCCGGCCGGTGATCGGCGTGCTGTGCTGCAACGAATTCTCGCAGCGCCCGGTGCAGGCGGTGGCGACCCGCTTCGTCCAGCCGCTCGCCGATCTCGCCGGCGCGGCGGTGGTGCTGATCCCGGCGGTGTCCGATGCGTGCGACGCGCTCGCTTTAGTCGACCGGCTCGACGGATTGCTGCTGACCGGCTCGCGCTCCAACGTCGCCGCCACCCGCTACGGCGGCCCCCGCGCCGACAACGGACCGGTCGACGAGCAGCGCGACGAGGTGGCGCTGCGCCTCGCCGCGCATATGATCGAGGGCGCCCGCCCAGTGTTCGGCATCTGCCGGGGATTGCAGGAGCTGAACGTCCTGTTCGGCGGCACGCTTACCAACGGACTGGACGCGGTGCATCACTGCGGCCTTGCTGACGATCAGTTGTACGATCGCCATTTCGACCATCGCCACGCCATTGCGCTAACCGAAGCGGGTACGCTGCGCGCGCAGGCCGGCGTGGCTGGCGAGACGGTCAATTCGGTCCACCATCAGGGTATCGAGCGACTCGGCCGCGGCCTGACGCTCGAGGCGACCGCTGCCGACGACGGGCTGATAGAGGCGTTCTCCGCCCGGCCCTGTGGCGCGGACGTGCTGGCGGTGCAATGGCATCCGGAGTGGGATGTCGCCACAAGCCGCGCGAGCGTGGCGTTCTTCGACCGGATCGGTGCGGCGCTGGTGGCCGCGCGGGGTTAACGGAAGTGACAAAGCACGCGTTTGCAAGACGCTGCGCGTTCGTCCGCCGTCCGCTCCATCACCTGACCCAATAACAACGAGGCAATGCAATTCGGCATCTCCCCATTGCAGCACTGCAAGGCTTGCCGCCGGCGACGCAAGTAGACGGCCCCAATCGTTTGATTAGCGCAAATCTTCGGCAGGACGGCCAACCACATACGGCCGAGATCGCCTTTCGGTAACGAACGTCTGAAGCTGGGCAGCAGATAGGGCGTGGGGACTGGCCGGGTTTGGTTTTAGCAGTCGTCAAAAGCTTGCTTAAGAACCGCTGTCGGTTGCCGGGCACAGATCAACGATAGGTCAGCCTGCTAGCTCGCACCATCTCGCTGATCCACCCTGTGAGAAGGGTCGAGTAGATCCGCTGGTGCTGGGGATCACGCATGGCATGCGATGCACCTTCGATGATCCGATGGCTCAATGAGTTCGTCTGACGGAACGCTGCTTGCATGGAGAGCAGCGCTTCGCGCGGGATCTGCTCATCCTTGCCGGACTCAACGATCAACACGTCGCCACGATAAGCGGCGCAGGCGGCAAGAGCACGGTCGCCGCCTGCTTGATGCGGTTGCTTACGGTAGGCGCGAACGACATCCTTATCGAGCATGGCTTTGGGCGTGTCCCAGTGCTCGTCAGGGTAGAGCGCGGGCACACGCATCGCCAGCCAGCGGACCGGCCGCAGGGCTGTCAACAACATCGCAAGATATCCGCCGTAGCTGGTGCCCACGACCCCAATCGCCGCTTCGTCGATCATCGGCTGGGAGGCGAGATAGTCATAGGCAGCCAGAACGTCGTCAAGACTATCCTGACGTGTGACCTCGTCCTTGCTAGCACCGCTGTCGGCATGACCGCGCAGGTCGAAGGTGAAACACACGCAACCGAGGCGAGCGAGCTCCTCCGCCTGGGCAAGATCCTCGGCCTGGTCGCCGCCCCAACCATGGATGAACAAGAAGCCAGGAACCGGCGCTTCGGGGCTGAGTAGCGTGCCCGCGACCTTCTGCCCGCCAACCTGAAGGGACACTGCGCCTTCGTCGATCTCCGTTAGCTCCGTCAAACCAGCCTCACTGTGTATTTCGTCATAGCTCCTACAACGGGATCAACGCCTAGATAATAAACGATAGCGCCGGCCGGAGGATTGACGACATCATAGATCTCGACCGTTGAGCACCGCACCGATGTCGTATCAGGCTCCAACCGCAGCACCTCGAACGCCGCGATCTCGGCTCCGCTGGCTCCGCCTACACGCCAGGATTGCTCCAAGACGCCGATGCGACGCACCCCAGCATGGTCCATCCCTTCGATAACGTCGTAGTTGCGCCTGGTCAGAACCACGTCAGGGTACGCCAGCTGCGCCGCACGATCGAAGGTGGTTGCACATTGGACAGCTCGCTTCAGGGAAGGGGATAGGTCAAGGACGGTCAAGGCCTCGAAGTCGCCGCGAACCACGAACAGATCGGATCCGCCGTAGACCTCGCGTCCCTGATGGTCGTTCGTGAGGTTCTGGCTTCCCCAGTAACTGATGCTTTCACCGCCAAGCTGAACCGATCCGACACTGTAAGTGACCACGTCCGTCAGGTTAGCCTCGATCACGATTCCGGTGCGGGAGAGAGCGTCCCAGTCTTCAAGGTCGAGAGCGGCATCAAGGGCAACCTCATCGTACACAACGAGCTGACCAAGCCCCGCCTTTCCACACACGCTTTTGAGCCTTACTGGCCCATCGCTCAAAAGCCGCCGACCAGCTCGCGCAGCATCAGGCTGGCTGAACGCGGTGAAGCCTGTCAACGCGGCATCGCCCATCAGGTGTGCCATCATCATCGACCAGCGATCGGGCCTGGCGGCATCATCGTCGATCAGCGGATGGGTGATAGCCTTGGTGCCGATGAACATCGCAGGCACGATGCCCCCTAGGATTGTAGCGTCTCCGACCGGCTGTTGCAGCGCAGCCGTGTCCAAGGTGTCACCGGGAACAAAGAGGCGGCTGCTCGTCAGCGCGTCCTGTTGTTGATGATCGGGCAAACGAGGAATGTCGAGATATGCGGCGATGCGCGCGAGCAGCTGATCGCGTGACGATCGATCATGCTCGTTTCCCCATTCGCCACGTCGATCGATCAGCGCCGCAACGCCCTCGAAGTTCGGTCGAGCCGTACGAAGATGAATTGGTGTAGGCGTGCCTTCAACGCCGATTGCTGTCGTACCAAGCATAGCGCTGCGCTCCGTCTTGATGTGAATGATGTGAACGCTTCTTGGTCACGCTTGTTCAAAAGAAGCCGCTCGAACGATTGCCAAATCTAGCATTACCGGCAATCGACGATCGTGCTGCGATACGGACCCGATAGCTGCTAAACGAAAGATCAAAGCTGGTAAGTCGCACAGCACGCTCGAATAGCCGCAACTGGGTCATGCTGACGCGTAGAGGTGTCAGTGGTGTTCAGCCGCCGGAGTGATATCAGCCCGGTAAATATGCCACGCGAAAGCCGATGTGCGACGCGCCAAGATCATGCTCCTGCGCCTGCCATGCCGCCGGGCGGTAGTTCGCGCAGTAATTCTCCGCGCACAGATACGATCCGCCTTTGATGAGGCGGCGGCCGGGGGCAGGGGCGTCGGTGGTCCATTCCCAGACGTTGCCGATCATGTCGAACAGGCCGAAGCTATTGGCGTCGTAACAGCCTACGGGTGCGATGCCGACATGACCGTCGTCGCCGGTGTCGAGAATCGGGAACACGCCCTGCCAGCTATTGGCGATCGCCCGGCCGCCGGCATCGACCCAACTCCTCGCGGGACGCGGGCCGGTCTGGCCGCCACGCGCGGCGCGTTCCCACTGCGCGGCGCTCGGCAGCCCGCCGCCCGCCCAGCGCGCGTAAGCGGCGGCATCCTCGTAGCTCACCTGCACGACCGGATCGTCGGAGTGGCCGGCGAGCGTGGTGGCGGGGCCGCGCGGGTGCCGCCAGTCCGCACCGCGGATCATGTGCCACCAGCTGCGCGGATCGTCGAGCGGGACGGCGCGCGGCGGCATGATGAACACTGGCCCGCCGCCCTCACGCTCAGCGGCAGTGACATAATGGGTCGCCGTCACGAACCGGGCGAACTGGCGGTTGGTCACTTCGTGGCGATCAATGCGGAACGCGGCCACCGCGATGCGCCGGCCGGGTGCGCCATCGCCATCCTCGCCGTAAGCGACGACGCCCGCCGGGATCGCCGCCGCACCGTCCGGCGCGTGGCAGCGCGGGGCGGGCGGGGCCGCCGCGCCGAGCAGCGCAAGCGCGATCAGGCTGGCGACGACCTTCACGGCAGTTGCTTGCGGTCGGCGGGCTTGGTCGCGCCGTCGGCCGGCGGCAGCACCACGCCCTTGGCGACGGCATAGCGGCCCCACGCGGCGACCAGTTCCTTCAATACCGCCGGCTGTTGCGCGGCGAGATCGGTGTTTTCACCGGGGTCGCGCGCGAGATCGAACAGCTTCCACTGGCCGTTGCCGCGCTCGATCAGATAGCGCGAGCTGCCGGGTGCGAGATACACCGCTTTCCAGTTGCCGCGCCGGATCGCGCGGCCGTCGAACAATTCCCACGCGACCAGCTCATCGGCGGGGTGGACGGGCGCGGCGTCGCCGGCGATCAGCGGCACCAGGCTGTGCCCTTCGTAGGGCAGGATTGGGTGCCCGCCGAAGCTTGCCGGTTCGCTTAGCCCCGCTTTGGCGAGGAGTGTCGGCGCGACGTCGGTGATGTGCACGAAGCTGTTGACGATCCGCCCACCCGCCACGCCCGCGCCGCTGATGAATGCGCTCGTGCGGATGCCGCCCTCGGTCGTATAGCCCTTGACCAACCACGACGGCGCGGAATTGGCCTGCGCCCAGCCGGAGCCGTAGCCGACATACGACGTGCCGTGGCCGATGTTGGCGACAGAGTTGTCGATATGCAGCGCCGCCACCGCCGCCGGATCGACCCCGGCCTTGCGCGGGCCGTCGATCACGCCGCCTTCCGGTCCGTTGTCGGCGGTAAACACGATCAGCGTGTTGTCGAGGTCGCCCGAAGCGCGCAACTGGTCGATCACGCGTCCCACCGCGCGGTCGAGGTGATCGACCATCGCCGCATAGACCTCCATCCGCCGCGCGCTGTCGGCGCGTTCCTGTGGGGTGAGCTGCGCCCACGGCTTGACGCCGACCATCGCATGCGGCGTCGCATCCGCCGGCACCAGCCCCAGCGCCTTCTCGCGTGCCAGCCGCTGCGCGGCGAGTACCTCATACCCCTCGTCATAGCGGCCCTTGTATTTGGCGATGTCAACATCGGGCGCCATTAGGGGCCAGTGCGGCGCGGAGAACGGTAGATACGCGAAGAACGGCTGGCCGCCCGCGCGCGGTTCGGCAAGGAAGCCGAGCAGCTTGCCGGTGAACAGGTCGGTCGAATAGGCACCGGCCGGGAAGGGCACTTCTTTCAACCCCTCGCGGTACGTCGCCCGCTCGACCTTGCCCCAGGCGGCGTTCTGGTCCGCGCCGAAATGGTTGCCGAGCCCTTGCAACAGCGCGAACGAGCGATCGAAGCCGCGCGCGGCGGGGGAGCGTTCCGGCGTCAGCCCCAAATGCCACTTGCCGGCCATCATCGTCCGGTAGCCGCCCTGCCGCAGCAGTTCGGCGATGCTGGCGACGCGATCGTTGAGATAGCCTTCGTAGCCCGGTTGCCCGACTTCGTTCGGGGTCAGCATCTCCGCCATCGTGCCGAGGCCCGCCTCGTGATTGTCGACCCCGCTCATCAGCATCGCGCGCGTCGGTGAACAGGTCGGCGCGGTGTGCCAGCCGGTGAAGCGAATGCCCTGAAGCGCCAGCCGGTCGAGATTGGGCGTGTCGATCTCGCCCCCGAACGCGCCGAGATCCGACCAGCCAAGATCGTCCGCGACGATCAACAGGATGTTGGGCCGCTTCGCCTGCGCGGTCGAGGGATGGGCGGGCGGCGCGGCGGCGGCTGTCTGCGCGATCGCAGATGGGGAGAGCAGCGCGGTGGCGGCGGCGAGGGCGGTCGGGATCAGGCGCATCCGTGGTGGCTCCATTCGGCGAGCGATGGCCAAGGCTAGTCGTTCGCGGCGCAAACGTACCACAAAGTAAATCCATATCGTAACGATGGGAATTGTTTGTCGACGCTGCGGCGGCCGGCTGCCTAGCCTTAACGCACAGGGACGGCAGCACGCCGCAAACCATTTTCGGGGGTATACGCATGCGCTTCGTACATGCCAGCCGAGCGGCGCTCGCCGTCGCGCTCGCCATCGCCACGCTGTCTCCGGCGCAGGCCGCGCAAATCTCGGCGGCAGCGGCGGAGGGCACCGCCACGCCCGCGCCACAAGCCGATGCCGCCGTTACCGAGGACATCACCGTGACCGCGCGCCGCCGGGTCGAACGTAGCCAGGACGTGCCGGTCGCCGTCACCGCGATCGGCGGGCGGCAGCTCGAGGCGACCCGCACCTTCAACTTGCGCGACGTGCAGCAGCTTGCGCCCAGTCTCACTGTCACCGTCACCAACCCGCGCAACACCAGCATCAACATCCGGGGGCTGGGCAACAACGTGTCGGTCTATAACGACGGGCTGGAACCGGCAGTCGGCGTGTATCTCGATCAGGTCTATCTCGCGCGGCCGGGGCAGACGGTGTTCGATCTCGTCGATCTCGACCGAGTCGAGGTGTTGCGCGGGCCGCAGGGCACGTTGTTCGGCAAGAACACTTCGGCGGGCGCGGTCGTCATCAGCACGCGCGCACCAAGCTTCACGCCCGAGTTCGGCGGCGACGTATCCTTCGCAAATTGTAATTTCCGGCAGGTGCACGCCTTCGCCAGCGGGCCGCTGGTGGGCGATACGCTCGCCGGGCGGCTGTCGATCAGCGTCACCGACCGCGACGGCTTCAACACCAACCGCTACGACGGCAGCCGCACGCAGGATTATCACGACATGAGCGTGCGCGGGCAATTGCTCTACAAGAGCGGGCCGTTGAACGTCCGCGTGATCGGCGATGCCGGCAAACAGCACGCGACCACGGCGGCGGCGGTGCTGGAAGGTGTCATCCGCACCTATACGAACGGCACCAATTTCGCGAACAACTACACCGATCGCGCCGCCCGGCTCGGTTACACGCCAGTGCCTTACAGGCTAACCGGGCGCTCCGTCGATGTCGACGCGAACCCGCGCTACCGGATGTGGCAGGCGGGTGTCTCGGTGATCGCGGATTACAGCCTGCCCGGCAACACCATCACCTCGGTGACGGCGGCGCGGACGTGGCACTGGTTCCCGCACAACGACGGCGACGGCACATCGCTCGACGCCGGCCGCGATTTCCACCAGAGCAACGTGCAGAAGCAGATCAGCCAGGAACTGCGCATTGCGTCGGAAGGCACGCGCCGGATCGATTACGTCGGCGGGCTGTATTTCCTCTATCAGGATATCAAGGCGCACGCGGTCAACACCTATGGGTCGCAGGCGGCGGGCTGGTTCCTTGCCCCCTCGACCGATCCGGTGGTGGGGGCGGCGGCACTCAACAATTACGGCTATTTCAGCGATTCCGAACCGGTCACCAAAAGCTACGCCGGCTTTGCGCAGGCGATCTGGCACGTCACCCCGAAACTCGATCTCACCGGAGGGCTGCGCTACACCTACGAAACCAAGGACGGCTATTTCAACCAATACGCCAGCGGCCAGAGCCTGGCCGCCCTGACGCCCACGCAGCAGGTATCGGCACAGGCGATCCGCGCGCGCTTCGGCGTCGCCAACCGCTACACCGCCGAAACTAGCGCGGGCCGCCTCTCCGGCCAGGCGACGCTCGCCTACAAGATCACGCCAGACGTGCTGGCCTATGCGACCTACGCGCGCGGCAACAAGTTCGGCGGTCTTAACCTTGCCAACATCAACGTTGTCGGCGCGCTCGCCGCCAACCCGGTCATCAAGCCCGAGACGATCGACAGCTATGAAGGCGGTATCAAGACAAGCTGGTTCGGCGGCAAGCTCACTGCCAACCTCGCGGCGTTCTGGACCGACGACAGCGATTTCCAGACGACCATCGTCGATGTCGAACGCAACGGCGCGAGCTTTTTTACCAACGTCGGCGCGGTGCGTAGCCGTGGCTTCGAACTCGATAGCCGTGCCGTACCCACACGTTGGCTATCTCTCTATGCGTCTGGCACCTACGATGATGCGCGCTATGTCTCCTATCCGAACTCGCCATGCCCGGTGGAAGTGACCGGGCAGGCGGTCTGCGATCTGTCGGGCGCGCGCCTGCCGGGGGTCAGCAAATGGGCGATTTCAGCCGGCGGCGAAGTGCACACGACCGCCGGCGAAGTGTATGGCCGCGATGTCGAAGTCTATGCCGGCAGCGACTACAGTTACCGATCGAACTTCTACACCACCGCCAACCTGTCGGCCTATTCGCTGATCGCGGGCTATGATCTCGTCAACCTGCGACTTGGTCTGCGATCGAGCGATGGCGTGATCGATCTTCAACTGTGGGGGCGCAACGTCTTCGACACGCATTACGACCTCACCCGATCTGCAGCGAACACCGGCGCTGTCACCTATACGCCAGGAGATCCCGCGACGTATGGCGTGACGATAAGAACACGTTTCTAAGTGCTATGAATTGGTGGATCAGTCGCGCCGCTTGGTGACTGATTACATGCTAGTATCGCTACGTCGATTGCTAGACGAATAAACGAAGTTGGGCGGCGAACAAGACGTCGTAGTGGCCACATGTGGGTCAACGTACTGACGAATCTCGCGATTCATCGTATGCGCTCACCGCTTCTGACATGACGTGCTCATGATCCAGTGCCCACGAGCAGAGCGCTTCGAAGGGTTCGCGAAGTGAGTGGCCTAGCGATGTAATGGTATAGACTACGCCAATCGGAGTGGTCGGGATCACAGTGCGCGTGATCAGTCCATGACGTTCCAGGCGCTTCAGTGCATCGGCGAGTGACTTGTGTGTAATGCCGTCGAGCCGTCGCTTGATCTCATTGAATCGCGCCGGCTGAGGACACAGCACGGTCAGGATCATGATCGTCCATTTGTCGGCGATCTTGTCCAGCACTGGCCGGATGCGAGGCACGTCCATCATCGCCTTGCACGACAGAGCCTGCAGCTCGGTATCACTCGCCATATCTACGCTACTCCACGTGCGTTCTTGATAGCAGATATGCTTTGTATATCTGGTTTGCCATCTCGAACGGAAGGGCTGAAGATGGCAAGAATGGCAGGCAAGGTCGCGCTGGTGGTCGGTGGAGCGAAGGGAATTGGTCTCGCGACCGCCCGCGCGCTAGCGAAGGAAGGGGCTACGGTCCTCCTAACTGGACGTCGGTCGCACGAGGTCGCTGCTGCGGCTGAGAGCATCGGTCCATCGGCGCACGGCATCGAAGCCGACGCGGCGTCCCAAGGCGATCTTGAGCGGGTCGTGGCCGAGGCCAAGCGTCTGCATGGTCGCATTGACGCGCTGGTGCTGAACGCCGGATTGTCGGAGCCGGCTACGATCGCCGAGGAGACCGGCGAGCATTTCGACCGGCACTTCGCCGTCAACGTGCGCGGCGCGCTGTTTGGGATCCAGGCGTCGCTGACCGTGCTAAGTGACGGAGCATCGGTGGTGCTGGTCGGCTCGATCGCCGACGTGATGGGCGTGACGCCGTTCAGTACCTACGGAGCGACCAAGGCGGCACTGCGCTCCTATGCGCGCAGTTGGGCGGCCGAGCTCGCGCCGCGTCGCATCCGCGTCAACGTCGTCGCGCCGGGGCCGACCGATACGGACATGATGGCTGCGGTATCCGAGGAGATGCGCCAGATGCTCATTGAGCCCATTCCGCTAGGTCGCATGGCACGCACCGACGAGGTCGCGGCCGCTGCTGTCTTCCTCCTCAGCGACGAAGCCAGCTTTATCACCGGCGCAGAACTCTGCGTCGATGGAGGCATGCGACAGGTGTAGCCAGAGAAACGAGCGGCGCCTGACGCGTGGATCAGTTGAATCCCCGCGATCAGCGCCGCTCGTTCCCAGTGGGCAGTGAGATCGGCAAACCGTTCAAAAACACTGCGGGGAGCACGTCTCGCCCCCTGAACGAATGACCGCAGTTGTGCGGCAAGGAACAAGCCGCGAATGTTGGGAAGTGGGTCTTCTGGGCTAGGGACCGGGAGCGGCAGTTTGTCGCATCTAGGCCTTGCCGGTTGCCACCCTTTCAGTAGTGCGAGGTCTAATGTGATTTACCCGGGATCGCCTGCGTACGCTCACGATCACCGCGACCAAGCCGAACACCGACGCGGCTGCGCCGGCGAGCGCCACGGCAGGATATCCTAGACCGGCTGCAATCACCCCTCCACCAAGCGCGGCACCAATTGCATTGCCCAGGTTGAACGCGCCGATATTCACCGCCGAGGCGAGATTTGGGGCATCGGCGGCCGCATGCATGACACGGACCTGAAGCGGCGGGACCAAGGCGAAGCTGGCAACGCCCCACAGGAAGATCAGGAGAGCGGTCGGCTCCTTGAACGGCATCAGCACCGCAAAGGCGACCAAGATCAGCGCAAGCAATGCCAGCGTAACGATCAGCGTCCGGTCGACCGAGCGATCGGCATAACGGCCACCCAGCCAATTGCCGACGGTGAGCCCGACGCCATAGGTCACCAGCATTGCGGTGACGAAGCCGAGTGAGGCATGCGTCGCCTCGCGTAGGATCGGCGTGATGTAGGTAAACACCGTGAACATTGCGCTCGCACCGACGGCGGTTAGGCCGAGCGCGCCGAGAACCGGGCCGCGCGTGAGGACGCGTAGCTCAGCCATCGCATTGCTGGCCGTCGGCGCGGGGAGAGCGGGCAATGTCAGCCTGAGCGCCGCCATCGTCATAACGCCCAGTGCGGACACGCCCCAGAAGGACGCGCGCCAGCCAAGATGCTCGCCCGCCCAGGTCGCCAGCGGCACGCCGACAACATTCGCAATCGTCAGCCCCATGAACATCGCCGCCACCGCGCCCGCGCGGCGCTCGGCCGGCACGAGGCTGGCGGCTACGACTGAGCCGACACCGAAGAAGGCACCGTGGTTGAACGAAGTAAGGATTCGGGCCGCCAACAGCATGCCATAGCTGTCCGACAGCGCCGCCAGCACGTTGCCCGCGGTGAAGATGCCGGCCAGCAGGATGAGCAGTGTCCGCCGGGGGACGCGGCCGGTCGTCAGCGTCATCAGCGGAGCGCCAATAACGACACCCAGCGCATAAGCGCTGATGAGCAGCCCAGCGTTCGGGATCGATACGCCGAGGTCGTTTGCGATAACTGGCAGCAGTCCCATCGGGGCGAATTCGGTGACGCCGATGCCGAACGCGCCGATGGCGAGCGCCAGCAAACCGGGGTTGAGTTTCATCGTTGTCGTCCTCAGACCAGCGGCGGGTTCAGGCGGGCAAAGCCCTCCTGCTGGTGATAGGGGGTGTGGGGATAGGCTGGCAGCACGGCGCTGGCCGCATCGAGCACCTTGACCTGATCGAGTGACAACGCCCAGCCGACCGCGCCGAGATTGTCGCGCAACTGCGCCTCGTTGCGTGCGCCGATGATCACCGAGGCGACTGTCGGGCGGCGAAGCAGCCAGTTGATCGCGACCTGCGGCACGCTCCTGCCGGTCTCGGCGGCGATCGCCTCGAGCGCGTCGATCACGCGATAGAGATGCTCGGCCTCGACCGGCGGTGCGAACTGCTCGGTATCGTGCAGCCGGCTGCCTTCGGGGATCGGCCGGTCGCGCCCGATCTTGCCCGTCAGCCGACCCCAGCCGAGCGGGCTCCACACAAGCGCACCGACGCCCTGATCGGCAGCAAGCGGCATCAGATCGCTCTCATAGGCGCGGCCGATCAGCGAGTAATACACCTGGTGTGCAACGAGACGGGGCCAGCCGTGGCGATCGGCGATCCCTTGCGCCTTCATCAACTGCCAGCCCGGGTAGTTGGACACCCCGGCGTAGCGCACCTTGCCTGCGGCAATCAGCATGTCGAGCGTGCCCATCACCTCCTCGGCGGGCGTGGAGGCGTCGAGCGCGTGGAGCTGCAGCAGATCGATATGGTCGGTGCCGAGCCGGCACAGCGACGCTTCGACCGCACGGACGAGCCGCGCGCGCGACGCCCCCCAATCCTGAGGTCCGTCGCCCATCGGCAGGCCGGTCTTGGTCGAGATCAGCACGGCATCGCGCCGCCCCTTGATCGCGGCTCCCAGCACCGTCTCGGATGCGCCGTTGGAATAAACGTCGGCCGTGTCGAACATCGTGACACCGACCTCGAGGCAAACGTCGATCAGCCGACGTGCCTCGGTCTCGTCGCTCTGGCCCCATGCGCCGAAAAGCGGCCCGGTGCCGCCGAAGGTTCCAGTGCCGAAGCTCAACACCGGTACCCGAAGGCCCGACGAGCCCAATTGCCGATAGTCCATGCGCGCTTCCTAACTGATGTGTCTGTGCATAGATGGACCATCTGGAGATGACCGATAAGCCAGCCGCAGCGCGAAGGACTTGTGATATGGACGCAAAGCTGAGCACCGGCGCCGATCGTGCTCGAGCGCTCGAGATCTTCGCAGCGGTAATGCGCACAGGCAGTTTCTCCGCCGCCGGGCGGACCCTCGGCCTGACACCCTCTGCGGTCGCGCGGTCGATTGACCGGATCGAAGCGAGGCTGGGTGTGCGCCTGCTGCTCCGATCAACACGGGCGCTGACGCCGACGGCAGAGGGGCAAGCCTATCTCCAGACCGCGCGGCGCATCCTCGCGGACCTCGACGATGCCGAACGGCAGCTTGCCGACCAGGGCGCTCCGCGAGGCCGTCTACGGATCAGCGCCGCGCTCTCGCATGGGCGACTCCGTATCGTGCCGCTACTCGGCGCATTCGCCGCGCTCTACCCGCACATCTTGATCGACATCGCGCTGAGCGACGGGATCGTCGACGTCGCCGCCGGACAGGCGGACGTCGCCATCCGGTTCGGCGCGCTCGCCGACAGTCTGCTGACCGCACGAAAACTCGGCGAAAGCGGCCGGGTAATCGTCGCGGCCCCGGACTATCTGGCTCGGCATGGCACGCCGGCCGTGCCCGAGGACCTTCACGCGCACAATTGCCTCAACTTCAACTTTCGCCGTGCCGAGCCCATCTGGCCGTTCCGCCAGGACGGTCGGGACATCGTCCTGTCAGTGAAGGGGAATATCGAAGCAAACAACGGCGAGACCCTCGGTCAACTTGCAGCCGCCGGCGTCGGCGTGGCTCGCGTGGGCGCGTTCAGCGTAGTCGATGATGTCGCGGCCGGGCGTTTGGTGCCGATCCTCGAAGACTTCAATCCCGGTGACGTCGAACTCATTCACGCCGTTTTTGTCGGCGGGAGCCAAACCCCTGCGCGGGTCCGAGCGTTCGTTGACTTCCTGTCCGAGCACCTCGCCGATTAGCCGGAATGCGTGGCTGAGGGGGGACTCTCACGTTTAAGCCAGAGGTCGACGTCTGCCAACTGGTCAAACGCTCCTATCCCGTCTGCCTCTTCCTGAAACCTGCCCGACCGCATCGATAATCCGAGACATTCTAACCTGAACGAGCGGCGGTTTTGGGGAACCGGCAAGAGCATCGCAGATGGCTGCAACGGGTCCATGTGACGTCCGACCCCGTGGGGGCCGGACGCAACGCAGCACTAACGTCTTTTCGGCTCAGCCATGCGGGCGCATGACCACCTTGATAACGCCGTCCTCCTTGTCGCGGAACTTGGCGTACATCTCGGGCGCGTCCTCCAGACTGGCCGGATGCGTGATGACGAAGCTGGGGTCGATCGCGCCGGCCACGATCTTCTCGAGCAGCGGCTTAGTATAGCGTTGCACGTGGGTCTGTCCGAGCTTGATCGTCAGTCCTTTGTTCATCGCCGCACCGAGTGGCAGCTTGTCCCCCATGCCGACATAGACGCCGGGCACCGAGACGGTGCCGCCCTTACGGCAGCTAATGATCGCCTGACGCAAGACGTGGACGCGATCGGTGGCGAGCATCATGCTTGCTTTGACCTTGTCCATAACGGCGTCAGCTGCACCGTGTGCGGCCGCCTCACACCCGACCGCATCGATGCAGCTGTCCGGTCCCCGCCCCTTGGTCCGCGCCTGCAGTTCGTCATAGACGTCAGTCTCGGCGAAGTTGATTGTCTCGGCACCGCCAGCCTCAGCCATGGCGAGCCGCTCGGGCAGCTCGTCGATCGCAATGACGCGCCCGGCACCCATCATCAGCGCGGAGCGAATGGCAAACTGGCCGACTGGGCCGCAGCCCCAGATGGCGACAGTGTCGCCTGGTTCGATCTGAGCGTTCTCAGCGGCCATGTAGCCGGTCGGGAAGATGTCGGAGAGGAATAGCGCCTGGTCGTCGGTGACGTTGTCCGGTATTTTGATCGGGCCGATATCGGCCATCGGCACGCGGAGGTACTCCGCCTGGCCACCACAATAGCCGCCCAGCATGTGGCTGAAGCCGAACAGGCCGGCAGGCGAGTGGCCCATCGCCTTGGCGGCCATATCGGCGTTCGGATTTGTCCGGTCACAGGCCGCGAACAGGCCCTTGCGGCAGAACCAGCAGTCGCCGCAGCTGATCGTGAACGGCACCACGACCCGGTCGCCGATCTTGAGGTTGGTGACCTCCGAGCCGAGCGCGACGACCTCTCCCATATTCTCATGGCCCAGGATGTCGCCTGCTTCCATGGTAGGCTGGTAGCCATCTAGCAGGTGGAGGTCTGACCCGCAGATCGCGCAGGCGGTCACTTTGATGATCGCGTCGCGCGGATGCTTGATTTCGGGATCCGCTACAGTGTCGACGCGGACGTCGCCCTTACCGTGCCAGCATAGTGCGCGCATGTCTCTTCTCCGTGTAGGCAGGAGCTCCGCCAAGATCGGAAAAGCAACTGAACCACGTCAACGTCTCAGAGCGCGACATGGGCTCGGAACCAAGCTTGTCATTGTGAACGAACTTCCGGTTGCGAGCAGCGATTGGAGAGACGGAGTGTCCGCAACTGGGTCTTCGAGGCGGTATCGTCTACCGCAGTTCCTTCGTGGCGAGCCTGCCGCCCGTCCATGCTAAGACGGGCGGCACCTTAGACTTGACGTGCGGCGGCAATATCACTTCGGGAAATGAATCCCACAAAGCTTATTGCCATCGGGGTCGCGA
>NZ_JALNUT010000002.1:0-675030 GCF_026540945.1 Sphingomonas sp. GC_Shp_3
GCCTGAGCACCCTGCTGCCCTCTGGACGGAAGCAGACGACGCCTCCACCGCGCGACGGAAAGGTTGCAGGTTGACATATAGCGGCACGCGGTCGTCACTCGCACCATCATGGACGGCGCCCTCCGACGGAGGCGCCGTCTGCCTAGTCATGATGCAGTCGGTTTCGTGTTGGCAGGCTCGGCCCAGTTCCGACCGTTCTCTACCAGTTTCCCGATGTGCGCCTTCGGCCGTCCGTTCATGTCGCTGCTCCTGCCGCCGATTGGCCTAGCGCGCATCGTGCCGCCACCCGCTCGGGAAGGACCGCATGAACCCGACAATCACCGCATTTGCGCAACTACTCAGCCGCGGCCGAGGACTGGCGCGGAATATGGCTGTGAGGTGGGCGTTTGAAAAAATGGGCCAGCCCTATAACGTACGTCTCCTCTCTTTTGCAGCGATGAAGCAGCCGGCACATTGCGCGGCAGCCGTTCGGGCATATCCCGACGTACAAGGACGACTCGCTCGCGTTGTTTGGGTCGGCTGCTATCGTGTTGCATATCGCCCGGCGCCATCGAGGACTTATGCCTCAGAATGGGAAGCCAGAGCACGGGCGATCGCATAGATGTTCGCTGCCAAGAGCACGGTGGAGCCACCGATCGTCGAACGCAGCATGGCGTTGCTGCTCGAGGCAGATCGGCCTTGGCATACTGAGCGCCTCGCAATGCTAGATGAGCGATTGAGGGCAAGGCTTAGCGATCTCTCCCGCTGGTCTTCTCACCGTGACTGGCTCGAGGACGAGTTCAGTGCAGCCGACATCGTGATGGTGACGGTTCACCGCGATGCTCCGCACCAAGTGCCCGGGCGATCGCGGCGGACGCGCAGTCAATCTCGATGCCGCTGTCTCGTACCCGGACTTGCGTAACGAGGGCAGCGAGGCGCTGCCGGCCACGACTGTTTAGCTCGGCATGCAGATCGCCGCGTCGCGCTATGATCACCGGCACCTCGGCAAGCTGTAAGTGCGGCCATTCGGCCGAGGTGAGCGCGATCCCATCCTCAAACAACTTAGCGAGACGTGTCCCGACGGCGGTCTCCATTTAGATCGCTGGCAGCCGCATGCCGGCGGTACCCGGCGTGGTCTGGAGATCGCGGCTGGACATAGTAGCGGTAGCGCACCTTGGCCTTGCATGCATCAGACGCGATCAACGGCTCACCGCTCGCGTCGACGATCCATCCGGCCAGCAGGCTGTGATGCTCGGCGCGTGGACCGCGCTTGCCGCCCCGTACATGCCCGGCGAGCAACGCCTGCGCCTTGTCCCAGACTTCACGTTCGATGATTGGCTGGTGCAAGCGTTTGTAGACCTGCCCCTTGTGATGCACCTTGCCGATGTAGATCGCGCATTTGAGCAGCAGATGGATTTGGCCACGGCTGAACGGACCACCGCCATAGCCGGTGCCCGAGCCAATGCGGATCCGGCGTGGCGAAACAGTGTCGTCCCGTGTCAGCGCCTTCTACCAGCCGAACATTGCCGAGCACGAGGTAGCGCTGGAACACCTTGCGGATGATCGCGGGATACCGCATTTTGCTCCGCTGAGATCGCTAGTGTCCCCTCACCTCAATCTTGTTGTCGACGCGAGATCAGCGATTACGTCGTGAAGTCGTCGGAGCTCGCTCAGCTGCTTGGAGAGATCAGATCAACCCGTAGTCTGGCGCTGTTTCTATGATGCGGGCTGGGAAAGACGCGTGGCAGCGTTGAACGACCGGAAGTGGGCGCTTCCAGCCCGATCGCTTTTCGTCCCCACACCCCCCCGGTGAGCTTTGGACGCAATGAAAGCGTTCGGTCGGCTGAAAGTCGCGGTCTGGTGGAAAGCGGGCATTAGAGTATGCTATCGCGTGAACGCCAGGCGCTGGTACTCAGCCAATCCTTATCCGCATCCTCTCGGCCGCGGGGCCGCAGGACAATGTAAAGTCTTCGCGCACGTTGACGCGGAAGACCTCGAAGTCATTCATGTATGTTGATCCGAATACCGTTATCTGTTCGGGAAATGGACCTGGGCTCAGGACCTATTAAATTGCTTGCGGGGACGTTGATCGGTTGATGCAGTGGTGGCGCAAGGAGACGTTACCATGAGAGATATCATCTGATTGTCGGAGGCGCAGATGCGCCACATCAAGCCGTATTTTCCGTTATCGCACGGGGTGCTCGGGTTGATGATCGTCGGATTATTGGCGTGATCATCTTCGTAATCAGGAACGGTCTGCGCTGGTGGGACGCTCCTGCCGCGTAAGGACCGCCGAAGACGATCTACAATCGGGTCATACGTTGAAGCAGGTTTGGTATGTTCAACAAGATCCTTGCAGCGGAAGGCGGCAAGCCTGACCAGTTGATAATCGATGCCCCTTATCTCAAGGCGCACCAGACGGCTGAAGGCCTTTTAGAAAAGGGTTTGTTCCCCGACGTATTGGACGCACCAAGGGCGGCCTGAACTCAAAGCTACATGCCGTCTGCGATGGCAAGGGGAAGGCCGCTCGTCATGCTGCTGAGCGAAGGTCAGATGAGCGACTACAAGGGTGCCGCCCTCATGCTCGACGCCTTGCCCCCGCGCCAAGGCACTGCTCGGGGACAAAGGCTATGACGCCGACTGGTTTTGCGCCGCGCTGGCCCAGCGCAAGATCACTGCTTGCATTCCCTCAAAAGCCAACCCGAAAATGCCGATTCAGCACGACGCAGCGCTCTATCAGCAGCGCCACGCAATTGAAGACGTGTTCGGAAGGCTCAAGGATTGGCGGCGCATCCAAACGCGTTATGATCGCTGCTCGCATACCTTCATGTCCGCCATCTGCATCGCCGCAACTGTCATCTTCTGGCTCAATCAACGAGTCCTGACCCTAACACGCCGACGGCTGAACACCATTCACTGGGTTTATGCCGGGATCGGAAGTGTCGCGATTATCACGAACCATCATCGCGGCAACCTCGTGCATCAACGCCGAAGGTGCGATGCGAGCGGAGATGATAGGTTGATATTGATAGGCGATCTCCACAAACATGGCTGGCGCGTCGGCTACCGCGACAATCTTGGCGTCTGAAGGGCCCATTCCCTTTACGCTTGAATTGCCCTTACCATCACCCTGCCTGCCGTAGCTCGACGGATAAACGAGCGCTCCGTAGCAACGTTGCCAATGGAGATATTGCCCATGCGGTTGGCCGTCGTCGACCTCCAGACTAGTCAGTATGATTCGACCGTTGTGCGCTAGATCGAGCGATCCGCCTTGGAGGTTTGCGCCTGTAAAAAGATCATTGATCTGCTTTTCGTCGATCTGCGTCTGGACCGAGGTCAAGGTGCCGATCCGAGCGGCGTTGTCGGAAACCTGAAGCGCGAGTTGACTGATCTGTTGTCGAACGAGAACATAATTGGCGAACTCGAAGGCCCAAAGCGTCGCGATGATCAGGAATGGGAGACAGAGCGCAAATTCTAACAGCGCCAATCCGCGCGTCTCCCGACGAAGCTTGCGAAAGAGACGTACGGGCGCACTCACGAGCATGTCCCGGTCGGCGGTTCGGCTTGCTGATCGTTGGGCTGGTTGCGGATCAGTGTCTTAGCGGTCAGGACAGTCTGCGGTGATCCAGCAAGGAGGCTGGTCAACCCGAGCCGGCTGTAACTGGCTGTTGCAACGAGCAGGACGACGTCTCGGGCGCTGCCTCGCCCACTGACGGACCCGTCCTGATCCCAGCTCCCGTTACGATTGCTGTCTACGAACGCCTCGCCATGGTCGCATCGCCCGTCGTGGTCGGCATCGTTATACTCTTCCGCCGGACTGGCAGCGTTGCTGTAATCATGATAGCTTTTCGCAACCAGTTCGACCTTGGCACTCGGCATGATCTGGTGAACCGCGGTCGCCACGGTGGCGTTGATCGCGTTCATCTGCGTCGACGAGCTCGCGCTTTCCAGGCTAATATCGCGAGCCGCCTTCTGAAGCGATCCGACAAGCGCCGATCGCACATATATCGTATGCCCGATCTCTAGGCCGCCGAGCAGCATGAGGACCAACACGGGCGCGATGATGGCGAATTCGATCAGCGTCGAGCCGCGATTGGACTTGGCAAGATTGGTTAACATGGGACGGCTCATTTGGTCAGCCGCAACTGTGCGATCTTCGCAGCAATTTCGGCGAAGGTGTCGTTGAGTTGCTGACTATTATTTGCCTGGAAAGCGCGGCCTTGAGACGCACAATTTTTGAGCAGCGGCGTCAGGTCGGTGCCGAACGCGATCACCCAGACAGTTATCCCCTTCTTATTCTTGGCAATCGTGCAATAGCGCGTCAGCCGATCCTCGACGATCGAGTTCTGGTCGCTGTCGCTCGGCAGAGATGAGGGATCGGTTCGTCGCCGGTCGAGCGCAGACAGCCCATACGCATCGTAATCTTGGATATGCGATTCGGTGTCGCCATCGGTCATGAAGATGATGTTGCGCGCGATCGAACTTCCGTCGGGCGCCGAGGTGTTCTCGCTGCCAAACAACCCTTCCTTTGAAATCAGTCTCAGGCCCCACAAAAAGCCGATGTCGTGATAGGTATCCCCGCGCGTCAGCAATGCGTTCAGATAGGATTGCAGCGCCGAGGACGTAAGCCCGGCCTCCTTGCTCTGCAGTTTTCGGGCAGGGCTGGGACAGGCGGCGCGGTTGTAAGGATAGCTTGAAAGCTGCGTATAACCGGCCGTCGTGTTCACGTCTGCGGTGTTGAAGCCAGTCGGCGGGGTCGCGGTGTAGTTCGTGACTTGGCGCGCAAAGAGGAGCGCGGGCAGAAACGGGGCCCATTGGGTTTCCGGCTTGGACGTATCGGGCGTGCTGTCGACGTCCATGTCCCAAGCGGTGCCGGTTTCTCCCGGCCGTAACGTCTTGCGCTCCTCGATACAGGCACTCGCGGCAACCCAGGACACCTTCTGGTCGCTGCCCGTGGCATTGCTGCCGGAAGGCGCATTAACGTTCGCCATCGATACGTTGCTGGCGCCTGCCATCAGTCCACTCGTGGCGGCACCCTTGAACGCGCTGACGTCGTAGCTGACGGGTTTGTACCAGAAGTAGTTCCGGGTCGTGTAGGTCGGCTGGCCAGCATTCGGATTGTTGCTGACGGTCTGCGTCTGGCTCTGCTGCGTGCTGGGATAGCTGTTCTTGGTGATCACGCACTGCCCGCTGGAATTGACGGTGGCCGAATATGTGTCGCCTCCGTACGTGCGATAATTGGTGCGCGAGCGCGGGACTGCGCTTGCGGAAGGGTTCCAAGGCGTGCTGGAGGAGTTCGTGGTCGCCGCCGTGTTTGCCGGCGCAGAGCAATTTTCGGGGTCGCCATAACTCGTCGTGGTGGTCGGTGTGATCGCTGGCGTCCATGCCGAGCTTGTTGTGACGGTGTTCCCTTGCGTCCCAGTCTGATCCTGCTGCTGCCGATCGAACTGGCGCGACTGATAGGTCCAATTGTTCACGATCCATTCGCGCTTGAGCAGCAACCCCACATTGACGGTGTTCGAATAGGGTACGAAGCCGTAACGCACCTGCGTACCGGAGATCTTGGCCTGCTCGAGCGTGTTGTAGAAGTTTAACACCGCATTGCGCAGCCCGGTGATCTTGTTGTCGGAATCGCCCGGATTGGTGTCGGTCATCGATCCGGTGGTATCGAGCACGAACATCACATCGGTGTTAGGCAATTGAAGTTGCGCGTCACAGGTACTGCCGAGCGTAATCTGCTTGAAGCCAAATATTTGCATCAAGGCCATCGGCACCGTGGTCGTCGCCGTCCCGTGTACGACCACATTCGCATCGACGGTTGGCTGCGGAAATTGGGTGTTCATCGAGCCGTACCGGCCCGGCGAGAAGTTCGCGTTAAAATAGGCTAGCGCGGTCGGGTACGTCGTGGGGAGGACATTCGTGCCCTGCATCGATTTGCGATACGCCAGCACCCCCGCGTCGCAGCCCTGCTGCATCCGCGTTTTTACGAGGTAGATACGGCTGAGGTCGAGCGCGCCACCGCCCATACCTAGCAGTAGCAACAGACCGAGCGCTGACAGGACCAGAACGTTTCCACGCTCGTCATTCCTCAGCCGCTTCAGCCATACGACCACTCGCCTCATCGCTTTCCCCCTGTCGACGAAGCACGCCTCATAAAGACGGCCGTTCATCACCGGATGGATAATACTTCATTATTCTTAAGAATTGATGCAGCGTGGCTTTGTCTGCACTTCAGACCAATGTGGCAGGTAGCGACCGGGGTAATACCCAGCACGTATGAGCCGCAGATCCCGAGCCAAACCGCCCTCCGTTCCATTGCTTTAACTCGTCGCCCGAGGTGATCCGCTTCATGGTGATGATATACATACGTTTTCCATTGTCGCTGCGGAACGCCGAGGACCTGCTTGTCGAACGCGGCATCGATATGAGCCACGAGACAGTGCGGCAGTGATGGAACAGGTTCGGGCCAATATTCGCCGGCGATATGCACCAGCAGCGCATCTCGCGCATGCGGGGCTTCCGCCATTGGCGCTGGCACCTGGACGAGATGTACGTGAAGCTGCCCGGCGAGATGGTGTACCTGTGGCGTGCCGTCGATCACGAAGGTGAGATCCTCGAGAGCTACAGCACAAGGAGCCGTGACAAGGACGCCGCGCTGCGCTTTATTAAGAAAGCGCTGAAGCGTCACGGCTTGCCAGAGGCGATTACCACCGACGGTCTGCGCTCCTACCGCGCCGCGATGAACGAGCTTGGCAACGCCGAGAAGCAGGAGATCGGCCGCCGGGCGATCAACCGTGTGGAGAACAGCCACCTGCCTTTTCGACGACGAGAGCGCGCGATGCTCAGGTTCAGGCGCATAAAGACGTTACAGAAGTTTCCCTCCGTCCACGCCAACGTTCACAACCACTTCAACCTGGAACGCCATCTTTTCAAGCGCCAGATCTTCAAGGAACGCCGCTAGGCCGCACTGGCTGAGTGGCAGCGGGTCATGGCCTGAGGAACCGCCGCCGCAGCAGCAGCATCCTGTAGAAACGAGTTCGCATTAGATTGACAGCGCCTGGCGGCACTATCGTCGGAGTAGAAGTTCAGATTGGCGGGAAACTTCGTCTAGGCCGTAAGCGTCTCCGCGCTATCGTCGGCTTCGAACGTGAGACCGATCGCGGGGTGCTTCACCAGCGCGGCCGACAGTCGGGCCGCTGCGACCAACGCCTGACCGCGATCGACCCCGCGGCCCTCGATTGCGGTAAAGCCGAGCGACCGCGGCGTCCAGGCGGCATAGGCATCGGCGCGAGCAACGGTCTGGACCGTGGACGTCGACCCCGCCAATCGGCTCACGTCCGCCGAGGTGATGATTGAAAATCGCATATGAGGATCCTCGCACTCAGGCGGCATGCCGGAAGGCACGCTCGTCGGCAGCGGCCGGCTCGAACGAGATGGCGTGTGTCAGCGGAGAGGCGACAACCACCGGCAGGTTCATCAGCACCCCGTCAGGGTCGATCAACTCGCGGCCGACCGGATGGAAGCGCCAGCCCGCGAAGCGTCGCCAGCTGCGCGCTGATGGCGCTGCTGGCTCTCTTACCACGCCGCGCCGCAGCACGGAGCGAATGCGCGCAAGCAGTTCACGTGGATTGGTCGGTTTGGCGATGTAATCGTCGGCACCGAGTTCAAGGCCAACGATCCGGATATCTTGGCCGATCACGGACAGGATGATGACTGGTGGACTTGAGGACCGGTCGAGCGCGCGCAGGATGGCGAGGCCGTCTTCGCCGGGCATCATGACGTCGAGCACGATGAGCGCATAGCGTTAACGCTCGAGGGCGCTGCGCATCTCGCCGCCACTGGCACTTCGGGGCCGATTAAGTGAAGCTTGCCCAACCCGATCATTGGCGATGTGACGCAAACCGCGCACGAGATCGACGCCGCCGCACCGGTGCTGGCCAATTCGGTGCCGGATGCCGCCGATACGCGGGTGATCGCGCGGTATGCGGATCCGGGCGGCTGGCTGGACAAAAAGCCGGCGATCGTGACCCGCTCCGTCGGCGAAGGGAGCATCACCTAACATCGACGCCTGGTTCGATCCTGCCGCCATGCACGT
Organism: Sphingomonas sp. GC_Shp_3; assembly: GCF_026540945.1. NCBI lineage: Bacteria > Pseudomonadati > Pseudomonadota > Alphaproteobacteria > Sphingomonadales > Sphingomonadaceae > Sphingomonas > Sphingomonas sp. GC_Shp_3. Next base: position 8,075 of record NZ_JALNUT010000002.1, read on the forward strand.
GCTGGCCGGGCAGATGGTGGACGAGGCGGCCTCACCACGCCCCTGCCCGTCGCCAGCCCGACATCGAGGTGAGCGCACGCGCCGGGGCGGGACGTTGCGTGCTGGTCATCATCAATCACGGCGCCGCGGCACAGCCGGTTTCACTCCCGTCCGGCGCGCGGCTGGTGGTCGGCGCCGTACCGGGCGGAACCTTGCCGGCACACGGGGTCGCCGTCGCCGAGGTGCCACGACACGCCGGCTGCCGTTAGCGCGGCAAAGCGGTGCGCGGCCTACCGCCAGTGCGCCCGCTTCGACACCTTCCCGACGCCGGGGTTGAAGCTGTTGGTCGGGTCGAGCGCGCGGTAGTGATCGGTGAGCGCGGGCTTGGCGTTATAGAGATGGCCGACATTGTGTTCGGCCGGATATTCCGCGCCGCGCGCGTCCAGCAGCGTCCACATCGCGTGTTCGATTGCGAGCGGGTCATGCCCGGCGCGGATCACGTAGTCCTGATGGAAGACGTGGCAGAAGAAGTGGCCGTAGTAGAATTTGTGGGCGATCGCCGCCTCCAGTTCAGCGGGCAACGTCTCGAACCACGCGGCATCGTTGCGGCGCAGCGCGATGTCGAGCGCGACGATATCCGCGACCTCGCGCGCATGCACCGTACGGTAGCGCACAGCGGCGCCCGCTGCGGCGAAGCGGTGCGTGAAGGCGGCATCGCCCTCTTGCCTCGTGCAACGGAAGAACGCGCCCTCACCCGCGCCTAGCGCCTGCGCGAGCAGCGCTTCGGTCGCGTCCGCATCGGCAGCGGCTACGCGCAACATCAGGTGATGCTCGAAACGGTCCCGATAGTCGGTCAGCCGCTTGGGCAGGTGGCTCGGGCCAAAGCGTGTGATAGCCTGCAAGGCCTTGTCCGCGACGTTGCGCAGGCCGAGCCGGCGGAACCAGCCGTCGACGCGATCCTTCCACTGGTACAACGCCGGCAGGCGTGCGGTGCCGAGGTGCCGGATCGCGAGGAACGTGTCGCGGCCATAGCGCTCGGTCAGCACGAAGGCGTCGCGGTGGATGTACTCGCCCGCGATCGGCAGCGGCAGGTCGCCGCCGAGCATCTCGCGCCGCAAGCGGGTAAGATCGGCGGTGTCGTTCGAACCAACGTAGAAGACGGTCGTGCCAGCCTCCTTCGTGAACGTATCAAGCCGCACCGCGAACAACACGACGTGGCCAGCCGATCCCGACGCTTCGAACAGCCGCTTGGGATCGGCGTTGAAGCGCGCCGGGGTGTCGGCATCGACGTCGCGGACGTGGGTCGCGTAATCGTGATCGGACGCGCGCGCACCGGTGTCGCGCACCTCCGCCTCGGTGAAGCCGCCGCGCTCCAACCGCGCGAGGATTTCCTCCGGCGTCGTGCCGAGTTCAATGCCGAGGTGATTGACCAGTTCCAGCCGGCCCTCAGCATCGACCCGCGCGTACAGCGCCAATTCGGTGAAAGCCGGGCCACGCCGCACCAGCGCGCCGCCCGAGTTGTTGCACACGCCGCCTAGCACCGAGGCCCCGATGCAGGACGATCCGATCACCGAATGCGGCTCACGTCCGAGCGGCGCCAGCGTCTTCTGCAGCACGTCGAGCGTGGCGCCCGGCAGGCACACCACCTGTGCGCCGCCCTGTACCAGATGCACGCCGGAGATCCGAAGCGTTGAGACGATCACAACCAGGCGGTCGTATTCGTCTCCGTCCGGGGTCGATCCGCCGGTAAGGCCGGTATTGCTTGCCTGCGGGATCAATATCGCGCCCGCAACGACCACTGCCTGTGCCACACGCCACAATTCGATCAGCGATGCCGGTCGCACTACCGCTGTGACCGGCCCGCTGCCGAAGCGGTAGCCTGTACGGAAGCGGTGCGTCTCCGCCGCGCCGGTCAGCACATGCTGCGCGCCGACCGCCGCCCGCAGTGCGGCAAGCAAGCCAGCGCTCACACCCGCACCAGCCGCACCGTCAGCCAAGGCTTGCCCGGCAGCGCCAGCGTCGGCCGGACCGGATCGTGGACATCGTAATCGTTCATCTGCGCCATCGTGAAAGTGCCTGCCGGCGTGATCGTCATGTTCCAGGTATCAATGATGTCGGCACGATAGCTGTGCAAGGCCCCGGCGCCCTTGCCCGGCAGCACCACCGCCCACTCCGCCGGCGCTCCCGCCCCGAAATAGCGCAGGTAATAGGCCTGATCCCTGCCGGCGAGGCGGTAGCCCCACCAGGTCTGGATCGGATCGAGGCCGGGCGCCGGACCGTTCTCCAGAATGCCACGCAAGAAGGCCAGCCGGGGCGCGCTGTGCCCGCGCAGCACACCGCCTGCCCCAGCCATGATCCATCGGCGTTGCGATCCCGCGCGAAGGTTTCTCTATGGCCGACATAGGTGCCGCCGATCGTGCCCCACCAGAACCGCTCCACCATAGCCTCGGCCGAAAGGTTGCCCCACCGCTTAGCGATGTCGCCCTCGTAGCAGATTTCGTCGAAGATCACCGGCTTGCCCGTCATCGCGCGGCGCAGTCCGGTGCGGCCGTCGTCGAGCACGGCATGGCCGTTCTGCACGCTGGCAGGCGTGATCCACGGCTTGCGATGATCGTAATAGATCTTGATTTGGTGGATCGAGCGCAGTCGATCGTTCGAGCATGCACGAAAGTGCGCACTGGCTGAAAGCGCAGGCGGCTGAAAAGACGGTCGCCGCCAAGCACCGCGTTCGAGTACGCGATCTCTTCCAGCCGCGCTACATCGGCGGGATGGCGTTCCTCGTCGGCATGTACCTGTTCTGGAACCTGTGGGCCGGTACCAACGGCTTCTTCTTTCCCTACATCCTGCGCACGGTCGGAAGTCAGACGCAGGCCATGTCGGTGACGCTGCAGATGCTGAGCTTCGGCACCGGCATGCTATCGATCGCGTTCATCTTCATGCCGCTGTCGGATCGCGTGAACCAGCGCGCGCTGTTCGCTGCCTCTGCGCTCATCCAGATCGTCGGCATGGCGCTGCTCGCAATTTTCCACTCAAACTTCCGGTGGCGATCGTCCACGTGCTGATGATGGCGATCGGGCAAGGCTTCGGCGCGCAATGCTTCTTCCAATTGTGGAGTTCGGAACTGTTCCCAACCTTGCTGCGCAGCACCGCGCAGGGCGTGATGTTCGCCGTGGTTCGCATGACGCTCGGCTTCTGGTCGTTCTTCGTGCCTATGTTGACCTCAACGGGATTCCACACACTCGCGTGAATTTTGACAGGGTTCCTCGCTGTCAGCAGTTTCGTTGGGACGACTTGGGCACCTCGCAACGAGGGCAAGTCACTGGCCGATCTCGAAGCTAAGTTAGGTTAGTAGCTTTGATAGTTAGCAAAGCGAGCGCAATGAAGCCGATGCAGCGTCACCTTTGCAACGAATTCGTGAATATGCCTGTAGACGCCATCACGCGCCGTGCGCACGGCGTAGCAGCCGGTGAACCCGAGGCCGAGCAGGAAGCCAGCCAGCAACAGCCGCCACTCCCCTTCACTGACCGCTCGACGCTATCAGAACTTCGCGATCAACGTGACGCCGCCGATCATCAGCGCGCCGCCGAGCGCGCGTTGCCAGTTCATTGAATGCTGCTCCATGCGGAGAAGCCCGAAATGATCGATAGCGAGACTGGCGAGGATGTTCGCGGTGATGGTGACGCCGTTCACCGGCCCGGCGCCGAGCTTCTGGATCAGCAGGAAGCCGGCGAACACCGCCACCGCGCCAACGATGCCGCCGAGCGGCGCCCACCATGGCATCGACATGACGTCGCCGACGCTGGGCAGCGGTCGTGGCATGCAGGCGAATAGCGTCACGGTCGCGAACATCACCAGCATGAACGACACCGAGGTCGCCAGCCACGGGTTGTGCAACGACTTGTTGAGCTGGCCACCCATCGCGGCGCCCACCGCCTGCAACATGCCGGCGACGAAGATGAAGGGAAAAGCCCAGGCAGCATTCATTGCGTGTGTCCTATCAACCGAGAAGGAGGCGGGTGCCGAGTGCGGCGATCAACGCCAGCGGCATTGCCACCGCGCCGACCTTGAGGAAGGCCAGGAAGCCGACATCCTCGCCTTCCCGGCGGATCGCGGTCAGCCACAGGATGGTGGCGAGCGAGCCGGTGACCGACAGGTTGGGACCAAGGTCGACGCCGATCAGCAGCGCGTCGGTGACCAGCCGGGGCGGCTGCGCCTGCGCGACTGCGGTGCTGGCCATCAGGCCCGCCGGCAGGTTGTTCATCGCGTTGGAGGCGAACGCCAGGACCGTGCCTGAGGCGGCTGCGGTGCGGGCTGGATCATGTGCGCCGCTGCGGATTGCATCGGCCACCATCCGGATGACGCCGGTCCGGTCGAGCGCCTCGACCAGTACGAACAGCCCGGCGACCAGCGGCAGCACCCCCCAGGAGATGCTACGCGCCAGTTCGACCGGCGACCTGCGGGCGAGCGCGGACACGCCCAGCGCGGTGACGATGCCGGCGAGCGCGGTCGGCAGGCCGAGTTGCTGGTCGAGCGCCGACATGGTGACGAGTAACGCCGCGGTCAGCAGGATGCACGCGAACGCGACCTTGCCGCCGGTCGACAGGGCTGCGCGCTCGACATCGCAGTCGCAGGCGCCGGCGATCCGCTCGCGCTCGATCCAACGCAGCACGACGAAGGTCACGCCGATGGACGCCAGCGAGGGCAAGGCGAACGAACCGAGCCACTGGCCGAGCGGCGGCATCTTGCCGCCATACAGCACCAGGTTGGCGGGGTTGGAGATCGGCAGCACGAAGCTCGCTGCGTTGGCAATCAGCGCGCAGGCGAAGAGCAACGGCAGCGGCTCAGCCTTGGACTTCTTCGCGGCGGCGAACACGGCGGGGGTGAGCACCACGGCCGTCGCGTCGTTGGACATGAAGGTCGTGACGACCACGCCCGCGCCATAGACGAGCAGGAACAGCCGCGGCCGCGACTGGTCCGCCGCATTGACCGCCGCCGCCGCCACCCAGTCGAACACGCCGTGCTCGCGCGCCGTCTCGCTGAGCAGCATCATGCCGGTCAGGAACAGATAAACGTCGAGCCCCTTCGCCACCGCCGACCCGGCTGGCCCCGGCGGCATCAGCCCGGTGACGACGAGCAGCACCGCGCCTGCGATCGCCCAGATCCATTCAGGCCAACGCATCGGCCGGATGATGACCCCTGCGGTCGCTGCCGCGCAGATCGCCCAGGTGGCACCGATTGCCGGGCTCATGGCTTCTTCCCGTTCTTGTTGGGGCCGAGCTGGGTGCCAAGGATGCCACGCTCGGGCCAAGCGCCAACCGTATGGATATCGAGGCCCGGCGCGACCTGCAGCGTACGATGCGGGATATTGTCCTCCGGACGGACGAGCAGCGAAATCGTATCCTGGTCGTCGCCGGCGGTGACCGTCACCGCGTGCAGGCCGGGCGCGAGCGACAGCGTCGCGCGCCACAGCACGCCATCGGTGTCGGCGGTCATCGGCTGGGGTGCCCCGCCCGCCGTGATCATCACCACCGTGTCGGCATCGCCGCCGAACAGCTTGGCGACGACCGCCACCTCGCCCGGCCGTGGCACCTGTCGGGGGTCGGCGGGCCGGGTGACCAGACGAAGGTCGGCGGGCGCGACGATCTGGACGAACGGCCAGCCGCCGCCGATTGGCTTGAACCGCCAGCTCGGCACCCGGTTGTGCACCGTCACGATCGTGTAGCCGGGGCGGCCGCCATCTTCCTCGATCTGCGCGGTCGACCGGGTCGCGCCGTAGACGACGCGACCGTCGTTCAGCAGCTCGTTGTAATGGGTGTGGCCGGTGTCGACAAAGGCGACGCGCGCATCGGCAAAGGTACGCGCTACGGCGTCGCCGTCCGCGGCGAGGTCGCCGGGATAGGCGTGCATGAACACCAACGGCACCTGCCCTTCCGCCTCGGCGCGCGCCAGTTCCTCCAGCAACCGGTTCCAGTGATGCATCGTCAGCCGGAAATCGGGGCCGCCTGCGCCCGCCGAGATCATATCGAGGAAGACGCAGCGATGCCCCGCGATCACCTCGACCTCGGGCCGGTTGATGGCGGGAAAAGCGGTCTCGTAGGTGTCGAGGTTGCCAAGCTCGAAATCGTGGTCACCCGGGATGACGCGATAGGGGCGCCGCAACGGCGCCAGCGCGTTGGTAATCGCGCGATACTGCTCGGGCGTGGCATGATTGGCGTTGTCGCCGGGCAGGAACACGAAGTCCGCGGCATCGCCGATCCTTTCGTTTACCTCGCCGACGATCGCCATCAGCCGCTCGCGCGCCAGCCAGCCGTCCGCCTCGTCCATGTGCAGGTCACCGATGTGTACCCAGCTGATCGTCGCGCTCATGCTCCGGCCTTTTCGTCGCCCGTCCCACCTGCACAGGCGGGGCGTAGCGTTCCGGCAAAGCCGATCCACAAGGCGAGGCTCGCCAGCGCAAAGCTGCCCAAAACGTAGAACGCGACCTGATAGCCCAGCACCTGAGCCAGCCAGCCGCCGATCGCCGGCGAAAGGCTCGCGCCCAGTCCCTGCACCGTCATCACCGCGCCCTGGCCGACGTTCACCCGGCCGGTACCGTTCAGCAGGCAAGCGACGAGGCCTGGAACCGCAACGCTCTGCAGTCCCGCGCCGATGCCGTCGAGCGCCTGGACCGGCCACACGCCCCAATGTTCGATGAAGGTGCCGGCGAGAAACCCGCGCAGCGGCAGCGCCGCGAACGAGATCAGGAGAACCAGCCAATATCCTCGTCCCGCCGCAACCTTCATCGCGATCAGGCTGGTGACGATCATCACCGCCTGCGCGACCACGACGGTGGTGGCGGTGAACAGCGCGGCGTTGCCCTTGCCGGCGCCGACCACCGCCAGTCCGTAAAGTGGCAGCATCGCGCCATTGCCGAGGTGAAAACAGGCAAGCGCAGCGGCGAGGATCAGCATCGGCTTGTTGCGCAGTAGCGCCTTGAACCCTTCGGCCTGGCCGGCGTCCTGCTCGTCGTCGCCCTGTTGACCTTCCAGCCCGCGCGCGGCGCGATGGTCGATCGCCTTCTCCGGGATCGACAGGACCGAGATGATCGCGAGCACCCCAAAGGCCGCAGCCAGAAAGAAGATCGCCGGCATCCCGAACTTCCAGCCGAGATACCCCGACAGCCCCGCACCGATCATATTGCCGGCATGGTTCCACGCCTGGTTGCGGCCATTCTGCGCGTTGAAGCCTTTCTGGCGAACGATGCCCAGCGTCATGCCGGTCACCGCCGGGCCGATCGCCGCACCGGCGATGGCGGTGGCGACCTGACTGACGGTGACGACGATGCCCGACTGCGACCACAGGATCAGGAACGAGGCGAGTACCGTGCAGATGCCGGTAACGACGACGACCCACCGCTTCCTTTGGGTATGGTCGATGAAGGCGCCGGCCGGCACGGTCATCACCATGCCGGCAACGCCGCCCGCCGTCATCACCGTGCCGATAGGCCCCGACGTCCAGCCACGCTGCTGCAGGAAGACGCCGAGGAACGGCCCGATGCCTGCCTGCATGTCCGCCATGAAGAAGTTCAGCGCCTGGAGCGATCGGGTGGCACGCCGCGTCTCGCTAGATCGTGCGCCGGCAGAGTCACGTGTAGCCGACATCGCGCTCGTCGCCATGAGCATCGTTCCTATCTCTTGGCACAAGCGGCCGAACAGCCGCTTCATGCGCCGCAACAAAGTGTAAAGCGCCTCGGCATCCCCTAGGCGCTGCGGTTCAACACCTTCTGAACCGGATTGTTCAGCTACGGTTTAGGTTACGCTTCAAGGAGCGGCTGCATCGCCATGTTCGGCACCGCCTCGCCGGGTGCAGCCTGCACGAGTACAGGCGATTGTGAAAGCTGGGCGCTGACGATGTGATGGAATGCGGGATGGCTCAATACAGCCGCCTCAAACGAGAAAGCCATGCATGCGACGCCCCACGTCCCTCATTGTCGTTTAGGGTCTCTCGTCTCGCGACACGGCCGACGTTCTTAAAAGACAGGATGTTTGGACATCAGGACTCTCGAAGCCCGTAAGCCGGTATAAAAGATCAAGCGACTTGCGCGCTGGCCGCGGCTGCTCGCGCACCGGTTCGGATCGTATCGCGCAACTGCCATCGTTCCGTCGCACCAATGCAGTGATACTGAAACACAGCATCCCTAGGGCCACGCCAGCCGGCAAAAAGATAACGCCAGCCGGGCTGCCCAAGGGGACATCATTTGACGAAACTCATCTCGGCCGGCGCGCTCGCCGCGCTGTCCGTTGCGCTTTGTGCGCCCGTTTTCGCCCATGCCGCGCCACTCGCCGCGCCCGCCGTTGCACCGGCGGCAGAGGGGGTTGCGGATGCCGATACCGTCATCGTCACCGGTACGCGTGATCGCGGCGTGACACAGTTCAACTCTCAATCACCGATTGACGTACTGCCCGCCACCGCGATCGATGCGAGCGTCTCGGGCGATCTCAACGATACGCTCGCGCAGTTGCTGCCCTCCTTCAACGTGCAGCGCCTGCCAGCCGCCGACGGTCAGGCGTTCGTGCGCCCTGCCACGCTGCGCGGGCTGTCCGCGGATCAGACGCTCGTGCTGGTCAACGGCAAACGCTACCACCGCTCCGCGCTGCTCGGGACGCGCGGCGCGCAGGCGCCCGATCTCGCCACCATCCCCGGCCTCGCTATCAAGCGTATCGAAGTGCTGCGCGACGGCGCCTCGGCGCAATACGGGTCCGACGCGATCGCCGGCGTGATCAACATCATTCTCGACGATCAGCCCGGCCTCGACGCGTTTGGCCAGTATTCGCAATATTACAAAGGTGACGGCAAGGAGTATCAGGGAGGCTTTCAAGGTGGCATAGCCCTCGGTGATCGCGGCAGCTTCGTCTTCACCGGCGAGTACGACCACTCTGAAGCGACCTCGCGCACTCGTCAGCGCCCCGACGCGATCGCGTTCCAGGCCGCCAACCCGGCGCTGAAGGTGCCGAATCCGGTGCAGCGCTGGGGCCAGCCCGATCTGGAAAGCATCCGTGGCGGCTACAACACGCACTTCGACGTGTCGGATGCATTCAAGCTTTACAGCTTCGGCACGTTTGGCGAGGGCGAAGGCGTTACCGACTTCAACTGGCGCAATCCGGCCGGCACCGCCTCGGTCTATGGCGCCAGCCCGGCCTTCCCCGGCTTCAATTTCAGCAGCCTGTACCCGACCGGCTTCACGCCGCGCTTCGGCACGACGACCAGCGACATCCAGGCGACCGGCGGCGCGCGCGGCGCACTCGCCGAGGCATTCAGCTATGATCTCAGCGCGTCATACGGCGAGAGCATCATCGACTATACGCTGAACGAAAGCCTTAACGCATCGTTAGGACCGAGTTCGCCGACCGCCTTCTACCTCGGCCGGCTGCGGCAGCGCGAATTCAACCTCAATGCCGATTTCGTGTATCGCCTGCCGGTCGGCGGGCTGGAACCGATCAACGTCGCGTTCGGCGGCGAGCGGCGGCTGGAGCAATATAGCGTCCGCCCCGGGGACCCTGCTTCTTACGCGATTGGTGCCGGTGCGGCAGCCGGGCTCGCGCCAAATTCCAACGGCTTCCCCGGCTTCAGCCCGCTTCAGGCCGGACGGTTCGCCCAAGAAAGTTATGCAGGATACGGCGATCTCGAATGGCAGCCGGTCAAGATGCTCAGCGTCGGCGCGGCGGGCCGGTATGAGAATTTTTCGGCATTCGGCGGCAAATTCACCTACAAGCTGAGCGCTCGGCTGGAGCCGGTTGATGGCATCGCGCTGCGCGGCGGCTATTCGACCGGCTTCCGCGCACCGACACCGGGACAGCTCAACACGTCGAATACCTCGCAGGGTCTCGACACCAAGACGTTGCAGGTGTTCAACAGCGGTCGGCTCGCCACCACCGATCCGATCGCGGTCGCGCTCGGCGCGAAACCCCTCAAGCCCGAAACGTCCGACACGATTACCGCCGGCCTCACCTTCAAGACCGCCTTCGGGTTGACCGGCAGCGTCGACGCTTATCAGATCAGCGTCGATGGCCGCTTCAGCCAGTCCGCCTCGTTCGCGGTACCCGCCGGCGTGCTCAACCCGTTGCGCTTCACCTCGGTCAGCTACTTCACCAACGATTTCGACACGCGCACACGTGGCATCGAAGCGGTGCTGAACTACGCGCAAGCTGTCGGTCCAGGTAAAGCGACCGCGACGATCGCCTACAATTACAACCGCACCAAGGTGACAAGCGGCACATCGGCGGCGATCCCCAACGAGACCCAAAGGATCGTGTTCGAACAACGCCTGCCGCAGCACAACGCCACCGGCTCGATCGGCTACGACATCGGCCCGGTGGGCGTGCTGTTCCGAGGCCGCTATTATGGCGGCTGGACCGACGTGTCGGGCAATGCGACCGGCGACATCTACCAGAAGTTTGGCGGCATCGCGCTTTTCGACGTGTCTGCGAGCTACACGTTTGGCAAGCATTTCACGCTGCGCGCCGGTGCGGAAAACGTGTTCAACCGATATCCGGCGGAGGCAACCAACCAAGCGGTTCGCGGCCTGATCTATTCGCGCAACGCTCCATACGATACTGATGGCGGGCAGTATTATGTTCGAATGGGCATGAAGTTCTGAAAGGGTCGAACGGCATGTCGACGATCAGTCGCAGGATGATGATGAAAGCGGCGGGGCTAATGGCGGCTGGCGTCACGCCTGCCGCCAGCCGGCTCGGCGCGACGATGCCGCAGGGCACGAAGGCCGCCGGGCCGGACGACGAGGCGTATTGGGCGAAGATCGCCGCGCAATATGACGTCACGCGCGAGGTGATTCAGCTAGAGAACGGCAATTGGGGCATCATGGCCAAGCCCGTGCTCGCCACCTATGAACGCGCGGTCGAACGGGTCAACCGTGAGAACAGCTTCTACACGCGACGCGGCTTCTTCACCGATTACCACGCGGTGCGGCAGCGTGTCGCCGCGGCCCTCGGCGTCGGTGCGGACGAGATCGTGCTCACCCGCAACGCTACGGAGGCTTTGCAGGGGTTGATCGACGGCTACAACAAGCTCCGCCCCGGCGATGCGGTGCTGACCGCCGATCTCGATTACGACAGCATGCTGGGGTGCTTTGACGGCCTGAAGGCACGACGCGGCGCGCAGGTGGTGCGGATCGCGCTGCCCGAACCGGCGACCTATCAGGGTGTGATCGACGCCTATGCGCAAGCGTTCGCCGCTAATCCGAAGATCCGGCTGGTACTGCTCACCCATCTCAGCCACCGCACCGGCTTGGTCGTGCCTGTGCGCGAGATCGTCGCGATGGCGCGCGCACGCGGGATCGACGCGATCGTTGATGCAGCGCACAGCTGGGGGCAGCTCGATTTCAACTTCGCCGATCTCGGTGTCGATTTCGCCGGCTTCAACTTGCACAAATGGTGGGGCGCGCCGCTCGGCGTTGGCGTCATGTATCTGCGCAAATCCCGCGTGCACGACATCGACCCTGATCCCGCCAATGAGGGGAGTGCCTCGGACAGCGTGGCCGCGCGCATCCATACCGGCACCAGCGATTTCGCAGCAATGCTGACCGTGCCACGGGCGCTTGATTTTCAGGAGGTGATCGGGACGCCGCAGCGCGCGGCGCGGCTGCGCTACCTGCGCGATCGCTGGGCTGAACCGCTACGCACGCTGGACGCATTGCAGGTCCTCACGCCCAGTGATCCGCGCCTGCACGGTGGCATCACCTCGTTCCGCATACGGGGGCGCGTCACACCCGCCGACAATATCGCGGTGGCAAAGACATTGTTGGACGAGTTCGGCATTTTTACGGTCCATCGCACTGGCGTTCAGGCTGGTGCCTGCGTGCGCGTCACCCCGGCGCTGTTCACCAGCCCCGAGCAAATCGACAGGCTCGCCGCAGCCTTGCCCATTCTGGCCAAGCGGTTCGCACAGATTTGAAGACTATCGTGCCCTGCACTCAAGATCCATGCAGGTGGTGGTGCAAGCATTGGACAACGGGAGAACCGCCAATCCGCAGGTTAGCTTTTAGAGAAGCGGGTCTTTGGCATTCAACGCAAAGACGCGCTGATCCATTCTTGCCGGTTCGCGCACATTTCCCGTCTTCCCCACGTCGGTCACTTGTTCATGTCGGTCATATCCCGGTGCTTTGCCGGTTCAACTCGTCCGCTGTAGAGCGCGGCGTCGTGATCGGGGCGGTCAAGACCGAACGAACGCCTGGGCCGTTGTCGCCATCCTCAAGGTTGCCGTTGAGCCGTTTGACCATCGCGTCCAGCATTCTCGTACCGAACCCCTTACGCGTACCCGTCTTGCCTCTCCCCTTGTCGGCGACAACGAGGCGGAAGCGTGCACGATGGCGCTCCAACCCGATGAAGATCGGGCCGGGACTACCAGCATAGGCGTATTTCTGAGCGTTGATGACCAGCTCGACCACGATCAACCCGACTTGGACGGCATCGTCGGCAGTGATGACGATCGGCGCGAGATCGAGCGTGAGCAGGTCGGCCCACTCTGTGCCCATGGACGTTTTAAGGTCCGCGACCAGATCGGCCAAGTAGCGCGAGAGATCGACCGCCTGAACGTTATCATCGGCGTAGAGCCGGCGATGTACGAGCGCGACCGCGGAAAGACGCCGCTGCGCTTCGCTGAGGTTTCCGCTCACCGCCGGATCATCGCTCGACCGGGCCTGGAGCGACAGGAACGCCATGACGAGTTGAAGGCTGTTTTGGACGCGATGGTTCACTTCCTTCAACAACGTGCCTTGCTGCGCGATCAGCCGATCCTTGTCAGCAACGGCGACGTTTAGATCTTCAGCGAGGTCACGGACGCGGCGGTTCTGCCGGGCCTCATAAAGACGCGCCAATAACCGGCGAGCGGCCTCGGTCTCGGCATGCGACCATGGTCGCGCGCGCCCCCGCACCTCTTCCGTCCATGCCTCGAACGAGGCTCTTGGTGTAAGCTTCTCGCCGGGCTGCAGAGTCACCGCCTTGTGCGGGTTACCAGCCCACTCGACCAACTCGCGTTCCTCAGCGCGAAACCACAGCAGGACAGTCGGCACCATGGACGAAAGCGTGATCGCCAGAAGACCGCTTGCGCGCTCGCGATATTCGGCAGCGGGCGCAAAATCCTGAGCGAGCATGTTGCTATGAAACGGCGCAGGCCCCTGCGTGCGAACCCATGCCGCGACTTCACGGATGTCGTCGGGATCGGGGCAGATCCCATCCTGGTGAAGTGCACCGCCGTGAAGGATGGCAAAAGCGTCGGCTTCGAACATCCGTCGCAAATCGCCCGATGCGGTCTTGAACAATTCCTCAGGATCGACCTCGCTCGAGACACGTGCCGCAATCGCGTCCTCGTCAGCACGCACCCGAAGTCGTTCGCGGTACTCCTCCGCCTGCTCCTTGGCGTTTATCTGACGCGCGAGCCCGGCCGCGATCAGCGACGCTGCACGCCGTGTTGCCGCGCTGAGATGCCGGGGCGTCAAATTGTGACAGGCGACCAGGCCCCACAACACGCCGTCCTTGACGATGGAGATCGATGCAGAAGCCGCCACCCCCATGTTCTTCAGATACTGGATGTGAATAGGCGAGACGCTACGCAATTCGACGTCGCTCAAGTCAACGCCGCTTTGCGCCGCCGGGCGGATGGGCTGAGGCTGGTACGCCACGTCCGGGATCACCCGCACACGATTACGCAGGTAAAGGGCGCGAGCCTGCGGCGGAATGTCCGAGGCAGGAAAATGGTGGTTGCGAAAGCTGTGAAGACCTTCCGCCAGATCCTCGGCGACGACGACGCCCGAATCGTCGTCAAGAAACCGGTAGATCATAACGCGGTCGAAGCCGGTCAGACTCCGAAAGCTCTCGGCAGCGCGCTCGCAGAGTTCGAGCAGGCCGCCAGCACGTTCGAAGCTTAATCCCGCGTCGTCGATCCAAGTGAGCACATCCGTCGCCGTCTGCTGCTCGCTTTGCTCTAACTCGATGAGCCATAAGTCGCCCGCCCGCCGGCCGGCCGCTTCCCACGGCGTATTTGCGATACGGCCCAAGGAGCAAGTGGCGCGATCGCACTTGAGCAGGGTTTCAACGATCGACTCCCCGAGCAGCGACGCGAGGGTTTCCTCCTGCCAGCGCGTGCCGAAATGTTCCTCGAGGTCACCGGCCCCGCCTACGATCCGCAAGTCAACGCCACTCGCCAACAATAGCAAGCCGTGTGGCTGGATGCTGCCTGGGATGTGGATGGGTTCCCGGTCGCATTCGGAAATGTCGGAACCGAGTTCGGGGGCTTCAAGCGTCGTGTTCATCACATTGATTCATATAGGGATAGATCGAGACCTCAAGGCGATTGAACACGTTTTGACCGACCGACGGGCTGCGATCGTGGTGAGTGGGTGATGTTGAGCCTCGCCGCATCTACGCCGGGCTGCGCAAATTGGTCACATACCGGACGTAAGGCCGTAGACAAACCTGTGCGGTTCCCGCCGCTTATTGATCCAACCGGCTGATTTTCAGTGGAAGGCGAGAAGTCTGCCAAGCTGATCGTCGCCCCACGAGATTATTAAGATTCTGTCTTTATCACGGCGACATGGCCGCTGCGTTGTTCTCCGTCATCCAGTGCATGCGAGACATGCATGATGCTCGCCTGATGATCGTTGCAAGCCTTGTCTGTGCGATCGGCATCTACGCCTCGTTCGAGATCGGTCATCACGCTGCCCGGGCTTCCGGTTCCGTTCGAACCCGCTGGGGCTTGGTCAGCATCGTCGCCAGCGGCAGCACCGCCTGGGCCACCCACTTCATCGTCCTGCTCGCGTTCAAACCCGGCATGCCGGCGGCGTTCGAACCAGCACTGACCGCGCTTTCGCTGACATGCGCAATCGTCGGGATTGGTGCCGGCGTGTCGATCTCGATCCGCGCCCGGCGACGTTGGCAGCATTTCGTAGCAGGGCTGATCGTCGGCGTCGGCGTGGCAACGCTGCACTACGTCGGTCAGGCGGCGTACCTCGTGCAAGGGACGGTAGCGTGGAACTTGGGTCTGGTACTGCCTTCGGTCATTGTCAGTCTCCCCGTGTCGGGGGTCGCGATGATCGCGGTGGGCAGCCGGGACCGGCGCATACGTTCGACCGCTGCGCCGTTGCTGCTGCTGTCGATAGCGGTACTTCACTTCTGCGGCATGGCCGCCATGACGCTCCATTTCGATCCAGCCGTCAATTTCCCGGACAACGCCGTTTCTCCGCGCGCCATCACGCCGGTCGTTGCGGGTGTCTCCCTTGCTCTTATTGTATTGGCCGTCTTCGGGTGGCGCTTCGACCTCGCGGCAAAGGCTAGCTTGCGACACGATCGCAGACGCCTTCGCGAGCTGGCCGACGTTGCGCTTGAAGGATTGCTGATTTGCCAGGATGACGTGATCGTCACCGCGAACGATAGCATCGAATTCCTGTCAGGGCACGAACCCGGTTCCTTGTCCGGCCGCTGCGTCAGCGCTTTGCTGCCCGGTCTGGACGTGTCCAGCATGCCGGAACGCGAGGAGCGCGAGATTGATCTCATCAGCGCTACAGGAAAGAATGTTCCCGTGCGTGTTCTTCGCCGCGAGGTGGCTCTGGGGCATAAGCTGCAAACCGTAATCGCGGTCAGAGATCAGCGCGAACGGCTTAAAACGGAAGC
This sequence comes from Sphingomonas sp. GC_Shp_3, assembly GCF_026540945.1. NCBI lineage: Bacteria > Pseudomonadati > Pseudomonadota > Alphaproteobacteria > Sphingomonadales > Sphingomonadaceae > Sphingomonas > Sphingomonas sp. GC_Shp_3. Next base: position 23,716 of record NZ_JALNUT010000002.1, read on the forward strand.
GAAGATGCGGCTGCTCGCCTTCACGGACTCCCTCACCGGTCTCGCCAACCGGGCTCGCTTCTTTGACCTGTTAGCTTCACAAACAACATCGCGCCGCAATCGTGATCTGCCGTGTGCGGTATTGATGCTCGATTTGGATCGCTTCAAGATCGTCAACGATACGCTGGGTCACGCGGCGGGAGACCTTGTTCTCGCCATGGTCGCGGATCGGCTGAAATCCACGGTTCGGGACGACGATGTGATTGCCCGCCTCGGTGGTGACGAATTTGCAATTTTGCAGATGTCCCCCGGTCAGGTCGCCTCGGTCACTGCGTTAGCGACGCGCGTTGTCGACGTTATCGCGGCACGACCGTTCATGCTTGAAGGGCAGTCGATCTACCTGGGGGCAAGCGTCGGCATGGCGATCGCGCCGACAGATGGCGACGACCCCACGGCGTTGATGCGCAACGCGGACCTCGCCCTATATGCGGCAAAAGCAAGCGGAAGGGGGGCGTTCCGCCGCTACGATGTCTCGCTCGATGAACAGATGCGGGAGCGTCGCGCGATCGAGACCGGATTGCGGCTCGCCCTTGCTGAAGGACAATTAGAGCTTCACTATCAACCTTTGCTGGACGCGAAAACACGGGGCATCACCTCTGCCGAGGCACTCGTGCGCTGGAATCACCCGGAGCGCGGGAGAGTATCACCGATTGACTTCATCGGCATCGCCGAAGAAACGGGCCTGATCGTCCCGCTCGGCGAATGGGTGGTGAGGACGGCATGCGCCGAGGCGGCGACATGGCCAAAATATATGAGCGTAGCGATCAATCTGTCGCCGGCACACTTTCGCGATCGGTCGCTGGTTCCCAGTATCGTACAAACGCTCCAGGCCACCGAATTAGCTCCAGAGCGCCTCGAGCTGGAAGTGACCGAGGGCGTTCTGCTGACCGATGAAACCGGGACGCTTGATACGCTGAACCAACTCAGGGCGCTCGGCGTCAGGGTTTCACTAGACGATTTCGGCACTGGCTATTCGTCGCTCAGCTATTTACGCAAATTTCGCTTCGACAAGATCAAGATCGATCAATCGTTTGTGCGCCAAGTGCCGCAGGATGCGGAGAGCTCTGCCATTGTGCGGGCCATCATTACTATGGCCAAGTGTCTTAACATGTCGACGACTGTTGAAGGGGTCGAGACAGAGGGGCAGTTCGACTTTTCCGTCGCGGCAGGATGCGACATGATCCAAGGTTACTTGATCAGCCGACCAGTTGATCGTGACGAACTGGCTCTGATAATTGCCACGAAAAGCCAGAACGCAGGCTTGGCCGAGGCGGCTTGAGCGATATGGTTGAGCAGAGTGTTTGGCCGTGGTGTCGCTACAATCACCAACGTCGTTGACGTCGTCATGCTGGTACGGGACCAGCCCTTCGAAACGTTGAATTACGGAAACGCCACGGTCGCGCGGCCGATACGATCTGGCCGTCGTCGCCGCGCAGATTGATGGTCGTACATCGATGTGGCGATGCTGTTGATTGGCGGATTTGTCGTTTCGTGCGTTGAGCAGGCTCCGACGACAGGCAGGACTTGCATGGATCAGAAAAGCGCGCCTCTGGCAGAGGCCTTGAAACAGATCGAAAACAGGCCGTTGGTCGGGTTCGGCGCACCAGGTCATAATCAGGGCGCTGCAATACCGTCAGGGATGCGCGCGCTGCTCGGCAAGCGCGTGTTTCAGGCCGACGTGCTGACACCGAAGGGCCTGGACGATCGCACGGAAGGTGCGCTCGCGCTGCAACGCGCGCATGAACTTGCCGCCGAGGCATGGAACGCGGACTTCTGCCGATTTGTAACCGGCGGATCGACGCAGAGCCTCCACACGGTCATGGCGGCAGTCGCCGCCCCGGGTGACACCATCCTGATCGCGGCCAACGCGCACAAGGCCGAGCGGACCTATGCGCTGGCAAGTGGTCTCGATGCGGTCATAGTGTCCGTACAGATCGACGCGGCGTGGGACATCGAACATGGCGTGACCCCCGACGCGCTTCGCGCGGCATTGGCACAGAACCCGTCCGCCAAGGCTTTCCTGCTTGTAAGCCCGACCTATTACGGCGTGACCAGCGACGTCGCGGCACTGGCGGACATCTGTCATGACCACGGCATCCCGCTCATCGTCGATGCGGCGTGGGGCGGTGCGTTCGCGTTTTGCGAAGGGTTGCCGGACGATCCGCTGACCAAAGGTGCCGATGCGGCCGTCTACAGCGCACACAAGACCATGGGGGCGCTGGCGCAAGGATCGGTGATCGTCGCCAAGGGCAACCTGATCGATCGTCAACGGCTGTGGATGGCCTATGAGTTGTTCGAGACGACCAGTCCCTCGGTCCCGATCCTCGCGACGCTCGACGCGACCCGGCGGGACCATGCGCTTGGTGGCGAGCAGATGTGGCGTAAAGTCCTGTCGCGCGCGGAAAAGCTGCGGACGCAAATTGCCAAGATTGCGCCGTTACGCGTGTTCAGCCGCGAAGACGTTCCGGCCGACAACGATCTCGACATGACCAAGGTTCTGGTCGACGTGTCGGCGCTGGGCGTGTCCGGTTATGCCGTTGATGACTGGCTCTACAGCCATCATCGCATCAGCATGGGATTGTCGGACGCGAGCCACATCCTCGCCGTCATCTCGCTGGGCACCACGCAGTCGGACCTGCGAAAGCTGGTTCATGGTCTTACCGATCTGGTGAAACAACTCTCGGCCGATCCGTCGATACTCCCACGAACGACCCCCGCGCCGAACGTGGCGACGCTCTCGGTAGACATGGCAATGCCCGGTCCCGCCGCCTTGAACGGTGCAGCGGAGATGGTGTGCTACGAAGATGCCGCCGGCCGCATCGCAGCGGAGATGTTGGCCCCTGCCCCGCCGGGCGTACCGCGCCTTGTTCCCGGCCAGCGTATCTCCGCGCAGCATGTCGCCTGGCTGGTCGCCCAACGTGATGCCGGTGCCTTCATCATGGACCCGGTCGATCCCACCCAGGCGACCATCAGAGTGGTCGCGCCAACGTCGGGGTGAGCGGCTATTCCGAGGGCGTGATGTAATTCTGCACTTCGGCGGCAGCGCTGCGAAACCGGCGGCGCGGCGTCGCGTTGAACGATCATGCGTCACATTCCATCGAAGTTTTCTCCCGACGCAATGACTTGGACGCTGATTTGCGGCATCGCCACGATCTGCATGTTGCTCGGCCAAGCGCAGGGCTTCGGCGTGTTGTTGGGGCGAGCGGTCTTGCCGGGCATAGGTCTGGCAGTGCTGGTGGCGGGGCTTGTTATCGGACGACGTAGCGGCAACGCACGGCTGACGGCGGGAGCCTTGGCATTCCTGCAGATGACCCTTTTCACGATATTGGGTGTGGTGCTCACCTACCTTCTGGCCGCGCGGGCGGGTCCGTTGTGGGATGCCGAGTTCTCGGCGGCGGATGCCCGTCTTGGGCTGGTATGGCCGACCGTCTTCGCTGCCGCCGACCGCATGCCGGCTGCGCTCCTGATGCTCGGCGGGATCGCCTATCACAGTCTGGTCTTGCAGATGGTGGTAAGCATCGTGCTGCTGGCGGGTGCCGGCCGGTTGCAACGGCTGCGCACGATGGTGGCCGCGGCTATCCTGTCGGGAACGGTGACGGTCCTCATATCCGGCGTCATGCCGGCGCTCGGCAACCTGTTCGACCCACTCCATTACAAGGCGTTGTGGCCATCGGTGGCGTGGCTGGATCGCGATCTCGTCCTTCGGTTACGTGACGGCACGCTGCGGCAGGTCGATCTGTCCCATATGACGGGGATCGTCAGTTTTCCCAGTTATCATGCGGCCCTGCCGGTTATTCTGGTCTGGGGACTGCGCCCCTTCTCCCGGATCCGCGCGCCCGCGACGGTCTGGGCCGGGCTGACGATTGTGGCCACCCCGTTGTTCGGCGGGCATTATGCCGTTGACGTACTGGCCGGCCTGGTGCTTGCGATCGGTGGGCTTGTCGTTGCGACGCGGCTTCCAACCACTTGCCCTGAAGGGATGCTCCAGCCGAAGCTTTGTGCTACACCCGTGCCGCGCACCGCCGGGCCACGCCGTATCGGCAGCAAGGACGGTGTCGGAGTGATCCATGACTTGGTATGAGAAGCTGCTGATCGTCGTCGGCATGGTGTTGTTCATGGAGTGCTTCGCCTGGGCGACGCACAAATACGTCATGCATGGCTGGGGCTGGGGTTGGCATCGCTCCCACCATGAGCCCCACGACAACGCCGTTGAACGAAATGACCTTTATGCGGTGACGTTCGCCGCCATCGTTATCGCGCTGTTTGCCGCCGGTACGTGGTGGGAGCCGGTTTGGTGGGCTGCGCTCGGCATCACCGTCTACGGGGCGATCTACGCGTTCGTGCATGACATGCTGGTGCACCAGCGGTTTGGCATGCGTTGGGTGCCCCGGCGTGGCTATTTCAAGCGGCTGCATCAGGCGCATCGTCTGCATCATGCCGCAAGAGGCAAAGAGGGCGCGGTCAGCTTCGGATTCCTGTTCGCGCCCGATCCAGCCCGCCTAAAACGGCGGTTGAGTGAACGAACGAACCGATGAGCACGAACTCCCGTCGCCAGCACGAAGCCCAGCGCGGGATCGTACTGGCCGCCACGATCATGGCGGCGTGGCTGGCGGTGCACATCGGCGCTATTTTCTTCTGGCGGTGGAGCATTGTTACGGCGCCACTCGCCCTGCTCGTTATCGTCGTGCAGGCGTGGCTCAGCACCGGTCTGTTCATCATCGCCCATGATTGCATGCACGGATCGCTGGCACCGGGCCGGCCACGCTTGACCCGGCTTGTCGGGACGCTGTGCCTGGGTGCCTATGCCGGCCTATCCTACGCGGCGCTGATGCCCAAGCACCACGCGCATCATGCCGCTCCCGGCACGGCGAGCGATCCCGATTTTCATGCCGCCGCGCCGAAACGGGCGCTGCCGTGGTTCATGTCCTTCTTTCGCAACTACTATACGCATGGACAAATCCTGCGGATCACCGTGGCGGCGATCGCCTACATGCTGTTGGGCGCTTCGCTGCTCAACATCGTGGTTTTCTGGGCGATCCCGGCGTTGCTCGCCCTGGCGCAACTGTTCGTGTTCGGCACCTACCTGCCGCACCGCCACGACGAACAGCCCTTTGCCGATGCGCACAACGCGCGCAGCAGTACGTTGCGGCCCGTCATGTCGCTGATGACCTGTTTCCACTTCGGCGCATATCATCATGAACATCACCTCAGCCCGGGCACGCCCTGGTGGCGGCTGCCGGCACTCAGGCAGGAGACGCCAGCGCGGCGGTGATTGCGGCAGCCGCGCGATCCGCGCCCTCCCCGCTCGCGATCTCTGCCGCGATCGACCGCGCGGCCGCCCGATAACCTGGCCGAACCATCACATCCTGCAAGGCATCCGCAAGCGCACGCACGCTCAACCGGCGCGGCGACAGCATCCGTCCCGCGCCGATCCGAACGAGCCGTGCGGCGGTACCGGGCTGCTCGAAGCCGATCGGCAACGCCACGATCGGCACGCCCGCCGCCAGTGCATCCAGCACGGAATTAAAGCCGCCGTGCAGGATCGCGGCCGAGCAGCGGCGCAGCACCGCAGCCTGCGGCCAGAAGGCGCGTACCAGCGGATCGCCCGGCAAACCGGCTTCCTCTGCCACCGACAGCCCGCCACCGTGGCCGATCACCGCCCTGGCCCCGACACGCGCACACGCCTCCGCCATGGTGGCGAACAACGCGCGCCGCGACCCCTGCAACGTGCCCAGCGAACAGAAGACCAGCGGTCGCGGATCGTCCGGCGCATGAAAATCCTCCGTTTCTTCGGCGCGCCAAGGCGAGCCGTAGAAGAAGTCGGGCGGCACATCGCGACGCGGATAATCGAGCCCTCGCGGACACTGGGCGATCTGGATGCATGGCAGCTTGTCTTCGGGCGTAAGGCCCCAATCCCGCCGGCGCGCATCCAGCACGCGCGTGACCGGCCGCATCAGCCAATCCGTGACGGCATAGCCGGAGCGGTTCCGAAAACGACCCACCGCGTCGGCGCGGTAGCGCCAGCCGAGGAAGGGTGGCGGCACATCAGCTTCGCGCAGCAGCGGCAGGCCGGTGACCGCGACGGCAAAAGGAAGATCAAGCTTGCGCGCGATCAGTGGGCCAGCGGGCTCCACCGCATCCGCGAGGACGGCCGTCGCGCCGATCCGCTCCAGCACTGCCGGTGCCTCCGTCAGCAGCCGGTCGGTCATCGCCGCAGTCGCGCGGATCATGCGCGTGAGGCGGATCGGCCCGCTCGGCTCGACAAGCGTTGCGAGATACGGCTCGAGAGCCGGCGCCGCTCCGCGCGGCAGGCTGAAGAAGTGAACTGCGGTATGGGTAATGAACCGCCGCGCTTCATCGACGTGCACCACCGACACACGCCAGCCCCGATCGATCAACGCTCTGGCCAAAACCTGCGCCGGGTTGAGGTGACCTGCCAGCGGCGCAGTGATGATGGCGAGATGGCCTGGTGACCGGGGCGATGAAACACTGTTTTCGTGCACGGTCGCCTCAGCATTTTTAAAACCAGACGGCGGCGCGCAAGTGGGCGAGTGCCGTCCAAGCCGCGTGTAGCACGTATGTGCGATAAGCAGGCAATCGCACGTCGCTGAAAATGTGCTGTCGGCAATTTTTCAGGGTTGCTTGTGGCGTAGGTCAACGTGAACGCCGCCCGCCTCGGCAGTGTAGCCAGCTGGCGATCCTTGATGAGGCCAAAGTCGCGTCGCCTCGTGATCGGGAACCGCCACTGGCAAAGCCGGGACATGTATGCTTTTCTTCGATCAGGCGTCGGCAGTGCGTTGGAGGAGACAGGATGCGGTCGGTCACGATACGGCGGATGGCAGCGTTACTCGCCGCAGCCGCCGCCACGCCTGCGCAAGCCGCCCCACCCCGCGTGCCGACACATTCGGGCATGGTGGCAGGCACACAGGAAAAGACGATCGCCGTATTTCGCGGCATCCCCTACGCGGCAGCCCCGGTCGGCCCGTTGCGCTGGCGGCCGCCGATGCCGGCGCCACGCTGGGCGGGTGTGCGACCGGCGACCCGGTTCGGCCACAGCTGCTGGCAGGCGGTTTCGCCGCAAGGCTTCGGCCCCTGGACGCATGAATATGTCGTAGCGGGCGACATCAGCGAGGATTGCCTGTTCCTCAACGTTTGGGCGCCGCTGAAGAAGGCGCGGCCACGCCCGGTCCTGGTCTGGATCCACGGCGGCGGCTTCAACTCGGGATCTGGCGCGATACCGATCTACGACGGTGCGGCGCTCGCTGCACGCGGCGCCGTGGTGGTTACGATCAACTACCGCGTCGGCGTGTTCGGCTTTCTCGCGCATCCCGACCTGACACGGGAGGCGGGGGCTGCTCCGCCGGCCAATTTCGGTTTGCTGGACATGGTCGCGGCGCTTCGCTGGGTGAAGGCGAACATCGCCGCGTTCGGCGGCGATCCAGCGGCTGTTACCATCGCCGGCCAGTCCGCCGGGGCGATGGCGGTACAGGAACTCGTCTCCGCGCCGATGGCCAAGGGTTTGTTTCAACGTGCGATCGGGGAAAGTGGCCTGCCGCGCACGCTCACGCCCCTCGCTGACGCCGAGGCGCAAGGCACTGCATTCACACGGGAGAAAAGCGCAAGCTCCATCGCGGCACTGCGCGCGCTGCCGGCCGAAGCGCTGCAATCGAGCCACGGCGCCAATGCGGTTCGCTTCGTACCTGTCGCGGATGGTCGCCTACTGCTGGCCGGCGCTTGGCGAGCGGTCAGCGACGTGCCGATGCTGGTCGGCTTCAACAACGATGAGGGCAGCGCGCTCGGCCAGGATTACGGGTCGACGGACGCGGGTAAGCTCCAGGCGCTGCTGGCGTCCGCTTTCGGCGCCTCTGCCGATCAGGCAGCAGCCTTGTACCCGGCCGCCACGCTCGAACAGCGTGCCGCGGCGAACAAGCAGATCCGGCGGGACCAGAACCTCGGCGCGATCGACGGCTGGGTGCTGCGTCGCGCCGCCACCGCACAAAAGCCGGTCTATACGTATCTGTTCACGCACGTATTACCGGGTGCCGACACGGCGCGGTGGGGCGCGTTTCATTCCTCCGAAATCCCATACGTGTTCGGGACGCTTGCGGCCGCCCCCGAACGCCCGATCACGCGCGAAGACAAGGATCTTTTCCGCCTGGTTTCCAGCTACTGGTTGAACTTCATTCGCCGTGGCGATCCGAACGGTCCCGGCCTGCCGATCTGGCCAGTGTCAACCGTGACCGCGCCGATGGCGCTTCACATCGACAGCCGCGTCGCTCCCGAGCCGCTACTCCCGCCGGCCAAGCTCGACCTGTGGCGGCGCCTCGCAGGGTCGGCGACCGCGACGAAATTGTCCGGCTGAAGTGCGCGGCGATCATGTCGGCATCGGTGCGCTGCTGCCTCGCCAAATTGCAGCGGCGTGTTGCCGACTGGCGGATCGCATGACACACGAGACGCTTCAAGGAGAGGTCGGGATCATGCTGCGTCCCGGAACCGGCGGGAGAACAGGATGCTGAAGTCGTTGCTAGCCATCGCGCTTGTCGCCAGCGCAGCGCCCGCCGTCGCGCAAGACCGTACCATCCCCGTCAACATCGTCGTGGACGCGAGCAAACCCGGCGCGCCGGTCAACCCTATCTGGCGCTTCTTCGGTGCCGACGAGCCGAACTACGCGACGATGAAAGACGGTCGCACGACCCTCGCCACGCTCGGGCAACTGATGCCGGACCACGTTTACTTCCGCACCCACAACCTGTTTACGTCGGGCGACGGCACGGCGGCCTTCAAATGGGGCTCGACCAACATCTATACGGAGGATGCGGCGGGGCATCCGGTCTACAACTGGACGATCATCGACCATATCTTCGACACGTACCATGCCCGGCACGTCAAGCCGTATGTCGAACTCGGCTTCATGCCGGAGGCGCTGTCGACGCACCCGGAGCCGTATCAGCATGATTTCCGTCCAGGCAGTGGCGCACTGCGCACGGGCTGGGCCTATCCTCCGAAGGATTACGGCAAGTGGGAAAATCTGATCACCGCCTGGGTCGCGCATTGCGTGGCGCGCTACGGCCGCGCGGAGGTCGCGAGCTGGTATTTCGAGACATGGAACGAGGCCAACCTACCCCAATACTACTGGGGCGGCACGCAGGACGAGTTCTTCCGCCTGCATGACGCCGCAGTGCGCGGCGTGCGGCGCGCGCTGCCGGAGGCGCGGGTGGGCGGCCCGGACATCGCCGGTGCCGGCGACGACTACATGACCGCGTTTCTCCACCACGTGAAGACCGCAGGCACGCCAACCGATTTCCTGTCCTTTCACGCCAAGGGTAAACCCAGCTTCATCAAGGACGGTGCGGGATCACACGTTCGCATGGGGATTGCCGACCAGCTCAACGCGGCTGACCACGAGTTCGTCCAGATCGCCGCCGAACCCGCCTTTAAGAACAAGCCCATCATAATCGGCGAGTTCGACCCCGAAGGCTGCGCCGCCTGCCAGGGGCCGGCCAACGGCTACCGCAACGGTACCATGTATTCGAGCTACGAGGCAGCGGTATTCCCGCGGCTGATGATGCTTGCCGAGCGGCGCGGCGTGAACCTGGAAGGTGCGATCACCTGGGCGTTCGAATTCGAGGATCAGCAGCCCTTCGCCGGTTTCCGTCAGTTGACGTCGGGTGGCATCGACCTGCCGGTGATGAACGCCTTCAAGCTGTTCGCGAAAATGCACGGGCGCGTGGTCCCCGCCGCTTCCGACGCGGAAAAATCGCTGGATACTGTCATGAAGGAGGGCGTGCGCGGTACGCCGGACATCGGCAGCACGGCGGCGCTGGATGCGAACAGTCTGACGGTCCTGCTCTGGCATTATCACGACGATGATCTACCCGGTCCCGACGCCGCTGCGCACCTGACGCTGAACGGTCTTCCCTCCGGTCTGGCGGGTACGCGGTCGGTCGAAGTTTACCGGATCGATCGCGATCACGCCAACGCCTATGCGGCGTGGCTGGCGATGGGCGCGCCGCTCGCCCCCACCGATGCCGAGCGCGCGACACTATTAAAAGCAGCCGAGTTGCAGCCAGCCACAATGCCGATCACCGTTGCGGGCCGCCATGCGGCGTTGACCGTAACGGTGCCGCGCCAGGGTATCGTCCTGCTTCGTCTCGGCCACTAGCAAGACGAGTCCGCACCCGTATTGGCCCCAGTGCGGGGTTGCGCCTTCGCCCCCCGCTGTCGATCCGGCTCGGGCGGTTGATGCTCGCGCTGGCGCTGGTCACCTGAGCGCCGCGACTCCACCACGCGGCGTACAGGATCAAGCCGTCCCCATCACCTGCGCGGCGAACCGCTCCATCTCCTCATCCTGCGGGCTCATCTGGAGCAGCAGCAGGTCGAGGCCAGCGGCCTCATATTCTTCGACCCGCTCGCGCAACTGCTCGGGCGTGCCGACGAGATTGGGACGCAGGCCCCGGTTCGACACCGAATATTCCTGAATCTTCAACGTGCGCTCCAACTGCGTGCCGGAAAGCCACTGGTCGAAATTGGCGTAGCCAGCCGGAAGTTCGCTGACGTCGGTGATCCGCTCGAGCTCGCGCTTTGCCTCTGCCTCGCTGTCGCGCACGATGGCATAGGCGGCCATGCCGTATTGCATCGGCGCGCCGCCGGCCGCCGCGCGCCGTGCGGCCATGTCGGCGATCTTCAGGGCGATCGCGTCGACGGGATCGCCGTGCATCACATAGGCGTCGCATTGCGCGGCGATCATCGCCTTGGCCTTGTCGCTTTCGCCGCCGGCATAGACGGTCGGCCGCTTTGCCGGTTTTGGCGCGCAGATCGCATCCTCAGTCCGGTAGAACTGGCCGGAGAAACTGAAGCGCTCCTCGCTCCAGAGCCCGTCCACCACCGTCAACCATTCCTGGGTGCGGGCGTAGCGATCATCGTGCTGGTCAAACTGCAGGCCATATTGCCTGGCCTCGTCCGCCCACCACGACGACACGACGTTGAGCGCGAGCCGCCCGCCGGAGATGCGGTCGATATTGGCCGCCGCCTTGGCGAACAGCGCGGGATGGTGAAAATTCGGCCGCACCGCGACCATCAACTCAATCGTATCGGTCACCGCCGCCAGTGCGGCGGCGGTCGACCACGCGTCCAGCGCCGGCGCCTCGGCGCCCTTAATGTCGTTGAGGTTCAGTTCCGCGATCAGCGTGAGATCGTAGCCGATCTGCTCTGCCCGCTGCGTCAGCCGCTTGGCATATTCCCAACTCGCCTCCATCCGCTCGTCGGCGACGTTGCGCAGCCAGCCGCCGAACACCGGCATCCAGAAACCATAGCGCATCAGCCTCGTGCCCCCTCGATACGAGCGATCAGATAGTCGACCAAGCGATCATGCGGCTCCCAGCCGAGCACGTCGAGCGGCTTGGCGACGAAATTGGAAAGTGCGTTGATGTCGTAGAAGCGCGGCATGCCGTCGCGATCGTCGATCATCACTTCGACTCCGCCGACGTCGAGATCCACGGCGCGCGCGATCGCTTCGGCGGCTTGCTTCAACTCGGGCGCGGGATCGGCCGAAATCATCGGGATCGGCGCGCCGGGTATCTGGCAGGCGTCGGCCGGGCACAGATCGAACGCCCCCGCGCCTGCAATATCGAGTGCGTACAGATAGCGGCGATCCAGCGTCTCGATCCGCGTGATCTTGCCATCCCGCGCCGGCACGTGATCCTGCACCAGCAGCACCCCGTCGACGCTGTTCGGCAGGGTCATGTCGGCAACCGCAGCGCGCAGTTCGTCCATCGAATCGTAGCGGACGATCCCCGCCCCTGCCCCGCCGATATTGGCCTTCACCACCAGCGGAAACGTAAGGGTTGCCGCCGCAGCCACGACATCGGCGGCGCGGTGCACGACCCGCGTGGCCGGCACGGCAAGGCCAAGGCTGGCGATCAGCGACAGCTGTCGCGCCTTGGAGGCATCGATCGCCAGCACCTCGGGGCCGTTGATGATGTGCGCACCCGCCCGCCGCCAGTGATCAAGCAGCGCCATCGTGTGGAAGATGGGATGCTCGTCTGCCCGGAGGAAGCTCGACATGGCGATGCGGTTAAAAACGAACGGTGCCGGCGCCATACGATCCGCCGGATCAAAGTGGCCATCCGGCTTCAGCGCAGCGTAAGATACGCCACGCCGGTCCAGCGCCGCGAACAACGGAGTGAACCATGCCGGGTGTTCGTAAAGAATGGCGAGGTCGGTCATAGGTCGGTTTCTTTACAGAGTGGCATGGGCGCGCGCCAGATCGGCGCACCGCTCAATGAGGATCAGCGAATTAGTACAGCGACTTCGGCCTGAGGCTGCGTAGTTCCAAGGCATTGAACAACCGCGCCGGCACATCATCGGTTGCAGGTACGCCGCGCGCGATCAGCCGCGCAAGAGCTTCATCACCACGGCGCGGATCCGGCCAAGCTGGTTGCGGCCAAGCGCGCCGTGCCGCTCCTCCGGCAAATGCGCGAGCGGATGACCATCCGGCCGAAACACATAATGGTCGAAATACGCCCGCCAAGCGGCCCGCTCCCGCTCCGGGCGGCCGGCGATCGCGGTCATCGCCAGCAGCAGCGTCGTATACGGAGCGTCGGGTCCGACCGAAGCGCTGTCCCACCAGTAATTGAGCAGCATGTTGAACGGTGCAGTCGCATCAACCCGGTGCCACCATAATTTGGGCAAGTACAGCGCGTCGCCCGGTTCGAGTTCCACCGTCACAGCGCGCGCATGCGTGGCAGCGTACCGCGGGTAACGCGGGTCGCCAAGCGGCGCACCGGCAGCGAGGCTGGTCGGCTGGCCCGCCATCGTCAGGTCGATCGGTCCGACATACAGGTCGCCGATCGCGTGGGGCGGATACAGCGTGAAACGCCGCTGCCCCGCAACCACGCAGGCGATGTTGTCGAACGTGTCGTAATGGCAGGCGATCGTTGAGGCGGTACCGATCCACGCTCGGGGGTTGACGCCGGCCGGCAACACCGACAGCGCATGCTCCTCTGCGAAACCGGGCAGGTACCTTTCGACCGGCAGCGAGCCGACATAGATCGAGGGCGCTTGAACGTCATCCGCCGCCGCCGCGATCCGCGCCAGAGCACCAGCGAGCGGCATCGTCTCCCGCGCGAAATTGAACCCGTCAAGATTCGCGGCATAGTCATAGCGGCCGGCGATATCGGGGGCGCCGACGAACGCCTCGGCCGGGTGGCCTGCGTCGAACCCGGCAAGATACGCCAGCAGCGCCGATCGCGACTGGGCGGCGGCCCGCACGACCGGCCAATCGGATCCGAAACCGCGCAGCACTACCGGCGCGCAGGCCTCGGTAATCGCCGCGAACGTCTCTGACAGGACCGGGCCGATGTGCTCGATCACGCGATCGTGGCCAACCGATCGTTGTGCAGCCGCGCCAATCGCCCGACATGCTGGATCGAACCGATGATCGTATAGGCCAATTGAAGATACCCTTGGCGGAACAGATCAAGTGCCGTCGCATCGTCGAGCGCGGACACACCGTCGCGGCTGATGGTGTACAGCCCATCGAGCGTAAGACGCTCGCCGTCGTCAAAGCGGAAAGACAAGTCGATCGGCTCGATCAGCTTGAGTGCGAGGCAACGTTGTATGAACCGGTCGGTCGGTTCGAGCCCGGTGCTGAGGTGTGCGAGCGCACGCTGGACCCGGCGCAGTGCGTCCTCCGGCTGACCCTCCGCATCGAACAGCGCCTCCCCGCCCGCGGCGCCGAAGCGGGGATGCTCACGGTCGATCACGATCGATTCGTCGGCGACATAAAAGCCCTCCCGCGTCACATCGAAAAGGCGACCGGCATCCTCTTCCTCCCGCGAATCGGCGAACAGCGGCTTGCCAGGTTGCAGCCCGAGCATCGCTCCCGCATAGAAATCGCCGGTATCGGCTTTTTTCGAAAACAGAATCGGAAAGCGTGCCGCCGCCGCCTCGAACTCCGCCGCGACGATCTGCACGAACAGCCGTTCCTGCGTCCGCGGCAACCCAATTCGGAGGGCTGCATGATTCTGGCTGTCGAGAACTTCCCACGTCGGCATCGCCACCCATCCCCTTGATTGCGCCGGATATGTTCTACGACATATCGCTAGGATACAGCCGCACCGCGCGTCTCCCACGGTTTAGCGGGTGCAGACTGGATCGCCAAGCACACGGAAGGGACTTGCAAAAGATTTTTGGTAGCGGTACCACCCTTCCAACAACGGAACTTGCCCCGCTGTCGCTGCTGCTGCTGAAACGCTGCGGTTTCGCCGGTGGTGCGGTAACATCCGGCAAAATGCCGGGCTAAAAACATGCCGATTTAACGGCTTTGCACTGGAGGGGACGATGAAAACATCAAAGATCTTTGCGCCTACGCGTTCGCGGGGCAAATTGCGGCTCGGACTGGCCGGTGCATCGAGCCTGATCGCGCTCGCGTTCATGGATCCTGCTGCCGCATTCGCGCAGGACACGGCACCGCAAGCGACGCCGGTACAGGATCCCGCCACCGCGCCACAGGCAGCAGTCGGCAGCGAACCGACTCAGACTGCAGCGAACCCGGTTGAACAGACCCAGCAGGACATCGTCGTCACCGGTTTGCGCGGTTCGCTCCAGCGCAACCTCGACATCAAGCGCACCTCGGAAGGCGTCGTCGACGCGATCTCGTCTGAAGATATCGGCAAGTTCCCGGACTCGAACGTCGCAGCGTCGCTTCAGCGTCTGCCGGGCGTATCAATTCAGCGCAGTGGTGCGCGCGGCGAGCCGACCGGCATCACCGTTCGCGGCTTCGGCGGCGATTTCAACACGACGCTGTACGACGGCCGTCGCATCTCGACCGCGACCGGCGGACGCCAGATCGATTTCTCGACCGTAGGCTCCGATTTCGTCGGTCAGCTCAGTGTCTACAAGACGCCGGACGTGTCGGTATCGTCGAACTCGATCGGTGCGACCGTCGATATCTCGTTCCCGAAACCGTTCGATCACCCCGGTTTCCGCATTGCGGGCAGCGCCTCGGGTTCGGTGCAGGATCGCTCCGGCAAGGTCGTGCCGACCGGCGGCCTGCTGCTGAGCGACACCTTTGCCAACGACACGCTCGGTGTTCTGGCTGACGTGATCTACACGCGGCATGACACCACCAGCAACCGCGTCGGCGTGAACGGCTGGCCGGGCGGCTACTACGCGCCGTGCCAGCTTGCCGGCAGCACGGGCGATTGTGCCCCCGTTCCCAACGACGCCGCGCATGTGAATTCGCCCGCAGCGCAGAAACAGACGATCGTCGGCTTCTTCCCGCAGCAGTATACGTACGAGCAGGATTACACCAAGGACGAACGCGTCGATGCGCGGATCGCGCTGCAGTGGCATCCGGCTGAAAACGTGATGCTGACGGTCGACGACAACTTCTCGCGCCAGACGGTCACCACCGATGCGTACGGCGTCGGGATGTGGTTCAGCCAGGGTTCGCTGCGCAACGTCACGCTCGACAAGAACGGACAGGCGACCAGCTTCATCCAGGCGGGCACCCCGACCGACTTCGGTTCTGCCATCAACAAGTCGGTGTTGCAGACCAACCAGATCGGCGGCAACCTGAAGTGGGATGTCAACGAGCATCTCAACGTCAATGCGGATGTCAGCTATGCACAGAGCTGGCTCAACCCGGACGGCAACATCGGGTCGCAGAACGGCGACATCGGCTATGGCGGCAATCTTGGCAACACTACCGGCCTGACGATCAACGGCAACAGCAACAGCGCGTTCCCGTCGTTGACCACCTACGGCCCGGCCGGCAACCAATCCGATTATGCCAATCAGTCGTTGATCGGCTCGCACGTCACCGTCAACCAGACTCAGCGCAACATCGATCGGCTCAAGCAGGGTCGCCTCACCGCGACCTGGAAACAGGACGACCTGACGCTGAAGATCGGCGGCCAGTACGTCGAGGACACGTACAACCTTCTCAACGAGAGCACCTTCACGAACAACTACTGGCAGGCTTACTCCGGTTACGGCGCGCCGTCGGGCCAGGGCGGCGGCGGCATCAATCCGCTACCGGCAAGCCTGTTCCAAGGCTCGATCAACACCAACGGCTTCATTCCCGGCTTCAAGGGATCGCTGCCGCCCTCGATCCTCAAGTATAGCCCGATCGCCTATCAGAACTTCCTGACCGGCCTCGGCAATCCACAGACGCAGAATGTCCCGGGCTTCAACTACTCGCAGGTGCCGGGCTTCACCGGCACGTTCGATCAGAAGATCGATCCGGCCAGCATTCAGCGGATCCAGGAGGAAACCTGGTCGCTGTTCTTCAACGCGTCGTTCCATACCGACGTAGCCGGCATGCCGTTCAGCCTGAACGCGGGTGTCCGCAACGAGAACACGCACCTGACCTCGTCCGGTCAGGGTCAGTTGCCGCTGGTCATCAATCGCAGTCCGACCGACCCGACGTTGCTGTCGATCCCGAACCCTTCGGGCTACACGCCGGTGCAGAACATCACGACCCGCAACAATTATTCGTACTTGTTGCCAAGTCTTGATGCCAAGCTCAGCGTCACGGACAAGCTGATCCTGCGTATCGACGCCTCACGGACGCTGACCCGTCCGAACCTCGGCTTCCTGACGCCGGTGCTCAGCGTCGGCAGCGGCCAGCGGGTCGGCGCGCTGACGGCGAGCGGCGGCAACCCCAATCTGAAGCCATATCTGTCGGATAACTTCGACGCGGCGGCGGAATGGTATTATCAGCGCAACTCGTACTTCTCGGTCGACTTCTTCCTGAAGAACGTCAGCAACTTCATCGTTGGCGGCGTGACCAGGCAGGCGATTAACGGCGTTATCGATCCGACGACCGGGCAGCTCGCGAACTTCGCGGTAACCGCCCGCGTCAACGGCCCGGATGCGACGGTTCGCGGCGTGGAGGTGGCATGGCAGCAGGTGTTCGGCGACTCCGGCTTCGGCTTCAACGCCAACGCCACCTTCGTCGGCACGAACAAGCCGTATAACCCAGCCGACATCTCGCAGACCGGCTTTGCGGTTACCGGCTTGGCGAACTCGGCGAACTTCGTCGGTTTCTACGACAAGAACGGCTTCCAGTTCCGCGCCGCGGTCAACTGGCGTGACGAGTACCTGCTACAGTTCGGTCAGAACCAGAACACCGGCCAGTTCGGTGCCGAGCCAACCTTCGTGAACGCGGCAACGCAGATCGATCTCAGCACCAGCTACGACATCACGCCGCACTTCAGCATCTTCGGCGAGGTTACCAACGTCAACAACGCGCAGCAGAGCACGCATGGCCGGTTCGCCAACCAGCTGCTCGACGTGTTCGATTACGGCCGGCGCTTCACCTTCGGCGGACACTTCCGCTTCTAACCGTTCCTCAACCTCGGGGGTGCCTATCCGGCGCCCCCGTTTTTTTGGTAACGGGGCCCATGCAAAAGATCGAAAACATCGTGATCGTCGGCGGCGGTACGTCGGGCTGGCTCGCGGCCGGGATCATCGCCGCGCGTCATCAGGGCCGGATGCCGGCGGACTTCACCGTGACGCTGGTGGAATCTCCCAACGTGCCGATCATCGGTGTCGGCGAAGGCACATGGCCGACGCTGCGCACCACGCTCGCCAAGATCGGCGTGTCCGAAACCGACTTCTTCCGTGAATGCAACGCCACGTTCAAACAAGGCGCGCGCTTTGCGAAATGGACCACGGGCGAGGCAAACGAAGGCTATTATCATCCGCTGATGCTCCCGCAGGGTTTCCAACGGGTGAACATGGCGGCGCACTGGCTCGCCGACCATCATCATCAGAGTTTCTGTGACGCGGTGACCCCGCAAGGGCTGCTGTGCGACGACGGCCTCGCGCCGAAAACGATCGCCACGCCCGAATATGACGCGGTCGCCAACTACGCCTATCATCTCGACGCGGGCAAGTTCGCCGGCTTCCTGCAACGGCATTGCACCGAAAAGCTCGGCGTGCGCCACATCCTGGCCGATGTCGGCCACGTCAACCAGGCGGAGAACGGCGATGTCACGGGCGTTGTCACCGAACAGGCGGGAGAGATCACCGGCGACCTGTTCATCGATTGCACCGGCTTTTCCGCGCTGCTGATCGGCAAGACGCTGGGCGTGCCGTTCAAGAGCTGCGCCGACGTGCTGTTCTGCGACACCGCGCTTGCCATACAGGTGCCGTATGAAAGCGAGGATGCGCCGATCGCATCGCACACCATCTCCACCGCGCAGACGGCGGGGTGGATCTGGGATATCGGCCTGCCCCACCGGCGCGGCACCGGGCATGTCTATTCGAGCAGCCACATCTCCGACGAGGACGCCGAGCGCGAACTGCGCGCCTATCTCGGCCCAGTCGGTGAGAAGGCCGACATGCGCAAGATCAAGATCCGTGGCGGCCACCGCGAGACGTTCTGGAAGAACAATGTCGTCGCGGTCGGGTTGGCGGCCGGGTTCCTCGAACCGCTCGAAGCCTCCGCGATCGTGCTGATCGAGCTGTCGGCAAAGCTGATCGCGGAACAGATGCCGGTGTGCCGCGAGGTGATGGACATCATCGCCGCCCGCTTCAACACCACCACGCATTACCGGTGGGGCCGGATCATCGATTTCCTCAAGCTGCATTATGTGCTGACCAAGCGCACCGACAGCGACTTCTGGCGTGACAACGTGCGCGCCGACACGATCCCCGATCGGCTGCGCGACCTGATGACGCTTTGGAAATACCAACCGCCTTGGTTCCATGACGAGTTCGACCGCATCGACGAGGTGTTCCCGGCGGCGAGCTACCAATATGTCCTCTACGGCATGCAGTTCGGGACCGAGGTGTCGCACGCCGCACTCGCCGGAGAGGCGCGCGTGGCCGAGCAGACCCGGCGCGAGGCGGCGGTGCAGACGCAGCGCATGCGTGCCGGCCTGCCCCGCCACCGCGACCTGATCCGCCGGATCGTCGAACACGGTATGCCTGCGATCTGATCTTCTCCCCAGTGCGAATGAGGTACTTCATGGCTTTTGCGAAGACACTCCTGCTGATCGGTGCAAGCCTCACCACCGTGGCCGCGCAGGCCCAGACCGGGCCAACGAGCGCACCCGCGCCGCAAGTCTCCGCCGTACGCGCCGAAGCCGACCGGATGGCGACCGCGATGGTCGCGCGCATGACGCTGGCGGAGAAATACGATCAGTTGCTGAACGTCGCACCGGCGATCCCCCGGCTGGGCGTGCCGGCTTACAACTGGTGGACGGAATCGCTGCACGGCGCGATCGGCACGCTGCCAACCACCAACTTCCCCGAACCGATCGGGCTTGCCGCCACCTTCGACGCGCCGCTGGTGCATGATGTCGCCGGCACGATCAGCACGGAGGTGCGCGCGCTCCATACGCTGCGCACGCAGACCGGCCGCACCGGGCGGATCGGCACCGGGCTCGACACCTGGTCGCCCAACATCAACATTTTTCGCGATCCGCGCTGGGGACGTGGCCAGGAAACCTATGGCGAGGACCCGTTCCTGACCGCGCACATGGGTGTCGCGTTCATCACCGGCATGCAGGGGCCGAACGCCGATCTACCCAACGTCATTGCCACGCCAAAGCATTTCGCGGTGCACAGTGGTCCGGAATCGACGCGGCACAAGGCCAACGTGTTCGTCTCTCCGCACGACCTGGAAGACACCTATATGCCCGCCTTCCGCGCCGCGATCGTGGATGCGAAGGCGAATTCGATCATGTGCGCCTACAACCGCGTCGACGGGCAGCCGGCCTGCGCGAGCGATCTGTTGCTGAAGGATCACCTGCGCGGCGCGTGGGGGTTCCAGGGCTATGTCGTGTCGGACTGCGACGCGGTGAAGGACATCAGCGACAGCCACAAATACGCGCCCGACGGCGCTACGGCGGTGGCGGCGGCGGTCAAGGCCGGCGTCGACAACGAATGCCACACGCAGACGCTGAACGATACCGCCGGGCTAGAGGATCGTTACAAGGAGGCGGTGCAGCGCGGGCTGATTTCCGAAGGCGACATCGACCGGACGCTGGTCCGGCTGTTCTCCGCGCGCTACCGCAACGGCGACTTGCCCGGCCTGGCAGGGCGCACCGCCGGCGCGGTGCCGGTCAGCCAGATCGACACGCCCGAACATCGCGCGCTGGCGCTGGCCGCGTCCGAGAAGAGCCTCGTGCTGCTGAAGAACAATGGCGTGTTGCCGTTCAAGCAGGGTCTGCGCATCGCGGTGATCGGCCCGCTGGGTGACGCGACGCGCGTGCTGCGCGGCAACTATTCGTCCGAACTGTCCGCGCCGCCGATCTCGGTCGTCGATGGCCTGAAGCAGGCGATGCCCGGCGCAACCGTGACGGTGGTGCCGTTCGGCAAGTCCTTCACCGACGGCGACCGTGTACCGACCAGCGCACTGCGCACGCCGGACGGCAAGCCCGGCCTGCTCGCGCGCTATTACAATCCGGTCCAGACCCCGCCCAAGCAGTTCGCACCAGGCACGTTCCGCGACGTCACCAAGGCGATGCGGTTCTCGACCAAGCCGATCGTCACGCGGCGCGAAGCGGACGTGTCCGGCGGCAACCTGGATCTCGCCAAAGTTTCCGATCACCATCGCACGGTGTGGACCGGGTTCCTCGTGCCGCCGGCAAGCGGCGCGTACCGGCTGGGCATGAACGGCTCGGGCAGCCTGATGTTCGACGGCAAGCCGCTGGTCGAAGCAGCGGGCTCGTATGGCAGTCTCGCCACCTTCAAGGACGTGACTCTGGAGGCGGGCCGACGCTACCCGATCACCGTCACCACCGACGCGCATATCGGCGGCGGTGCGAACCTGGTGTGGAAGCGTATTTCCGCCAACCCCGACGCGGACCTGCGCGCCGCCGCCGCCGATGCCGACGTGCTGGTGGCTGCGGTCGGCCTCACCTCCGATCTCGAGGCGGAGGAGACGCCGGTAAAGGTGCCGGGCTTCGAAGGTGGCGACAAGACCACGCTCGATCTGCCGCCCGACCAGCAGGCGATGCTCGAAGCCGCCAAGGCGACCGGCAAGCCGCTGGTGGTGGTGGCGATGAACGGCAGCCCGATCAATCTGTCGTGGGCGAAGGACAATGCCGCCGCGATCGTGGAGGCATGGTATCCGGGTGAAGCCGGCGGTCTCGCGGTCGGCAACGTGCTGTCGGGCAACGTCAATCCGGGCGGACGCCTGCCGCTGACCTTCTACAAGAGCCTCGCCGATCTGCCGCCGTTCGGGGATTACGACATGACTGGGCGGACCTACCGCTACTTCACCGGCACCCCGGTCTATCCGTTCGGCTATGGCCTCAGCTACACCAGCTTCGCCTATGCGCCGCTCGCGCTGACGCCGGCTGCGGGCGGTGCCGAACAGGGCCTCGCCGTCGCGACCGAGGTGACCAACACCGGCAAGCGCGCCGGCGACGAGGTGGTACAATTGTACCTCAGCTTCCCCGACGTGCCCGGCGCGCCCAAGGTCGCGCTGCGCGGGTACCAGCGCGTCACGCTGGCCCCTGGCGAGAAGCGGCAGGTGACGTTCACCCTGTCCCCGCGCGACCTCAGCGCGGTGAGCACGGATGGCACGCGCATGGTGATGGCCGGGCAATACCGCGTGCATATCGGCGGCGGCCAGCCGGGCACGGACGTGCCGGTACGCTCCGCGACGTTCAAGGCGGCGCAGTCCGCGCCACTGCCGCTGTAAGGGACTATCGATGCTGCGCACCATCCTCGCTGGCGTAAGCCTGCTCGCCGTCGCCGGTCCGGCGTTCGCCGCGCCAACCCCGACCGGGCTGATCGGCGATCATGCCGTGCTCCAGCGCGGCAAGCCAATCGTGGTGCGCGGCACCGCCACACCGGACGAGACAGTGACGGTAGTGCTCGCCGGCCGCTCCGCACAGGCGCGCGCCGGGCGGGACGGCAGCTTTACCGCCACCCTGCCCGCGCTATCGGCGGGCGGCCCATACGACCTGTCGCTGATCGCGCCGAGCGGCACGACGCAGGTGCACGACGTGCTGGTCGGGGACGTGTTCCTGTGTTCGGGACAGAGCAACATGGAGTTGCCGGTCGAACGTGCGCAGGACGCCGGCAGCGCGATCCACGGCCCGGCCGATGACCAGCTTCGCCTCGTCACCATCGCCAAGGTGACCGCACCGGTCGCGCAGGACCATTTCGCGCAGGCGCCGGCCTGGGCGGTGGCGGGGCCGCAGAACATCGGCGGCTTCTCGGCGGCGTGTTTCTACATGGTTCGCGAACTGCGCGGGACGGCGAAGGTGCCGATCGGCGCAATCCATTCGAGCTGGGGCGGCTCGTCGATTTCGGCGTGGATGGGCGATGATGCGCAGCGCGCCGCCGGGCGCGGCGCGCAGGCTGACCTGCTCAAGCTCTACGCGCGCGATCCCGCCGCTGCGATGCGGACCGCCGACGCGACGTGGGAAACGTGGTGGCGCACGCAAAGCGGCGATGCGCCCGGCCACGAACCATGGCAGCCGGATGCCACGCTCGACTGGAAGCCGGTGCCGCGCACCGATTTCTACGAGAATTGGGGCGTGCCCGCGCTGCAAAGCTACCTCGGCATGTTGTGGTATCAGAAGACGGTCGATCTCACGCCCGAACAGGCGCGACAGGTCGCCACCATCGCGATCGGCCCGGCCGACGATGCTGACCGGGTGTGGATCAACGGCAAGCCGGTCGGCGGGCGTGGCGGCTGGGACGCGCGGGTCTATACCGTGCCGGCGGGAACGCTGGTGGCGGGCCGCAACGTCATCACCATCAACATCGAGAATGCCTACGCCACCGGCGGCCTGCCCGGCCCGGCCGAGGTGATGAAGCTCGGCTTCGGCGACGGCAGCAGCGTACCGATCGGCGACGGCTGGCGCTATGCGATCGCCAAGAAGGCCAGTGGCACCTCCCCGCGCGTGCCGTGGGATGACATCACCGGCGCAGGCACGATCTACAACGCGATGATCGCGCCACTTGGCAGCATCGGGTTGGCGGGCGTGGCCTGGTATCAGGGCGAGTCCGATACCGACATCCCCGGCTACGACACGCGGCTGAAGGCGATGATGGCGGAGTGGCGCCGCCAGTTCGCCGCGCCCGACCTGCCGTTTGCGATCGTGTCGCTGGCCGGATTCGGCAAGCCCGCCATCGCACCCGGCGAAAGCGGCTGGGCGCGCGTCCGCGACGATCAGCGGCGGGTCGCGGAGGGCGACGGCCATGCCGCGCTCGCCATGGCGATCGACCTTGGCGATCCGCTCGACATCCATCCCGGTGAGAAGCACGAGATCGGCCGCCGCCTTGCCCGTGCGATGGCTAGCATCGCCTATGGGGCGACGCCGCCGCCTTCCGGCCCGCAGGCGGTGAGCGTCACGCGCGATGCCGCCGGGGGCGCGACCGTGACGTTCACGGGCGTGACCGGCTCGCTCCACACCCGCAGCGCCACGCAGGCGACAGGATTCGAACTCTGCGGCGACGCGGTGGGCACATGCCGCTATGCGGCCGCCATCGCGAACGGCGCGCGCGTGACGCTGGCGGGCGACGGCAAACCCGTGACGCGTGTGCGCTACGCCTGGGCGGACTTCCCGGTCGTCAACCTCGTCGATGATGCGGCACTGCCGGCCGGGCCGTTCGAGATGGCGGCGCGCTAACGCAGCGTTACGTCCCCTGCCGCCATAGCTGCTCATGCAGCCGCGTCAGGGCATCCGCGTCCGCGCTACTGGTGAACGCGGCGCAGGCGCGCGACAACGCATCCTGCGCCTCTGTCCGGCACCGGGCGGTGGATTGCGGCTCGATCGCTCTGAGCGTGGCGAGCGCTTTCTGAAGCCGAATGCCGACCTCGATCAGCGCGGCGCCATCGCGCGCGATCGGCCGGAACAGGTCCTCGATTAGATCAGGAAAGGCGATGCGCGGCACGATCACGCCCGCCGTGTCGGCGGTCTTCTCTTTCGGTTCGTGTCGTAACATGGTGGCCAGAACGCGTGTGCCCGCCTCGATCACCGCGATCGCGGTGCCGGGATCGTTCACCGCCGGCGACAATGCGCGCGATGCGATCTCCCCCAGGACGACAAGCGCGAAGCGTGGATCATGGTCGAACGCACGGTCATGCTGGATCGTGAACGCCTCCCGCACCTGCCCCACCTGTTGATCGTCCAGCGACGCCTTTGTCCACACGAGCGGATGCGCGGGATCGGCGAGCATCCCCGGCAGGCTCAGCACATGGAGGCTCGCCCCTGCCGCGTCGGCGACATCGGAAAGCTCGGCGAGGTCGACATGGGTGATGCGCCCGATTTCCGTGTGGTGGACCAACACCGCATCGTCTGGCCGGGCGGTGTCGAACGCGGCGAAACTCAACCGCTGCGTCATACCGCGCACGGACTGCGCCGCCGCCTTCTCGACACGCGCGATCGTGTCGGCCATCCGGCCGAAGCGGGTGACATGCTCGATCCAGCGCAAAAAGGTGATGACGATCAGGCCGATAACGAGGATCGTGCCGCCGAACAGGATCACGCGCCCGGTTTCACCGTAGATCCCGGTCGACAGTGCGATGATGCCGACGATAGCAAACAGGAAACTGCCCAGGAATGTCGCCAATGCGTTCTGCGACGTGCTGTCATCGACGAGCAACTGCACCGCGCGCGGCGTGATGGTACTGGTCGCGCCCGAATACGCCTGCACCATCGCGGTGAGCGAAAAGGTCGTCACCGCGAGCATGCTGGAGGCGAGCAGGTTGAGGATTGAATCGACGGATTTAGAGCCGATCTTCGCCGCGAGGTCATAAGAGATCAGATGCCCGGCAAACGCGCTGGCGAGCGCGAGCGCGACCGCGAAGACGCAGAACAGGCCCGCGCGGAACCACATCCGCCGGGTCAGCAGCTGAAGTGCCCATTGCCAACGCCTCATCGATGAGCCTCCCTGACCGCGGGTGAACCGGCGGCGATAGCCGCTCTCCCTGAACAAAAACGGCGGTGGCTGCTACCCCCTGAAGCGCGCCAGGCAGAAAAGGCCGCACGCGGGAGAGGCGGACGGTGCGTTACGGTGCAGGCCGGTCGATGATCCGAAACTGGCCGCTGCAATGGAGCATGCTCATCAAGTACAGCATCCCGTCGAAGTAGCGCTGCTCACCGGTCGGCAGCTTCATGTCCCACAAAGCGCGCAGGAACGCCTTCGAGTTCGCCCCCGGCGTCGCTGCGAAACCGCCAACGGCAGCCGCTGCCAGCATACCCGGCGAATGCCGCGTCGACAGCGGCTCGCCATCCAGCGTGTAGCGATCGGCGAAGCGGTCGAGCCCCTGCCCGACCAGGAACGCCTGTACGCGGTCGCTCAGGATGCGTTCGCGGGCATCCTTTCCCCACCAGGCGTAATCGACCGACCAGTTGCCGACAGTTCGCCAACTGTCATAGCCGAACGGGTCCGGCTTGCCGTCGCGCGTCAGCATGGTCGATCCGTCGAAATGGCTGCGATCGGGAGCAAGCCCGGTCCTCGGCCCGGTCACTACCGAGAACAGGTTGCGACTGGCATCCGCCGCGCGCGCCCAGAAGGCACGATCCTCCACCGGCCCCCAGCGCGCCCACAATTCGTAGAAGGCCGGCAGGTGATAGGAGGCGTCGGTACCATCGACGTTGGTCTCCGCGACGAAGCGCACCATCGCGTGGGGCTCGTCCACCATCGGCCCGACGGTGACGGTGCGCGGGCGATGACTGGGGTGATAAGGCGGCCACGGCGTGCCGGCCTTCGCGGCGTCGGCGGCGCCGGCGCGGTTGTTGAGGCTCGGCCACGGCGCATCGGGTTCGACGAACGGCGCATCGCCGGGGTGGATGCGGAAGGGCGACGTACCCGTCAGCACCGGATGATGCCGCATCCCGCGCAGGATCGTGTCGGCCTGCGCCTGATAATCGTAGATACCGTGTCCGCCCGGCCAGCGCCGCGCCGCGAACAGCAGCGCCATCGCGTAATATTCCTCGCCATCGGGCGCAGCACCAGTCGAACGTGGCGAGCCGTCCGTCGCCATCGACCAGGCGAAATAGCCGACCGACGGGTTCTTCGGATCGGTGATGAGCATGTACGTCTTCGACCAGTTCCACAGCGCGTCGAACTCGCGTTTATGGCCGAGCTGCACGGCAATCATCATGCCGTAGCTCATGCCCTCGGTTCGCGCGTCGTTGTTCGCCCAGTCGGTGATGTAGGCGAGCGGGCCGTTCGCGTTCGCGCCGGTTTCGAAATAGACACGCTCCTCCTGCCCATCGCCGTGGAAGAACTGCTGGAACGCCGCCTCGACCTTGGCTTCGGCTTCCCCGGGCCGGGTGCCGAGTTGTTCGGCGAACAGGTCGCGATAGCGGCGGGTCTGGAACGCGCCGGTGCCGTTGCCGGGGAAACGCGCGATCTGGCCCGGCCCCTGCTCGCGGTAGCCGCTGTCGGCCGTACCCGGCGGCGGCGCGGAGGCGGCAAGTTGCGCCGCCGCTGCGGGATCAACGGCGATCAGCGCGATTGCTGCGGTCAGGATCGGGCGGACTTTGGCCATTGTTCATCCCCTCGGACGCCCCCGGTCTGCCGGGCGGCTTTCATGATACCGCAACCATAGCGGATCAGTGCGTCTGGGGAAGCCCGGAGATTGTCTGCGAAACCGGCTATCCTCTTGCCTCCTAACGTATATGATAGCGGTAACGGCCCGAAAGACGGTCGTCCTTAGGAGAAGCCTGTGCGCCTGACCTTGCTCGCCCTGTTCGCCTGTACCGCGCTGATCGCGAATGCGCCCGCACCACAAGACCCGGCGCCGGTTGTCCAACCCGCGCCGGTTTCGATACCGCTGTGGGCGAAGGGACCGCCGGGTCACGACACTCGCCCGGTCACGCCGGAAATAGGCCGTGATTACTGGGTGCGCAACATCCGCAATCCGTCGCTGCTCGCATTTCCGGCGCTGCCGGCGCACAATACCGGCACCGCGATCGTGATCTTCCCCGGCGGCGGCCACAAGCTGCTGGTCTGGACGAACGAGGGCACCAAAGCCGCGGTCGCGCTCAACCGCATGGGCATTTCGGCGTTCGTACTGAAGTACCGGCTCGCCCGCGAACCCGGCTCGCCCTACACGATCGAGGGCGATGCTGCCGACGATGCCCGCCGTGCCGTGCGCTGGGTGCGTGCCCATGCCGCCGACTACGGGATCGATCCCGCGCGGGTCGGGGTGATGGGGTTCTCGGCCGGCGGCGAGCTTGTCTCGCTGATCGCCGACAATCCCGAACCCGCCGGTCGGCCAAAGACCGACGCCATCGATGCGCTGTCGGCGCGGCCCGATTTCCAGGTGCTGGTGTTCCCCGGCCCGCTCGGCATTCCGGCCAAGAACGCGGCCGGCGCACCACCCGCGTTCATCACCGCCGGCAGCCTCGATCCATGCTGCGCCGCTCCGGCGGTCGCGCTGTACGAACAGCTTCGCAAGGCGGGCACGCCGGCGGAATTGCACATGTACGGGGACAGCACCCACGCCTTCAATCTGGACGAATCCAATCGAATCTCGATCCTGCACTGGCCCGACCGCCTGAATGATTGGCTCGCCGACAGCGGCTTGCTGGAGCCGCACCACGCGGCGGCGCATCAATAAGGCGGATCGTCAGCCCTCCTCGTCTCCCTCCGCCGCGATCCGCACCAGCGCACTGCGCAGCGCGGCGACCTTGCTGGGTGGGAACAGCGCCTCGAAGCGACGCTCGTGCGCGTGAATGATCGCCTCCGCGGCATCGCGTTGGACCAGACCCTGCGGCGTCAACGACAAGGCTTGCGAGCGCCCATCGACCGGGCGTTTCTCGATCAGCCCCTTGGCAAGCAGGTCGGCGATCAGCGGCACCATGTTGGCCCGCTTGATCGCCAGCACGCGACCGATCTCACTTTGCGTGCAGCCCGTATTCTCGCCGATGAGGATCAGGATCGTCGCCTCGACCGGACGGAGCGGAATCGCCGCCAGCGCAGCGCCAAGCGCACTCATCATCACACCCGACGCACGGCGCAGCACATAGCCGAGCCGATCGGCGATCACATCGCGAAACCCGGTCTCGATCTGGTCTTCTTTCATCCGATGCGCGTATCGCTATCGCGTTCAAAAAGCTATTGCTATGGTACATAGCGGTATCACGATCAGCGATACCGACTCATAATTAAAGGAGAGGACGCATGAAGATCGCGACGTTGACCGCCGCCGCTTTGACACTCGCTGCCGGCGGCGTGGCCTGGGGGCAGGCCGCACCCGCACCGGACGCGATGCGTGCGGCGCAGGCCACCTATGATGCCAAACCCGATACGCACGGCACCGGCCCGTACCCGGCCGTGAAGCTGACTGATCCCGGCCTGCCCGATCATGTGCTGTACCGCCCCGCCGATCCCGCCGCGATGGGCGCGCAGAAACTCGGCGTGCTGGTGTGGGGCAACGGCGGGTGCAGCGACGATGGCGCCAGCGCACGGTTGCACCTCGCGGAGATCGCCTCGCACGGGTATCTCGTGATCGCACCCGGCACCGTCTTGTCCGGCCCCGGCGCGCCGCCGCATGTCGATACGCCCCCGCCGCCCGGCCCGCTTGGCGTGAAGACCACGTCGGTTGAGGTTTCCGCCGGTCTCGACTGGGCGCTCGCCGAAAACGCGCGCAAGGGCAGCCCGCTCTATCAGCGGATCGATCCGAAACTGCTCGCCGTGTCCGGGCATAGCTGCGGCGGATTGCAGGCGCTTCAGGTTGCCGCCGATCCCCGCATCCGCGCGGTCATCATCCACAACAGCGGCATCTTCAAGGACAATACCAACCCGATCCGCGGCATCACCATCGCCAAATCGGAACTGAAGAAACTGCACACGCCGGTGCTCTACATCATGGGCGGGCCGACCGACATCGCCTGGCCGAACGGCAACGACGACTTCGACAAGATCGACACCGTACCGGTCGCGCTCGCCAGTCTGAACGTCGGGCATGGCGGCACTTTCCACGACGACAACGGCGGCCGCGTCACGCAGGTCGATGTTGCGTGGCTGGCATGGCAACTCCGCCACGATGCCGCTGCCGCGCGCTGGTTCAAGGGCAAGGATTGCCGGCTGTGCACCGACAGCCAGTGGACGCTGCGCAAGAAGCGGATCGACTGAGATAACGCTCCGGGTCGCTTAACCGGCGACCCGAACCCACTCGCCGGCCCACGTCCGGTCCAGCGGAGAGAGACCCGCACGCTGGCCCGCCACATCGATATAGTCGGCGATCGCCTGTGCCTGGGTGCCCGTCGCCGGCTCCGGCCGGCCGGGCGGTGCGAACCAGATCGGCCGGAACGCCGTCTCCACGACCGTACCGGCATCGATGCGACATCGCCCGATCATGCCGTTCACCGCCTCCGGATGGAATGGCGCCAGCGTGTAGGCCGGGTCCGGTTCGAAGCCGAACATCCGTTTGCGCCGCTCCGCCCATTCGGCGCGAGCGGGATGGTCCTGCGCGGGGCTGAGCGCATGTGTCACGACCACGCCGTTGCCGAGGCCGTGGAAGATCGGCCTGCCCCGATACATCTCAATCCCCCGCACGATATGCGCGTGATGCCCGACAACGATATCCGCGCCCGCGTCGATCGCGGCATGGGATACCGGTCGCTCGTAGGGCGCAAGCGCGGCGGGGCGGTGCGTGATCCCCTTGTGGAGCGCCACCACCACCACGTCGGCGCTGCGCCGTGCATCGGCAATCTGCCGCGCCATCTTGTCGAGCGAGGCCGGGTCCGCCTCGATCAGGTCCGCCTGCGGGCGGGTCGGTCCGCCATCGGCGGCGCGGACGACGAACGGGTTGGAGCCGGCGCGCGTATCGCTCGCCCAACTGATCTCCGGCCCGACGCAATTGTAGCTGAGCAGTGTTACGCGCACGCCATCCGGCGCCAGCACCGCCGGCCGCCCCGCCTGCGCGAGGTCGACGCCAGCGCCGGCATGAGCGATGCCCAGCCGGTCAAGTTCGGCGATCGTGTCGACGATGCCCTCGCGCCCGCAATCCGCGATGTGGTTGCCAGCAAGCGACACCATGCCGATCCTCGCGCGCGCCAGCGCGGCAAGGTGTGCCGGGTCGGCACCGGGCGCGGGTACGTCGCCAACCATCTCCTGCCCGCGCGTGGTATGCGGCACTTCGAGATGCCCGATCGCAAGATCGGCGGCACGGGTGATCGGCGCCACGCCCGCGAGCCAATGGTCGGGCTCCGGCACGTCGAGGATCAGGTCGCCGAGAAAGACGATCTCGATCACGCCACCACCCCGTCCCGACGCAATGCCGCGATCGCCGCCGGATCGAGGCCGAGTGCGGCGAGCACCGCGTCGCCATGCTCCCCGAGCAGCGGCACCCGCGCGCCGACCCGCGCCGCGTCGGCGAACCCGGCGACCACGTCGAGCGGGCGTTCGTCCCCCGGCACCTCGACCTGTTCGAGCGTTCCGCGCTGGCGAATGTGCGGATCACCCGCGATCTCGCCGACATCCCGCAATCGGACCGCCGCGACGCCGGCCGCGACAAGATCGCGCTCCAGCATCGCCGCGTCGAAGCCGGCCAGCGTTTCGATCAGCCATGCCCGTAAGTCCGCGTAGTGCGCGGTGCGCGCCGAATGCGTGGCGAAGCGTGGATCGTCGATCATCGCCGGATGGCCAAGCACCCGGAACAGCGCGGCGACCTGCGTCTGTTCGTTGGCGCCCAGGGCGATCCAGCCGTTGCCGGTCGGGTAGAACTCCGACGTCGCGACGAGACGAAACCCGCGATTTCCCGTCCCCATCGGCACCGTACCCGTCGCCGAATGCACCGCCACCGACGTGTTGACGAGCTTCAACGCCGCATCGAGCATGGCGATGTCGAGATGCGCGCCCCCACCACCCGCGTCGCGCGTGCGGAGCGCCGCCA
The DNA here is from genome assembly GCF_026540945.1 of Sphingomonas sp. GC_Shp_3. Taxonomy (NCBI): domain Bacteria; kingdom Pseudomonadati; phylum Pseudomonadota; class Alphaproteobacteria; order Sphingomonadales; family Sphingomonadaceae; genus Sphingomonas; species Sphingomonas sp. GC_Shp_3. Next base: position 54,584 of record NZ_JALNUT010000002.1, read on the forward strand.
GCAGCGCGATAACAGCGACATAGCCGGTGAAGGAATCGATGATCGGGATGCCGATCTTGAGCGGCCCGTCCGCGGTCGCGTTCATCGCCGCGATACCCGAAGCAGCCTGCGCGATGTGATCGTACGCGCCATAGTGCGCCATTGGCCCATCCTGCCCGAAGCCGCTGATCGACACGACGATCAGGTCCGGGTCGGCGGCGCGCAGATCGTCGGGCGAAAGCCCCAACCGCGCCATCACGCCGGGCCGGAAGTTCTCCACCACCACATCGGCGGTGGCGATGAGATCGCGTGCGATGCGCTGGCCCGCCGCGCTCTTGAGATCGAGTGCGAGCGACTGCTTGCCCGCGTTGATCGCGGCGAACGGGATGCTGAGCAACGGCGCGCCGCCATGTTCGGTATAATGGCGAAAGCCGTCGCCACGCCCCGGCGGCTCGATCTTGACGATCTCGGCGCCGAGCTGCGCCAGCATGTTGGTGCAGGTCGGTCCGGAAATGGCGTGCGTGAAGTCGATCACTCTCAGGCCGAGTAGCGCGCTCATGCGCCGGCACCTTGCGTGCTGGAGAACACGCCGCTTGCCGCCAGGCTGTCGATCTCGTCTTGCGCAAACCCGATCTCGGTCAGGATGGCGTCGCGGTCGTGGCCAGGCAGCAGCGCCGCGCGGTGTGGGCCGGGCGTCACGCCGCTAATCGTGAACGGCGTTCCGATCTGCTCCACCGTACCGCCGCTGGCTAGGTCGAGTTCCACATGCATCCCGCGTGCGGCAACGTTGGGGTGGCGCAGCGCTTCGCCCGGCGTGAGGACCGGCATCGCCTGCGTGTCCGCCCGTTCGAACAGCGCCAGCCAGTCGGCGCGCGGTCGGCTTGCGAACAGCGTGACGAGGTCGGCATGGATCGCCGGATATGCTGCGACGTCGAACTGGTGCGCGACAAGATCGGGCCTTCCGATCGCCTCACAGAAGCGCGCCCAATAGCGTGGTTCCATGTCGGTGGTGCACAGATAGGCTGCGTCGGCGCAGCGCCACACCCCGCCCTTCGGATGCCATGCGCCGTCGGGCGCACCGACATCGCCGGGATCATCGGCACGGCCGAGGCCGACCATCAGCAAGGGCATCGCCGCGTCGATCATCGCCACGTCGACATGCGACCCGCACCCGCTTGCCGCGCGCGCCGCCAGGGCAAGCAGGATCGCGATCGTCGCGTGCGCGCCCGCCATCACATCGGCGACCTGAACCCCCGGCAGCGTCGGCACCGGCTGACCGTTCAGCCGCGACAACACCCCCGCCGCCGCCAGCGCGGCAGGATCATGCCCGGCACGGTGCGCGAGCGGGCCGTGCTGCCCAGCGAAACTGACCGAGGCATAGACCAGCCGCGGGTTGATCGCCGCCACCGCGTCGTAACCGAGCCCGAGCCGCGCCATCGTGCCGGGCCGGAAATCCTCCACCAGCACGTCCGCCGACGCGATCAACGGGTCGAGCACGCGTCGCGCGTCCGGGTGGCCGGGGTTGAGCGTGATGCTGCGCTTGTTGCGCGTATAGGTCGGCCGGGCGCGATCGCGTCGCATCGCCGTGGCATCGCCGCTCGCGCCGAACATCGCCTCGGATTTCGCGAGTTCACGGGGATGTTCGATGCGGATCACATCGGCCCCCATGTCACCCGCGATCCAGCCGAAATAGGTGCCCGGCAGATAGCGTGAGAACTCCAGCACGCGCACCCCGGTGAGTGGACCGCTCACGCCGCTCCGCCCAGCCGCGCCGCCCCACGCGCGCCTGCCGGACCTTCGATGAATGCCACGACACGCGTGTTCAGCCGCTCGAGATCGTCCGGCCCGAGCGCGAAATTGTCGACGCCGAGTTCCAGCACCGGGATCCCGGCATCGACCAGCGCGCGCACGGTGAAGGGATCGGCATCGGAGAGCGCGACGGCACCGTCGATCTGGTGCGACTGCGCCTCGTGCACATGCCATGGCCCTGACCAGCTCGGCATCCGCAGTTCGTCCCCCATCGTCAGAAACCGCGCGGCAAGCGCCCGCATCGGATCGCGCCCGCCATCGAAGTTGCGGATATATCCGTCCGCCGCGAGCGCGAGGTACATCGACCACACGAACACCGCGCCATGGCTCTCCTCCCAGCGCTGGTAGAACGCGGTATCGCTCCACAGGCCGCGCCCCACCCACATCAGGCGAACGCGCTCCTCGTTCGTCACGCCCTGCCCGGCAGCGACGCGCGCCGCCACCTCGTCGTGAAACGCCCGCGCCGCATCGCGCGCCCACACGCTGCCACGGTGCCACTGCGGCACCATCGTCGCGGGCATGCTGTCGACAATGCTGATCGGCGCCGGCACCGCCCGCGCGATCAGGTCGCGGGTCGCGCGGTAGTAGCTCTCCTGTTCATTCACCAGCGTCATCACCTCGCGGAAGCGCGCTTCGTCAAAGCTGCGACCGGTCGCCTGCTCGATCTCGGCGACGACGGCGCGCAGTTCCGCGACGAGCAGGTCGAGCCGCTCCGGCTCGAGCGCGACCTCCCAATCATCGTGCATCACCTCCCACCAGCGCGTCTCGATCTCCGGTCGCGGATCGACGGTGCGTTCGTAGACGAAGCGGGCGGCGGCATGCTCGACCGCCATCGCTTCAAAGATGGCGGGTGTCGGATCGGACGAGGCGATGGCGTGAACGAAATCAGGTGATGGCAAGCCGCCCCAGGGCGCTTGATCCGCATCGTCATCGAACGCCGCCGCCAGCGCCTGCGTGCTGTACGCCTCAACGTCAGCGGGATAGCCGTGATCGGCAAGCAGGCCACGATAGCGCCTGGACTGTCGCTTCGCCGCGACGATCGACGCCCACCACTGGTTGACCACGAACGGCACGCCGAATGCGCGGAGAATCTCCTGCGGGGCGTTGGCGTTTACCACCGCGAACGGGGCACCGTCCGCCACCGCGGCGCGGATGCCCGCAAACCACTCGCGTTGATAGGCGCCGAAATCCGCCGCGACGTTCAGCGCCTTGCGGCTGCGCTCCGGTGCGATGCGTGGCGCTGTGGAGGCGGATCGTTCGGGAGCCGCTTCGGGCGGGGCCGGACGCACGAATGGCGCGATCTGCAATCCGCCCGCCTGCGCGCGCAGCGGCTTGACCAGCCATGGTGCCACTTCATCGCCGTCGAGCGCGAGGTTGATGATCGTGTCGGCACCGACAGTGCGCGCATCGGCGATAGCCTCTCCCGCCAGCGTTGCGATCCCGCGTGCCGTCAGGGGAGCGAGTCGGTCAGGCTGGCTGAACTCTTCCAGCGTTCCGGCGGGTGGTACGCGGAACCGCGCCAAGCCCCAATCGTGGCTTTCGCCGACGATCACCGCGCCGTCCCGCTCGATCTCGGCGTAGACGCGGTCGTCTTCGGGTGCGCTGCCCGTTACCCAGATCCTGCGGGCGGCCACCACTGGCGCGGCGGGCGCGGCGAGAATCGCGTCCAGGTGCGCGGTCAGGACGTCTGGCGGCAGCACCGCCGATGCGCCGACGATGCGGAGGAAGTCGGTTCCGCCCAGGGTCGGCGACGCGGCGCTGCGCTGCGCGTGGACCATCAGCGCGCGCTCCCGCAACTGCGCTTCGACGACATGCCCGGCAGCGATCGTGTCGTCGGTTGGCACCACCCCGCCCTGTTCGGTCAACCATGCGCCAAGCTGCGCGAGCCGCCCGCGATTATACGCCCGGGAACTCTCGCGCGGCTGATGCAGCAGATCCAGCATCGCGAACCGCTTCGGCCCCGCCGCGCCGAGCCGCCGAAGTTCCCGCAAGGCGGCGAACAGTTGCGGCTGTTCGCTGTCGGCGCGGGTGATGAGAATGGGTGTGTCGGCCTGGGCGGGATCGAGCAGCCATTCGAGCAGCCGGTGCATGCGTCTGCGGGCCGTCGCAGGCCCGATCAGCGCGTCAGCACGCGGAGTCGCCATATCTGGCGGCGCCACCCGCACCGGCGCGAACCCCGCCGCCCGCAGGAACGCATCCGGCGCATCGCTGCCGATCGTGCGGATCACCCGCCGCCCATCCGCCGCCAGTCCACGCGCGACCGCATCGGGATCACGATAGGCCGCCGCGATCGCGGCCAGTGCGTTCGCGGCTCCGGTCATCAGATCGCCCCGTCGAGCGCCAGCGCGGCGATACGCGCATCGTCATAGCCGAGCAGATCGCGGAATACCTCGGCATTATGCTCGCCGATATGAACCGGCAGCACCTCGTCGAAGCCCGTCCGCGCCGACGAAAAGGTGATCGGCACGCCGACGCTGCGCAGGTCGACCGTGGAAGGGTAAGACGGGTGCGCGAGCGGCATCGTCTCGCCGCGTTCGACCACGCGCGGGTCGATCAGCGCCTCCTCCGGGTGGCGGACCGGCGCGACCGGCACGCCTTCCGCCTGCAACGCCGCCACGACATGCGCCACCGTATGCTGCGAGGACCAAGCGGTGATCTCCGCCTCCAGCACAGTCGCGTTGGCCACGCGCAGGTCACGCCCGGCGAAGCGCGGGTCCTTGCCCAGTTCCGGCCGCTCCATCGCGCGGAACAGACCCTGCGCGAGCTTTTCGTGTACGCCCACGATGGCGACATAGCCGTCGGCACAGGCAAACACGCCGAACGGCGACAGCCGCTGCACGGTAAGCCCGGTCCGCGCCGGCATGCCGGCGGCGGCCAGCGCGGACCAGTTCTCGATCGCAACGAACGAGGTGAGCGCACCAAGCATCGACACGTCGATATGCTGCCCCTCGCCGGTGCGATGGCGCTGTTCCAATGCGGAGAGGATGCCGATCACCGCGAACACCGGCGCGAGCATGTCGGCGACCGGGATGCCCATCCGCACCGGCGGCGCATCGGGATCGCCGCTGGTATACATCGCGCCCGACAGCGCCTGGATGATGACATCCATCGCCTTGCCGTCCGGACGATCCGCCCCGAAACCCGACAGCGAACAATAGATGATGTCGGGCTTGGCTGCCTTGGCGACATCGTAGCCCACGCCGAGCCTGTCGGCGGTGCCGGCGGCGAAATTCTCCACCACGATATCGGCGTGGGCGCACAGGTCGGCGAATACGCCGCGCGCAGCCTCGGACTTCAGGTTGAGCGACACACCGCGTTTGCCACGCGCGCGGGCGAGGTGCGAGATCGAGATGTCGTCGTCATGCGTGCGCTCGACAGTTATGCCGTCGCGCCCGACATAGGGGCTGTTGTCCCGCGCGAGATCACCGCCGTGCGGGTCTTCGACCTTGATGACTTCGGCGCCGAGCCCGGCAAGCAGCAACGTCGCATAAGGCCCGGCGAGCGCACGGGTAAGGTCGATCACGCGCAGGCCTTCGAGCGGGCGGGATTGGGTGTTGGTCATTTCGGTTCCTGTCGCGTGTTGGGTGCGGCCGGTGGGCAGAGGGGCGCGCTGCCGTCCGGCGATGATCGGATAAGCCGCTGGGCTTCTTGGAAGATTGGTGTGCCATCGACACCGAAGCGGATGAGCGATGCGGCGGTGGCGGCGGAGTCGCGGTCGTACAGCGCGTCGAAGCGCGCCTGATCGGCGGCTGGCACCGGCACGAACGCGACATGGTGCTGCTCGCCATAGGCGCGGCCGATCTGCTCGGCGGTGGTGATCTGTTGGTTAAGCGCGTCCTCCCACACCGTTTCGCTGCGGGCGAGGATCTGCTGGAGATCACGCGGCAGCGCGTTCCAGCGCGCGGCGTTCATCGCACGTGCCGGATACGCGCCACGGCTGACCTTCAGCGTCGCGAAGTGCGACGCAACCTCTGCGAAGTTCAGGCTTTTCAGGGTGTCGGCCGGTGCGATCACGCCGTCGATCACGCCCTTGGCAAGCGCGGGATAGACCGCCCCCATCGGCATATCGACCGGATCGGCGCCGAGCGCGCGCAGCACTGCGGTGTTCTCGGCCGGCGAGCGGATGCGCAGGCCGCGCAGATCGGCGAGGCTGTGAATCGCCCGCGTGCGGGTGAGGATACCGGGCAGATTGCCGCCCTGCACCGCCAGCACGTGCAGGCCCTTCAGTTCGTCGCGCAGCACCGGGAAGGTCGCGAGCAGGCACTTATACACGCCGACCTGCTGCGCGATCGAGCCGACATGCCCGTAGAAGCCGACCTGTGCGCGTTGCGCGTGTGCGTTGCCGAGCGTGTAGATCGGCGTGATCAGCCCGACATCGGCGACGCCGTGGCGAATCTCCTCCATGCTCTGGTCGCTCGACAGCAGCGCGCCGCTCCACAGCGGGTGGATCTTGATACGACCATGCGACGCCGCCTCCACCCACTTCATCCACGTGATATCCGCTTTGCTGAACGGATGGCTCGGCGGGTACGGGCTGGCGTAAGTGAGAGTCGTCACGTTGGGGTCCGGCCGCGTGCAGCCGGCGAGCAGCATCGCCGCTGCCATGCACAGAAGCGTGAGGTACTTCATCCCATCCTCCCCGGCAGCCACAGCGCCAGCATCGGCACCGCGATCAGCAGCGCGAGGTGGAGGAAATCGACGATCAGGAACGGCACGATTCCACGGAAGATCGTCGCCAGCGGGATATCCTTGGCGATGCCCTGAATGACATAGACGTTGAGGCCGAGCGGCGGGTGGACGAAACCGATCTCCATGGTCCGCACCAGGAATATGCCGAACCAGATTGGGCTCATGTGCAGTTCGTGGATGATCGGCAGGAAGATCGGGGTGGTCAGCAGCATCAGCGCTATGCCGTCGAGGAACGATCCCAGCACCAGCAGCGCCACCGCCATCGCCACGATCGTCAGCACCGGAGAGGCATGGAAGCTGCCGACCGCACCCGCCAGCGCACCCGCCACCCCGGTTACGCTGACGAATGTCGCGAACAGCAGCGCTCCGATAATGACGAGGTAGATCATGCCGGTCGTGCGCAAGGTCGCGTCGAGCGCGCCCATCACCGCCGCGCGGGTGAGCTTTCCGCGCCACCAGCACAGCAGCAGTGCCGCGACCGAGCCGACCGACGCCGCCTCGGTCGGCGTGAACCAGCCGATGAACAGCCCGCCGATCACGAACAGGATCAGCGCGGCGATGTCGATCACCCGCACCAGTCCGGCCATCCGCTGCCCCCAAGGCACGCGTGCGGTGCGCGGGCCGAGGGCCGGGTTGATCCGGCACATCACCGAAATCGCGATGACGTAGAACAGCGCCTGCGTCAGCCCGGGGATGATCGAGGCGGCGAACAGCTTGCCGATCGATTGTTCCGCAACGATGCCGAACACGATCAACGCGCCCGAGGGCGGCACCAGCGAACCGAGCGTACCGCCCGCCGCCAGTGCACCCGTTGCGAACGATGGCGCGTAATTCGCCTTGCGCATCTCCGGCAGCGCCACCGACGTGACGGTGGCGACGGTCGCGAGGCTTGACCCGCTGATCGCGCCGAACCCGGCGCACCCGCCTATCGAGGCGATGGCGAGGCCGCCGCGCCGATGCCCGACGAAGCGCGCGGCGGTATCGAAGAAGTCGCGACTGGCGCCGGCCGCGAAGCACAGATGCGCCATCAACACGAACAACGGCAGCACGCCTAATTCATAGCGGCTGATCGTCGAGAAACTGACCACGCCCGCCTTGATAAGCGCCGCCTCCGGTGAGATCAGGAGCGACAGCCCGCCCACCGCGATCACGATCAGGCTCACCCCGATCGGCAGACCAAGCGCGAGAACGCCCAGCAGGCAGACGATGCCGATCACACCGGCGACTTCGGGGATCATCGTCATGTCCGCCGCCACACGGCTTGGCCGGTGAAGATCGCCGCCGCCAGCACCGCGCCCGCGATCCAGATCGCGCGCAGCCAGCGCACCGGCAGGTTCAGCACTTCGGTAACCTCATGCCCGTTCCAAAGATCGCTCGCCAGCCACACCGAGCCGGCGATCAGCACCACGAAGACCAACGCGCTGACCAGATCGGCCGCACGATCGAGCGCGCCCGCCACGCCCGCGCCGACCTGCTCCAGCAGGATACGAACGCGCGCATGGCTGCGGTCGATCGTGGCGATAACGATCGCAGAGGTCGCGGCGATCACCACGCAAGCCTCAAAAATCTCGATCGCGCCGAGGAAGGTGAAGCCAAGGTGCCGTCCCGCGACCGCAAGCGCGTCTGTCGCCATCGCCAGCAACAACGCGACCGCGCCGACGCCGAGCGCCCCCCGCCGTATGTACGCGGTGGCGGATCGCGCGTTCGGCACAGGCTCAGGGCCAATCGGCGTCGTCGCGTCCGTCAGGATCTGATCGGTGTCGTTCATAACCGCGTGTAACGCTCCGCCATGCGCCAGTCGCGCGCCAATCGCGGCGTGTCATAAACACGCTTTGTTTGACCAACTTGATTGACTAAGGCCGGTATATGCCTGCTCCAACCCGACCCAAAGCCGTCAACGAAGAACATCTCGAACTTGGCCGGCTCGGCAATTTCATCGGTTTTCGGCTGCGGCGTATCCAGAACCAGTTGTCCGGCGCGTTCAGTACGCAAAGCGTCGCGATCGGGCTGCGCCCGGGTGAGTTCTCCGCGCTCGCCATCATCTCCGCCAATCCCGGTCTCTCGCAGGCAAAACTTTCGCGTGAGGTCGGGCTCGACAAATCGGCGGCGGTTGCCGTCGTCGATGATCTCGAACGGCTCGGCATGGCGGAACGCCGTCGCTCGCCCGACGACCGGCGGCGCCATGCGCTGTACACCACCGAGGTCGGTGAGGCTGCGCTGGTCAAGCTGTTCGCCCGGTTGGCCGATGTCGAACAGGACGTGCTCAACGTGCTTGGCCCGCACGATCTCCAGGTGCTGAGCGGCCTGCTCGACCGGGTTTACGATTCCGTCTTCCGCAAGTGATCGCCGCCGCAGGGCGGGGGCACGCGCCGCGCCCCCGCCTTTCAGACATACAGACCGCCGTACCGTCATAGCGAGACGGTTGCCGAGATCGAGATGATCCGCCCGATCGGATTGGACACGGTCGGGTCGAACCCACCGCCGCCGTTCGGGCTTTCCGGGATGTTGACGAACGGCGGATCGACATTGAACAGGTTCGATACATCCACCGCCAGCGTCAGCTTGTTCTTGTCGCTCAGCATGCCGTCGAAGCGGTGCGCGACGTGCAGGTCGAAGGTGGAGTAATCCTTCACCGTCTGCGTCGGCGTGACGCGGTTGTTCTTGTACGAGTTGGTGTAGTTCCAGAACACCACCGCGCTGGTGCCGTTGTTGTCATACCCGACCGAGCTGCGCGAGCGGAAGCGCGGCGGGTTGAAGATCGTGTTCACGCTGTCGAGGAACGGCGCGACGGTCGACACAGCGGTACGGTAGCGCGTGAAGTACGTGCCGTTGGTGGCGATGTTGAAGTGGCTGAGCCGGTACGACAGCTGGAAGTCCAGCCCCTCCGCCAGCGTCTTGCCGGCGTTGACGTTCTGCCCGTACACGAACAGCGTCGGGTTGTTGGGCAGCACGCCGAACACAGGATAGCCCTGCTGCACGAATTGCTGGATCAAGGCCGCCGCCGGCGCGCCCTGGACGATGCGATCGGCATATTGCGATGCCGATGCGCCGCCCTGCAGGATCGACAGGTCGGACAGGATGGCGTTGATCTGGCCGGTATAGTCGATGTTGAAATAGTTCACGCTCGCCCGGAAGTTCGGCAGCGCCGGCAGAACGAGATCGGCCCCCAGCGACCAGGTGCGCGCGTGTTCGGGCGTCAGCGGGTTGCCGTTGGCGAAGCCGGACAGCGTCGCGCCCGTCACCACACCGTTCGGTGTGTTGTAGTTCTGGATGAACAACGCATCGACCGCGCCCTTGATCTGCGTGAGGATCGGTGCACGGAACGACGTGCCGTAGCTGCCGTGCAGCTTCAGCCCGCGTACCGGCTCCCAATTTATGCCGATCTTCGGGTTGCTGGTGTGGCCGACATCCGAATAGTCGCTGTACCGCCCGGCGAGCGACAGATCGAGCGCATGAAAACCGGGGATAGAGTTATCGTCGCCGAAGATCGGCACGCGCAGTTCGCCGAACACCGACTTGATATTGCGCGCGGCATAGGTGCGCGAGGAATTGACCGCATTCGCCGGCCCGCTGTCGAGGCCGGTATAGATGCTCTCCCGCACATATTCGCCACCAAGCGCCGCGCGCACGTTGCCGCCGGGCAGGTGGAACAGCGAGCCCGAAACGCTGACTTCGCCCTCATGCTCTTCATTCACGCCGGGTGCGCCGAACACCTGGTTGAAGACACTATTGAGCACGCCCGCGCTGTTGCCACCGAACGGGTTGATCGCGGTCGCCGGGTTGGCGCTGGCAAGCGCGGCGGCAAGCGCGCCGTTGTTCACGCCCTGCGTCGAGGTGCTGAGGCTTTCGTCGCGGCCATAGGTGTAGCTCGCGTCGAGCTGCCAGTCGCCGAACATTTTCCAGTTGAGACCCGCCGTACCCTCCAGCACCTTGGAGAAGCCGCGCGTGCTGTTGACCGGCCCCTGCCCGCCGAAATTGGTCTGCACCGTCTCCGACGTCGCCACCACGCCGGGCGGCAGGATGAAATACGGGTTGGTGCTGGGCAGCACCACCGTCGCGGTGGTGAGCGCCGGGTTGAACTGGAAATCGCGGCGTGTGTAGAGCAGGTCACCGGTCAGGGTGATACGCGAGCCGATCTCCTGCGTGACCGATCCCATCACGCTGTCGCGCCGCTGCGCCGGGATGAGATCCTGCGTTTTCAGCGTGTCGCACTTGTTGACCGACCCCGCGACCAGGCCGGGCAGCGCGTAGTTGGTGCCGTTGATCGCGATGTTGGCCGGGTTGCACTGGGTGCCGCGGTAATCGCCACCGCCGCGCGCGCGCAGATCCGCACCGTAGAAGTCGCGGTCGCGGCCGTTAAGCGCGCCGTGGCCGCTATGTTCGTACGACAACGTCAGGTTGCCGGTTCCCCAGCTATGTCCGCCGATGATGCCGATGTTGTACTGGTTATAGCCCTGATCGGCCGCGAGGCCGTATTGCGCGCGCGCTTCCAGCCCGTTGAAGCGCCGCCGCGTGATGAGGTTGACCACGCCCGCCACCGCGTCCGAGCCGTAGATCGCCGAGGCGCCGTCCGCGACCACCTGGACCCGCTCGACCGCGATGGTCGGGATCGCGCTCGGATCGGGCAGACCGCCCGACGAGCCGGATTGCACGATGCGGTGGCCGTTGAGCAGTGTCAGCGTGGCATACGGGCCGATACCGCGAATGTTGAAGCCCGAGCTGTAGGTGATGTTGCCAGCACCGCCCGAGGTGCTGCGGCTGCCTTCGCTCACGCCCTGGTTGATCACCTGCGGCAGGTTCTGCACCAGCTGCGTGGTATTGGTCGCGCCCGAGGAGAGCAGATCCGCACGCGTCTGTTCGATCAGCGACGAACCAACCGGCGCGACACCGCGAATACGGCTGCCGGTGACGACCACGTCCGCAGGCGCCTGCGTGGTCGTGGCGTCCGGCGGCAGCGCGGTGCCGCTGGTGCTGAGCTGCGCACGCGCCGCATCGGTTTCGTCGGGCACCTGCGTGGCGGGGGCATTCTGGCCCGGCTCCGGCGTGACCGCCTGCGCATAGGCCGCGCCCGTCCAGATCAACGCCGCAACCGCTACGCCCGATCGCGCCAGACCTCGCATCATGTTCGTCGTCATTTTGCCTCTCCCATGCTCTTTTCGGTGCCGGCCTCGAAACGGACCGGTGTTTTGAATGGAATGTCGATGCGTGATGCCGCGCCGTAGATCGTCCAGCGTTTGGCAAGCCCGTCCTTGATCGCGGCGAGGTTGCGCTGGCGCGGGTCGGCGCCGGCGAGGGCGACGCGCAGACGGTGATGCGCCGGCACCACGTAAGACCGTGGCGAAAGGTCGAACACCAACGTCGCCGGCTGCCCCGGCACCAGCGGCTCCGCGTCGCGCTTCAGCCCGGAATGGTATGGCAGGTCGAGGTCGTCGTAGGGCGGCTTGCTCAACTTGCGGTGGCTCGCCGCCAGTCGGCCCTGTGCCAGCACGACCGATTTGCCGCTGGGATCGACGTCTTCAAGATAGGCGAAGATGTTGGCTTGCGGGCCATCGGCGGCGGCGCGGATCGACACCACCGAATAGCCCTCGATCGTCGCCGGCTCGGCCAGCGCGGGACTGGTGAACACCGCCGCGCGCGCATCCGGCGTCTCGGGCCAGAACGGGAAATAGGCATCGGTGGAGATATTGTAGTCGATCGGGTAATCGAGCGTGGGGCTGCCGCCAGGTTTGTCGGCAAGCATACCGCTGCGAACACCACCATCAGGCTGCAAGAACAGACTGGTACGCTTCACCCCGACACCCGGCAGCGTGTTGGAGCGGATCAGTTCGCCGCCGCTGCCATCCTGCCGCCACCATGCATATTTGGGCTCGGTATCGATGCCGTTCCGCTCGCCTTTCAGATAGCGGTCGAAGAAACGTTTCTGGATGGTGTTGATGTCGAACTGTTTGGGCGGTTCGCAGTGGCTGCCCGGACCGATGATCATCTTGGCGGGCAGGTTCGCCGCGGCGCGGATGATCTGCTCGGTCGGCTCGTCGTTCCAGTTGCCCCACAGGTACCACGCCATTCCGGGCCGCGTCAGCGCCGCCTTATGGGTATACGGACCGACCTCTTCCCAAAATCGCGTACCGGTCAGCGCGGACATGCTGTCGCGATACGGAATGCCGTACCACAAGGGCGCCATCGGCGTATTGCCGGCGTGCTGCGCGACCGCCTGCTTCAGCAGCACGCCGCCGGTGTCGCCGTCGACCGGCACGCTGGCGAGGTCGATCGCGGTCGATTCCTCCGGCCGCGTGTTGAACTGGCCGGTGATGCCGCCACGCGACACGAACTCGTATTTGTCCCAATCGGTTGCGGCGGCGAACACCGCCTTCACCGCCGGCGGCGCCGCGCCCGCCACCAGCATCGCGGTGCCGCCGAGGTACGAACAGCCGATCAGCCCGACGTCACCGCTCGAATACGGCTGGTGCGCGAGCCACTGGACGATCTCCGCCCCATCCTTGGCCTCGGTCTGGTCGAGGAAGCCGCGCCGCGCGCCGAACGATGCCCCCTTGCCGCGAATGTCGGCGGTGGCGACGACATAGCCCGCATGGACCAAGTTGCGCAGCCCGAACTCGCGCGAGTCGAGCAGTTCGACCAGCTTGCCCTTGTCGTAATAGCGCGCGCGGTACGGCGTGAAGGCGAACACCACCGGCGCCTTGGCGGTGTCCGCCACACCCGCCTTGGCGGGCCGGTACACGTTCACCGCGAGGCGAACCCCGTCACGCATCGGCAGGTAGAAGGAGCGGCGCGCGACCAGCGGATCGTCGCCGCCCGGCTGCTGCGCGACGCCGGCGGTCGAGCACATCAAGGAGATAAGAGTTATGGCGGTGGTAGCGCCACACCGCCTGTTCAGTCGCGTCATCAACCAACCTCTCCTGCTGACGATCTGCGCGTCAATCAGGAATGGTGCTACTTACAACTGTTGTAGTTTACAACGTATTATTTGATGGTCTGCACGATTTTCCCGGAGTCTGCCCGACGGTATAGCCGCTGCTGCCGCACGCGGCGAAAATCGCATAATACCGTGGCGCTACCCTCGCTTCCCGTGCGACACACCGCCGCTATGCCCCATATCGAACGCCCGCGCCGCCAGATCCTGTCCGTCAGCACTCTGGTCGCGGTGGCAGCGCCGGCAGCCGCGCTCGCGCAGACGCTGCCTACCCTGCCGATCCCGGACTATCGTCCGCCCGCGGCCAGCCACGAACAATCCGCAAACAACATCCACATCTGGAGCCGACCAGCTCCAGTTCCGGTGGTCCTCGCGGTGTCTCCCACCGGGTCGGACAGCGCCGACGGATCGCCCGCGCGGCCATTCGCGACGATCGCGCGGGCACAGGCGGCGGTGCGGCGGCTCAATACGGATCACGACGTCACGGTACGCCTTGGTGATGGCATCTATCGGCTCGATGCACCTTTGCGCTTCACCGCCGCGGATGGCGGGCAGAACGGCTTCACCGTGCGCTGGGAGGCGGCCGCCGGTGCGCATCCGGTACTGTCCGGCGGCACGCCCGTCAGCGGCTGGACGCTTGCCGATGTGAAACGCGGCATCTGGACGGCCGCGATACCGCGCGGCGCCGATCCCCGCCAGTTGTGGGTGGACGGACACATGGCGGCACGCGCGAGCGTCCGCGCCCCGCGCAGCGCCTTCACCTTCCACGAATGGGGACTGGACATCACCGACCCGGCGTGGCGCTTCCTCGCGGACCTGCCTGACCAACACCGCGCCGAGGTCGAGAGCACCGGTTGGTTCACCGATCGCCACGCCATGGTCGATCGCATCGAGGGTACGCGCATCATCATGCAGCAGCCCGGCTGGCGCAACAATCTGATCGGCTTCGATACGGCCGCGCGCTCGGTGTGGGGCGACAACGCCGCGCTGTTCTTCGTCAACGCCCTTCCCTTCCTGCGCGAAAGCGGCCAGTGGTTCGCCGATCCGGCGGCGGGCAAGCTCTATTACAAGCCGCTTCCCGGGCAGGACATGCATCATGTCGCGGTGGTGCTTCCCAGACTGGAATCGCTGATGTCGATCAGCGGCAGCTATGATGTGCCGGTGCGCGATCTCCAGTTCCGCGGGATCAGCTTCCGCCACACCAGCTGGCTGCAACCCTCGGGGCCGGAGGGCTATGCCAGCCAGCAGAGCGGCGCCTATCTCGCCGGCGACGTGCCGGGCTATCCCGCCGATCCGGTCCGCGACTGTTCGTGGGGATGCTGGCCGTTTGAGGCGATGCGCAACCGCTTCCGCCAGCAGCCCGCCGCCGTGCAGGTCGCCGCCGCCAGCCGCATCGTGTTCGATGGCGACGAGTTCACGCAACTCGGCCAGATCGCAGTCGGCATCGGCAACAATGCCGACGCGAACGACAGCGGCATCGGGCTTGGCGCAGCGGCGGTCGAGGTGCGCCGCTCGCGCTTCACCGACCTTGCCGGTGGCGCGATCATGGTCGGCGGGGTCACACCCGACGCGCACCACCCGTCCCGCCCGGAAATGGCGATCCGCCACGTCCAGATCCGCGACAACGTGATCAGCACCGTTTCGCAAGCCTACCGCGAGCAGGCTGCGATCCTCGTCACCTACGCGACCGGCACGATCATCGCGCATAACGATGTGTCGGGCGCACCCTATGACGGGATCGATATCGGCTGGGGTTGGGGCACCAACGATCCCGGCGGCAGCCCGGTCTACTACGCGGTAAGCCGTGGCTATTACGACGCACCGGGCAATCGCACCTACGACACGCCGACTACGCTGCGCGACACCGTCGTCACCGGCAACCGCGTGCATGACGTGAAGCAATGGTTCCCCGACGGCGGCGCGATCTACCACCTGTCGGCGGACCCGGGCGCGCTGCTGGCCGACAACTACGTGTATGACGTTCCGGGGGGCATCGCCTTCTATCTCGACGAAGGATCGCGCTACGTCACGATCCGCAACAACGTCGTCAGCAACGTGGGCGTGTGGCTCAACCTCAACTCACAGGATTTCGCCCTGCCGAGCCGCACCGCGCTCGACAATCTGGCGCAGGGCAACTGGTTCGACTCGGGCAAGCGCACCGGCACCTGGACCGACTATCTGAACAACCGCGCGATCGACAACGTCGCCGTTGCCAAGGGTGAATGGCCCGCCGAAGCCCGCAAGGTGATGGACGACGCCGGCGTCACGCGCCCGTAGCCGCCACCGGCAAAACCGCGAACTGTTATGATAAATATCTTGCGACACACGGATGATAGCGATACCATTACGCCTACTAACGCGGTGAGACATTCGCCGCCGGAAGCCGAGTGAAACGGCTCCGCACGCGAGGGGGGAAAGTCTGAACAATCGCGAACCGCGCTATGTTTCCGGAACATCTGCAACGCCCCGGCTCGTGGCAACATCGCAGCCTCAGCAAGGTCCGGTTGCAAGCGCGGCAGCCACGCGGAATAGCGTCGTAGCACCCCGCCGGCACCCTTGAATATCGCCTGCCGACCCCGATACGATCACACTGCACAAGCCGCCAACCATGAAGCGGCACGCATGGGAGAGAGAAGCATGAGCCGCAAAGACGCGCTGTTCGACCGCCGCCAGGCGCTGTTCGCCTCCGCTGTAGCCACCGCCGGATTGGCCGCGCCCCGCGCTGCTTCCGCCGCTGCCCGCGCGACTGCGAACACGTCCGCAGGAACCTGCTCCACCCCGCCCGACGCGGTCGCGAAAACGCAATACGGCCCGGTGCGCGGCTATGTCTCGAACGGCGTCTTTACCTTCAAAGGCGTGCCGTACGGCGACGACACCGGCGGCGAGAACCGCTGGTTGCCGGCTAAGCCGCCGAAACGCTGGAGCGAACCGTACAACGCCCTCGCCTACGGTGCCAATTGCCCGCAGACGTTGCATAATTTTCGCGCCGTCGAGCATACCTTCCTTCAGCAGTGGACGGACGGTTTCCTTGGCGAGGACATGCTGAAGCTCAACGTCTGGACGCCGTCGCTCAGCGGCAGCCGCCCGGTGATGGTGTACTTTCATGGCGGCGGCTACAGCTTCGGTTCGTCCTACGAACTCGCCTCGCACGATGGCGCGCAGATGGCACGGCACCACGATGTCGTACAGGTATCGATCAATCACCGCCTCAACGTACTCGGCTTCCTCGATCTGACCGAGGTCGGCGGCAGCGCCTATGACGAATCGGTCAACGTCAGCATGACCGACTGCATCGCGGCGCTCCGCTGGGTGCAGGAGAATATCGCGAACTTCGGCGGCGATCCCAGCAAGATCATGATCTACGGCCAGTCCGGCGGCGGCTCCAAGGTGACGACCTTGCTCGGCATGCCAGCCGGCAAGGGGCTGATCCACCGTGCGGCCGTCCAGTCCGGCGGCGGCGGCGCGATCCCGTCCGCCGAACAGTCGCGCGACTTCTCGCGGCGACTGATGCGCGAACTCGGCACCAAGGATATCGCTACACTCCAGAAGGCAGAGTGGAAAACGCTGTTCGATGCCGGCAACAAGGTTGCCACCGACATCAACGGGCCGATGCGCGGTATGCCCGGGCCATCCGCGACCCCTCGAATCGGCTGGGGTCCGACCCTCGATGGCAAGATCATCGACGTGCGCTCCTACGCCGATGTCGCCCCCGAAATCTCGCGCGACATTCCGGTGATGATCGGCAACGTCAGCGAAGAGGGCATGCGCTTCGGCTCGAACCCGAGCGAGGCGGAATGGCGCGCCGATCTCACCAAGCAGATGGGCGCGACCAAGGCCGATGCGCTGATCGCCGCGATGAAACAGGCCCACCCGGAAAAGGCGATCCGCACCTTGTCCTACGGCGTTCAGGGGCTCGCCGGGCGTAACCGCGTGCAGGCGATGGTCGCGCTCAAATATGCCCAGCGGGCAGCGCCGGTGTACCAGTATCTGTTCCAGTGGCAGTCGCCGCAACTGGATGGCGTGGCGGGTGCCTGGCACACCGCCGACCTCGCCTTCTGTTTCGACAACACCGCCCGCTGCGATCAAGGCACCGGCAACACGCCCGATGCCCAGCGACTGGCGCGCACGATGGCGACCGCCTGGGCGACGTTCGCGCGAACCGGCAACCCCAGCCAGCCCGGCCTCGCCTGGACGCCAAGCGACCCGACCCGCTGCCAGACGATGGTGTTCGATAGCCAGTGCCGGATGGTCGACGATCCCGAGGGCACCCCGCGGCGCATTCTGCTCGGCTGACCGACACCTCCCCGACCAGACACAGGAACGAAAACGCATGCGGTTCTTCCATCATCTTCTCGGCTTGGCCCTCGCCGGTGCGACCTGCGCCGTCTCCATTCCCGCCGTCGCGCAGGATGCACGCATGGTGCCGATGGCAGCGCCCGCCGAACCCGGCGCGATCGCGCTGAACACCGGCGGCGTGGCCGGATCGACCGCGCCCGAGGCGTGGTTCAGCCAGTATGGCGTCGCGATGACGCGCAACGTCAGCAGTGCCACGCTTACCCCGTTCCTGCCCGATCCTGCCAAGGCGACCGGCGCGGCGGTGATCGTCGCGCCCGGCGGCGGTTTCCTGATGCTGTCGATGG
Organism: Sphingomonas sp. GC_Shp_3; assembly: GCF_026540945.1. Lineage (NCBI taxonomy): Bacteria > Pseudomonadati > Pseudomonadota > Alphaproteobacteria > Sphingomonadales > Sphingomonadaceae > Sphingomonas > Sphingomonas sp. GC_Shp_3. The sequence goes on from NZ_JALNUT010000002.1 coordinate 72,629, forward strand.
AGAATGAGGGCTGGCGCGTCGCCAAGGCGTTCGCGGCGCGCGGCATCGCCGCCTTCGTGCTGAAATATCGCCTGAAGCCGACACCGGGGCCGATGCCGCAGTTCGAACAGGCGGTGACGGAAATGTTCGCCAGCGCCGGCCGCCCCGACTCACGGCTGAAGCCCGAGGACGCGGTTGCCGGCCTGTCGAACCAGATCGCCGATGCGCGGGCGGCGTTCGCGCTGGTGCGGTCGCGCGCGGCGCAGTGGCAGGTCGATCCGACACGGATCGGCATGATCGGCTTCTCGGCCGGCGCGATGACGACGATGGCGGTAGCCCTCTCCGCGCCGGACACGAAGCCCGCCTTCATCGCGCCGATCTATGGGTCGATGGAGGCGGTCAAGGTCCCGGCCGACGCACCGCCGATGTTCGCGGTGCTGGCGAGCGACGACCCGTTGTTCGCGCACAAGGGGTTCGGCCTGATCGACTCGTGGCAGCAGGCGGACCGCCCGGTCGAGTTCCACCTCTACGAACATGGCGGCCACGGCTTCGGGCTCGGCAAGGCGGGCACCACCAGCACCGGCTGGTTCGAGGCGATGATGCGCTGGCTCGACACCAACGGCTTGCTCGCCAAGCGGTAATCGCGTGCTCTCAAGGAGATATCTGATGGTTTCGAGACAAAGAGAGAGCTTCCGGTTTCCGCTGCTTGCCGCGATTGCCGCCGCCGCGCTGTGTGGGGGCGGCGCAGCCATGGCCCAGACCACCACGCCCGACCGGCTCGTGCCCTATTTTCAGCCGGTCACGGCGGGGGCGAAGACGCCGGATGCGGACGGCTTTCTCCAGCGCTGGCTGCTGCTCGAACCGATCGTCAAGCCGAACCGCAGCAATTCGGGCTTCACCGGCAGCTACGTGCGCACCGCGCTTACCACCAGATATTTCCCGGGCCAGATGACGGCGGTGCCGCGTGACGGCGACACGGTCACGGTGGCCACGCCGCTGCGCTGGCATGCGCTCGACGCGGTGCCGTTCGACGTGAAGCTGTTCAATTTCGCGCAAGCGTTGAGCAAGCCGACCTATGGCGTGATCTTCCAGGCGGTCACCGTTATCACCAGCCCGCGTGAGCGCAGGAACGTCCGGCTCGCGGTCGGCTCCAACGCGGCGTCGATGTGGTGGCTGAACGGCAAGGAAGCGGTCACGCTGTCGGGCGACCGGCGCATGGTGATGGACGACGTGCTTTCGCCCCGCATCACCTTGAACAAGGGCCGCAACGTCCTGCGCGGCGCGGTCATCAACGGGCCGGGCTTGAGCGATTTCTGCGTCCGCTTCGTCGATGAGGACGGCAAGCCGATCCGCGACATCACCGTGGACGTGAAGTGATGCGCGTTCGCCATCCCCAACCCGCACCGAAGGCAGGAACCGCCATGAAGCATTTCGCCACCGTCGCGCTTGGCCTTGCGGCGTTGATTACCGGCACCGGCGGTGCGCACGCGCAACTGGCCGGCGAACCCTTCATCCACGATCCCTCCACCATCACGCTGTCGGACGGAAAATACTACACGTTCGGCACGGGTCGCGGCGGGCTGGTGTCCGAAGACGGCTGGACTTGGCACAGCGGCGGCGAGCGGCCCGGCGGCGGCGTCGCGCCCGATGTCGTCAAGATCGGCGATCGCTACTACGTCGCCTATGCGGTCGGCGGGGGCGGCATGAACGGCGGCCACGCCAGCGACGTCAAGGTGATGTGGACCAAGTCGCTCGACCCCAAGTCGCCCCAATTCGGCTACCACGATGTCGGCACGGTCGCGTCGAGCGACGGTGTCGAGGATGCCGACGCGATCGATCCCGCCTTCCTCTACACCGGCGGCCACCTGTGGCTCAGTTACGGCACCTATTTCGGCTTCATCCGCATCGTCGAGCTTGACCCCAAGACCGGCGGCCGTCTGCCCGGCAACCAGCCGGTCGACGTCGCGATCGACATGGAGGCGACCGACCTGCTGTTCCGCGACGGCTGGTATTATCTGCTCGGCACGCACGGCACCTGCTGTGATGGCCCCAATTCCTCCTACAACATCCGCGTCGGCCGCTCGCGCTCCCCGACCGGACCGTACCTCGACAACATGGGCGTGCCGCTGCTGAAGGGCGGCGGCAAGCTGGTGATCGACGGGCGCGGGCGGGTGTTCGGCCCCGGGCATTTCGGCCTGATCGACCTTGGCGGCGGCACCGAAAAGTTCTCGATGCACTACGAAGCCGACATGGATCGCAGCGGCCGCAGCGTGCTGGCGATCCAGCCGCTGCTGTGGCGCGACGGCTGGCCGATGGCGGGTGAGAACCTCAAGGCGGGCACCTATGAGATCGCTTCGGCGCGCAGCGGCAATGCGCTTCAGCTCGACGTGGATTTCGTTCGCATCCCGTTCGATTTCCGGCGTTCGTTCTTCGCCAAACCGGGCGAGCCGATCGTGCCGATACCGGACCAGACGCTTGCGCAGGATTCGGCCGGCTGGTCGAGCGGCCGTGTCGCGGTCGATATGGGCGAATACATGATCCGCCCACACCAGCAGTGGACGATCACCCCGGTCGCCGATGCAGGCGGCTACATGGGCGCACCCTATTACAAGATCCTGATCGCCGGCACGACCCGCGCACTCGCCGCCACGCAGAATGATGAGGTCGAGGCGGTACCTGCCTTCACCGGTGCGCCCGCGCAATTGTGGCGGATCGACCAGCTCACCGACGGCAGCTACCGCATCTCGCCGAAGCTCCGCCCGACAGGCGGCGGCGACCTTGCGCTGATGGCGATCGGTGCAAGCACCCCGACACTGGCCGCCTTCGACCCGACAAGCGACAAGGGCCGCTGGACGTTCAAGACGCCCTGACCCGTCAACCGCTCACCCCGTTCCGTTCGCAAGGATTTCCCACAATGCCCTCGATCCGCTCCCGCCTCCGCCACTGGCCGCTCGCGCTGCTGCTCACCGCCGCCATGCCGGTCGCGGTCGCGGCGCAGGTCGCCACCAATCCGCCGCCCGCCGTGCCCAATGCGCGGCCGGTGACGATCGAGCACATCAAGGTCCACGCGCCATCGATCGAAGGCAATCTCGAAGGGGAATCGGCCGATCGCGACGTTCTGGTGGTGCTGCCGCCGAGCTACGCCGCGTCGCCGAAGCGGCGGTATCCGGTGGTGTACGCGCTGCACGGCTATTCGATCGGCGCGGAGCAGTGGAGCAAGGAAATCCACCTGACCGAGGCCAGCGCCGGTGCGTTCGCCAAGGGCAGCAAGGAGATGATCCTCGTCCTCCCGGATTCGAAGACCATCCATAACGGCTCGATGTATTCGAGTTCGATGACGACCGGCGATTTCGAGACGTTCGTGTCGCGCGACCTGATCCGCTATGTCGACGCGCATTATCGCACCATCGCCAACCGGGACAGTCGCGGTCTCGCCGGACATTCGATGGGCGGCTACGGCACCGCCCGGATCGGCATGAAGCATCCCGACATGTACGGCGCGATCTACATGATGAGCCCGTGCTGCCTCTCCGCGCGGACCGCCGGCACGATCGACCCGGCGGCGGCGGCGACGCTGGAGGCGTTGAAATCGCCCGCCGACTCCGCGACGCTCCCGTTCATGCTGCGCGCGCAGCTTGCCTCCGCCGCGGCGTGGTCGCCCGATCCGAAGGCACCGCCGCTCTATCTCGATCTGCCCACCAAGAACGGCGTGGTGCAGCCCGATGTCCTCGCGAAATGGGCAGCGAACGCGCCGCTTGCCTTTGTCGATCAGTATATCGGCAACCTCCGGCAATACCACGCCATCGCGATCGACGTCGGCGATCAGGACGGGCTCAAGGTCGATGCCGCCAAGCTGCATCAGGTGATGGCGGATTACGGGATCGCCAACAGCTTCACCGTCTACCCCGGCACGCATACCAGCAACGTCGCGACGCGCGTTCAGGAGAATGTGCTGCCATTCTTCAGTGCCAATCTGAAGTTCGAGCGGTAAGACGGCAGGATGACGATTACGGTTAAGCTTTGCGCGCGGACACGGCACGCGCTGATCGCGGGCATTTGCGCGCTGGTCGCACCATGGAGCGTGATGGCGGCGCAAGGCCCGACCTGGACCGCCGATAACGGCAACGGCACCTACACCAACCCATTGTTCTATGATGAATTTTCCGATCCCGACATGATCCGCGTCGGCGACGATTTCTACCTGACCGGCACGACCATGCATGCGATGCCGGGCCTGCCGATCCTCCATTCGCGCGACATGGTGAACTGGGATTTCGTCGGCTACGCGCTCGATACGCTCGATCTCGGTCCGGCGTACCGCCTGGAGGGCGGCAAGAGCATTTACGGACAGGGCATCTGGGCGCCGAGCTTCCGCTATCACGACGGCACCTTCTACATCTTCAGCAACGTCAACCACGCCACCACGCAGATGTTCACCGCGCGCTCGCCCAAGGGGCCGTGGACGCGCACGCCGATGAAGCGGACGTTCCACGACCTGTCGGTGCTGTTCGACGATGACGGCAAGGTCTACGTCGTATGGGGCTATCAGGAACTGCATCTCGCGCAACTCGACGCCAGCCTGACCGACATCGTGCCGGGCAGCGAGCGGATCATCACGCAGAAGGGCACCGGCCTCGGCGAAGGCTCGCATTTCTACAAGTTCGGCAAGACCTATTACATCACCACCGCCGAATATGCCGGCAGCTTCCGCATGCCCGCCGCCCGCGCGCCCTCGCCGCTCGGCCCGTGGGAGATCAATCCGTCGATCAGCGAGCATGAGGATTTCGGCGAGCGCAAGGGCTATCACCTCGCCGGCGGCAAGGATGTCGCGCACATCCTCCCGCCCGACCCCACTGACCGCGACCACTTGTCGATGCATCAGGGCGGCATCATCCAGACACCGAAAGGTGACTGGTGGGGCTGGTCGATGTTCGAGGGCAATTCGGTCGGCCGGCTGACCGCGCTGTCGCCGGTAACGTGGCAGGATGGCTGGCCATATTTCGGATTGCCCGGCAATCTTGGCCGTTCGCCCCGCACCTGGATCAAGCCGATCGCCTCCAGCGCGCCGCCACACGCGCCTTACGTGCGCAGCGACAGCTTCGACGGCAAGCTCAGCGCGGTGTGGCAGTGGAACCACGTGCCGGATCCGACGCACTGGTCACTGAGCGAACGGCCGGGCGCGCTACGCCTGCACACCCTGCCCGCGGCCGATTTCCTCGCGGCCCGCAACACCCTCACCCAGCGTGCGATCGGCCCGCAATCCACCGTCACGGCGGAACTCGACGCGAGCGGCCTCGTTGCGGGCGATGTAGCCGGATTAGCCCTGCTCAACCGGCCGTATGCGTGGCTGGGGGTGGAGCGAAGCGCGAGTGGCCTGTCGATCGTCCGCTTCGACGAGAATGGCGGTCGCGTCGCGGTCGCGCCATTCACGGGCAGCCACCTGTGGCTGCGCGCGGCGTGCGACTTCGACAGCGAGCAGGCCCGCTTCAGCTACTCGACCGACGGCCAGCACTTCACCGATCTCGGGCCGGACTTCACGATGGTCTATCAATTGATGACCTTTCAGGGCGTGCGCTACAGCCTGTTCGCATACAATCAGCGCGGCGTTGCCGGCGGCCACGCGGACTTCGCCAGATTCGACGTTCACGAAGCCAGACCGGAAAGCCGCCCGGCCATCCCATATCGCAAGGACATCACACTGCGCCCGATCGGCGCGACGCCCACGCCGGCATTGTTGCAGCCGCGTTTCAGCGTTCAGGATCGCACGCTCGGCCGGGTCGCGCTGGTACAGGGTACCCGCGCGTTGACGGTCGCCGCGGATGGTGGCGTATCGCTGGCACCAGTCCGCCCTGGTCCGGCGCAGAGCTTCCAATGGATGGAGAGCCTGAGCGGGGGCGCGGTGCTGATGTCGCTCCAGACGAACCGCTATCTTCACGTCGATGCCGCCACCGGAACGCTGCGCGCCGACAGCGCCGGGCCGACCGCCGACAACGCCGATCTGTCCCGCTTCATGGTGCGATGACGCCGCGCGAGCTGCTGGGCGCAGCGCTCCGCCACCACCAGAGCGGGCAGCTCGACGCGGCGGAGCAAGGCTATCGTGCCGTATTGGCGATCGAGCCGCGCCATGCCGATGCGCTGCATCTGCTCGGCGTGGTCGCGCATCAGCGTGGCGATCACGCCAGCGCGCGGCGGCTTATCGCGGACGCGATCGCCCAGAACAACCGCGTCGCGGCGTTTCACAACAACCTCGGCAACGTGCTGGTCCAGCTCGGCCGGCATAGTGAGGCGGGCACTGCCTACGCCCGCGCGGTGCAGCTTCAGCCCGCCCATGCCGAGGCGCACGCCGGGCTGGCCGGCGCGCTCGCCCACCAGGGAGAATTGCCCGCCGCGCTCACCGCGATCGACCGCGCCATCGCGCTGCGGCCGCACGATGCCGGCAAGCACGTCAACCGAGGCAATATCCTCGCCGCGATGGGCAGCGGCGAAGCGGCGATCGCAGGCTATCGCCGGGCGATCGAACTGGACGCCAAGCTGCCCGCCGCGCACAACAATATCGGCCTTGCGCTTGCCAAACGCGAGGATTTCAGTGGGGCGGTGCACTGCTACCGGCACGCCATTAGGGTCGCTCCCGATCATGCGGACGCCTATCTCAACCTCGGGAACGCCTTGCAGGAAATCGGAGATACCGCCGGTGCGGCGGATGCCTACCGCGCCATGTTGCCCCGCTGGCCTGACCGCGCCGATGCGCGGCTGGCGCTGGCGATGACGGCGATCCCGATGATGCCGCGCACCGCCGACGCGGCAGCGGCAACGCCCGTCGCGTTCGCCGCCGCGCTGGACGATCTCGCCGCATGGGCGAACCGCGCGCCGACCAGCCTGCATGCGGTCGCTGGAACCAGCCAACCTTTCTACCTCGCCTACCGTAACGGCGACGTGACCGCGCCGCTGCGCCAATATGGCGATCTGGTCGCCACCCCAGCGCCCGCGTCACCACGCCACGCGTCGCCTGGTGACGGTCGCATCAGGCTTGCGATCGTCAGCGCGCAGGTGCGCGATCATCCGGTGTGGCGGATCATCCTCAAGGGCCTGCTCACGCATCTCGACCGCAGCCGGTTCGCGGTGACGCTCTATCACCTCGGCACAATGTCCGACGCGCAGACGGAATGGGCGGCGAACACTGTCGATCACTTCGTCACCGGCGCCCGCCCGGCGGCGGCCTGGCAGGCAGTGATTGAGCAAGGCCGACCCGACATCATCCTGTACCCGGAAGTCGGCATGGACCCGGTGACCGGCACGCTTGCGGCCAAGCGCCTCGCCCCGGTGCAGGCCGCCTTCTGGGGTCATCCGATCACCACCGGGCTGCCGACCATCGACCTGTTCTTCAGCGGCGCGGCGCTGGAAGCCGCCGACGCCGATCAGCACTACCGCGAACGGCTGATCCGGCTGCCGCGCACCGGCGTCTGTCTCGACTGGCACGCCGGACCTGCGGAGCCGTGGCGCGGGCCGCCCGGTTCGCCGGATATTGTCCGCTTCGCAATCTGCCAGCAGCCGATCAAGTTCGATCCCGCCGACGATGCGCTGCTGACGCGGATCGCGCGTGACGCCGGCGTTTGCGAGTTCTGGTTCGTCATGCCGCGCCGCCAGCGATGGGCCGGCGAGCAGCTCGTCGAGCGCCTCCGCACCGCTTTTGCGCAAGCCGGTCTGAACCCGGATAGCTATATCAAAACCACCGAGTGGATGACCGCGCCGGCCTTCAACGGCTTTCTCGACGCGATGGACGTTTATCTCGATTGCCCCGCCTTCTCCGGCTTCACCACCGCGTTGCAGGCCATCCAGCGCGGCCTGCCGATCGTCACGCTGGAGGGCCACTTCCTGCGCCAGCGCCTCGCCGCCGGGTTACTGCGCGACCTCGGCGTGCCCGAGGGGATCGCAACCTCCCCCGACGAGTATGTCGCGCGCGCCACCGGCTGGGCGGCCGAAGCGCGCGACGCGGCCGGCCGGGCAGACGCCCGCGCAACCCTGCGTGGGGCGGCGGCAGGTGTAGTCTCCGACCCCGCGCCGATCCGCCAAGTCGAGGCAGCGCTGCTCGCCTGCCTCGACACCCGCCCGGCCTGAAGCTGCTCGCTCAGCGCGTCAGCAGCGCCGCGTCGGCCCATGTCACCGGCAGTGGCGCGGCACCCGTGTCCGCCCGCGCGACCAGCTCGATGATCTTCACTCCGGTCACATCGGCGGTGATCGGCTGCCCCGCCTGCCCCCATTTCACCGCACGGCTGGTGGCGAGGGGCTTGCCATCGCCATAAACCGTAAACGTCGCCGCGCGATCCGTGTCGCGCGCGGAATCGTTGACACCGACGGTGGCGGTGAACCGGCGGTACCCGGTGTTGCGAACCTCCAGTCGGGAGTTCGCCAGCACGCCGATGCCGGTGCCGAACATCTTGCCGTCGATCTCCAGCGCCTCGCCATACGGCGCGCTGTCCGGCTGTGCGCCGCCCCATCCCGCGTAGATCGGCCGCTCGCCGCTGCCGCGCGTGCCCTGCCAGCCGCTTGCCGACCGGTGGATCGTCGGGTCCGGCGCGGGCTGCACCACGCCGTCCACCGCCGGGTTTACGTTGCCCGGCTGCTCGGACAGGTAGAGGCCGTTGTCGAGACCATGCGTCCCGTGCGCGCGGAACAGCAACGTCTGGTGACCATCGAGGTGCAGCTTCACAGTATCGCGGAAGCTACGCCGCGCACCCGTCCACAGATCAACCAACGCAATGTCGGTCGCGTTCCTGAACTTCATGTGCGCGGCGGTCAGGTCTACGTCGATGGGCACGCCGCCACGGTTGAACACCGCCACCGCCTTGTCGCCGTTGCTCAACGTCTTGACGAAGATCTGCAACTCGTCGCTGTCGAACGCGACCACCGCCTGATTTCCGGCCGGGTCCTGATCCACTGCGATCACCTCGGCATTGCCGAACACGTCGAGCAGCGCCTTGGGTGCGGTGCGCAGGTCCATGCCGATCATCAGCGGCGCGTTGATCATCGCCCACATCGACAGGTGTGATCGCGCCTCGGTCAGGTGCGCCGCGTCGAAATCGCCCTTGCCGATATACAGCATGTCCGGGTCGTTCCACGATCCCGGATGCGCATACAGCGCCCGCTTCGCCGCACTGTCGAAATTGGTGAGCATCCGCCCCCAGTTCGGGTTGATATCGTCGCTCGTGCGCGAGATGTTGCCGAAATCCTTGCCCCAGCTGCGCACGTTCGCCGCGCCCCAGATGCACAGCGACAGCAGGTAATCGCCGTCCGGATTGTCGCGCACCAGCGCGGCGTTGATCTGCCGGAACAGCGACTGCACCGCGGGGATGTTCGATCGCGCGACAAATTCCATGTTCAGGATCGGCGGCAACGCGCGGTATTTGGCGGACACCACCTTCTCGCTGTCCGCCCCAAAGGCGCGCAAGCCGCAGCCGTCCACCTTGATGAAGTCGAACCCCCATTTGGCGAAGTACAGCCCGATATCCTGATCGATATGGCCGTAAAGCCCGACCTCCCGCTCGGCGACCGAACCCTTGGGCAGATCAGTATCATCGGGCGAATAGGCCTGCGAACAGGTGTTGCGGCCAAGATCGGAGTAGATCCCCGCCTTCAGCCCCATCGCGTGCAGCCGATCTGTGACCGGCCGGAAGGATGGATCGGCACCCGCCTTAACGGTCGAGGGCCAGCGCGTTGAACGGATCAGGAGCTGCCCGTCTGCGACGCGGCGCTGCGCCCACCAACCATCGTCGATGTTGACGTAGCGATAGCCCTTCGCCGCCAGACCGTCCCGAACGAGCGCCTGCGCCGAACCGAGGATCTTGTCCTCGTCGATATCGGTCGCGAAGGCGTTCCAGCTGCTCCATCCCATCGGCGGGGTCTGAGCGCGGCCCGCCGAATACGCGCTCCACCGGCTCGTCGGCGCGAGCGGGTCGTCCTTCGCCTGCGCGGTCGTCGCAGTGGCGAGCGCGAACAGCGCGATCATCGCGCCGCTTACCGTCTTCATGATATCACGTCTCCCCTTCATCGGCGGACCCCGCGCGCTTACGCAAACGATGGCACGATCAGCCCCGTCGAGCCTCTATCAAGTCCAGCGCCGCGTGTATCGCCCTGATGACGCGATCTCGGCCTTGTAGCGTTCGGCACCATGCCGGATGGCAATGGTCGTTGCCGCCGGTCCCTGTATCGTCAGCGCCGAAGGCTGACCGCCTCGCCACGCCAGATCGACGCGCAACCCGCCGCGCGCGCGGAAGCCCGCGATCGACCCGTCCGGCCAGGCGGACGGCAGCGCCGGCAGCAGGTGGAGTTCGCCGCCCCAGGATTGCAGCACCATCTCCAGGATAGCGGCACTGCCGCCGAAGTTGCCGTCGATCTGGAACGGCGGGTGCGCGTCGAACATGTTCGGATAGGTGCGCTTGGGTCCGAGCAGGCCCGTCAGCACGGCATGGGCATGGTCGCCCTCCCCCATGCGCGCCCACAAACATGCCCGCCACGCGGTCGCCCAGCCAGTGGAGAGATCGCCGCGCCGACGCAGACTCACCTTGGCGGCTTCGATCAGGGCAGGCGTGTCGCGCACATTGATTTGCCCGCTCGGGTATACGGCGTAGAGATGGGAAACATGGCGGTGGTGCGGCTCGGGCGCTTCAAGGTCCCAGTCCTCCAGCCATTCCTGTAGCTGCCCGGCCTTGCCGATCCGGTCCGGCGCGATCCGCGCGCGCGTGGCCTCGACCTGCTGCAACCACGCATCGTCCCGCCCCAGCCGCCGCCCGGCGACAAGCGTGTTGGCGAACAGGTCGCGGATGATCTGCCGGTCCATGGCCGGGCCGATGCACAGCGACGATCCGAACGGATGCATGTTCTCCGGCGACAACGACAGCGACGTCACCAGCCCGCGTCCCTTCGGGTCTTCGATCAGCGTATCGAGGAAGAACTGCGTCGCCCCGCGCAGCAGCGGGTACACCCGCGCGAGCAGCGCGGTTTCGCGCACATGATCCCAGTGGTCGAACAGCGCGTTGCACAGCCATGCACCGCCGCACGGCCACAACCCCCACAGTGGCCCGTCGATCGGCGCGGTCGCGCGCCACAGATCGGTGTTGTGGTGCGCCACCCAACCGCGCGCGCCGTACATGTCGCGCGCGGTGGTTGCCCCGCTGATCGACAGATCCTCGACCATGCGCAGCAACGGTTCGGTGAGCAGGCCCAGCGCGGCGGGATCGGCCGCCCAATAGTTCATCTCGGTATTGATGTTGATCGTGTATTTGCTGCCCCACGGCGGACTGGTACCCTCGTTCCAAATCCCTTGCAGGTTGGCCGGCTGCGTTCCCGGCCGCGAAGACGCGATCAGCAGATAGCGGCTATAGTGCAGGTACAGCGCGGCAAGGCCGGCATCGCTGCCGCTTTCGCCGCCCGCGATCCGCTCGTCAGTGGGCAGCGCCGCCGCCGCGCTCGTGCCGAGGTCGATCTTCAGCGCACCGAACAGCGCACCGTGATCGGCGATGTGGCGCGCGCGCAGAGCGGCGTAGGGCTGATGTTCCGCCGCCCTGCCCGCCGCCCGCGCCTTGGCGATCGCATCGCCGCCGGTGTCGCGGAAATTCACGAAGCTGGTCGCGGCACTGATCAGCAGCGTGACCGCCTTCGCGCCGCGCACGTGCAAGCCGCCCGCGTCTGCGACGATCCTGCCGTCGCCCAGCGCAGCGACGCGAAGCGCATAATGCAACCCGGCAGGAATGCCGCTGGAGGCGACGTTGCGCCCGGCGATGAGAATCGCACCGGCGCCGTCCGCCGCGATCGTGACGTCCGGCGGCAACGCGCCCGCATCCTCACGCAGCAGCCAGTCGGTCGCAACGACGCCCTGCGGCAGCGTCCCCTCGGCGAACTGCTCGCGCGGCGTCGCCACCGCACGCGGTGCACGATACGCCAGATCGAAGTCGAGCCGTCCGCCCGCCGCCTTCAGCCGGACGACCACGACCTGATCCGGGTGCGACGCGAACACCTCGCGCGTGTACCGAGCCGCTCCTTGGGCGAAGTGCGTTGCGGCGATCCCCGAAGCGAGGTCCAGTTCGCGTCGATATTCGGTCGGCTGGCGCGCGCCGACAAAGCTCAGCAACAGATCGCCGAGCGAGCCATACGGCATCTGCGCGATCGGCTTGCCCATCATCTTGGCGGAGGCGAGATCGGTGGCCTCCTTGTAGCGACCCGCCGCCAGCAGCGCGCGCACCTCCGGCAGCGCCGCCAGCGCCTGCGGATTGTCGGCGCAGTACGGCGACCCGGCCCAGAGCGTGTCCTCGTTGAGCTGCAAACGCTCCTGCCCGACCCGGCCGAACACCATCGCGCCGAGCCGCCCGTTGCCGACCGGCAGCGCCTCGGTCCACGCGCCCGCCGGCTGCCGGTACCACAGCCGCTCGTCGGCCTGACGCTCCGCCGCGCGCGCCGCCAGCAGCGCCGGCGTCATGACCGCGAGGCCCGCCGCCAGCGCTTCGCGCCGGTTGATGTCGAACGGTGCGTCGGTCGCTGCCAACATCGTCTCCTGAACCGGCTTCACCACCCTTGCCGGCTTACGGCTTTTCGGTGGTCGCCGCCATCGCCGCGCGCGCCGCGAGGATATAGGCGGACGTGGTGCTGACGGTATATTCGTTCTCGAACCACAGGAACGGCCAGTCGGTCTTTACCTCCGGAAAGTCCGGTTTGACGATCAACATGCCCGGCTCCAACCCGCCCGGGATGAAGCTGTAGTCGGCGCGGTTGTGCCCGTAGCCGATCAGTTTCGACGCAGTGCCGACGGTGGAGACGAACGACAGATTGTTCGCCGGATGCCGCCCCAGCACATAATCGATCGCGTTCAGCGTGTATTCGGTGCCGACCAGTTCCGGAAACGCCTGATGCAGCAGATACATGGTCGTGCCGAAGCTCACCACCTGGTTGGACCCGGCCCACGACCCCTCGCTGATCGGAACGCCAAATGGGTTGTTGACGACGGTGCTATCCACCTTCGCCTTCATCGCCCGCACCAGCGGCGCAAGCTGCTGGCGGTAATCCGCGTCCATGAACGGGATCGCGCGGACCGCCGCGCCGCCGACCCATTCGAAGTGCTGGCGGATCACCGGCAGCAACTGCCGCAGCCGCGTGGCATAGGTGCGATCGCCCTTGCTGGTGATGAGCAGTTCGACCGTGGCGACCACATTGGCGTTCTCGGCCGAACGCGGCGAGGTGGAATCGTCACGTCCGTCGCCGCCCTTGATCGTCCCGTTCTGCTGCTTTGCCCACAGCGCCTTGGCCGCGGAAAGTGCCTCTGCCGCCAGCGCCGGGTTGCTTGCGGAAAGCGCGCGGCTGGAACTCGCCAACGCACCCGCGATCGACAGGTCGTTCGCCGGAAGATCGGTGGTGAACGCCCACCGATCATCGGGTTTGCCGGACGCGCCGTCCTTGCGCTCGTCCGGCTTCAGCGCGGGATCGTAGAGCAGGCCGTCGGTCTGCGAGCCGGAGTCCCCCAGATGCGCATATTGCCGTAGCGTCGGATCGACGATGCCGACGATGGCATGGCCGAACGTCTTGTACTGGGCGAGCAGTTGCAGCGTGCCGTGGGTGATCTGCTGCACCGCATCCTCGACGCCATCGGGCTTGCGGATCTCGACCGCGCGCGCGGCTTCGTCGACGCTGGTCTCGTCCCAGTCGAGCCCGAACAGTTCGCGCGCCCACACCAGATCGCGGATGACCGACGCATTCTCCGGCGTCTGGATGTCATAGTCGCCGGCATCCTGCCAGCCGCCCACCGCCAGCCCGGGAATATGCTCCCCCGCCTTGAACGGAGAATCCAGGTTGGGGCCCATCTTGTAGCCGTCGAAGTGCACATGGTTCGCCGGCGCCTGGCGGGCATCGTCGAGGTGCGAGGGTGCCGACCACACGCGATACTGCTCGCGAATGCCCATATGGTCCATCTGTTCGGCAAGGAAGGTGTCGAGCGAGGCCTGCCAGATGTGGCCGTAGGCGTCGGCAGCGATCCGGAACGGGTTGGTCGTGGCGCCTGCGTAGGAGATGGCATAGACGCCCGGCTCACGCACGCTGGAGAAATCGAACGCGGCGTAATTGTAGCGCGTCCAGCGCCCGCGCGGGGTCAGCGTGCCGCGCAGCACGGACTGCTTGCCACCATCGGCGGTGAGCTTGACCAGCTCCGCTTCCTTGGGCGCGTTGAAATTGGGGTCGAGCTCGATCATCGCGACCTTGCGGCGATCCGGCGTATAGCCCGCTTGATTGAACGACACGACCGGCTGACGCACCCAGTTCTTCTCGACATTGGGGCGGACGTGCCACACGATCGCATTCTCGCGCGCGCCGGCAGCCACCAGCGACCGCACGACGAACCAGCCGTTCTGCGCGCGATTGCGGGCATCGTAGATCGCGAGCGGCGCCTTGTCGGAGGTGATGGTGACGCGCGTCAGTGGGTCCTCCGGCGCGAGCGTGAGCGACTTGCCGCCCGATGCCATCGGCAGCGGATCACCGGACCCGTCCTTCGCCATCGGGCCGGTGGGATGGCGCGGGAACAGGCCGGGCGCCGTGTCCATCAGATACGTCTTGCCGAAATACGCTGACGGCAGGAAGTCCAGGTTGAAGCCGACCTTGCCCGCCAGACTGGCGGGCAGCGGCTGATCGAGATCGACCGCGATGCGGAAGCCCTCGCCCTCGGCCGTGACCTTCACGTTGTAGGCAAGGTTCTGCGCCTTGTAGGCGGAGCGCACCACCACCTGGTTCGGCTCGCTGCCAAGCGTGCGGCTGATGAAGGCGGGTACCGGCGCCCACTGCTCGGGCGTCTTGTCGAGGCGAATGGCGCCATCGGTGGCGATCCGGTCGCCGTGCAGCACGATCTGGATGCCGGCATTCTTCTCGTCAAAGAAGATCGGGCTGAACTGGTTCTGGTCAACGATGACGCTCAGGCCCTGCGTCTCCAGCGTCTGCGCCGGGGTCACCGCCAAAGTTTGCGCCTGTACCGCGCACGCACAGTTCAGCATGCTCGCAGACGCGAGCAGCGCGATGATCGATCGCTTCACAGGTTCCCTCTCCGCTTATTGGTAGCGCTATCTTTATCGAAGCTGTCATCTACCAGAGCTTGGGTCAACCCCGAAAAATGGCGCCACTGCCAGCATTTGCGTCTCGGGCGGGGTTATAGAACCCCGCCCGTTGATGGCGCTACCAAACTGCCGAGCCCGTTGTGGCGAGCCCAGCAGCGGGGCAGCGCTTCAATCCTGTGCGGCGTCCGGGAAGTCTGTTGCAAGGCTTTCGGCACGCTGGCTTTCGATCTCTTCGATACGCTCCCGAAGCTTCGCGGTTGCGGCATCGATGCCGAACTTTCCAAGCACGAAGTGGCGTGGCGCTTCCGCGCGCTCGGTAAGGTCGATGATGGCCTGCGCCGCACGGACCGGGTCGCCCGGTTGATTTCCGCTGTAGCCGCTGGTCGTCTTCATCCGCGCAGCGGCGGTGTCGGCGTAATCCGCGATATGGCTTTCGGTCTGCTTCAGCGAGCGGCCCGCCCAATCGGTGCGGAACGGCCCCGGTTCGACACAGGTTACCTTGATCCCCAGCGGCCCGACCTCGGCCGCAAGCGCGTCCGACAGCCCCTCGACCGCATGCTTGGTCGCGGCGTAATAGCCGGAGGCGGCAAAGCCGATCAGGCCGCCGACCGAAGTGATGTTGATGACATGTCCGGAACGCTGCTCGCGCATGATCGGCAGCACGGCGCGTGTCAGCGCGAACAGGCCGAAGACGTTGACGTCGAATTGCGCGCGGATTTCGGCGTCTTCCCCCTCCTCGACCGAGCTTTGGTAGCCGTAGCCCGCGTTGTTGACGAGAATGTCGATGCGGCCGAAATGTGCCTTGGCGGTGGCGACGGCGCTATCGATCTGATCCTGCCGGGCAACGTCGAGATCGAGCGCCAGCCCGCGATCGCCCGCATGCTCCACCAGATCCGCCACACGGTCCGCTCCACGCGCGGTAACGACAGCGCGATGACCGCGCTCGAGCACGAGTTTGGCAAGTTCGCGGCCGAACCCGGTCGAACAACCGGTGATGAACCATACGGGGGTTTCATGGGGCATGGCAGACTCCGTTTCGAAATGTCACCGTTGAAACGGCCGAAACGCACCTCGGGTCCGCCATCCGCAACCGAACACCCAGTCCCGCCAAGCCGTTGGTCTGGCGACGGCTCTATTTGTCGGTAAACCGTTTCACCTTCACCGGCAGATCCTTGCCCTTGGTGCGACGCGACGGAACCTGCACCGGGTGCTTCTTCTTCCATTCGGCAAAGGTCATCGGCCCGTCGGGCGTGTCGATCATCAGGTCGTCGGTGCTCATGTCGGCGGCTCCAGGTCATGGCGGATGGCGTCCGGCGGACGCGCGGGGGTGTCGCACGATACCCGAACCACGATCAAGACGCCTCTGAGATGCGCGCCGCGAAGCGTCGATCGGAAAGCATTTTCCCAGTCCGCATGGTGTTTCCGTTTTGGAAAACTGCGGTGATGCCCCATGTGGCGCAAGCTCCCGTTCAGGTCGGGTCTGCCACCGATACCGTTGTGATCGTTCAGGAAATGCAATGTTCTGTTTAGCGCGTGTCCAGCCGGGACGCTTGTTCGCCACAGCATCCGCCGTCGCGCTTGCGCTGGCCGCACAGCCCGCGCTCGCCCGACGCGCGGCGGAGCGCCCGGTGTCGGAAATGCTGTTCAACGTATCCAGCGGCAAGCTGCTCTATGCCGAACAGCCCGATGTGGTGCGTCATCCAGCATCCCTTACCAAGATGATGACGCTGTACCTGCTGTTCGACGCGCTCGACGCGGGCAAGGTGCGGCTCGACGATGCGGTGCCGGTTTCCCGTAACGCCGCGCGACAGCCCCCGTCGCGGCTGGGTGTTCCTGCCGGCCGATCGGTATCGGTGCGCACGGCGATCTCGGCAATGGCGGTCCGGTCCTCCAACGACATGGCGGTCGCGATTGCGGAGAAGCTTGCCGGCAGCGAGGCCCGCTTCGCCACGTTGATGACCGCGAAGGCTAGGCAGCTCGGCATGAGGAACACCAGCTTCGCGAATGCAAGCGGGCTGACCAATTCCGGCAACCTCACCACGGCGCGTGACATGACGAGGCTCGCGGTGGCGCTGCTGAAGAACCACCCGCGCCAGTATCCGGTCTTCTCCGCGCGCTCGATCACTTGGCAGTCGCATCGGCTCGCCAGCCACGATCACCTGCTTGGCAAGATCAGCGGCGTGGACGGGATCAAGACCGGCTATACCGTGGACTCAGGCTACAACATCGTCACCTCGGCGGACCGGGGTGGCGTGCGGATCATCGCGGTCGTGCTCGGCGACACGTCCGTGCAGGCGCGGGACCTGCGCGTGGCCAACCTCGTCGAACTGGGGTTTACGTCGCCTCCGACCGGTCGCCGGCGGCGGCGCTGATGCGATCCGGATTAGCCGCCGCACCGGGCTTGCTGGCCAAGCGCGCCGGTGGCACACAACGGCGATGGAACGCGAGAGAACGTCCATGTTCGGGAGGATGCCAGTCGACGATCCGGTGACGGATCGGCGCATGGTGCTGACGCGCCTTGCGCAGACCTACGACCGCGCGCTGAGCCGGTTCTTCGAACGGCGCGTGAGCGTGAAGGCCGACGTACCCGATCTGGTGCAGGACGTGTACCTGCGCCTCAGCCGTATGCCGGACCCGGCCGGCATCGAAAAACCCGAGCATTTCCTCTTCGTGACCGCCGCGAACGTGCTGAAGGATCGCGCGCGGCGCGGTGCGGTGCGCGGCGGCGGGCTGCATGACGAGATCGACGACGAGATCGCCGGTTCGGAGATTTCGCCGGATCGCGTCTTGGAAAGCAGGGAGGCGGCGCATCGCTTGCAGGCGGTGTTGCTGGAGCTTCCCGAGCGCACGCGCGACGTGTTCGTGCTGCGCGTGCTGGAGGGATTGAGAATGGCGGATGTCGCCCGCGCGATCGGCATTTCCACGCGCGCCGCCGAGAAGCATCAGGCCAAGGCGCTCGCCCGCGTCACCGCTGCGCTGGAGGATTGGCGCCATCGCTGAGGAGCTATCGCAGACGGCAGCCGATTGGCACGCGCGGCTGCCGCAGGCCAGCGCTGGTGAGCGTGCCGCGTTCGTGGCATGGCGCGCCGCCAACCCGGCCCATGGCGCCGCGTACGACCGGGTGCAGGCCGCGCTTGAGGGCGCGCAGGCGCTGGCGGAGGAAGGCCCGCTGCTTGCGTTGCGCCAGCAGACGCTCGCGCGCACGATGCTGGCGGGACGATCGCGGCGCCCGCGTTGGGGAATGATGGCGGCGGGCGCGCTGGTGCTGGTAGGCGCGCCGCTTGCCGCCTTCGGCATCCGGGCGTGGACCACGCCGGCGCCGCAGGTCGTTACACGAACCTTCCGCACCGGCATCGGCCAGCAGGCAGACGTGACGTTGCCGGACGGATCGATGGTGACGCTCGACACCGACAGCGCACTCACCGTCTGGTACGGGGGTACGGCGCGTGCCGCCAGCCTTAGCGGACAAGGCTGGTTCCGGATCAGGCCGGACGATGCACCGTTCCGGATCAGCGCCGGCGGACGAGACTTCGCTACGCGCGCGGGCACTTTCGATGTGCGGACCGACCCCGGCCGCGTTCGGGCTTTCGCGAACACAGGGCAGCTCACGCTCGAAAGCGACGATTCAGCGGTCGCGCTGGCGCCCGGCAAGTTGCTGGCGGTGCAGGGCAGCGATGTCGTCATTCGCACGCTCGACGATCCGGTCGCCTTCACCGGCTGGCGCAGCGGACACCTACAATTCGCCGACACGCCCTTGTCGGAGGCGGTAGGCGAGTTCAACCGGTATCGTACCCACCCGATCCGGCTGGCGGACGACCGCGCGGGCGCACTGCGGATTTCCGGCGCGTTCCGCACCACCGGAGCGTCCGCCTTCGTCGGCGCGCTCGCCACCGGCTTTCCGGTGCGCGTCGAACAGGACGCGCGCGATGGCATCGTCATCTCCGCACGCTAAGCCTGCGAAAAAATATCACCGCCCGGTTCGGAGTTCTGACGGCGCTGCGTCTTTGCTGTCGGGAGCCCCGCGCGTGACGGGGCCGCTGCGAGCGAGGCGTGGATCATGGATAGCGTTTGCGTTCGCCGCGTGCCTGATCGCGATGCCCACCCACGCCGCGCCACGCCCTGCCCCGCTGTTCGATATCCCCGCCGGCGATCTGGCCGATGCGCTGGTGGTGTTCGCCCGGCAGAGCGGGCGGCAGATCCTGTTCGCGCCCGCGCAGGTGCGCGGGTTACGGGCGCCGTCGGTGCATAAGCGGATCGACCCGGATCGCGCGCTGACGCGGCTGCTCGCCGGCAGCGGGTTTCGCGCGCGGTCGGCCCCGGGTGGCGCCTATCTACTCGAAGCCGTCCCGATGCCGACGCGGCCACACCGCCCCGCCGCGCCCATGCCCGCGATCGCACCGGCGGATGTCGCGCAGATCGCCGATATCGTCGTGGTCGGCACCCCCGGCGGCGGCAGCACGCGGCAGGCGGCGGCGTTCGCGGTGACGTCGGTGCCGCGCACCGCGATCGACCAGCTCGGCGCGCCCGCCACTGCCGATGTGCTGCGGCTGGTGCCGGGGCTGACCATCGAGACATCGGGCGGCAAGAACGGCGCGAACATCTTCGTGCGCGGCTATCCGTCGGGCGGCGATGCCGAATACGTCACCTTCCAGACCGAGGGGGTGCCGTATTTCCCACCCGCCACCCTGTCGTTCCTGGAGAATTCGCAGCTCTACCGCATCGATGAAAGCGTGCAGCGGGTTGAGGCGGTGCGCGGCGGCACCGGCGCGCTGCTGGCGTCCGGGCAGCCCGGCGCGACCGTCAACGTCATCCAGCGCGAGGGCGGCGACCGGCTCGCTGGCCTCATCAAAACCAGCGTGATCGACGATGGCGAGGTGCGCGCCGATGCCTATCTTTCCGGGCCGATCGGCCCGCGCACGCACGTCATGGTCGGCGGCTATGTCTCGCGCGGGGACGGCATCCGCTCACCCGGTTTCGCGGCGGATCGTGGCGGGCAGATCACCGCCAATCTGCGGCAGGATCTCACACGCGGATCGGTGCTGGTGTTCGCGCGCTATCTCGACGATCGCAGCCAGTGGTTGCTGCCGATCCCGGTCGAGCAGACCGGGCGCAGCATCGGCGCGTATCCGGGGTTCGACCCCGGCACCGGTACGCTCGCCGGGCCGGATACGCGTACCGGCACGCGGAACGACGGTGCGCGCTACAATCTCGACGACGGGCGCGGCGCGCGGATCGTCAACCTTGGCGGCAATGTCGAATTGCGGCTTGGCGACACGGTGACGCTGCGCGACAAGGCGAGCTGGCTCGGCGGCGATGCCGATACCACCGGCCTCGTCTCCGACAATCTGCCGCCGGAAAGCGCCGCCGCCTATGCCGCGCGGATGGGCGGGACGATCGCCAGCCTCGTCACCGTGGCGGACGGTCGCGCGGTATCGCCAGCGCAGGCGGTGGTGCGTGCCGGCATCTGGACGGTGGACAAGCGGATCGACGCGCTGGTCAACGACGCGACGCTGGAATGGGTGACGGGCGCGAGCAAGGCAACGGTCGGCGTGTACGCCACCAGCTACGGATCGCGCGACCATTGGGACATCGGCAACACGCTGCTGCTTACCGCGACGCCGCAGGCGCGGCGGCTCGACATGACGCTGGCGAACGGCGCGGTGGTGACGCGCGACGGCTTCGCGAGTGGATCGAGCTTCCTGGTCGATGCGCGCTATCGTGGGCGCGATCTCGCCTTCTACGGGGTCGAGGAAGTCAAACTTGGCGCATGGCTGCGGCTCGATGGCGGCGTGCGGCACCAGCGCCACAGCGTCGACGGCAGCGCACGCGATACGACGACGGCGGGCGCAGGCGGCCTCGATGGCGATCCGCGGACGTTGTACGACAATGCCGACGTGGTGTTCACCGATACGCGCACTCCGGTGCGCTATCGCGGCGGCGCATGGTCGTGGACGCTCGGCGCGAACGCCGATGTGACCCGCCGTTTCGGCGCGTTCGCGCGGTTCAGCCGGGGCACCAGCTTTCCGTTCTTCGACAATCTGCGCGACGGCATCACGCTCGCACCACGGATCGACACGATCGAGGGCGGGGTGAAGCTGACCGGCCCGCTCAGCCTGTATGCGACGCTGTTCCGCAACACCTTCCACGGGCTCGCCACCACGGTGATCGCCAGTGGCGCGCCGATCGCCTCGGTCGGCGGTGCGCACGCGACCGGCGTGGAGCTGGACGGGACATGGCGGGTGGCGCCGCCGCTGTCGGTGGCGTTCACCGGCACCTGGCTCGACGCGCGCTACCGCGCGTTCTTCACCGACGATGGCCGCACCGATCTCAGTGGCAACCGCGTGCAGCGCCAGCCGGTGTGGCAATGGCGCGTCACGCCGACGTGGGACTTCGCGGTGGCGAAGCGCAAGGCGAGCCTGTTCACCACGCTCGCCTATATCGGGGATCGCTGGTCCGACGTGCAGAACCAGCAGTTGTTGCCCGGCTTCCTCAAATGGGATGCCGGCGCGACGCTCGACGTGTCGCCACGGTGGCGGGTGCAGGCCAGCGCCGACAATCTTACCAATGCGATCGGCCTGACCGAGGGCAATCCGCGCACGCTTGGCTCGCAGGCGCCGGGTGCGATCTTCGCGCGGCCGATCCCGGGGCGGTCGGTCACCCTTTCCGCCAGTTATCGGTTCTGAATGTGAGCCACCCGCACCCACCCTAATCATCCGGGCCTGCGTACATCCCGCCCGAATGTCCCCGCGCCGGCACCTGCCCGGCGCGCCGGCAGCATGCGCCGCGCAGCGCACCGCCGCCCCCAAAACAAAAAGACCATCAGGAGGACTTCCCCAATGATCCGTACCCACACCCTCACCCTCGCGCTGCTCGCCGGCACCGCGCTCGGCGCCGCGCCGGCGTCCGCGCAGGACACCACGCCGACCAGCCCGATCGCGCCGCCCGCCACGGCCGATGCCGCGCCGATGCAGGACATCGTCGTCACCGGCAACGTCAACCGCGAGGGGCTTCGCAAGCTCGACGCGAGCTATTCGATCTCGACCGCCAGCGCCGAACAGATCCGCGAAGTGCAGCCGACCTCGACCGCCGATCTGCTCAAGATCGTGCCGGGCCTGTGGGTGGAAAGCTCAGGCGGCAATGCCGGCGCGAATGTCTTCATCCGCGGCTTCCCGTCCACCGGCGACGCGCCGTTCCTCACGCTCGAACTGAACGGCTCGCCGCTGATCGCGCCATCCGCGCTGTCGTTCATGGAGAACAGCTCGCTGTTCCGACTCGACGATACGATCGAGCGCGTCGAAGTGCTGCGTGGCGGCCCGAGCCCGATCTTCTCGAACGGCCAGCCGGGTGCGACCACCAACTTCATCCTCAAGGAAGGCACGCAGGACCCGCACCTGTCGCTGCGCGCGACCTACGGGACCGAGGGCACCTATCGCGGCGACGTCGTGGCGCAGGGCCCGATCGACGCCAACACCACCTATATGCTTGGCGGGTTCTACCGCTATTCGGACGGGTTCCGCCACACCGGTTTCCAGGGTGATCTCGGCGGGCAGTTCACCGGCAGCATCACGCACAAGTTCGATGCCGGCAAGCTCACCGTCTACGGCCGCTACCTCGATGATCAGAACGCGTTCTACACGCCGATGCCGCTGGTCGAAAACAACGGCAAGTTCAGCACCTTTGCCGGCTTCGACGCGCGCACCGACACATTGGTCGGCAAGGAGATCGAGCATACGCTGATCGAGACCGGACCCGCCATCAACGGCGGCGCGACGCAGAAGAAGGCGGTCGACCTGTCGCGCGGGCGCGGCGCGCGCCTCTACACGTTCGGCTCGAACTTCAGCTACGACGTGGGCGGCGGCTTCACCGTGCAGAACAACGTCAACTTCACCAAGGGCACGTCCGAGACCAACGCGCTGTTCACCGGATCGAACCCGCAGACGGTGGCGGACTATCTCGCCTCGGCGGGTGGCCCCGGCACGGTGACCTATGCCGGCACCGGCCAGGCGCTGACCGCCGGCCAGCAGACAATCCAGGCCGGCATCTGGACGGTGCAGAAGCATATCCAGAGCTTCACCGACGAACTGAAGCTGTCCAAGGAACTGTTCCAGGGCAACACGCTGACGCTGGGCGGCTATTACGCGCACGTCCTCGATCACGACACGTGGAACCTCGGCAACAACATCCTGCTCGCGCTCGAACCGCAGGCGCGCGTGCTGAACGCAAGCCTCGCCAACGGCACGATCCTGACCCGCAACGGCTTCACCAGCGGCAACAGCTACGACGTCAACGCACGCTACAAGAGCACCAATATCGCCGGCTATGTCAGCGACGAATGGAAGCTGGGGGCGCTGCGGCTCGACGGCGGCGTCCGCGTCGAGCGGGTGAAGCTGCGCGACACGTTCGAGAACAGCTCGACCGGCGATCTCGATAACAATCCGCTCACCGCGTACAACAACGGCGCGACCTATCTGAACGGCACCTACACCACGGTACGCTACAGCAAGACGCAGGTGTCGTGGACGGCGGGCGCGGATTATGCGTTCACCGGCAATCTCAACGGCTTCCTGCGGGCCAACCGTGGCGCGCTGCTGCCGCAGTTCGACGATCTGCGCGGCAACGCCACCACGATCCAGAACATCAAGCCGCAGACCGCCGACCAGTATGAGGCGGGCCTGAAGACCTCGACGCGGCTGTACGACGTGTACCTCACCGGCTTCTACAACCGCTTCCACAACCTGATCTTCCAGGACATCCGCAATATCAACGGCGTCGAGCAGAACGTCGTGCTGTTCGGAGGGTCGCGCGCCTATGGCCTGGAGTTCGAGGGTGCGGTGCGCCCGGTGGATGGCTTCCAGCTCGCCGTGCGCGGCGTGGTGCAGGACGGCAAGTTCAAGGATTTCGGGCCCAATTCGGGCAACGACGTCAACCGTCAGCCCAAGTTCCAGATCGCGGCGATCCCGTCGTATACGTTCCGCAGCGCGTTCGGTCAGGCGCGGCTGTTCGGCACGTTCACGCATATCGGCAACCGTTTCGCCGATATCGAGAACCAGCAGCGGCTCGGCAGCTACGAGACGCTCGATCTCGGCGCGTCGATCGACGTGAACGACCGCTTCTCGATCCAGGCGACCGTCGACAACGTGACCGATACGCTCGCGCTGACCGAGGGTAACGTCCGCACCGTTGGTGCCGCCAACGGCAACGGCTTCTTCCTCGGCCGGACGATCTTCGGCCGCCACGGTACGATCACCGCCGCGGTGAAGTTCTAAGTCTCTATAAACGCCGGCCGGGCCACCCACCCGGTCGGCACCTTTATTGTATGAGGTTGCCATGATGCTCCGCCTATCGCTCGCGCTGGCGCTTGCCCTGCTCGCGCCAGTCGCTGCGACCGCGCGCCCGCAGCTTCCGGCGGACACCGCCCGCGCCGCGCAGACGCCCGAGGATATATACGGCCCGCTGTACCGCGCGGTTGAACTCGCGCGCGTGTTTCCGGACAGCAAGACCTTCGCCGACATGGTGCCGCAGGGTACCCCCGCCGCGATCATGGCGGCATACCGCGCCGATGCGCCGAAGGATCGTGCAGCGCTTGCCGCCTTCGTCTCCCGCCATTTCCGCAAGGTCGGCGACACCGCCCCGAACAAGCTGACGATGCGCGAGCATATTCGCGCGCTGTGGCCGATCCTCGCCAAGCCGCCGATGGCGGTGGTGCCCGGCTCCTCGGCGCTGCAACTGCCCTATGCCTATGTGGTGGCGGGCGGGCGCTATCAGGAGATGTATTATTGGGACAGCTACTTCACCATGCTGGGCCTCAAGGCGGACGGTGAGAAGCCGCTGATCGAGTCGATGCTCGCCAATTTCACCGCGCTGATCTCCAAGTACGGCCATATCCCCAACGGCACGCGCAGCTATTATCTGTCGCGTTCGCAGCCGCCGTTCCTGGCGCTGATGATGGACCTCTCCGATACGCAAGACCCCGCCACCGATGCCGCGCGCCTCGCCGCGCTGAAGGGGGAGTATGCCTATTGGATGACGGGCGCGGGCTGTCTCGATGCGAGCGGCGCGTGCGAGCATGTCGTGCGGATGCCCGACGGCAGCCTGCTCAACCGCTATTGGGATGCGCGCGACACCCCTCGCGATGAATCCTATACCGAGGATGTCGCCACCTCCACCACCGCCGGTCGCAGCCCCGGTCAGGTCAATCGCGATCTGCGCGCGGGTGCGGAAAGCGGGTGGGACTATAGCTCGCGCTGGCTGGCCGACGGCAAGACACTCGCCACCATCCACACCACCGATATTGTGCCGGTCGATCTCAACAGCCTGTTGTGGAACCTCGAAACGTCGATCGCACGGCGCTGCACCGCAGTCGGCGATGTCGCGTGCGCGCGTGATTACACCGCGCGTGCCACCAAGCGCTTGAGCGCGATCAACCGCTATCTCTGGTCGGCGGCGGACCAGCGCTTCGTCGACTGGGATCGCACCACCGGGCGCGCCACCCCGTCGATCAGCGTGGCGATACTCTACCCGTTGTTCGTCGGCCTCGCCACGCAGCAGCAGGCCGACACCACCGCCACGCTCACCGCGGCCAAGCTGGTCGCGCCGGGCGGACTGCGTACCACCACGCTCAGCACTGGCCAGCAATGGGACCAGCCCAACGGCTGGGCGCCGCTGCTGTGGGTCGGCGTGGCGGGGCTGGACCGTTACGGCAAGACCGCACTTGCCGAGGATCTCGCGCGGCGCTGGGTGCGCACCGTATCGAGCTATTATGATCGCACCGGGCGGATGATCGAGAAGTACGATGTCGAGACCGGCGCGGCCGGTGGCGGCGGCGAATATCCGGTGCAGGACGGCTTCGGCTGGACCAACGGCGTCACGCAGGCGCTGCTCGATCGTTATACCGCGCTCGACCCCGATCGGGGCGACGCACACCCCTGACGAGGTCGCATGCGCCTCCCCTTGAGAATGGCGCGAGGATCGGGATAGGATGGCGCATGACCAACCCGCCCTCCTCGCAGGCCGAAGCCATGATCCGGCGGGTCTCCCCCGAAGGCAGAGCGCTCGCCAAACGTGACCGCGAACGCCGGCAGCGCGCCACGCTGCGGCTGGCCGGGCGCATGGTGATGGCCGGCCTCGGCATCGCGATCATCGCCGCCGCGATCGATCTCGCCGTTTTCCCGATCGGCGTAGTGGGCTGGCTGGTCGCGGTCGCTGCCATCCTGTTCGCCTGCATCGTGATCGGGATGTTGTCGCGCGCGGGGCCGGTCGTACTGGCGGCCTCCCCGCTTGGCACCTTGCCCGAGGATACGCAGCACTGGCTCGAACACCAGCGCGGGCTGTTGCCGCGCGCGGTGCTGCCGACACTGGACTCCATCGGGTTACGCCTGCGCGACATGGCGCCGCGGCTGGCAACACTCGATGCCGACACGCCGGCCGCCGACGCGGTGCGCCGCCTGCTCGCCACCGATCTGCCCGCGCTGGTGCAGGGCTACGAAGCGGTGCCGTCCGGGATGCGCGGGCGCGCAAGCAACGGCGGTGTCAGCGCCGACGCGCATCTGCTGAGCGGCCTCGCCCTGATCGACGGCGAAATCGCCCGGATGGCCGAACAACTCGCGCGCGGCGCGTTCGACGAACTCGCGACGCAGAGCCGCTTCCTCGAACTGAAATACGACGGCGCAGGTCCGATCGGCTAGGCGTTGACGGAAAGTACCAGCGTCGGATCGGGGATCTCGGTCGGCGCGTGGCCTGCGATCGGCAGAACCGCGGTGCCGATCGCGAAGAACTCGATAACGTGGCTCGACCAGCCGTGACTCCCCTCATGCAGATCGGCGCCAACCACGCCCTCCGCACCAGCCTGCGTCGCTTCGAGCTGCATGCGCTCCATCGCGATCTCACGCGCTTCGTACAGCGCGATGCTGAAATTGGTCAGTTCGACATTCTGGCCGATACTGCCCAGCGACGAGATCGGACCGCGCCGCGCGACGTGATAGACGCAACTGCCCATCACCATCTCCAGCGGACGGTAGCCCGCCTGCAACAGCGTCCAGAAATCCTGCCCCGACAGCGCGGAGGTGAACGGCGCACCGCCCGGCCCCTTGAAGCCCTGATGCCCCTTGGCGTGGACGATGCCGGTGCCGATCGCGACGAACTCCAGCACCTTGCTGTCCCATTCGAGCCGCTTCACCGTCAGCCGCACGCCGACGATGCCGTCCGCGCCCATGTTGGCGGCCTCCTGCCGCATCCGCTCCATTGCGAGCGCGCGCGCCTCGTACATGGCGGTGCTGAGCACATCGAGTTCGACGCTGCTCGTCCAGCCGGCGAACTGAAAGCCGAGATGGTAGATGCACGATCCCACGCACAGCCCGACCGGCTCGAACCCGGCCTTGCGCACCAGCAGGAACTCGTTGACCGAAAAGTCCGAGGTGAACACGCCACCCGGATGCCCCTGCCGACGAAGCCCCGCGAGGCGGGTGAGCGCATGTTCGGGAATGCCAGTCTCTTCGGCCATCAGATTCCACCTTCCTCGTCCATCACGTCGTTCTGATATGCCGAATGGCGCGCGCCCCCGGCCTCGCGCAGCGGCGAGGCATCGTCGCGCATGTCGATCACCATCTCGATCGGGTGTGGCACGCCCGCGCCACGTTTGGCGTCGACCACCGTGCCGATCACGATATGCCGGCCGAGATAGGCGGGCGGCTGCTTGTCGCGTTCGCGGCGGATCAACTGGCCGAAGTGGGTATGCGCGAGCACGCCATTGCCCTGCTCCGCCACCTTCTCGCGCAGATCGCGGTGCGCCTCGTGGCGGATGCCTTCCCAGAAATTGGTCAGCGTCATGATCGGGATGCTCTGGAACGAGCGCAACTTCGTCTGGATGTCGGACAGCGCCGTCCAGTCGCCGCCGCCCCAGCCCGAATTGCCGTACGGGTTGCCGAGCCAGTCGAACCGCGCACCGACCGCGATGCCGACCGGCACGATATCCGCCTCCAGCAGCCGCACGAATTCCAGCGCGGGCACCGTCGCGATCACCGGATGCGGGCTGGGGGCGAGTCCTTCGATATGGACCGCCGTGCCGATCAGGGTGAAGTCCATGCTCGCGCCGATCCGGTGCCGCAGCGTCCGCATCCGCACGTCGACCACGGCGTTGGCGCCCGCTGCCCGCGCCTCCTGCTCGATCCGTGCGAGCGCCTCGTGCCAGCCTTGCGCATGGCCCTCGGTCCAGCTCTGCCCATAGTGGAACCAGCAGGTGCCGGACACCGTCGCCACCGGCCGGATGCCGTGCGTGCGCGCGAGCAACAGTTCGGCGGGCGTCATCGTGGCAACCCACGCACCCGATCCCGCCGCCGCACCCGCCAGCCGCTCCGCCACGAATTGCGGCAGCCCGCCCGCATCGAGCGCGACCTGCCAAGCCTCGACCCGCTCGGCATGTTGCGCGGGCGACAGCGTATCCTGGTGGGGACTCGTCATGGGTTGCGACCGGTCATGAGGACGAGAGGTCGCACAGCCATCGGGCGAGCGCCAGTCCCGCGTCGACCAGTGCGATGCGGCGCAGAAAAAATCTTCGCACCCCCGTGCGGATCGCAGGCGAGCGCGCCGTCTGGTCATCGGGCGGCGCATCTTGGTCGATGGGCCGGGGATGGGAAAACGACACGATGTTCAAGACTTTTGGCGCGGTCGACGCGCTGACGGCGACGACAACCGATCACGAGGACGCGCGGCGCGACTGGACGGTGCTGCTGCCGTTCTTCAACGAACGCGACTTTCTGGAAGGCACGCTCGCCAGCCTCGCTCGGCAGACCGAGCCGCCACTGGTGATCCTGATCGACAATGGCAGCACCGACGGCAGCGGCGCGGTCGCGCGGAGCGCCTGCGTGCGCCTCCGCCTCGCCCACGTTTTGCTGCGTGAAACCACGCCGGGCAAGGTCGCCGCGCTGGCAAGCGGGTTCTCGCTGGTCAGCACGCCCTATGTGGCGACCTGCGATGCCGACACCTGGTATCCCGAAACCTATCTCGCCACCGCGCGCGCGGTGCTGGAGCGCGATGACCGCGTCGCCGCCGGCGCCTATTTCGTCGCGGCCGACGCCGGCAAGTGGCAGCGGCTCGGCAAGGCGCTGCACATCATCGCGGCCGCCGCGCTGTTGCCGGGGCAGTGCCATGCCGGCGGTGCCGGTCAGGTGTTCCGCACCACCGCCTTGCGCGGCGCAGGCGGGTTCGATCCCGCGCGCTGGAACATGGTGCTGGAGGATCACGAGATCATGCACCGCGTGCGCGGTCACGGCCGGCTCGGCTATCACCCTGACCTGTGGTGCGCACCCGCCCCGCGTGACCGCGACCGCGCCAGCACGCGCTGGACGCTGGCCGAGCGGCTTTGCTACCATGCCACGACCGGCTGGGCAGGCGACTGGTTTTTCTACGGCTTCCTCGCCGATCGCCTTGCCGCGCGCCGCCTTTCGAGCGAACGCCTGCGCGAACGCGCCTATCAGGATTGCGCACCCGAAGCGCTGGCGGCTTGACCACGGCGGCGCGCCTTGTCCGGAACGGCTGCCTCGCCACGCTTGCAAGGCCGCGCGTTCGCGGACATGGCAAATGGCCATGGACTCAGGCCATTTCGGTTGACGCGCGTGACGCAGGGCAGCGGACTGGCGGCGGCGTATCTGGAGCAGCGCCCCGCGCTGCTGCGGCTGTTGAGTGCCCGCCTCGGCTCGGTCAGCGAGGCCGAGGATGCGCTGCAGGACCTGTGGCTGAAGATCGAAGGCGGCACCACCGGCCCGGTCGAGCATCCCGCCGCCTATCTGTTCCGCATGGCCAGCAATCTTGCGACCGATCGGCGCGTGGCGGCGGTGCGGCGCGGCACGCTCGAAACCGCATGGGACGCGGTGCAGCCGCAACCGACCGAATTTCCCGACAGCGAACGCTTGCTGCTGTCGCGCGATGCGCTTGCCCATGTAGAGACGCGGATCGCGGCGATGCCGGAGCGGATGCAGGCCGCCTATCGCCTGTTCCGTATCGAGCAGGTGCCGCAGCGGGAGATCGCCACGCGGCTGGGGGTGAGCGTCAGCGCGGTCGAGAAGCTGCTGCACCGCGCCTATCTGCATCTGCACCGACCGGGAGGGTTGGACGATGACTGACCGATCTGTGCTCGAGGCCGCCATCGACTGGCACCTGCGCCAGGAGACGATGGACGCGGATGCCTGGCTGCGCTTCGTTGCGTGGCTGGAGGCCGATCCGTCGCATGCCGCCGCTTACGATACGGTCAGCGTAGCCGACGTGCTGCGCCATGAAGCCGCGCCGGAGGTGGTGGCGGCCAACGACAACCCGCCCCGGCCGCGGCGGTGGTGGCTCGGCGCCGGCGTGGCGGCCGCGGTGCTGGTGGCGGCGGTCTCGGCCCTGCACCTCCCTGGGCAGAGCCGCACGGTAGTGGCAGCGACGCCACAGTCGTTGCGGCTGGCCGACGGCAGCACGGTCGCGCTTGCCGCCAATACCCGGATGACGATCGGCACGGGCGGCCCGCGCGACGTGCGCCTCGATAGCGGTCGTGCGACCTTCCACGTCACGCACGACGCCGCGCACCCCTTTGCGGTTCAGGTCGGCCAATGGACGGTGCAGGATGTCGGCACCATCTTCACCGTCACGCACGCGAACGGCGGAGTCGATATCGCGGTGCGCGAGGGCGCGATCACCCTCGATCCGCAGGGCGCGGCGCTGCCGGTCCGCGCCGGGGAAGCGGTCTCGGTCGCCCGCGATGGCGCGATGCCGATCCGATCCGCCATCGCGCAAAATGGCGAACGGACACTGCAATTCGGCGGCGAGAACCTCGGCACCGTCGCCCGCACGGTCGCGCTCGCGCTGAATGTGGGTATCGCCGTCTCGCCCGATGCCGCGCAGTCGCCCTTTATCGGCACGCTGCGATTGACGGGACGCGCGGCGAAGGACATTCCGCATCTCGCGGCGATGACAGGAATGCGCGCGACCAACGATGGGCGGACATGGACGATCGCTTCGGCGGAGACGGCGCACTAGGCCGCTCATAGCCGCGCTGGTTTGCCTCTTTGCCTGTCCTGCGGCAGCGATGGCGCAGCCGAAGCCCCCGCACAGCAGGCCGTTGACCGGCGTCTTGCTCGACCTCGCTCAGCATACCGGCACCGAGATTGTCAGCGTGGAGCCCGGCCTCGCAACCGTGCAGGTCACGCCACCCAAGCCGACCGGATCGACCGAACAGATGCTGCGGCGCGTGTTGCGCGGCACCGGCTACCGCAGCGTTCGCGAAGGACCGCGCAGCTACCGCATCGTCCGCGCCGCCACGCCCCTGCCCCGCACGCAGCCCCACACCGCGCCGCCGCCGCTCCGGCAAGGCGGCGACATCATCGTCACCGCGTCCAAGCAACGCATCCCACTCGAACGTTTTCCAGGTACGATCACCACCCTTGCGCCGGACAGCGCCGTGCTCGGCCCGCCCGCCGGCCGCGACATGACCGCGATCGCCAGCGCGACGCCGGTGTTGCAGACCACGGCGCTCGGCAGCGGCCGCGACAAAGTCTTCATTCGCGGCATCGCCGACAGCAGTTTCAATGGCGCCACACAATCGGCGACCAGTTACTATTTTGCCGACGTCCAGCTCGGTTATTCGACGCCAGAGCCGGCACTGGCGATGGTCGATATGCAAAGCGTCGAAGTGATGGAGGGGCCGCAGGGCACGCTTTACGGCGCCGGCGCGATCGGCGGCGTGGTGCGGATGGTGCCTAATCCCGTCGACCTGAACCGCACCGGCGGAATGCTGTCCACCGCGATTGGCGCGACGGAACGCGGCCGCGCCAGCGATGCGCTCGCCGCAGCGCTCAATCTGCCGATCGTGTCGGGGGCAGCCGGTGTCCGCATGGTCGGCTATCAGTCGCGTGACGGCGGGTACATCGATGCGCTTTCCCCACCCCGGCAGGCGATCAACGGCGTGACCCGGCTCGGCGGCCGGCTGGCGGCGCGCTACGATCCGGGCGGTGGCTGGATGATCGACGCAAGTGCCCTTGCCCAGCGGATCACGGCAGACGACGGGCAATATGCCGATCGACTGTCCGGCGTGCTGATCCGTGACAGCCGGCTGACGCAACCGTATCGCAACAGCCTCGCGCTCGGCCGGTTGCTCGTTACCAAGCGGTGGGAGAGCGGGCTGGAACTGGTCTCGACCTCAAGCATCAGCCACTATACCGCCGAGGACACGTTCGACGCGAGCCGACGCCCGCCCGCACCGCTGGCCGAATATCGCGATCACCGCTCCAACCGGTTGGTCACGCAGGAGGTGCGATTGTCGCACTCGCTGAGCCACGGCGCATCCTGGGTGGTCGGCGTCGCCGCGCTGAACAATCGCGATGCGCAGGACCGCACGTTCGGGCCGATCGCCAACCCCACCGACATCATCGCGGTCACCAACGTGTCGAGCAGCCAATCCGCGTTTGCCGAACTCACCGAACCGCTATTCGCCAGGCTGTTCGTCACCGCCGGCGTACGCGCCACCTTCTCGCACGTCGACGGCACGCCATCGGTAAAGCCGCGCGCGGGCGATATCGTACGCGGCCGGCAGACCCACCGCGCCGACCCCACGGTTGCGATCGCCTGGGAGGTCGCACCGCGCGTATCGCTATACGCGCGCTACCAGTCCGGCTTTCGTACCGGCGGCCTCGCCGTCGCGCGCGGGATCGGGCGCGTGGCGGAATTCGCGACCGACGATATCGGCATGGGCGAAGTGGGCTTGCGCATGACCCGGCACGGCGCCACCGGCCTGTCGCTGTCGACGGCGGTATCCTATGCGCGCTGGACCGACATTCAGGCCGATCTCGTCGACCGGTCCGGCCAACCCTATACTGCCAATATCGGCGATGCGCAGATCCTTGCAGCCGAACTCAACGCCAACTGGGTGCCGGTTCCCGGCCTGACACTGAAGGCCGCCGCGCTGTATACCGACAACCGTGTCAGCGGCACGATCGCGGACAGTGCGCCGCGCGGCGACCGCCGTCTGCCCGATACGCCGCCCTTCGCCGCGCACGGCGGCGTGGACTATGGCTGGTCCGCCGGGCGCGACCGGCTGCGGGTCTCCGCAAGCATGGATTATGTCGGGCGCTCGGTCTTGGGCGTGGGCAACTACCTTGACATCGCGCAAGGGCATTATGCGTGGGGATCGGCAGAGCTTGGCTGGCGCCGTGGCGCTTTGGACCTGTCGCTGACGATCGAGAACATCACCGATACACACGCAAACCGGTTCGCCTTCGGCAACCCGTTTTCACTCGCGAACCGCGAGCAGATTACGCCTATGCGACCGCGAACGGTGCGCATCGGCGTAGGCATCAGTTTCTAGCGGGTTGCGGCGTCACCAGTTGCCGCGATCGTCATCGGCGTTATCGTCATCGTAGTTGTTGATCACCACATTTTCTTCCGGGCCGCCCATGAAGCCCTGACCGCCGCCGAAGCCGCTAGCACGATGACCGCCGAACAGGTCGGACAACCCGCTGAACAGCATCTCGCCACCGGCGACACCCGCCGCCGTGGTCCCCGCCGTGCGCAGGAAGCTCCCCAAGCCACCACCGCCCGAGAAAATCCCCGGCCGCTCCTCGGGCGGTGGCGGCGCATAGGACGGCTGCGCCGCGCCACCCCAAGGACCGGAACCGGGCGACAGAAAGCTGGTCGAGCTCTGCGGCTGGCTGACCTGCCGCTCCAGTTCGGCGATGCGCGCCTGCGCGGCGTGCAGCGACTGGTCCGCGACGATCGCGTGCTGGACGAGCAGATATGTCGCATCAGGATTGGCGGCGAGCGCCTGCCGGATCATGCCCTCCGCCTCGCCGTCTTTCGCGCCGCCACGGGCGTTGGCCAGTTCGTTCAGGAAATTGCTAAGAAGGGCGCGTTCGTCGGGTGTCATGTCCGGTCCTCACGTTCAACGGCACCAGAGATCGTCGGACGATCGCCCTGCTTCAAGCGGGTCACGCAATCGTGACGGCAATTTCATGCGCGTGGCGTTCAACCGCCATGTCGGCGGAGGTGGCGGGTGTATCAACGCGGATTTCACCGACGATCAAGGTTGCCGAAAGCGCCTGTCGTGCGAATCCCACCCCGCTCATTCCTCGGCCGATCCGAAATCCGATGGCGTCCGCCGCGCGGCGGTCTTGCCATGGTTGGCGAGTGCCTGTGCCACCCGGTTGAGCAGTTCATTGCGCCGGTACGGCTTGCCCAGCACGTCGCGGCCGTGGCGCTCCGGCCCCTCAGCGACGAGTTCCTCGTTATAGCCTGTCGTCATCAGGATTGCGACGTCGGTGTCGAGCGCGGCGACCTCCTCGGCCAGTCGCAAGCCGTTCATGCTGCCGGGCATCACCAGATCGGTAAACACCAGATCCACCGGGTCGGTCGCGCGCAACCTCGTGAACGCCGCCAGGCCGGCATCGCCATCCTCGGCGGTCGAAACGCGGTAGCCGTTCGCTTCGAGGTTCTCGCGCGCCAGAGCGAGCACATCGGGGCTGTCCTCCACCACCAGGATGTGGGCGGTGGGGGGCGCCGCCTGCGGTTCGCGTCGCGCTGTCGAGGTCGCCTCGTCCTCGACGTCAACGGCCGCAACCGGAAACAACATGCGCACCAGCGTACCTTGGCCGACGACGCTTTCGATCTCCAGCCGGCCGCGGGATTGCTGGACGAACCCGCTCGCCATCGCAAGGCCGAGCCCGGTGCCCTTGCCCGTACCCTTGGTCGTGAAGAACGGCTCGATCGCGCGCGCGATGACGTGGTCGGGCATTCCCTCACCCTCGTCCTTCAGTTCGATCGCGATATAGTCGCCAGAGGAAAGCTGTCGCGCCGCCGCATCGCCGTTGAGGTGAACCTTGGCGGTGGAGATCGTAAGCAGCCCCCCGTCCGCCATCGCGTCGCGCGCGTTGAGTGCGATGTTGAGCAGCGCCATCTCCAGTTGCTCGACATCCAGCACCGCCTTGGGGAGACCGCGCCGCAGCGACAGATGCAGCTCGACCTTTTTGCCGATTGAGCTTTCCAGCATCTCGGCGAACCCGGTGACACATTGGCTTACGTCGACCGCGCGGGGGTCTAGCCGCGTCTTGCGCGCGAAGGCGAGCAACTGCCCGGTCAGCCGCGCGCCACGATCGGCAGCCCCGCGCGCGCGATCGAGATAGCGACGCTGACGCTCGTCGCCGATCTGCGACGCCAGCAGTTCGAGGTTGCCGGTAACGACCTGCAGGAGATTGTTGAAATCATGGGCGAGGCCGGCGGTCAGCTGCCCGATCGCCTCCATCTTCTGCGCCTGTTGCGAGGCCTGTTCGCTCTCGCGGCGCCGCGTCACGTCGAGCTGGCTTGCGAAAAAATAAACGAGCTTGCCGCTCGTGTCGTAAACCGGCCCGATGAACACCGCGTTCCAGAACGGCGTACCGTCACGCTTGTAGTTGAGGATCTCGAGCGCGATCGACTCGCGTTCATGAACTGCCTCGCGAAGATCCGCGACCTGCTCGCGATCGGTCTGCGCGCCTTGCAGGAAGCGGCAGTTGCGGCCGAGGATCTCGCTCTCCTCATAACCGGTAAGATCGAGGAACGCCTTGTTGCCGAAGACGATCGGGTTGTCGTCCTGATTGGGGTCGGTCAGGATCATCGGCATGCGCGTCATCTCGATCGCGGCGAAGTACACGTTGCCGCGATCCTCCAGACCGGGATTGGTGATCGTGCTATCGCGCCAGTGCCGCCTGCCGACCTTGCCGAGCGGCTCGTGCCCCGGCGTTTCGGCGCGACCATCGGCGGAGATGCCCGAGCTTTGTCCGCCCTGTCCGACTTCGACGTCCTCCTCGTCCTGCCGCTTCACCCTCGGTTCGCTCCTAACATTCACCCTCCGCGTTCAACACGCGATTGCCGCAACGGTTGCCATGCCTGCCCCGGAACGGCGGTAGCTTACCCGGCGTGGCGAGTACACCGTTTGAGGACGGTCGCCGCTCCTGCCACAGGCGGTGCGGTTCGACCAGTTCCGCCGCCCATGCCGGGAGCATGGGCGCGCCCACGCCCGACAGAAGCACGATCTTCAGCCGCATCGGCTGCGCGACCGGTTCGACGAAGGTCGGCGAGCATGATATCTATCGCTCATGCTGACGACGTTCTCCACGACCGCGCCGCCGGTCGGCACGCACCGTGACGATGGCACCGCCCCCGATTTCGTCGTAATCGACGTAGAGACCGCCTGTTCCAACGTCAGCAGCATCTGCCAGATCGGCATTGTCGGCTTTCGGAACGGCGTGGAGGCGTTCGCCTACGAAACGCTGGTTGATCCATGCGATGATTTCTCACCGTTCAACATGCGCATCCATGGCATCAGCAACGATCATGTCGCCGGCAAGCCGACCTTTGCACACGTCCACCCGGCAGTCGACGCGCATCTGTCGGGCAGAATCACCGTCGCGCACTCGGCATTCGACAAGGGTGCGCTCGCCGCCGCGTGCCGTGTGCACGACCGAACCGCGATCGCGACGACATGGCTCGACAGCGTTCGCGTCGCGCAGCGAGCATGGCCGGAACTGTCCAGCCACCGGCTCAACGTGCTCAGCAAGTTTCTTGGTATCCGGCACAAGCATCATGATGCGCTGAGCGATGCACGCGCCGCTGGCATGGTGGTGGTCCGCGCGATCGATCACACCGGCATCGATCTCGCCGGCTGGCTCACCCCGCCGCTGCGGCGTGGCGGCAGCGCACCCAAACCGGCCAGCGACGGCCCGTTGAAGGGCGAGCGCATCTTCGTGTTTGGCGCGCACCGCGACGGACCGCTCGCGTTGCGGCTTGCCAGTGCCGGCGGCCGCGTGGTCTCGTCGGTGGGGCGCACCACCACAATGCTCGTCGTCAGCCACGATCAGCCGTTCGGCCGCTACCCACAGTTCGCCCCCGCCTACCGCCGCGCCGAGGAACTCCGCCGCGACGGCGCGTCGATCACCATCCTCACCGAAGCGGAAATAGACGCCCGCCTCGTCGCCCCCGTCGGCTGATGTCGTCGCCACTGACGCCGGACCGCCGGTACATCGTCGTGCGCGGGCGGCTGTGGCGCGCGGCCAATCCGAACTTCACGCCCGAACGCCACGCGCAGTTGGTCGCCACGCTGATGGACGCGCGCCGCGCGGTCGGCCTAGCCAAACGCCGTGGCGACGCCGCCGCAGAACAGACCGCCCACGCCGCGGTCGACGCTGCCAAGGTCGCGCTCGGGGAGCGGGGTGCGCCGTGGTGGCACGATGGCGCGCCTGATCTCAATCGTCATATGGTCAAAAACACGTCCTATGCGGTTTGGTACGACGCCCTGGCGGCGGCCGAGACACGCTGCCGGATCGGCACTGCCGGCTGGTCGATCCCCAAGGCGGCGGCAGACGTTTTCCCCGCAGGAGCCTCGCACCTCGAACGCTACGCCGCCGTGCTGCCGGTGGCGGAGATCAACTCATCCTTCCATCGCCCGCACCGCCGCGCGACCTATGCGCGCTGGGCGGCAAGTGTTCCGCCCGAGTTCCGCTTCTCGGTCAAGCTGCCCAAGGAGATGTCGCACACCCGCAAGCTGGTCGACTGCATCGAACCGGTCGATGCGTTTGCCGAACAGGCAGGCGGATTGGGTGACAAACTCGCCGTCGTGCTGCTGCAACTCCCGCCGAGCCTCGCGTTCGATCCCATCGTCGCGTCGACCTTCTTCGCGGCGGCTCGGCAGCGCCTCGGCGATATCGTCGGCTTTGCGTGCGAACCGCGACACGCTACTTGGTTCGCGGCGGATGCGGACGCACTGCTTGTAGAACACCGCGTCGCCCGCGTGGCGACAGACCCGGTGCTCGCCCCCGGCGGCGAACGACCGGGCGGCTGGCCGGGGCTGCGCTATCGTCGGCTGCATGGCACGCCGCGCGTATATTACTCGTCCTATGAAGCCGATCGGCTTGGCGAGCTGGCGAAAACCCTTGCCGATGAGGACGACGGAGCGGCGCCCTCGTGGTGCATTTTCGACAACACCGCATCGGGCGCGGCGACCCGTGACGCGTTGGACCTGCTGGCGCTGACATCACCTGACGCTGCCTAGTCGGCGCAACTGCGTGGCGACCAAGCGGTCGCGGATCGCCGCGTGCAAGACTGCGGCCAGCCAACCAGCTACTATTGCGGAATAAATTTACCGAGCGGCGAGGACCGGTGACGTGCTGAACGAAGCGTCTGGCGTGACGGGCGCGTCGGGCGTCAGCGTCGGATCGGGAAGCGGCACACCAGCTTCCGGCATATCGATCGGCGCGTCGGTTACGGTCACCTTCGCGCCGAGCCGGGTCATGCCGAACAGCTTCTTGGCGAACGCCGTCGGCACACGCACGCAACCGTGCGACGCCGGATAGCCCGGATTGCGACCGGCATGAATGGCGATGCCGTCCCACGTCAGCCGCTGCATGAATGGCATCGGCGCATCGTTATAGAGGTTGGATTTATGCATCACCTGCTTTTGCAGGATCGTGAACTCCCCGGTCGGGGTATCGTGACCCGGTGCGCCGGTGGACACCGCCGTGGCGCCGATCAACTGACCATCACGATAGACGAGCGCGCGTTGTGACGCGATGCTTACCACGACGGAAATCCGACCCGCCGGGGCGGCTGCATCGTCCCACACAAAGTGCCCAGGCGTCAGCGACTCCACCGCGTCCTCGGCGATCGCGCCCTTGGCAAACGCCGGCGGCGCGACACACGCCGCAAAGCCAAACATCGCGGCGCAGATCAGCGCCTGTTGACGAAGGTTTCGCATCGACATACCTCATCATCTTACACACAACGGACAGAATCGCTCGGTTCGTCATCCTGTGAGACACAACGCACGACCCGCCGAGTTCGTGCCAGATTTTCAGCATCTTAACTTATGACGTTGTATCGCGTCCGATTGTGCATTGGTCGGGGTGAGGTGATCGGTAGAGCGGGAACAAACGCGCTTTCGTAAGTCAACGTCAACCAAATGTCTGGTATACGGCCGATATTCCTTGTTACGGAGTGGTTCCGCCAGTGCATGAATTTCCGGACGTCACGCCTTCCCGGCGTGCTTTGTTGAAAACTTCGCTCGTAGCTGCCGGGGTTGCAGCGCTTCCCGCCACCACCTCCAAAGCGTTCGCGGTCGCTATGTCGCCGACGACATCGACGCGCGTGGTCCGTCCCGAACTGTTCCGTCAGGCGATGGCGGCACTGCATCGTCATGGCAATCAGATCGCATTCAAGGATCGCATCGCGATCGCAGATTTTGCGGCACCGTCTTCCCGGCAGCGTTTCTATCTGGTCGATCTCGCGAGCGGCGCGACCAACAGCGTGCTGGTTGCACATGGCAGCGGCTCCGATCCGGCGCACACCGGGTTCCTGCAGCACTTCTCCAACGCGGACGGCTCGAATGCGTCGAGTGAAGGTACGTTCATGACCGCAGATTATTACGTCGGCAAACATGGCAAGTCGCAGCGGCTGATGGGGCTTGATCCCACCAACAACATGGCGCTGGCCCGTGCCATCGTCATCCATTCGGCATGGTATTCCAACCCCGACATGCTGACGAAGCACGGCCAACTGGGCCGCAGCCAGGGCTGCTTCGCGGTCGGCCAGCGCGACCTCGATCAGGTGTTCGCACGGCTTGGACCGGGCCGGATGCTCTACTCCGCCAAGATCTGACTGCCCGCCGGTCGCACGTCGCATGGACGTTCGACCGGCCGTTGCCTGCGACGACTATCGGCGGGCTCATAGTACCTAGTTTCGGTGCGCCCGAGCGGCGCCCTGCCTGACGACCTGATCAGGCGTAGCTGCAGTAGCTCGGCGCTGCCCACTACATCCTCAGATCAATTGCTCGCTGCGAAAGCGCTGATCCCGCACGTCCACGCTGGTAGCCATTGCATTTGATGGGACCGTGGATCATCATATGAAAATATGATCGGCGAGGATCCATGAGACACCTGCTATGGGCAGTGGCAATCGCAACGGTGTCGCCGACACCTGCTAACGCGCGAGCGCAGCGGATCGTATTTGGTGACCCTGCTCACACCGTCCCCGCGCACCCGGCGCGTGGCAGCGATTCTGTCAGGTTCAGCTTTGCCGGCGAGATGCCGCGCATCGAAAAAGGCGACGTACAAGGTGCGCGGCCATTCTTCGTGTCGATCGAAGAGGCGCCCGGCACCTACCGCGTTGCAGTCACGCTTGGGGGTTCATTGGCGAGCGACACCACTGTAAAGGCGGAACTGCGTCGGCTGATGCTGCTCGATGTCGGCGTCCCTGCCGAAGGTCGTCGGACCGTCGACTTCCTCGTCAACGTACGCACGCCGGAGATCGTTGGCGGCGGCAGCGTGCAGCTCAAGGCGCCGCGCGAAACGACGGCGGAAGCGGTGGCGTGGGACCGCCGGCTGACGCTGGAATTCAACGGTCGCGATCCTGCCGTCCGGGACATCACGATCACGCCGGTGTCGGTACCGGTCATCTATCTGCTCGGCGACTCTACGGTCTGCGACCAGTCCGGCGAACCCTATGCGAGTTGGGGCCAGATGCTGACCGCGATGATCGGGCCGGAGGCCGTGGTGGCCAATCACGGCGAGTCCGGCGAGTCCGTCGCCGCTTCGAACGATCGCGGCCGCTTCGCGAAGATCCTTGGCGAA
This sequence comes from Sphingomonas sp. GC_Shp_3, assembly GCF_026540945.1. NCBI lineage: Bacteria > Pseudomonadati > Pseudomonadota > Alphaproteobacteria > Sphingomonadales > Sphingomonadaceae > Sphingomonas > Sphingomonas sp. GC_Shp_3. The sequence continues at coordinate 113,304 of NZ_JALNUT010000002.1, forward strand.
ATCCGGCCGGGTGACCTGTTCGTCGTGCAGTTCGGCCATAACGACATGAAGGACAAGGCCAAGGACCCGCAAGCTGCGTTGAAATATCGCGACGGGCTCGTGGCGTGGGCGCGCGCGGTGCAGGCCAGGGGCGCGCGCGCGGTTATCGTCACGCCGATGAACCGCCACAGTTTCGTGGCGGGCCATGTCGTCAACACGCTGGAGGACTATCCCGAGATGGCGCGAGAAGCGGCGCGGATCAGCGGCGCGCGGCTGATCGATCTCAACGCGCAGTCGAAGACGCTGTACGAGGCGTTCGGCGAACAACCCTCCCTCGCGCTGTTCAAGCACGATGCCGATGGCTCGAACGCCGACACCACCCACCACAGCCCGTTCGGCGCATGGGAACTTGCCCGGATCGTCGCAAGCGATCTCGCCGGTGCCGGATTGCCGGTGTCCGCTGCGGTGAAGCCCGCGTTCCGCAGCTTCGATCCCGCTCATCCTGATGCCTTGGCCGACTTCCACGTACCGCCCAGCCCGAACAGGCTGATCATGCGCCCGCTCGGCGACGATGCCCACAAAGGTCCGCTCTGAACTGCGCGCAACATGCCAGACGACACAAGATAAGGAACACGCCGTGGAATATCGTCCGACCCGCCGCCGCCTGCTCGAACATAGCGCGCTTGCGGGGGTGGGACTTGTGCTTGCCCCGCATCTCGCGAGGGCTGCGCGGGCAGCGGCGCCCTCGGCCCGGCTGACCTGGCTGGCCGGGACACCACCACTGCCGACCGGAACCGCGTGGGGGGTGCCGTGGCCACGCGGCACCGTGCGGCGGTCCGACAGGGTCATCGTCCGGAATGGCGAGGCGGCGATCCCGGCGCAAACTTGGCCGATGGCCTATTGGCCGGACGGATCGGTGAAGTGGACCGGACTCGCCGTCGCCGCCACCAGCGACATCGGCGACCTGACCGTCGGCATCGGCCACCAAAGCGGCCCACACCCGGCCACACCGCTTGTGGTCGAGCAGAACGCACAAACCGTGATTATCCGCACCGGCGCGCTGACCGCGACGATCGATCGGACAGGCGACACGCTGGTGCGCTCGCTCATCGTCGATGGCCGCGAAGTCGCCCGGGACGGGCGGCTGGTTGTGCTGCGCGAGGATCGTTCACGCGAGCCGGCGGAGGGCGTGGTGCGCGAGGAACGATTCGTCAGCCGCATCACGCGCGTCACCGTCGAGCAGGCCGGGCCGGTGCGCTCCGTGGTGCATATCGAGGGTACGCATAGCGGCGCCGGCGGTCGTTCATGGCTGCCCTTCTCGGTGCGGCTGTACTTCACCGCCGGACTGGGCTCTGCGCGGATGGTGCATTCGTTCGTATTCGACGGCGACCAGAAAACGGATTTCATCAAGGGCATCGGCGTGCGTTTCGCGGTGCCGTTCCGCGACGAGACGCACAACCGCCACGTCCGCTTCGCGACCGACGGGGATCATGTCTTCGCCGAGCCGGTAGTGATGATCCCCGGCTATCGCCCATCCGCGATGAAGGACGCCGCCGCCGGGGAACGCGCGCAGTTGCTTGGGCAGCGGCTCCCCGCGCTCGCCCAATTCACCGAGAAGGAGCGCGCCAATCTCGCCAGCACGGCGGTATGGGAAGACTTCAAGCTCAGCCAGCTCAGTGCCGATGGCTGGGACATACACAAGCGCACCAACGCCGCGAGCGCGTGGTTGCAGGTGACCGGCGGGCAGCGTGCGGGCGGTGTCGCCTTTCTCGGCGACGTGTCGGGCGGGCTCGCGATCGGTCAGCGCGACTTCTGGCAGAAATATCCCGCCGCATTCGAGATCCTTGGCGCCGCCGGTGACGCGGGCACCCTCACCGCTTGGCTTTGGTCGCCCGATGCGGTGGCAATGGACCTGCGCCACTACGACACCAAGGGCCACGGCCTTACAGTCACCTACGAAGACTATGAGGAGGGTCACGCCGACGCCTACGGATGCGCCAACACCTCCGAACTGATGCTGTGGGCGTGCGCCGACACGCCCGCGCCCGATACGATCGACGCAATGCGCCGCGTCACGCACAACCCGCCGCTGCCGATCTGCGCGCCCGAGCATTATCATGCCACCGAAACGCTCGGCTACTGGAGCCTGCCCGGCACCGCCGCGCCTGGCCTCACCGCCGCCGAGATCGCGTCAGCCGACACGCAGCTCGACCGCGCGTTCGGCTTTTATTCGGGCGAAGTCGAGCGACGCCGCTGGTATGGTTTCTGGGATTATGGCGATTATCGCCGCACCTACGATCCGATCCGCCATCAATGGATGTATGACATTGGCGGCCACGGCTGGAACGAGACCGAGCTGATGCCGAACGTGTGGCTGTGGTTCGCGTTTCTGCGAAGCGGCCGGGCCGACATCTTCCGCGCAGCCGAAGCGATGACACGCAACAACAACGAAGTGGACGTGCATCACATCGGCCCCTTTGCTGGTCTGGGCTCGCGCCACAACGTCAGCCATTGGGGCGATGCCAAGGAAGCGCGTATCAACGAGGCGTTCATCAAACGCTTCTTCTACTATCTCACCACCGACGAGCGCACCGGCGACCTGTTGCGCGAACCGCTCGCCACCGTGGAGGCGTCGATCGCGCGCAATCCGCCGCTGCGCAAGATCGCGCCGCGCCCGGATGTGCCCGCGCCCCAGGCGTTCCTGCGGGTCGGGCCGGACTGGCTTGCGCTCGCCAGCAACTGGCTGGTCGAATGGGAGCGCACCGGCGACACCCGTTACCGCGATTATTGCCTGACCGGAATGCGCGATATCGGTGCGATGGGCGACACCTTCCTGAAGGACGATGCCTTCGCGTTCGATCCGGCTACCAAGCACCTGCGGTCGGTCGGTGCGCCCAACCAGAAGCCGAGCCAGTTCCTGTTCCTGTTCGCAGGGGACCAGATCGCTGTCGAGTTACAGGCGCTGATCCCCTGCCCGCCGTTCACGCAAGCCTGGGGCCGGCTGTGCGAACAATTTACGCAGGGCAAGCGCGCCAACTGGTATTTCGAGCCGCGTATCACCGCCTATGCCGCCAATTTCAACGGATCGGCGGAGCTGGAGGCGAAAGCGTTGGCGCTGTACCGCGCGCTGCTGAAGTTTGGCGATGCCGACTATTTCCGCGCGACGCCGGAACGGTTCACCGGACCGTCGACGGTGCAGGAAACGCTGGAGAACCCCGGCACCAGCACGTTCACGCCCGCGCTGGCGATCCCGGAGGTTTCGCAATGGGCGATCAACCTGATAACCGTGCCGGTATTGCTGCGGAAATTCGCCGGCACCTCAGGCTGAGCGCCGCGACGTCGGTCGCGGCCCGAGCGCGTCGAGCGCATCGGCATTGTCGCGGCCCCAGGCGTAGAGCATTTCGACCGGCTCGACAAAGCGGAGCCCGAGCGCCGTCAGTCGGTATTCGACGGCGGGGGGAATCGTGCCCTGCACGTGGCGTGAGACGAGGCCGCTCGTCTCCATGTCGCGCAGCGTCTGGGTCAGCATCTTCTTGGAGATGCCCGGCAGACTGCGCATCAGCACGCCATTACGCGCCACGCCGTCATGGCGGGCGTGCAGCGTATGCAGGATCATGCTCGTCCATTTGGTGACGAACAGCTCCATTACGCGGCGCGGCGCGCAATCCTCGCGCCAGCTATCGTCGGGTGAACCGGGTTGCATGGGTGGATACCTCCGGGTGCCTATGTCCCCAAAGGGTGCCGTCTAGAAGGTCGGCGCGGCCATGCCTAGCTGCGATGTGACAGACATTCAGGAGCATGATGATGGCCAAAACGGCATTGGTAGCGGGCGCAAGCGGGATCGTCGGCAGCGCGACAGCTGGGTTGCTGGCGGAACAGGGTTGGACCGTGCACGGCATTGCGCGACGCCCGGTCGAACAGGCGGGGGTTCAGCCGCTGGTCGCGGATCTTCAGGACGCCGCCGGCACCGCAGAGGCGCTGAAGGACGTGCAGCCAGACGCGGTATTTATCACCACTTGGTTGCGGCAGGATAGCGAGGCGGAAAATATCCGCGTCAATTCCGCGATGGTGCGCAACCTGCTCGACGGCCTGCCCAAGCCGACTGGCCCGCGTCACGTCGCGCTGGTGACGGGCCTGAAGCATTACCTTGGGCCGTTCGAGGCGTACGGCAAGGGCAGCCTGCCGCAGACCCCGTTTCGCGAGGAACAGGACCGGCTCGACCTTGAAAATTTCTATTACGCGCAGGAGGATGAGGTGTTCGCCGCCGCCGCGCGGGATGGCTTCACCTGGAGTGTCCATCGCCCGCACAGCGTGATCGGCAAGGCTGTCGGCAACGCGATGAACATGGGCACCACGCTTGCCGTCTACGCGACGCTGTGCCGCGAGACCGGGCGGCCGTTCACCTTCCCCGGTTCGGCGGCGCAGTGGTCGGGCCTGACCGACATGACCGACGCCGGCCAGCTTGCGCGGCACCTGTTGTGGGCGACCGAAACCGAGGCTGCGCACAACGAGGCGTTCAACATCGTCAACGGCGACGTCTTTCGCTGGCAGTGGATGTGGAGCCGGATCGCGGACTGGTTCGGCGTCGCGGCGGCACCGTTCGACGGTACCGTGCGCCCGCTCGAGACGCAGATGACGGACGATGCGGCAGTGTGGCGGGAAATTGCCGCGCGCGAAGGGCTGGCCGAGCCAGACCTCAGCCGTCTCGCGTCCCCGTGGCATACCGACGCCGACCTTGGCCGGCCGATCGAGGTGGTGACCGACATGTCGAAAAGCCGGCGCCTCGGCTTCACTGCGTACCAGCCGACCGATGATGCGTTCTTCGCCCTGTTCGAACGGCTGCGCGCCGATCGCCTGATCCCTTGACGAAGGTATGTGCCTGACAGCGGCGCCTGACCGCCGCCGCTGTTAGGCCTGCCATGTGCATTGCTGCCGCTAAGCAGCGTCAGGCCCTCAACCTTGGGCGCAGCATCGCGTTACTAGTCTTGCGAGGGTGCGTTCTTCTGGTCACCGACCTTCTGGTCGCCGAGTTGTCCTGAGCCGTGGTAGGCCTGCTTGGTCTGGCCGCCATGGCCGAGGAAGTCACCCGGTGATGTGCCACCGTCATCCTTGCCAGTGTGCGGATTCGGATATGCGCCACCAGCCGATTCACCGCCCGGCATCTCGCCCGATGTCACGTCGCCGGCGTCACTATGGGGGTTCGGCGGCGCACCCGCGCCGTTCGCCTGCACCGGCTGCTTGCCGTCTTCGCTGTGTTGGGTTGGGTCCGCCATGTCGGTGTCCTCTCAAGTTAAAGCCCGTTCAGGCTACCAGGTCGAAACGCGCGGGCGGCCAAGACGATGCAATCACCCGCCAAATGCAGACGGCAACCCGCCAATTCCGGTGACCACCGCCATCACTCGCCGTAAGCGCCCGATGGACACCACATGGTAACCGGATCAAACTGACTGCCCGCCGTTCCTGATCGAGCGCAGCCGCGCCTGTTCAAATGTCGTGAATCTTGACAGCGTCGTGGAAGTCGATCCGCTCAAGCACCGTGCCATCGTCATCCGCGATATCCAGATACCCGCGCAGATCCACCTTCCCTTCGAGCACTTCGGCGCTGAGAAAAGAGCGGATCCCTGCGATCGCTTTGGCGCGTGCGATGCCGATATCGCTATACTCGCTACCCTCCTGGTCGAGCGTCTCGCCAGTGTGGTTGTAGATATGAAGATGATAGCGCGGCATGCCCAAAAAATGCTCCTGCCGCGTGGAGGTTTCAGTGGTTGATTTGCGTTAGCACGATTTTACGTGCGATCGTCTCGGGCCAGCTGGAGATACGCTGGGTCAAATTCGCCCAGATAAGCAAGCCGCTGAAAATCCAGAATCCGCACGGAGTTAGCCTCCTTGACCGCGATATTGTCCTCGCGCAGCCGCTTCAGCACGCGGTTGAGGTGAACGGGGGTCAATGCCACCGCATCGGCAAGATCCGCCTGCGTGATCGGAAACGGATATTCTTTTTCGCTGCCGAGCCCGTTAGCCTGGTGTCGCGTCGCCATCTCTGCGAGCAGATGGGCGACGCTGGCGAGCGCATCCTTGCGACCGATGTTGACGGTCCACTGCGCCAGGATGTTCGCGTCGGTAATTGTGTCACGCCAGAACGCCATGCCCAGCGCGGGATAGCGCTCGACCAGCTCCCGCAACGTGTGGTGCGGTATGCGCAAGATACGCGTCGGGCATAGCGCATGCAGCGCCCAGGTAACGTTGGGCTCGACGACGGAGAACAGGTCGGCCAGATCGCCTGGAATGTGCAGCGCGACGAAGCTGCGCGCGCCGTCCTGAATTTGCGCGAACCGCGCGACCATCCCGTCAACGACCAGACAGGCATGACTCAGCCGGTCGCCGACCCGCACGAAATCTCGCTCGACATCGTCGATCTCCGACACTCTGGCCAGATCCAGAACCGCCGCCCGTTCGGCATCGCCCAGCGACGACCGCAGAACAAGCCGGTTGAGAAACAGCGCGATCGCCTCGTTTGTCGTGCAACGGGCCATGCAGCGGCTCCTTTCGCGTTTAGATCAAGCCTTATGACTGGCATCTCAGGCATGATCGTTCCACGCCGGCCATTGTTCCGGCCGCGCGCGGTTCCCTTGCCAATCCACCCTGTCGGGTTAATGCCTTGCCCCGAAAACATGGGCGGCTTGGGCGAACGCCCAGTTGCGCTCGATACAGAGGGAGAATGACGATGGCGAAATGGGCTCGGCCGCTGCTGTTGGGCAGCGCGGCTTTGTTGGCGGCGCCGTGCGGCGCAGCCCCGACCCCGCCCGCGTTCGTGGCAACCAGCCACCGTATCGACATGGATGGCTACAGCTTCAAACTCGACGGCAAACGCGTCTACATCTGGTCGGGCGAGTTTCATCCCTATCGCCTCCCCAGCCCGGATCTGTGGCGGGACATTCTGCAGAAGATGAAGGCCGCCGGCTTCAACGCGACCTCGATCTACTTTTCCTGGGGCTATCACAGCCCGGCACAAGGCGTGTACGATTTCACCGGCGTCCGCGACATGGACCGTCTGCTCGACATCGCGGCGGAAGAAGGCGTGTACGTCATCGCCCGTCCCGGTCCGTACATCAACGCGGAGGTCGACAGCGGCGGCTTTCCCTTGTGGCTGACCCGCCACCCCGTCCGCAACCGCAGCGACGATCCGGCCTATCTTACGCTTGCCGACGAGTGGATGGCGAAGATCGACGCGATCATCGCCCGCCATCAATATTCCGACGGTCGCGGCAGTGTGATCGCCTACCAGGTCGAGAACGAATATTACCGCGGCGATCAGCCGGGCGCACGCGCCTATATGGAACATCTGAAGGCGCAGGCGACGGCGCACGGCATCACCGTGCCGTCCATCGGCAATCACGATGCCAATTTCGTCTCCGGCACCGGTGCGCTGAAGGTCGATGGTTGGGATTATTACCCGCAAGGCTTCGATTGTTCGCACCCGGACGTGTGGAAGCCGGTGCCCGACATGGCGATAAAACGCGTTCCCGATCAACCGCTCATCACGCCTGAATTTCAGGGCGGCGCATTCGATCCCTGGGGTGGTCCAGGCTATCCCAAATGCGCCACGCTCATCAACGACCGCTTCGCAAGCGTGTTCTACAAACAAAACATCGCCGCCGGCGCGACGCTCCAGAACTTCTATATGGTGTACGGCGGCACCAGTTGGGGCTGGCAGGCGATCCCGCAAAACTACACGTCCTACGACTACGGCGCGGCAATCACCGAAGGGCGCCAGTTCGACGCAAAATACGCTGAGGACAAGCGGATCGGCTATTTCACGCAGGCCGTTGCGCCGCTGACGATGACGGTCGGCGCACGCTCGGCGCGGTTGGACAACAAGGCGATCGTCGATATCGCGCGTCGCAATCCCGAAACTGATACCCAGTTCCATTATCTCCGTCACGCCGATTCAACCACGAACGCGGTCGACAACGTCCATCTCGACCTGTCGATCGCCGGGCGGCGGTACAAGCGCGTTCCGCAGGCGCCCGACACGGCGATCACCCTCAACGGGCGGCAGGGCAAGATCCTGCTCGCCGGCTATGCGCTCGGGCCGACGACATTGGTCTATTCGACATCGGAGTTGATGACCCACGCATCGATCGCCGGACGGGAGGTCGCGCTGGTCTACGGCGATGCCGGCCAGCCGGGCGAGACGGTGCTGCGCGCCGCAATACGCCCCACAGTCGAGGTTCTGGACGGTAATGTGGCGCAGGACTGGTCGGATGGCGACCTGCGCCTCAACTACACGCACGGCGGTGTTGCACGGGTCCGCATCTCCGGCGCAGGGTTCACCCGGCCGCTGCTCCTGCTGATCGCTGACAAGGACGCGGCGGCGACGTTCTGGCGGCGCGACACGGCGGCGGGCGCGGTGCTGGTGCGCGGCACCCACCTGCTGCGCGGGGCTGTGCTTGCAGGCGGAACGCTCGATCTGTCGGGCGATACCGGCAGCGATGACAGCTTCGAGGTGTTCGCCGACACCGGCACGATCCGCTGGAACGGCGTGGCGATCCACGGTCGCACGACACCGAGCGGCAGCATCGCCGCGACGCTACCCATCGCGCGGCCGGTCAGATTGCCCGCGCTCGCCTGGCGGATGCACGAGGAAGCGCCGGAAATCGAACCCGGCTTCGACGACAGCGGCTGGACCAAGGCCGACCGCACCGTCACCGCCAGCATCACCAAACCCGAGGCGCTGCCGGTGCTGTTCGCCGATGATTACGGCTTCCACACCGGCAACATCTGGTATCGCGGCCACTTCCAGGCGGATGGTGCGACCGGGGTAACGTTGAAAGTGATCAGCGGCGGCAAGGCCGGCGCGGTCTCGGCATGGCTGAACGGGCAATTCCTTGGCAGCGTTCAGGGCGAAACGCTGGAGAAGACCTTCGCCTTCCCGGCCGGCGCGTTGAAGGCGGGCGGCGACAATGTGTTGTCGGTGCTCACCGTCAACATGGGGCATGAGGAAGATTACGACGACGGCAGCGACAACCGCACCGCGCGCGGCCTGACCTTCGCCACGCTGAGCGGTGGCACCGGACCGATTACGTGGCGCTTGCAAGGTGTGCGCGGCGGTGAGGCTCTGGTCGACACCGTGCGCGGTCCGATGAACAACGGCGGCCTGTTCGGCGAGCGTTCGGGCTGGTCGCTCCCCGGCTTTCCGGATCGTGGCTGGCAGCCGGTATCGCTACCCGCGTCCGCCACGAAGCCCGGTATCACATGGTATCGCAGCACCGCGCGGCTGGCGCTGCCGAAGGGGCAGGACAGTTCGATCGCACTCGACATCACCGATGATGCCGCGCGACCATACCGCGCCACACTCTTCGTCAATGGCTGGCAGATGGGCAATTATGTCAGCCAACTCGGGCCGCAGCACCGCTTTCCGATCCCGACGGGTATCCTCAATCCCAACGGTGCCAATACCATCGCAATCGCGGTATGGAATACTGAGGCCGGTGGCGGCCTTGGCCGCGTGTCGCTGGTCGATCTCGGATCGTACAGATCGTCGCTGCGCGTGGGGATGGTGCCATCGCCCGGTTACAAAGCGGGCCGGTAAGACGTGGGCGCCGTCACCCACCGGGTGACGGCGCCCCGCCTGCATCAGCCGCTGGCGGCGCTGGTGCGGATGTTGCCGTTGACGCCGTTCGGGAAGAACCCGCCCGCTGCCAGCGACGATTTCGACAGATATACGATGTTCAGCACTTGGCCGGTCGTGCGGCTGTAGGCGATGCCGTTCGCATCCGTCGGCACGATGTTCGACACGCTGGCGTCCGCGCCCGAGATGCCCTGATCGTCGTCGCTCGACCCGTCGAGGCTGTCGCGCGCGTCAGAGATCTTGTCGGCAGATGTGCGAAGCGAAGGCGTCTGCAAGCCCTTGCTGTAGAGCACCGTCCGGATCAGACCGGCATGATAGGCTTCTGCGGCGAGGATACCGGCGGCAGCCTCAAGGTAGGTCTTGTTGGTGATGAGCGTCGAAGCACCCTTGTACGCGGTCACGCCGACATCCTCGAAGATGAACGCGCCGAGCAGGAAGTTCTCGTCGCTCGCATACGGATCGAACGTGTCATTCGCACCGATCAGACCGGCCGCACGTGCCGCCGCCGTGAACGCGCCCGTTGCGCCGCCGTCGATGTTGAGCGCCGGCTGCGCAACCGCAGCCGTGCCGAGCTGCGCGCGCAGGAAGTTGACGTGTGCAGCCTCGTCGGCCGCGATTTCACGCGCATATTGTGCGACGACCGGATCGGTGAAGGTAACCTTGCGTCCACCCGTTACCGTCCCCTGGGTCCCGGTGCCGCCGAGGTTCGCCGCCGAAAGGCCGGTACCGTAAACCGCCGTGACGTAAAACTGCGCCTCGAGATATTCGAGATTCAGCGCGAAGTTGAGCACGTCCGCGTCGGACACCGTGCCGGTTGAACCGGTCGGCGTGGGTGTGGGCGTCGGGGTAGGCGTGACAACGTTGGCGCCGTCACCGCTACATGCGGCAAGTAGCGACAGACCACCGGCCGCAACCGTTGCGGAAGCGGCTGTGCGCATGAAGCGGCGGCGTTCCTCGCGGCGTTTGTCGCCGGCGCGGAGAAGTTCGATCAATTGTTCTTGGTCGTTCATGGAATCTGCTCCTGAAGGCGTGGATCGGGTCAGTTCGCGGCGCTCGTGTTGAGCGTTCCGTTGACACCGGCGGGGAAGAAGCCGCCCATCGAAACTGCCTTGTTGTTGAGATAGACGATGTTGAGCACCTGTCCGGTCGACCGGCTGAACGCGATGCCGTTGCTGTCGAGCGGCACAATATTCGATGCTGGCGTATCGTTGATCATCGTCGACGAGATGCCCTGATCAAGGTCGCTCGACCCGTCCAGGCTGTCGCGCGCGTTCGAGATCGCGTCGGCGGAGGTGCGCAGCGACGGCGTCTGCACGCCCTTCGCGTACAACACCGTACGGACCAGCGAGGCGTGATACGCCTCGACCGCGAGAATGCCCGCCGCCGCTTCAAGGTAGGTCTTGTTGGTGATGAGCGGCGCCGCGCCCTTGTATGCGGTGACGCCAACATCCTCGAAGATGAAGGCACCGAGCAGGAAATTCTCGTCATTCGCATAGGGGTCGAACGACGCGCCCGCGCCGATCAGTCCGGCCGCGCGTGCCGCGCTGCTGAAGGCGCCGTTCGGATCGGTGCCGATGTCGATCGCCGGCATCGCCACGGCCGATGCGCCGAGTTGCGTGCGCAGGAATGCGACGTGCTGCGTCTCGTCCTGGGCGATTTCCTTGGCATAGGCGGCAACGATCGGGTCGGTGAACGTCACCTTGCGGCCGCCGGTGACGGTGCCCTGCTTGCCGGTGCCGGTCTGCTGGCTGGCTGGCAGGCCGGTGCCGAATACCGCGTAGCTGTAGAACTGCGCTTCAAGATATTCGAGGTTCAGCGCGAAGTTCAGAACGTCAGCGTCGGTCACATCGGCGGCCTGCGCGCGGCCCGGCAACGTCATTGCGGCAGCGCCCGCGCCTGCTACGGCAAGCGTACCCAGCGCCGACTTAAAGAAATCGCGGCGTTCGTTGCGGCGTTCGACCCGTCGGTCGAGAACCTCGATAGCATGTTTGGTGTCGTCGGTCATAATCTCGCGCTCCTGAAATTGTTGTTCGATCAGATACTTAAAGGTTCAAACCAGACTCCATAGCAGTACTCCGTTGAGGGTAATGAGGATCGCCGCGACTGCCCATGCGATCAGGCCGACACAGCGGGAATTGACGAGCGCGCCCATCATCCGGCGGTCGTTCGTCATGCGGACGAGCGGCACCACCGCGAACGGCAGTTGCAGGCTGAGCACGACCTGGCTGGCGATCAGCAACTTGGTCGCGCCAGCATCGCCAACCATGATGATGACCACTGCGGCCGGCACGATCGCGAGCATCCGCGTCGCCGATCTGCGCAGCCACGGCGGCAGCGTGAGACCGCCGAACCCTTCCGCGACGATCTGCCCGGCGAGCGTGCCCGTCACGGTCGAATTCTGTCCGGCGGCAAGCAGCGCCACCGCGAACAACACGCTGGCAGCGCCAGCGCCCAGCATTGGCGACAGGAGGTGGAACGCATCGCCTAGATCGGCGATGTCGTAGCGACCGGCCACATGAAAGGTCGATGCAGCGAGAATCAGAATCGCCGCGTTGATAAACAACGCGAGCGTCAGCGCGGTGGTGCTGTCGATCGTCGCCAGCTTGAACGCTTCACGCTTGCCGGCGTCGGTGCGTTCGAACCGGCGTGTCTGCACGAGTGAGGAGTGAAGATACAGATTGTGCGGCATCACGGTCGCGCCGAGGATGCCGATCGCCACGTACAGCATCGCCGGATCGCTGACGATGTGTGTCGACGGAACGAAGCCGTGCAGCACCGCCGCCATGTCGGGCCTGGACAGCGCCAGTTCAAAAGCAAAGCAGCCGCCAATCACCACCAGCAAGGCGATGATGATCGCTTCCAGCTTGCGGAAACCGCGCTGCTGAAGGCCAAGGATCAGCAACACATCGAAGCCGGTCAGCAACACGCCCGCGACCAGCGGCAAATTGAACAGCAGCTTCAGCGCGATTGCGGTGCCGAGCACTTCGGCAAGATCGCAGGCGATGATCGCCAGTTCGCACAAAACCCACAGGCCCATGTTGACGCCCGGCGAATAGGTGTCACGGCACGCCTGCGCGAGGTCGCGGCCGCTGGCGATGCCGAGCTTCGCCGACAGCGCCTGCAGGAACATCGCGAGGATGCTTGCGAAGAGAATGACCGACAGCAATGCATAGCCGAACGCCGACCCCCCGGCGATATCGGTAGCCCAGTTGCCCGGGTCCATATACCCGACCGCCACCAGATATCCCGGCCCCGCGAACGCGAACAGCTTCTTCCAGAACTGACCGACACCAGCCGGCACAGCGATCGAGCGATGCGCCGCGCCCAGCGAATTCATGCGACCGTCGATCGCAGCAGCCGGACGAACGGACTGTAATCCATAGGCCGCACCGCCTGCCTGATCAATCATGTACGGCGGAGACATGGGCGGTTCCCTTTGGAAGCAGCACCGTGTTCAACCGTTCTGTCAGGTAAAGATACCGCTGACCCCGCCAATCGGGCAGATTAATCGACAAGCGTTAAAGGGCCTTAACGCCGGCGCAAAAAACTCACTTTCTGCGGATCTGCTAGGGAACCGAACGGTACTTCAGGATATCGCGTGAGCCTGCGCCCGCTATCAACGATGCGACGCTCGCACGGGCGACCGCCGCGCCAACCGTCGTGCCTTGATAATCAAGCAATCAGTAGTGCATCCGTAACCATGCCTGATCCGTTACTGCGGTATGCAACATGCCGCCGACAACGATCGGGCGGGGAGAGGGAGTAATCTGTGAATGTCCGCGAACAGCGTTTGGAACGGCCGAACCTCGATTGCATCCTTCACCGTCTGAAGCTCGATACGGCGCGCGACGCAGGCGAATCTACCACAATTCGCGGCCTGTGGCGTAGCGCGGAACATCATGTCTCGGGCTCGGTCGTGCGGCTGACCGCACCGCGCATCGTCACTTCTGGCTGGGCGGCGTGGTGCCGGACGACCAGCGACCAGCGGCGCGTGATCTTTATGTTCCTGTTGCCCGGCGATGTTCTGACCCCGGCGATCGGCGGCGGTGGCAACGATTGCGATCTGATCGCGATGACGCGATTGTGCAGCGTGGACGCGACGACGCTGACCGCCGATGCCGCACCGATCGCGCACGCCTGGATTAATGCGGCCGATCACGAGTATCGCGCACGACTGCTCGATCATCTCGCCTGGCTGAACGATGGCTCGGCTCTGCGCAACCTAGCGCGCCTGCTGCTTGAACTGCGCGACCGCGTTGATGCGACCGGGCGCTGCGTGGCTGGCCGCTTCGACATGCCGATCGGGCAGCGCGTGCTGGCGCAGGCGCTCGGACTGAGCGCCGTGCAGGTCAACAAGATGATGCAGCAGCTACGCGACGCCAGTCTGGTCAGTGCGGAGCGTGGCTGGCTCTGCATCGACGATGAACCGGCGCTGCGCGACCTCGCGCATGGCAGCGTGAAGTCGCACCAGCGGCCGCGAAGCGCCACACCGTCCGCGATGTGCGCCGCAACCGCAACCGCTGAGTAACCGGGACGAGCACCTGAGCGCCCGCCCCTCATCCGTTACCAGTTTACGCCGATCCGACCGTAAACGTAGCGGCCGTTGAAGCCAAACGGCGAATAATACGGGAAGCCGACAAGACCGGTGCTGTTCAGCACCGTACCGCGTGACGAGGCGAGCTTCACGTAATCGGGATATTCGTCGAGCAGGTTGTTCGCGCCGACCGCGAGGTTCACCCGGTCGAGCAGCTTGTAGCGCAGTTCCAGATCGAACAGCGCGTGCTTGCCGGTGTGGATATCATCCTCGGCGAAACCGGTGGTGCCCGGCTGCGTCACATCGCCATAGTAGGACACGCGCGCGGTCGCGCCCAGCTTGTCGAGCGACCAGTCGATCGTGCCGACCACCTTCTCGCGCGGCGTGCCTTCCTCGAACGAAACGATACGCTGGCGGCTGAACACCGCGAGCGTGGTGCTGCCGGTCGACGAGGTGATCGTCGCGGCAGGCGGCGCCTTGGTGACCTTCACGTCGTTGAAGTTCGCCGCCGCGGTCAGGTCGAACGTCCCGAGGCTGTCGGTCGGCGCACGGTAATGCGCGACCACGTCGATACCCTTCGCGCGCGAGCGGATACCGTTCAGGAAATAGCGTGCCGCGGTGACGGTGGTGATTCCCTCGTCGCGCAGCCGCTGGATGACGACCGGGCCGCTGAGGTTTTCCGAGAGCGCAATCTGGTCGCGGATCTTGATGTAATAGCCATCCACCGACAGGTCGAAGCCGCCCTTGCGGACGACGAAGCCTGCCGAATAGTTCACCGCCTTTTCCGGCTCCAGCGCCTTGCCGCCAAGCGCCCGGCCGACCGCGCTGGTCGAGGGGAACAACCCGGTTTCGACGATCGTACCAGTGGTCAGCACCGACGCGGTCGAGGTGTAATATTGCTGCTGGAGCGACGGCGCACGGAAGCCGGTCGAGACGGTGCCGCGCAGCGCCAGCCACGGCGTGAAGTCATAGCGCGCGGAGAGCTTGCCGTTCACGGTCGTGCCGAAATCCGAATAGCGCTCGAGCCGTCCCGCCGCGCCCAGCGTCAGGCCGGTGACCGGATGCGCCTCCAGATCGATATAGCCCGACACGTTGTCGCGGTGCTTGTTGACCTCGTTCGACGGCAGGAAACCCGGGAAGCCCTGCGCACCCGAACCCAGGTTGGAGGCGGCACCGGGCGCCCGATCGTAGGAGGCATGGTCGCCCGCGCCGATCTGAAAGCCCTCGCGGCGGTATTCGCCACCGAATGCCACGTTGAGCGTACCGTCGCCAAGCGGCAGTTCGCGCGACACGTCGAGACCGCTGACGAGTTGATCGTAGGTGATCTCGCCATCGAAGAAGCTGGTCGGCGATGCCGCGCCATAGGTTGCGTTGCCGGAGTTCAGCGTCAGGAAGTTGAGCTTGTTCTGGCCATAGGAGAGGCTGAGGTCGACCTTCCAGTCGGAGATGTCACCGCGCAGGCCGGCGGTGGCGGTCAGATCCTCCGACCCAACCAGAATGAGCGGCAGGAAGCCGTCCGGGTAGATCGCGGCGAGCGCATCGGCGCTGGCATTGGCGTTGGCGCCGATGCCCCCGGCGATGCGCGGCGTGGCGGCGCTGACGCTGTCGCGATGCTGGTAGCCGCCGAAGCCGTACAGCGTGAAGCCGCTGTCGCCGAGCGATTTGCCGGCGTTCGCATAAACGCTGTACTGCTTCACGTCCGGATCGCCGAAGCGCGAGCGCACGCGGAATGGACTTTTACGCGGATCGAAGTCACCACGGCTGGTCGGATTGCGATCGAGATATTCACCCGACAGCGTGAGGAACCCGTCCGAGCCGAGCGCAACCCCCTGCCAGGCGCTGACCGTGACGGTTTCGCCGTCATTCTCGTGCCGGTCGCCGCGCGCGGTCCTCACGTCGGTGATCGACTGGCCATAGGTGACCGTCGCGCCGCCGCCGCTGCGCGCCTCGCGCAGGCGCAGGTTGACGACGCCTGCGATCGCGTCCGAACCGTATTGCGCGGCCGCGCCGTCGCGCAGCACCTCGACCCGGTCGAGCGCGACGCTCGGGATCGTGTTGAGATCGACCGCCGCCGAGCCACGCCCGACCGAGCCGTTGGTGTTGAGCAGCGCCGAGGTGTGCGCGCGCACGCCGTTGATGAGCACCAGCGTCTGGTCCGGCGACAGGCCGCGCAGCGTGGCGGGACGGATCGAGTCGGTGCCGTCCACCGCCGAGGAGCGTGGGAAATCGATCGACGGCACCACGGCGGAGAGCGATGCGCCGAGTTCGGTGGTACCCTGCCGCTGCAACGTCGCCGCGCTCAGCACGTCGACCGGCGACACGCTGTCGAGCCGCGAACGACCGGTGGTGCGCGTGCCGGTCACCACGATATCACTCTGCCCAGGCGGTGCCGCGTCGGGTGCTGCCGGCGCGTTGGTGCTTTCCGGAGCGGGAGTGCTTTCGGTGGCGGGCAAGGTCTGCGCGCCCGCGCTGGTCGCGATGGCGAGCGCGAGGCTCGAAGCGGCAACGGCGAACAGCGGCCGGAGAGTAGTCATGAATGGAGTCCCTGTTTGATCTTTTTCTGTCACGATCCTGTAATCAGCGTGGGGCGCGCCGCGTAGCAAGAAAAATTACCGGGCCGCAAAGCCAGCGGCACGTCGCCCCTGTTGCTCACCGCGGCACCGGAAAAACCCAAGCATCCGCCGGGAACCGCAGCCACGCTCAACCGCTGAAGCGGCTGACAATCAAGGAGTTACGCATGAGCGACCGCCTGACCATGCAGGATCCCCGCACGCAATATCCCGGCCCACCGTTCCCGCGTCAGCCGCAGCCCGTCCCCGGTCTCGCAAGCGAGATGGACCCCAAGCCCGACCACGGCGAAACCAGCTACGTCGGTGGCGGCCGGTTGAAAGGCCGCAAGGCCCTCATCACCGGCGGCGACAGCGGCATCGGCCGCGCGGTGGCGATCGCGTTCGCGCGCGAGGGCGCCGACGTCGCGATCTCGCACTTGTCCGCCGAGCAACCGGACGCCGCCGAGGTTATTCAGTTGATCGAGGCGGAGGGCCGCACCGCGGTCGACCTGCCCGGCGACATCACCGACGAGGCGTGGTGCCGCGAGCTCGTCGCGCAAGCGGTCGAGAAGCTCGGCGGGCTCGACATTCTCGTCATCAATGCCGGCCGCCAGCAGAACCGGGAAGACATCTCCAAGGTCACGTCGGACGACTTCGACAAGACCATGAAGACCAACCTCTATGCGATGCACTGGATCGCGCAGGCCGCTGTGCCGCACCTGCCGGCGGGCGCGTCGGTGGTGACCACCGCGTCGATCCAGGCGTACGAACCCTCGGCGATCCTGCTCGACTACGCCACCACCAAGGCCGGCATCGTTGCCTATACGAAGGCGCTCGCCAAGCAGTTGCTGGAGAAGGGCATTCGCGCCAACGTCGTCGCGCCGGGACCATTCTGGACCGCGTTGCAATCCTCGGGCGGCCAGCCTCCGGAGGCGGTGGAGAAATTCGGTTCGGAAAGCAGCTACGGCCGCCCGGGCCAGCCGGTTGAGTTGGCGCCGGTATACGTTCTGCTCGCCAGCCAGGAAGGCAGCTTCATTAACGGTGAGGTGTACGGTGTAACCGCCGGCGCCGGCATCGCCTGACGCGTTCGGTGGCACGGCGTAGTCCGTGCCACCGCGCCAATCACCGGATCAGGCGGAGAGCGTCTCCGCTGCGTCGAAGTCGGCGGCATCGTGACGCTCGCGCAGGAAAGCACCCGGTCCGGCAACGCGGTTGACCATGCGCCCACGCCGCACCGCGTCCCGCCCGCCGACCAGGTCGGACCAGCGCGCGAGGTTGCTGTATTCCGTGACGTTCAGGAACGTCTTGGCGTTGTATGCGCCGTTCAG
This sequence comes from Sphingomonas sp. GC_Shp_3, assembly GCF_026540945.1. NCBI lineage: Bacteria > Pseudomonadati > Pseudomonadota > Alphaproteobacteria > Sphingomonadales > Sphingomonadaceae > Sphingomonas > Sphingomonas sp. GC_Shp_3. The sequence continues at coordinate 131,325 of NZ_JALNUT010000002.1, forward strand.
CACCCCGCCATACCAGGGCCAAACCGCCATGTCGGCGATCGTATAGTCGTCCCCGGCAAGATACCGGTGCCCGGCGAGGTGGGTGTCCAGCACGTGAAGCTGGCGCTTCGTCTCCATCGCATAGCGGTCGATCGCATACTGGATCTTGAAGGGCGCATAGGCATAGAAATGCCCGAAGCCACCGCCGACGAACGGCGCGGAGCCCATCTGCCACATCAGCCAGTTGAGCGTCTCGGTACGGGCGAGTCCGGCCGTCGGCAGGAACGCGCCGAACTTCTCGGCGAGGTAGATCAGGATCGATCCACTTTCGAACACGCGGGTTACGGGATCGGTGGAGTGGTCGGCGAGCGCGGGGATCTTCGAGTTGGGGTTGATCTCGACAAAGCCGCTGCCGAACTGATCGCCCTTGCCGATCTCGATCAGCCAGGCGTCGTACTCGGCACCGGTGTGGCCGGCGGCGAGCAGTTCCTCAAGCAGGATCGTCACCTTCTGCCCGTTGGGCGTGCCCATAGAATAGAGTTGCAGCGGATGTTTGCCGACCGGCAGCACCTTGTCGTGCGTCGCGCCCGATACCGGGCGGTTGATGCTGGCGAACTGCCCGCCGTTCGATATGTCCCACGTCCAGACTTCCGGCGGGACATAGCCTTCGGGCTGGTTGCGGTTGTCGGTGTTATCGTCAGCCATGATCGTCTCGCTTGATGGAAAGGGGAGGTAGACGCGCGATCAGGTCTCGGCGAGACCCGGCGCGGCGGGATCGGGCAGATCGGCATCTTCGTGCGGCACGTACCGGATCGTCCATTTGGGGTAACCGCCGGCGGTCATCTCGATATCGGGCAAGCCGATCGGATCATCGCCGGTTTCGATCCAGCCTTCGCCATAGCAACGGCCGCACGATGCCCGCTTGCAGCGGAAGCTGACCAGATCGATCTCGGTATTCCACTGGCCATGGCCCTTGCAAATCGGGCACAGCGCATCGAGGGTACCGGTACGCGGCTGGAGCGGCACGATGTCGAATGCGTGCGGGCTATCCGGGCCGTCGCAGAGGACGATATTGCTGGCGTGGGGCATGCGATCCTAACTCGTTGCGACGCGTGTTCAACGTGCCCGACCCTGTCGGTATCCGCCAGCCCGGAACAGGCTACCGCAGGAACTTTGCCGGCTATCGTCGCTTTTGGCTTGGCAACGGCGTCCTGCCGATGAGGAGCACACCATCACCGATCTTTCCTGCGACGTCGCCGTCATCGGCGCGGGCACCGCCGGCCTCGCTGCGGAGCGGAGCGCGCGTAAGGCCGGCGCGACGACGCTGCTGATCGACGAGTCCTTTGGCGGCACGACCTGCGCCTCGGTCGGGTGCATGCCCTCCAAACTGCTGATCACCGCCGCCGCTGCCGCACATAGTGTCGCCAAGGCCGACGTGTTCGGCATCGTCGTGGGAGAGAGCCGGGTCGATGGTGCTGCGGTGATGGCGCGGGTGCGGTCGATGCGAGACGCGTTCGTCGCTGCGACCTGCGAAACCATCGACGCGTTGCCGGACGGCGTGCAGGTGCGGGCACGTGCAGCGTTCGAAGGCGCCACCACGCTGCGGCTCAGCGACGGTCGCCGCGTCACGGCCAAGACGGTGGTGATCGCGACCGGCTCGCGGCCGAAGGTGCCCGAGATGTTCGCGAGCCTTGGCGATCTCGTCCTCACCAACGAAACCGTGTTCGAGCTTGAAGAACTGCCGACGTCGCTCGCAGTGGTCGGCGCGGGCGCCCTCGGGCTGGAATTGGCGCAGGCGTTCGCGCGGCTGGGTGTCGCGGTGACGTTGCTCGACAAGGGCGAGACGCTGGCGGGGCTGAAGGATGAAAAGGTCGAGGCGGCGCTGCGCGACATCATCCAGCGCGACATGGCGGTGCATCTCGGCGTGGAGATCAGCGTCGCGCGCGAGGGCGATGCCGCATTGCTGCGCTGGGACGGACCCGCCGCAGGCGAGGGACGGTTCGAGCGCGTGCTGGTTGCGACCGGGCGCCCGCCGAACGTGGCGGACCTCGGGCTCGACACCAGCGGCCTCGATCTTGACGATCATGGCGTGCCGACGTTCGATCCCGAAACGCTGCAATGCGGAACGTCGAGCGTGTTCATCGCCGGCGATGCCGATGCCATGGTGCCGGTGCTGCACGAAGCGTCCGACGAAGGCGCGATCGCCGGCGCCAATGCCGCGACCTGGCCGAAGGTAACGCGAGAGGAACGCTGCGCGCCGTTCGCGATCACCTTCACCGACCCGCCGATAGCGGTGATCGGCGCGTCCGCCGAGGATGACAGCGTGATCGGCTGCGCATCCTTCGCGGATCAGGGCCGCGCCAAGATCGAGGCGCGGGCGGAGGGTCTGGTACGGCTGTATGCCGCGCGCCCGGACGGGCGGTTGACCGGCGCGGAGATGGTGGGGCCGGGCATGGACCACCTCGGCCACCTGATCGCCTGGGCGGTGCAGCGCGGCGAGACGGCGACCGGCGTGCTGGAACTGCCGTTTTATCATCCCACGCTGGAGGAAGGCCTCAAGACCGCGCTGCGTGAGATCTGCGCCACGATCCACGCGCCGCTGCCCAGCAACCGCGACCAGGGCAATCCACCCGGCGCCTGATGGCATATAAACGATACGCTCCGTTTCCGACTTATCACTGTTTTTGCAGCGCAGCATGCGCTACCGGCTTCACAGTTAGTTTCGGATCCACAACATGTATCACTTCCGCGATATGGCCGCACCCGCAGCAGGCGAACGCTCCGTCGATCCGCAGACGCCCGTGTTCAACGCGGAGGAGGCGCTCGTCCTGCAACTCGCCGCGCATGAGACGGTCAGCAGCGTGCGCGCGACGGGCCGCTTCGCGCGGCTGGTCGCGTGGGCGTTCGCGGTGCGACCGGTCGCGCCGCTCGCCAATGCCCGACTAGAGGCGTTGCGGCGGGCGGCGATCCTCGCCCGCGTCGAAGGCATGATCCCGGCGCCGGAGCGTGAGACGCTGATCGGTCATGGTTTCTCGCCCGCGCAGGTCGCGCTGATCGGCTAACGCGCCCAGCCCTGCGCGGCCGGTTCCAGCGCGTCGAGGAACGCCGCCGCACTGTCGCGGTACGCCGCGCGCGCTTCCGGCTGCATCTTGTCCCAGGTGCCGTACATGTTGCTCATCCGTCGGTTGCCACGGAAGCGGCGTTCGTGGCGCGCAAGGAAATCCCAGTACAGCGCGTTGAACGGACAGGCGTCCGGCCCTGTCTTCTGCTTCACGTCGTAGCGGCATCGGCCGCAATGATCTGACATGCGGTTGATGTATGCGCCGCCGCCGGCATAGGGCTTGGTCGCCATCCGACCGCCGTCGGCGTGCTGGCTCATGCCGATCACATTGGGCAGTTCGACCCATTCATAGGCGTCGGCATAGACGACGAGGAACCAGTCGGCGACCTCCTGCGGGCGCACCCCGGCCAGCATCGCGAAGTTGCCGAGCACCATCAGCCGTTGGATATGGTGCGCGTAACCGTGGTCGCGGGTGTTGCGCACCGCCTCGGCCATGCACAGCATGTCGGTCTCGCCGGTCCAGTAGAATTCAGGCAGCGGGCGGGTCGCCTCCAGCGCGTTGGCGGTGGCGACGTCGGGCATCTCCAGCCAGTAATAGCCGCGCACATATTCCCGCCAGCCGATAATCTGGCGAACGAACCCCTCGACCGCGTTGAGCGGCGCTTCGCCGGCGGCATAAGCGTCGACGGCGGCCTGCGCGACCTCGAGCGGGGTGAGCAGCCCAAGGTTAAGCGCGGGGCTGAGCCATGAGTGGTACAGCCAGTCCTGCCCGGTCACCATCGCGTCCTGATAGGTGCCGAAATCGGGCAGCGCGGTGCGGATGAAGTGGGTCAGCGCCTGCCGCGCCTCGTGCGCGGTCACGGGGAGCGCGAACTTCTCCAACCGCCCGAAATGGCCGGCGAACCGGCGCGCCACCAGCGCGAGCACCTCGTCGGTGATCGCGTCGGGGGTGAAGTACATCGGCTCGGGATAGTTGAGCCCGCGCTTGGGCGGCGCGCGATTTTCCTTGTCGAGGTTCCATTGGCCGCCCTCGGGCTTGCCGTCCGGCTGCATGAGCAGCCCGGTCTTGCGGCGCATCTCCCGGTAGAAGAACTCCATCACCAGATCGCCCCGCGACTGTGCCCAGGTCTGGAATTCGAGGATGCCGCAGATGAAGCGGTCGTCGTTCAGGTCCTCGACCGGGATGCCGAAGCGTTTCGACCAGCCGTCGATCATCGTCTTCACCCGCCATTCGCCTGATTCGACGATGCGGATCGCGGTGGGCCGGTGCCGAGCGACCGCGCGGGCGACCTCGCCGGTGAAGCTGCCGGTGTTGTCGGGATCGTCGAGCCGGACGTAATCGACCTGCCAGCCGGCCGCGCGCAGTTCCTCGGCGAAATGCCGCATGGCGGAGAAGATCAGCGCGATCTTGCGTTTGTGATGGCGGACGTAGGTCGTTTCCTCCACCACCTCCATCATCAGCACCACCGCTTCGCCGCGCGGGATGTCGCGGAGCGATGCGAGATCATGCGACACTTGGTCGCCGAGGACGGGAATGAGGATCGTCATGCGCGGCCATCAACGCGTAAGGGTGCGCGGCGGGTGCAAGCGCCGGCACGAGCGGCTAAGACAATAGGATGACCGACCTTCCCGCTTCTCAAAGCGACGCGCGTGCCGAGGCGCGTCTTGCCCTGCGCCAGTGGCTGGCGGCCGACGACGCCACGGTGCTGGCGCGGGTCGACGCGCTGGGGCGGCAGGCGATCGCAGCGGCGGCGGACGCGAGCGCGCGGCTGGATCGGGGCGTGACCGCAAGCCACTCCGCGCAGGCGAGTCTGTCCGCGTTGCAGGCGCTGATCGTGCGCGTCGATGCGCCGCCGCCGCAACCGTCGTTCTTCCGTCGCCGAGTCCAGGCCGAGCCGCCGATCGAAATCGCCACGCTGGTGGAGACGCTCGACCGGGAGCGGGACGCGGTGGCGCTGTCGCTGATCGCTCTCGACACCGATCACATGCGGCTGAGTGCGGCGGCGGCGGCGCTGGACACTGCGCTCGCGCTGGTGCGCGCGTGTGGCGGCGCGGTGGAAGCCGCCGCGCGCGAGCTCGCGATCGACAGCCCGGAGCGCGCGCGGTTTCTGCGCGAGGCGGTGGCCGAGCGGTTGCTGGCGCGCGAACAGGATTTGCTTACGCAGGCCGCCGTCACCCAGCAGGGCGTGTTGACGCTCGGGCTGATCGGGGAGAGCCAGCGGACGCTCGCCGACACGCTGGCGCGGGCGCGCGACACCAGCGTCGCCGCGTTGCGCACCGCCATCGCCGCGCGGCAGGCGATCGCGGGCAGCCAGCGCCTTGCCGAGCAGACCGCCGCGCTCGACCAAACGGTCGCGGCGGCGCGCGCGGCGGGCGGTGATGCCCGCGACGTGCGCCGCATCCTCGATGATGCGCTGACGCAGGCGCAGGCGGCGATCGCGGCGGCGAATACGGCGGGGCGCTCGCCGGGTTCGCGCTGACCCACGAAAACGGCTCTAGCGCGGCTCCGCCCCGATGCTCTACGACAGCCCGAGCGGGTTGACGTGAGTGTGCGGTGACAGGGTTTCTGGATAAACTGGCGGTGTGGCTGAACGGGCCGGCAAGTCCCGCGCCGGCGCCGCCGCGCGCGGAGCCGCCGGCGCCGGCCGTGTCCGCCGACGATCCGCGCCTTCCCGACACCTCGCGTCCGCTGGTGGCGCGGCTGCTCGGGCTGATCGCGGATGTCGAGGCGCGATCGCAGGGCGATGCGCTGATGGTGTCGGCACTGACCGAGGTGCGGCAGATGCGTGACAGCCACCTGCCCCGCCTGATCGAAAGCTATGCCGAGATCCCGCCCGCGCACCGTGCCGAGATCTTCCGCCAGACCGGCCGATCCGCCAGCTACAACCTCAATCAGGGGTTCGAGCGGATGATCGAGCGGGTCGAGACTCTGTCCCGCACGCTCGCGCAGGGCGATCTCGACAGTTTCGCCGACAACCTGAAGTTCATCGAGACGCGCTACGGCAAGGACGATCCGCTGCGCTAGACGTTGACGCCGAACGACCGCGCGAGTGGGCCGAGGCCACCGGCAAAGCCCTGACCGATCGCCTTGAACTTCCATTCGCCACCGCTGCGGTACACCTCGCCGAAGATCATCGCCGTCTCGGTCGAGGCATCTTCCGACAGGTCGTAGCGGGCGATCTCGGCACCGCCCTCGGCATTCACCACGCGAATGAACGCGTTGGAGACCATGCCGAAGTTCTGCCGCCGCGCGTCCGCCTCGTGGATCGTCACCGCGAAGCTCAGCCGCTGGACCTGCGCGGGGATCTTGTCGAGCGACACCATCACCACCTCGTCGTCGCCATCGCCCGCGCCAGTGCGGTTATCACCCTGGTGGACGACCGCGCCACCGCCGCCGCGCGCGTTGTTGTAGAACACGAAGTCTTCGTCCGAGCCGACCTTGCCGCTGCCCCCCAGCAGGAACACGCTGGCGTCGAGATCGAAGTCGCTGCCGTCCGTCATGCGGGTATCCCAGCCGAGCCCGACGCTGACCGCCGTCAGCCCGGGGACTTCCTTGCTGAGGCTGACGTTGCCGCCCTTGGTGAGTGAAACTGCCATGTCGTGTCTCCCGTATCAGCCTCAGAATTCAACCGACGTGTACGCCGTAATTGCGCGCGAGCGGGCCGAGGCCGCCCTTATACCCCTGTCCGACCGCGCGGAACTTCCACTCGCCGTTATGGCGGTACACCTCGCCGAAGATCATCGCCGTCTCGGTCGAGGCATCCTCGACGAGATCGTAGCGCGAAATTTCGCGCCCCGTCGCGTCGTTGACGATGCGGATGAACGCGTTCGAGACCATGCCGAAGCTCTGCCGCCGCGCCTCGCCTTCGTGGATCGTCACGGTGACCGCGATCTTCTGCACGCTGGCCGGCACACGGGTGAGATCGACCTTGATCGCCTCATCATCGCCCTCGCCCGCGCCGGTGCGGTTATCGCCGGTATGCTCGACCGCGCCGTCGCTGGAGCGCAGGTTGTTGTAGAAGATGAAATCCTCGTCGCCGCGCACCCGGTCGCCGGGGCCGAGCAGGAAGGCGCTGGCGTCGAGATCGAAGTCGGCGCCGTCGCTCATCCGCGTGTCCCAGCCGAGGCCGATCAGGATGCTGGTAAGTCCCGGCTCTTCCTTCGACAGGCTGATATTGCCGCCCTTGCTGAGACTGACCGACATAGTGGCTCCTTAGCGATGGATATGGTCGCCGGTGGCGGTGACGACGTCGCGCGCCTCCGCCCGATTGCTCCGCACCGAGGCGAGGAAGGCGAGACCGATGAACGCCGCGCCGATCAGCCCGGTAACGGTTTCGGGAATTTCGAAGCGAACCGACAGCAGCATGATCGCCGCCAACGCGACGATCGCATAAAAGGCTCCGTGTTCGAGGAAGCGATATTCGGTGAGCGTGCCGCGATCGACGAGCATCACCGTCATCGACCGCACGAACATCGCACCGATGCCGAGGCCGAGCGCGATGATGAACAGGTTGTTCGACAGGGCGAACGCGCCGATCACCCCGTCGAACGAGAAGCTGGCGTCGAGCACTTCGAGGTACAGGAACGCCGCCAGACCCGCCTTGGCGACGGCAGCGGTCGCGGCGGTCGCCCCATCCGAACCCTCTGCGTCGTCGTCGTCGCTCTCCAGCACGGAGCCGATCGCCTGCACCGCAATGTACGCGACCAGCCCGAAGATGCCGGCGGCGATGAACGTCATCGCGTCCGCCGGCGCGATCAGCCGCGAGATGCCGTACAGCGCCAGCAGCACCAAGCCGATCGCCAGCCCCGAAATCTGCGACAATGCGCCGAGCGGCCGTTCGATCAGGCCGATCCAGTTCAGGTGCTTGTCCTCATCAAGGAAGAAGGTCAGCCCGACCATGCCGAGGAACGCGCCGCCGAACCCGGAAATGCCGACATGCGCGCCGGTGATGATGCGCTCGTAATTGACCGGGTCGGTCGCGGCGAGCTTGAGCGCGTCGATCGGCCCCAGGTGCGCGGCGATGCCGACGATCACCAGCGGGAACACGATCCGCATCCCGAACACGGCGATGATGATGCCCCAGGTAAGGAAACGTCGCCGCCACTTGGCATCCATGTCGCGCAGCACGGTCGCGTTGACGACGGCATTGTCGAACGACAGCGACGTCTCCAGCACGCCGAGCACGAGGATGATCCACAACACGCCGAGCGTACCGGCGATGTCATGCGTGATCTCCCAGCCGAGCCACGCGCCGATCGCGAGGCACAGCATTGTGAAGATCAGCGATCCCTTGAAATATTTGAACACGTCTACCCCCCGGTTTTGCCGCGTGGCGCGGCCTTCAATCCTTGCGGCCATGGACCCATTGCAGCCCCCAGCCCAGCGTTTCGTCGAGCATACGCTGGTCGCGCATATAGTCGACGATACGGGTCAGCCGCACGCGGCCGCCGTCATTCTCGATCAGCACGACGCCACACAGCCGGTGATCGTTCCGCCCCTCCGTCAAGCGCAGCTCGATTGGCGGCTGGTCCGGCATCGTCACCAGCACCACGCCATCGGTCTGCTGCCAGTTGGGCACACCCGCATAGATCGTCGCGAACACCGCGACGCGGCGGATGTCCGGCCAGTGCGCGCCGTTGATGCGCAGCGTCTCGCCTTGCGACACGTCGCCGGTGCGATCATCCCCCGACAGCGCGACGAAGGGCGCCTGTGCGAACGAGCCGAACGCGCGGCCGACCGCCTGCACCGCGCCCTTGCGCCCATCGGCAAGCTCGAACAGGCAGCCGAGATCGAGGTCGATCGCGCCGCCGCCGAACAGCCCGCGTCGCCCGCGCGACCAGTTGAGGTTGACGGTGATCTCGCCGAAACTTGTGCCGCGCTTTTCAAGGCTGACGGTCTGGCCGCGCTTCTCCAGCGTCACCTTCGCAAGGCTGACCGTGCGCGGCGGCGGCGGCGGAACTGGCGTCGGGGCAGCAACGTCCGCCACGTCGATCCCGAACGAGCGCGCGAGTGGGGCTAGGCCGCCATCGAAACCCTGGCCGACCGCGCGGAACTTCCACTGGCCGGCGCGGCGGTACAGTTCGCCGAACACCATCGCCGCTTCGCTCGCATCGGCCAATGCCGGGCGGAACCGTAACGCGGGTACGGTGCCGGCTGCGGCCACGATGATCTCCGCGCCATCGATCCGCGCCAGCGTCAACCCACGCCCGCCGGCGGTGTCGATCGTCACGCAGAACACGATCCGCTCGACCATATCGGGGAGCGTTGCGGGTTCGACCGTGAACCGCCCCTGCCCTGCCGACGCGGCGAAGCGCACCGCGCCACCTGCCGCTTCCGGCTGATTGTAGAACACCATGTCGGCGTCACCCCGCACCCGGCCAACGGCGTCGAGCAGAAACGCACAGACATCGACCGCCACGCCCGCAGACTGCGGCCACGCGAGCGTAACCGTCAGCGCCGACGCGGGCACGGGTGCGTTGCCGCCGCGTTGCAGATCGCTCATGCGGCCGCTCTCCGGAACGTCACGCATCACAGCGTCGCGAGGATATTGCCCATCATGTCCTTGAAGGTGCGACCGGTGGTGCGCTCACCCAGCGCCTTCATCTCCCAACCGCCGCCGGCGCGCGACAGCTTGGCCATCACCTGACCGGTATGCGCGCCCGAGCCGGTCAGGTCATAACGCGCGAGTTCCTTGCCGTTGGTCGTATCCACCACGCGGCAATAGGCGTTGGCGATCCGGTCGAAGCTGTCGCCGGTGAAGCTGTTGACGGTGAACACCAGCGTCTCCACCTTAGGCGGCAAACGCGTGAGATCGACGTTGATCGTCTCGTCATCGCCGTCGCCTGCGCCGGTACGGTTGTCGCCGCTGTGGACGATGCTGCCGTCATGGCTGGAAAGCTGCCGGAACCACACCTGATCGACCAGCGTGCGCTGCGCGTCGAACATCAGGCAGGATGCGTCTAGGTCGATATCGCCGCCACCGCCACCGAACAGGCCAAGCAGCCCCTTGGCCTTGCGCACGTCCCAGCCCAGACCCATCGCGACGTGCGTCAGCGTCCCGCCGCCCGATTTCTCCAGCCGTACCGACTGGCCTTTTTGCAGACTTACCAAGCGGCTTCTCCGTAAACGGCCGGCACGGTCGCCGGGTGTGTCACAGGACTATGGCAATGCCGCCGGGCTCGCAAGACGGTTCGGTCACGCGCGTGTCGCTACCGCACGAGCGGCACCACGTTGTTGAGCATCGTCACTTCCGGCGCATCACCGGCCAGCGCCACCCGCACGGACAGCCCGCCCGCAGCCTTCGCCGGGATCGACAGCCGCACCGCCGCCGTCTTCGGCAGCAGATCGAGCGGGGCGGCCAGCGGCGGGATGGCCGCGCTCGCCAGCACGCGGCCGCTTGCATCGATCAGGCTGGCGGTGCCGCCTGGCACGGGCCGGGCACCAAGGCTATGCACCGTGACGTTCACGCGCGCACCCCGTACCACCACGTCATCCACACCGATGCCGAGATCGGCGCGCTCCGTCACCGGCGCACCGGGGCGGGTGAGCTGAAATTCATAGACGGTGGTGGTGCCCGGCGCGAACGTGACATCGACGCCGGCGCTGCGCTCCAGCGTCAGCGACGTAGACGGACCCGTCGCCGACAGCGTCTTGCCGGAGTCGACACTCGTCGCGCGGGTCATCGACCATGTGCCGGCGGTCACGTCCCAGCCGGTCATGCGCGCGTTTTGCACATGGTCGCTGCGGTTGTAGGCGAGCACGCGGAAGTGATCGGGCGTCGCGTCAGGCAGCAGGATCGCGACTTGCTCCGCCCCGCCGGCTTCCGCGAAACGCCAGCTGACGGTATGGCCGGGCCACTCCTGCCCGCGCACCAGCGCGATCCCGCCGAGCCGTTCGCGCTGGAGGATATCCATCGCCGATTCTACGCGGTCGGTCCACCAATGCCCCTCGGTCATCATGTAGAACCGCTGCGTCTTGGTGGTGATCGAGTCCGCGTGCAGCCGTTCGAGCAGGGCGAGGTCGCCGCTCGTCTGCCAGCCGACATAGCGCGAATACGGATCGCTGCCGGCTTTGCCGAGGATGGCCTGCCGCCATGCCGCGCCCTGTGGCGCCAGCGTGAGCGCATCCTCGTTGATCGCAGCCAGCGTGCCGATGCCGGCCTTGGCGACGCGCGCCACGATCGGGCGGAGGTACTTGGCGTCACCGCTCAGGCGATACGCACCCCACGCGGTCTGCATCGGCGTTTCGATCCCGCCGCCGTCGCCGACCCGCTCGGCATCGGTCTTCCAGTTGATCTCGTTGGGGAAGCTCCAGTTGCCGTCGATGCCTTGTTTGCCGTGCGCGAGCCAGCCGTCCATCACCCCGGTCACCTGCCCCTTGGCGGCCGGATTGCCGTTGTAGAGGCCGACCAGCATCGCCGGTTGCAGCATGTTGAACGCATAGGGTTTCTGCCACGACCACGGATCGTCGCGATAGATCTTCCGCGCGCCGTACCAGCTCGATGCGAAGTGCATATGGCCGGCCGGGTTGACCAGCAGGACGTTGCGCATCGCCCGCACCGTATCCATCAGCCGCTCGACCGCTTTGGGTTCGCCCCAGTTGAGATAGAGCCGCTCACCGTTGGAGTTGATCCCCTCCTCATAGGTGTGGAGTTCGTCGGTGGTGATATAGCCGAGGCCATCGACCATCATGCCGTTGGCATACACCGCGTCGGACAGCGCGCGGAGCGAGGCGTTGATCTTGTCTGGCTCGACCCCCATCAGCGCGAGGCCGGGCCATTGTTCGGTCAGGTCGGTGTCGTCGGAAATGCCGCCGCCGAAATCGCCGTACGGCACCTGTCGTTTGTCGATCCACCAATCAACGAACTGTCGGGACAGCTTGAGGTCCTCGAGTTGGCGGAACGCCCATAGCGGCGTGCCCGCCGGTGCCGCCGCCAGCGTGACCGGCGGCGCGTCCTCGGGGCGATAGTCGATGTCCGACCAATATGTCCGCGCCAGCGCATTGTCGGGATCGACGCGCAGCAGGTCGCTGATGTCCGCGAACACGCGCGCGTAGAGGCCCTCGCGTTTGGAGGCGGTATGTTCCTCGACGAGGAAGCCCCAATTATCCTTCACCTGGTTGAACCGATCGGCGACATGCTCGGCCAGCGCCTCGGCACGCGGTTTGAAGACGAGGCGAAGCTTTGCGCCCGACAGGCTATGCGCGTCGAAATCCGGTGCGGCCGAGGCGATGCTGAGCCAAAGGCTGTCCTTCGGCAGGATACGATCGCGCAGGTCGAGCCACAGCGTGCGCGCCTCGCCCGGACGCACCGACACCGACACGTCGATCATGTCGCGGCCCGGCCATAGCGGGTCCTTCACGCGGATGTTGAGCGGCACGAGACCATGCGCATCGGGCGTGAGCTTCATCGCCGGCAGGTCGATGGCGATACCGTCGAGCCCGTCATGCAGGTTCTGCCAGCCGTAATCCCACGCGCGGGCGAGCGGCTTGTCGGCATCGGCATCGGCGAAGTTGGACGGGATAAGGATGTGGACGATCGGCATCGCGCCAGCCGTGCGCTGCACCGTTCCGCTGGCACCGGCGGCACCGGCGCCGATCGCCGCCTTCACGCCCGCGCTCGGCAGCGCGAGCACGGTGGAGCGCTCGTCGGGTGCGAACCGGCCGGCGATGAACGCGTTGAGCGGGGCGAGCGCAGCGAGATCGGGTGCGGCGTCGGCGTTGATCGTGTAGGAGAGCTTGAAGCTGCCGGTGGGTTCCGTGCCCGCGCCGACGTCATAGGCCCAGAGTTCCTGGATCGGCTCTTCCTGCATCTGGTTGATGAAGGAGAGCGTGCCGCCGGTGTGAGCTGAGAAGCTGTCGACGCTGCGCACGACGCCCTTCGCCCGGGTGGCGAGCGTCTTGCCGGACCATTGTAGCGTGCCGTACGCGGCGCCGCGTATCTCGACGCGGTTGACGGTTTCGCCCGGCGGTACGGTCAGGTCGTAGCGCTTGCCGCCTTCGACATAGACGTTCCAGTCGGGCAGCTCGAAATAATCGTCGCGACCGGGCAGGCGCGAGCGGTTGTAGACGCCAGGCCATGTCGTTTCGGCGATGCCGTCGACGCCCTTCCACATCCACTCCTTCAAGTCCTTGGCATCGGCGAACTCGACCTTGCGGATGCGCGTGACCGGATCGACCAGCGGCGGCGGGGCGGCGTGGTCCCAGCCATAGCGGTGCAACCATGCCGTGCGGCGCAGGCGTGTATCGTCAGCGGGATCAACAGGCGGCTCACCCTTGGCGGCGAGCGCGGCGATGCCGGCGTCGCCCAGCATGTGATCGTAGACGCGGATCTCGTCGAGATCGCTGCCGCGCATGAAGTTATAGCGGCTCTGCACCTGATGCGGCGACATGACGCGCCCTGCCAGCCCGAATTGGTCGAGCCCCGCATCGAGATCGGACACCTGATCCTTGCGCGCGACCGGCTTGCCGTCGACATACAGCCGGACGCCCGCAGTCTCGTCCCACGCAAAGGCGATGTGGTGCCACGCATCCGCTGCGGGCAGGTGCGGTATGCGCCACGAGACGCGCACGCGCGACAGGTTGGCATCGGTAACAAAGGCGTCGAAACCATGGCCGTTCCAATCGATCCGCAGGAACGCCATGTCCCAACTGCTATGATCTGCGAAACCGGTGCGGAAGATCACGAACGGCGCCTCTCCCACCGGCTGCCGCGCGCGCCAGAAGAAGCTGAGCGTGCCGCGCGCCGCGCGCATGTTGCCGGGCGCGCGCCATGCGACATAGCCGTCATCCGCCCAGCGCGCCGCGCCGCCGATCGCGCCATCGGGCACGACCGTGACGCCGCTGCGGAAATTGGGCACGGGATCGCCCGCCGCGACATCGGCGGTCATGCTCTTGTCGGCGGAGACGCGGAACAGCAACCCGGTGGCATCTGCCGTGCGCGCCTGCGCAGCGGCCGGCAGGGCGGCGATGGCGAGCAGACTGGCGCAGGCCGACAGGGCCGTGCGACGAGTCGAGCGCAATGGCTGCGGCCCCTCGCGTCCAATGGTTTTCACGGGCCTCTCCCCTCGCCTTATGGAGAGCGACGACACCGCTGCGTCTGGCGAACCCTATATGGTTCGCCGGAGCGCGCGGCTGGCATCCTCTCCTGTTCTGTCACCATCATGCCCAAATTTGGAAACCGGTGTCAACTCAGCGCGTGGCAATCAGGTTGTCGCGCGAGTCACGGTTGCCAAACTCGTTGACACCGGTCACCATAGGCTCAGGCCGGTAACACGGCGCGAGAGGAAAATGGCTATGGCGGGCACCGCAACCGAACGTCTCGATATAGCGGTCGGGCGCCGCGCGCTGATCGGCGGCGGTGCTGGCGCGGCGGCGCTCGCGCTGTTGCCGCGCGCCGCGCGTGCGGCGACGTCGGCGGCGCGGATCGTCGCCGCATCCGGCATTTTCACCGGTGAAGCGCAGAGCGCGGGCGTGGCGCATCCGGTATGGAGCTTTCGTGGCATCCGCTACGGCACCGCCGAACGTTTTCGCGCGCCGCGTGCTTACGCCACACCGGGCAAGCCGCGCCTCGCCACCGCCTTCGGCCCGGTGTGCCCGCAGACTGGTCGATATCGGCCACAGTCCGAGGATTGCCTCTACCTCAACGTCTGGACGCCGCAGCGCGCGCCGGGCGCAAAACTGCCGGTGATGCTCTACATCCACGGCGGTGCCTATGCGAACGGCAGCGTTACCGATCCACTCAACGATGGCGCGGCGCTCGCCGGCCGTGGCGACGTGGTGGTGGTGACGGTCAACCACCGGCTCAACGCGTTCGGCTACCTCTACCTCGCACGGTTCGATCCGCGCTTTGCGGACAGCGGCAATGCCGGACAGCTCGATCTGATCTGCGCGCTGCAATGGGTCCGCGACAATATCGCGGCGTTCGGCGGGGATCCGACACGGGTGATGCTGTTCGGCCAATCGGGCGGCGGCGCCAAGATCGCCACGCTGACGGGAATGCCGGCGGCACAGGGCCTGTTCAACCGCGCCGCGACGATGAGCGGACAGCAGGTAACGGCGCAGGGCCCGCTCCACGCGACCGAGCGTGCCCGCGCCTATCTCGATGCGCTGGGCGTTAAGCCCGGCAGTCTCCAGCCGCTGCTCGACATGCCTGCGGAGAAGCTGGTCGAGGCGCTGGCGACGCGCGATCCGGTGATGGCAGGCGGGCTGTCGTTCGCGCCGGTGCTCGACATGAAGTGGCTGGTGCGACACCCGTTCTGGCCGGATGCCAACCCGATCGGGCTGCCGATCCCGCTGATCCTCGGCAACGTGCATGACGAGACGCGCGCGTTCGTTTCGCCCGACACGCTCGGCGGCCTGACATGGGATACGCTGCCCGACCGGCTCGCACCCGAATTGCGAATCGACGTGCTGCCGGAATGGGTGGTCGGCGAATATCGCAGGCACTTTCCGAAATGGTCGCCCGCCGATGTGTTCTACGCCGCCTCCACCGCCGGGCGCAGCTGGCGCGGACAGGTGATCGAGGCGGAGGAGCGCGCGCGCGCCGGTGCTCCGGCGTGGGTGTATCAGGTCGATTTCGGCTCGCGCAGGGACCCACGGCGCGGCGCTTTCCACACGATGGATATCCCGTTGGTGTTCGGCACGCTCGGCGCGGAGGGCTCGCAGACCGGCACGGGCGCGGACGCACGCGCGGCATCGGCGGCGATGCAGAACAGCTTCGTTGCGTTCGCACAGAACGGCGATCCCAATCACGCCGGTCTTGCCACATGGCCGAGATACGACATGCCGACGCGTGCGACGATGGTATTTGACGTGACCAGCCGCGTCGAGAACGACCCGCGCCGCTGGCAGCGCGAGCTGTTCGCGCGCATCCCCTACATCCAACCCGGAACCTGAGCGGCGGGCCAGCCCGCGCGGGGTCTCAAGCAAGGCACTGGATACAGCAAGATGCTATTGGCGTGGAAAATCGAGATGCAAAGGATGCTGCAAACACTCCGCTACGCCCGCACGCGGCATGGTGGTCAGGAGGAGGCATGATGCGCAGGCGAGACGTGGTGATGGGCGCGATCCCGATGGCAGCGCTGTCGGCCGGACTGCTCCCCGCCGTGGCGCGGGCGCGGCATGGCGCTGCGGGCGCATTATGGCGGTTCGATACGCTACGCCACATCGGCGGACGCACACCCGAGCTGGTCGGCGCGCCGACACTCACCACCAGTCCGTGGGGGCAAGCGACGCTGTTCGACGGTGTCGACGATGGCCTGTTGATCGATCACCATCCGCTCGCCGGCGCGCGGACCTTCACGATCGAGGCGCTGTTTCGCCCGGACGGCGGCGCCCTCGAGCAGCGCTGGCTCCACCTCGAAACCGAGGATGGCTCGGCGCCCGGGCTCAGCAAGACGCGCATCCTGTTCGAGATCCGCGTGGTCGATGACGGCTGGTACCTCGACGCCTTCACCACCGATGGCCACGCCAAGCAGACGCTGATCGTGCCGGCCAACCGCTTCCCGGTCGGTCGCTGGTATCACGTCGCGCAGAGCTACGACGGCAGCATCTACCGCTCCTATGTGGATGGGGTGGAGCAGATGGCGGTTCCGGTGCGTTTCAATCCGCAGGGGCCCGGCCGCGCCGCGATCGGCATGCGGATGAACCGGGTGAACTTCTTCCACGGTGCGGTGCGGGCGGCGTTCTTCGCACGCAGTGCGCTGGCGCCGGCGGACTTCGTGCTGCCGCAGGCGCGGAAGGGGTAAGCTTTGGCGCGGCGTTACCGGCGCGCGGTCACGTCGTCCTGCCAGCCACCGCCGAGCGCCTGGATCAACGCCACCGCTGTCGTCTGCCGGTCCGACTGGATCTGGATCAGCGCACGCCGTGCCGACAGCGCGGTGGCCTGTGCGCTTACCACGTCGGTGAAGACGACGATGCCGGATTGATACTGGAACCGCACCGACGCCTCGCTGCGATCCGCCGCGATCGACGCCTCACGCAGCAGCGCCTCCTGCCGGGCGAGAATCGCGGTGGCGGCGAGATTGTCCTGCACGTCCTGGAATGCGGTAAGCGTCACCTGCCGGTAATTGGCGACCGCTGCGTCATAGGCGGCGCGGGCCGCCGCCACTCGCGCGCGGCGCGCGCCCGCATCGAAGATCGTCTGGGCGAGCGATGCGCCGACCGACCACAAGGATGCGGCCGAGCTGAACAGCCCGGACAGGCTGTCGTTGTTGAACCCGCCGTTGCCGGACAGGTTCAGCACCGGGAAGAATGCGGCGCGCTCCACGCCGATCTGCGCATTGGCGGCGGCGACCTGCCGCTCCGCCGCGGCGATGTCGGGGCGACGTTCGAGCAGGGTCGACGGCATCGCGACCGGTACGGCGAGCGTCGCCGGCGCCCACTGCGCCGCCGCCGGCAGCGCGAAGGCGGCGGCATTCTCGCCCACCAGCGTGGCGATCGCATCCTCGAACTGCGCGCGCGTGCGCTTCTGCCCCTCAAGGTCCGATCGCGCGGAGGCGAGTTGCGACTGGCCCTGGAACACGTCGCTGTGCGGGGCGATGCCGGCGTTGTACCGGTTGGTGGCGATGGTGAGCGAGCGTTGGTAGGCGGTGACGGTCGCGACGAGGCTGGCGATCTGCGCATCGCTCGCCCGCAAGCCCAGGTAATCGGTGGCGAGTTCACCGTCTATGGCGAGCTGCGCGGAGGCGAGATCGGCACGGCGCGCCTGCTCGGTCGCGCGGGCGTTGTTCACCGTGTTGGTGATCTGGCCGAACAGATCGGGTTGCCAGCTACCGCTCAGCGCGGCGCTATACGTGGTTTGCGCGCGTCCGCCGGCCGAGGACGCGACGCCGTTGGTGACGATGGTGCGCGATCCGCCGCTTTCCGAATGGGTGACCGACCCGGTGGCGGACACGGTCGGGAACAGGCTGGCGCGCGCCTCGCGCGTGGCGGCGCGGGCTTGGCGGTAGGTGGCGGCGGCCTGCGCGATGGTCTGATTGTGCGCGTGGGCGCGGACGATCAGATCGTCGAGCGTGGCGTCGCCGAAGCCGCTCCACCAGTCGGCGCGCGGCGCCTGATCGGACGGGTTGGCGGGTTGCCAGCCATCGACCGGCTTCCACGCGGCGGACGAGGCGACGTCCGGTCGCGTGTAATGCGGCGCGAGCGAGCAGCCGGCGAGCGCCAACAGCGGCAGGAGGGCGAAACGGACGGACTTGGTCATGCGGGTTGCTCGCTGAGTTTCGAGCGCCGGGCGTGCGCGCGGCGCGACGTCAGGCGGTCGAGATAGACATAGACGACGGGCGTGGTGAGCAATGTCAGCAACTGGCTGCCGATCAGCCCGCCGATGATCGCGACGCCGAGCGGCTGGCGCAGTTCCGCCCCCTCCCCGAAGCCGATCGCGAGCGGCACCGCGCCGAGCGCGGCGGCGATCGTCGTCATCAGGATCGGGCGGAAGCGCAGCAGGCTCGCCTCGCGCGCGGCGGCCTCCGCGCTGATCCCGCGGGTGCGCTGCGCGTGAATGGCGAAGTCGATGATGAGGATCGCGTTTTTCTTGACGATGCCTAGCAGCAGGAACACGCCGATCAGCGCGATGATGGAGAAGTCCATCCCGAACAGCATCAGCGCCAGCACCGCGCCGACTCCGGCGGCAGGCAGCGTCGACAGCACGGTGAGCGGGTGGACGAGGCTTTCGTAGAGAATGCCGAGCACGATGTAGATCGTCACCAGCGCCGCAAGGATCAGCAACGGTTGCTGCCCCTGCGTCTGTTGCGAGGTCGCCGCTTGCCCGGCGAAGCGGCCGTGCACCGTCGTCGGCATTGCGATGTCCGCCTCGGTCGCGGTGATCGCGGCTTGCGCGGTGGAAAGCGCGACGCCGGGCGCGGTGTCGAACGAGATGGTGGTCGAAACCTCGGTGCCGTCGTGGTTGACGCTGGCGGCAGTCGCGGCCTGACCGAACGAAGAGATCGCGTCGAGCGGCACCATCGTACGCGGCGTGTTGCTCAGCGCCGATCCGGTCGACGGGCTGCGCAGCGCCGGGTTGGTCGGCACCGCTGCGCTCGCCTGCGATGCCGACTTGCCGGCGGTGTTGGTCGTGGCGGAGGTGCCGGTCAGCGTCGTCGCTGTGGTCGCGGTGGTGGTAGTATTGTTGGTGGCGGTCGCATTGGGGCCGGTCGCGATCACCGCGTCGGCATGCGCGGGCACGCGCACGTCGGGCAGCACCTGTGGGCCGCTCGCCATGCCCTCCGGCCAGCCGAGGATGACGCTGTACTGGTTCACATCCTCGTAGATGTTGGCGACGCTGCGCTGGCCGAACGCGTCGTACAGCGCGTTATCGACATCGAGCGAGGTGATGCCGAGCCGCGCGGCGGTGTCGCGATCGACGGTGAGGAAACTCTCGACGCCGTTTTCGGAAAAGTCGCTGTCGACGTTCTTGAGTTCCTTGCGCTTGCCAAGCGCGGTGGCGAGCTTCTGCGACCATTCCTTCAACGCGGCGGTGCTGTCGGCGACGAGCGTGTACTGATAGGTCGAGTTCGACTGCCGCGCGCCGATCCGCAGATCCTGCGTCGGCGCAAGGAAGATACGGATCCCCGCGACCGGTTGCAGCTTGCCCTGGAGGCGGGTGATGATGTCCGGCTCCTTCGCGCCGTGACGCTGGCCGACCGGCTTCAGCGAGATCAGGATGAAGGCGCTGCCCGCGCGGTTGCCGCCGGTGAAGCCGACGACATTCAGCACCGCCGGATCGTGGTGCAGGATGCCGACGACCTGCTTCAGCTTGCGCTGCATATCCTGGAACGACACGCTCTGATCGGCGCGCACGCCCGCGAACAGCAACGGCGATTGCTGCTGCGGGAAGAAGCCCTTGGGCACCACTATGTACAGCCACGCGGTCAGCGCCACGACACCGAGCAGCAGCAGCAATACCAGCGGCTTCATCGCCAGCGCCCAGTCCAGCGCACGTTCGTAGCCGCGTTCGACCCGCTGATAGCCGCGCTCCAGCGTGCGCGAAACGCGGCCGGGCTCGCGATCATGCTCGGGCGGTTTGAGGAACCACGCGCACAGCATCGGCGTGGTGGTGAGCGACAGCACGAGGCTGATCAGCACCGCCGCCGACAGCGTGACGGCGAATTCGCGGAACAGCCGACCGACGATGCCGCCCATGAACAGCAGGGGTATGAACACCGCGACCAGACTGACGCTGATCGACAGCACGGTGAAGCCGACCTCCGACGCGCCCTTCAGCGCCGCTTCAAACCGGTTCATGCCCTGTTCGAGATGACGCGTGGTGTTCTCCAGCACGACGATCGCGTCGTCCACCACGAAGCCGGTCGCCACCGTAATCGCCATCAGCGACAGGTTGTTGAGGCTGAAGCCGAGGAAATACATCACCCCGAACGTGCCGAGCAGCGAAATCACCGTCGCCGCCGCCGGGATCATCGTCGCGCGGAAGTCGCGCAGGAAGGCGAACACCACGACGATGACGAGGATCAGCGCGACCAGCACGGTGATCTCGATCTCGCGCAGCGATGCGCGGATCGAGCTGGTGCGGTCCATCGCCACGTCGAGCCGGATGTCGGGCGGGAGCTGTTGGCGCAAGGCGGGCAGTTCGGCCCTGATCTGGTTGACCATGCGGATCAGGTTTGCGCCCGGCTGCTGCGTGATGTTGACGACGATCGCACGCTTGCCGTTGAACAGCCCGAGCGTGCGCGTGTCCGCCACGCTGTCGGTGACGGTGGCGATGTCACCCAGCCGCACCGCCGCCGAACCGCGCCACGCCACCACCAGCGGGCGGTAATCGGCGGCGCTCTTGCCGGCGGCGTTGGTGTAGATCTGCCAGGAGCGGCCGTTCTTGCCCTCTACCAAACCCTTTGGGCGGTTGGCGTTGGACGCCTCAATCGCGGCGCGCACGTCCTCCATGGCGATGCCGTAGGCGTTGAGCTGGTACGGGTTGACCGCAACCCGCACCGCCGGCAGCGAGCCGCCGCCGAGTTCGACATCGCCGACGCCGGGGATCTGCGACATGCGCTGCTGGATGATGTTCGACACCGCATCGTATATCTGCCCCGCCGTCTTGGTGTCGGAGGTGAGCGCGAGCGTGATGACCGGCTGGTTGGCGGGATTCACCTTGCGATAGGTCGGGTTCTGCCGGAGCGTGGCGGGCAGATCGACGCGTGAGGCGTTGATCGCCGCCTGCACCTCGCGCGCGGCGGCGTCGATGTTCTTCGACAGATCGAACTGCAAGGTGATCCGCGTCGAGCCGAGCGAGCTGGACGAGGTCATCTCGTTGACGCCGGCGATCGTGGAGAGGCGGCGTTCGAGCGGCGTGGCGATGCTTTGCGCCATCACGTCCGGGCTGGCGCCGGCGAGGCTCGCCGACACGCTGATGACCGGGAAATCGACCTGCGGCAGCGGCGCCACCGGCAGCGAGAAGAACGCGGCGATCCCGGCGAGCGCGATGCCGATGGTCAGCAGCATCGTCGCGATCGGCCGCCGGATGAAGGGTGCCGACAGGTTCACGGGCGCGCTTCGGGGCCGACTTCGGGCGCGCGCGCACCCCAGCCACGCCTGGCGAGCGATTGCTGCGCACGGTCGAAATAGAGGTAGACGACCGGCGTCGTGAAGATCGTCAGCAACTGACTGACCATAAGGCCACCAAAGATAGCGATGCCGAGCGGGCGGCGCAGTTCGGCACCCTCGCCCATGCCGATCATCAGCGGGATCGCGGCAAACAGCGCTGCGAGCGTCGTCATCAGGATCGGGCGGAAGCGCAGGATCGCCGCCTGCCGGATCGCCTCCAGCGGCGGCAGCCCTTCATCACGTTCGGCGGCAATCGCGAAGTCGATCATCATGATCGCGTTCTTCTTTACGATGCCGATCAGCAGCACGATGCCGATGATCCCGATTACGTCGAGATCGTGGCCCGTGATCCACAGCGCGAACAGAGCGCCGACCGCCGCCGATGGCAAGGTCGACAGGATCGTGATCGGGTGGATGAAGCTTTCGTACAGCACCCCAAGCACGATGTAGACGCACACGATCGCAGCCAGGATCAGGTAAAGCTGGTTGGTGAGCGAACTGGCGAACGCGCCCGCCGCGCCGAGAAAGGTGGTGGAGATGCCGCGCTTGAGGTTCAGCGTGGCGACCTTGGCCTTGATCGCGTCGACCGCGCTGCCGAGCGAAACGCCCGGCGCGGTGTCGAACCCGATCGTCGCCGCCGGGAACTGCGCGACGTGGGTAACCTGAAGCGGCGAACTGCCCTCCCGGATCGTCGCGATCGCATTGAGCGGCGTTGCGCCTCCGGACGCTTGCAGGTGAAGCAGCCCCAGCGACTGCGGATCGGTGAGCAGGCCGGGTGCCGCTTCGAGGATGACGCGGTACTGCGTCGTCTCGGTAAAGATGGTCGAGACGATGCGCTGGCCGAACGCGGAATAGAGCGCATCATCCACGCTCGACGCGGTGATGTTGAGCCGCGCGGCGGTATCCCGGTCGATGTTGATGAACGCCGCCGAGCCTTGCGCGCCGGCATCGGTGGTGACGTTGCGCACCTTGGATACCGATTGCAGCGCGGCGGCGATGCGCTTCGCCTCCGCGTTGACGTCGGCGGTATTCGATCCTTCGATCGACATGCGATATTGCGTCGGGCCGCTCTCGGCATCGATGGTGAGATCCTGCGTGGGTTGCAGGTAGAGCTGCACGCCGGGGATCTTGTCGACCGCCTGGGTCAGTCGACGCATCACGTCGGCCTGGTTGCCGTGGCTTTCCTTCAGGTTGACGAACATGCTGCCCGAGTTGAGCGTGGCATTGTCCGATCCGTCCACACCGACGAAGGACGACAGCGACTGTACGTCGCCATCCTGAAGGATCGCCTTCGCCGCCTGCGCCTGAAGGGCCGCCATCTTGTCGTAGGATACGCTGGTCGAGGCGACGAGCCGCGCCTGCAGCTGGCCGGTATCCTGCGTCGGGAACAACCCCTTGGGAATGACGAGATACAGCAGCACCGTCAGCGCAAGTGTGCCGATCGCCACCAGCAACGTAGCGAAACGGCGGTCGAGCACGAAGCCGAGTGCGCGTTCGTAACGCCGCTCGACCGCGCCGAACAGCGCGGCAGAGCGCTGCGCCACCCGGCTCGGCTTCTCGTCGGCAGGCGCCTTCAGCCAGCGGGCGGACAGCATCGGCGTGAGGGTGAGCGAAACCACTGCCGAGATCAGGATCGTGATCGCCAGCGTCACCGCGAATTCGCGGAACAGCCGCCCGACGATATCGCCCATGAACAGCAGCGGGATCAGCACCGCGATCAGCGACACGGTCAGCGAGATGATGGTGAAGCCGATTTCCGCCGCGCCCTTCAGCGCCGCCTCGAAAGGCGGCACGCCCTCCTCAATATGGCGCTGGATGTTCTCGATCATCACGATCGCATCGTCCACCACGAAGCCGGTCGCGATGGTCAGCGCCATCAGTGACAGGTTATCGAGGCTGTAGTTCAGCAGATACATCACGCCGAACGTGCCGATCAGCGAGATCGGCACCGCCAGCCCCGCCACCAGCGTCGCGCGCGCGGAGTGCAGGAAGAAGAAGATCACCAGCACGACCAGCGCGACCGCCAGCACCAACTCGAATTCGACATCGCTGACCGAGGCGCGGATGCCGGTGGTGCGGTCGGCGATCACCTTCGCGTCGAGGCCGGCGGGCAGGCTCTTGAGCAGTTCCGGCAACTGCGTCTTGATCGCGTCGGTGGTCTGGATGACGTTGGCGCCGGGCTGGCGCTGCACGTTGAGGATGATCGCCGGCGTGGTGCCGGAGAGTGCGCCGAGGCGCGTGTTCTCCGCGCCTTCGATCACCTGTGCGACCTGCGAGAGCCGGACAGGTGCGGCGTTCGAATAGCTGACGATCAGGTTCTTGTAATCATCGACCGATTCGAGCTGGTCGTTGGCGTTGATCTGATACGATCGGTTCGGCCCGTCGAAGCTGCCCTTGGCGCTGTTGGCATTGGCATTGTCGATCGCGGTGCGCAGTTGCGACAGCGACAGGCCGTAGCTTGCCAGCGCCTGCGTGTCGGCGCGGATCCGCATCGCGGGCTTCTGCCCGCCCGCCAACGTGACGAGGCCGACGCCGCTGATCTGGCTGATCTTCTGCGCCAGCCGCGTGTCGACGATCGATTGCACCTGCGTCAGCGGGATCGTCTTGGAACTGATCGCGATGGTCAGCACCGGCGCGTCAGCCGGGTTGACCTTGGCATAGACCGGCGGCGCGGGCAGATCGGCTGGCAGCAGCGCGGACGAGGCGTTGATCGCCGCCTGCACCTCCTGCTCGGCAACGTCGAGGCCCTCGCTCAACCCGAATTGCAGCGTGATGACCGACGCCCCCGCCGAACTGGTCGAGGCCATTCGCGTCAAGCCCGGCATCTCGCCGAATTGGCGCTCGAGCGGCGCGGTGACGGTCTGGCTCATCACGTCGGGGCTGCCGCCGGGATAGAGCGTCGTCACCTCGATCGTCGGGTAATCGACCTCGGGCAAGGCCGACAGCGACAGCATGCGGAAGCCGACGAGGCCGGCCAGCACGATGCCGACCATCAGCAACGCGGTCGCGACCGGCCGCAGGATGAAGATGCGCGAGGGGCTCATGGGTGGTGCCGATCAGCCGCGCTGGTGGCGGCGACGCCCACCGCCCGCGCCCGCCGCCGGCTTGTCACCGGGCAGCGCGACCTTGGCGCCCTCGTTCAGCCGGTCGCCACCATCGGTGATGACGATATCGCCGACGTTGAGGCCGCTCACCACCTGCACCTTGTCGGCGGTGGAGATACCGGTCTTGATCTTGCGCTGTGTTACCGTCTTGTCGGGCTTGAGCAGCCAGACGAAGCTCGAATCCTGACCGGAACGCACGGCGGCGGGCGGGATCGTCACGGCCCCAACGATCGTATCGACGGTGAGCCGAACGTTGACGAACTGGCTAGGGTAAAGCTGGCCGCCTGCGTTGGCGAAACGCGCCTTGCCCTTGATCGTACCAGTGGTGGTGTCGACCTGGTTATTGAGCGTCGAGAACCGGCCCTGGTCCAGCGTCTGCGTGCGGGTCCGGTCGAGCGCCGTTGCCGGGATCTCCGCGCCTTGCGCGACACGCTTGCCGATCGCCGGCGCCTGATCCTGCGGCACCGCGAATTCGACGTCGATTGGCTGGAGCGTGGTGACAACGACGATGCCGTTGGCATCGCCCGCACCGATGTAATTGCCGACATCGACCACCTTCAGGCCGGCGCGACCGTTAACCGGCGATACGACCCGCGTGTAACCGAGGTTGATCTGCGCCTGCTGCACCTGCCCGCGGTCGATCGCGATCGTGCCTTCGAGCTGCTTGGCGGTGGCGGCCTGCGTATCGACATCCTGCCGCGCGATCGAATCCTGCCCGAGCAGCGTCTGGTAGCGGCTGAGCTGGACGCGCGCGTTGGCAAGCTGCGCCTGATCCCGGATCAGCGCGCCGCGTGCCTGCAACAGCGCCGCCTGATACGGACGCGGATCGATGATCGCCAGCGTCTGCCCCTTCCGCACGAGCTGCCCCTCGCGGTAGAGCAATTGCGTGATCGTGCCCGACACCTGCGGCCGCACCGTCACCGTCGCGGCCGGCGTGACCGTGCCGAGCGCCTCCACCACGATCGGCAGGTCGGCGCGCACCGCCTTGACGGTGCCGACCGTCGTCGGCTGCGCGCCACCACGACCGCCGCCGCCGCCGCGTCGACCTCCGCCGCCCGGCCCGCCATGCTGGTTGCTCGAACTCGCGTGCGAGAGCCACACCGCGCCCAGTACGAGCAGCGCCAGCGCGACAAGTCCGCCGATCCAGCTCAACACGCGCCCGCGCCGGCCGATTGGCCGCGGCGCATCGGCCACGGTGTCGTCCCGGTAGGCTGGGGAGGTAGGCTCGGCCTCGATCATGGTGTTTCCGCAGGTAGCTTTCGTTGCCGCTACCGTCTCGGAACGGGCCTTCCTGTCAATCATACAATTGTCGCAGAGTGTCGCGGGGTACCGGTTTCGGGCGGCTTTTCCCGGCTGCGCGCCAGCGTCGCGGCTCAGGAAGAAGCGGCGTCGTTCCAGGTATCGAGCACGTCGATCATCTGCGGCGTGATCCACTCGAAATGGTAGTTGAGCAGGAACAGCCCCCAAAGCACCGTGCCGACGATCAGCACGCGGATGATGGTGCGAAGCGGCCGGAACTCATGCGGCGCGCTTTCGGCCTGGCCCGGTACCGGCGCGACGCCCGCCTCCTCGGCGGTGCGCACGCCGAAGGGCAGCACGAAAAACACCGACAGCGCGCAGAACAGGAACCAGATCGCGAGCGCCGACGTCCACCGCATCTTCTGGTCCCTTTTCCCTTCCGCGCGCCGGCGGCGTAATTACGCCTCGATCAGCAGCACGTCCACGATCGGCTTCTTGCCGGTCCACCGCGTCGCCACCTTGCGCGTGGCGAGACGGATCGCCTCACGCAACTTCTCGCGATCCTTGGGTGGCTGCTTGGTGGCGGCAATCACCGCGTCGACAGTCTCCTCGAGGAACGGCACGCGATCCTCTTCGACCGGCAGGCCGTTGTAGCGCACCTGCGGCGTGCCGATCAGCCCGCGCCCGCCGATCGCCACCGCGACCGACATCTGCCCGTTGATGCTGAGCTTGCGCCGTTCGTTGATCGTCCCGCCATCGCCGGGCAACAGCACGTCGCCATCGAGCACCAGCCGCCCGATCGGCGCATGGCCGATCTTCTGCGGATTGCCCGGCGCCAGCCGCACGATCTCGCCATTCGATTGGACCAACGCCTGCGGCACGCCTTCGGAGAGGGCGAAGCGCGCCTGCTCCATCAGGTGCCGCATCTCGCCGTGCACCGGCATCAGGATCTCAGGCCGCAACCACTTGTACATCTGCGCGAGTTCGGGCCGGCCCGGGTGGCCGGAAACGTGGACGTGCGCCTGCCGGTCGGTGATCATCACGATCCCCTTGGCGGCAAGCTGGTTCTGGATGCGACCGATCGCGACCTCGTTGCCGGGGATCTGTTTGGAGGAGAACACTACCGTGTCGCCCGCATCGAGCTTGATCGGATGACTGCCAAACGCGACCCGCGACAGAGCAGCGCGATCTTCGCCCTGCCCGCCGGTCGCGACGATCATCACCTTGTCGCGCGGCAGCCGCATCGCCGCTTCCGGATCGACCGTGGCCGGGAAATCCTTGAGATAACCGGTCGCCTTGGCAACCTTCAGGATGCGGTCGAGCGAACGCCCCGCCACGCACAGCGCGCGGCCAGTCTGCTTCGCTACCTCACCCAAGGTATGCAGCCGCGCCGCATTCGACGCGAAGGTCGTCACCAGCACGCGGCCCTTGGCCTTGGCAACCACCTCCGTGATGCCGGCACGCACGTCCGCTTCCGATCCCGAGGGATCGTTGTTAAACACGTTCGTCGAATCGCACACCAGCGCGAGCACGCCGCCATCGCCGATCGCACTCAATTGCTCCGGCGCGGCCGGCTTGCCGATCACCGGCGAGGCGTCGAGCTTCCAGTCGCCGGTGTGGAACACGCGGCCATACGGCGTGGCGATCGACAGCCCGCTCATCTCAGGGATCGAATGCGACAGCGGGATGAAATCCACGCCGAACGGCCCAAGCTGCAACGTCTTTGTCGTGTCGACGACGTTGAGCTTGACGCGCTTGGCGTTGCCTTCCTCTTCCAGCTTGCCGCGGATCAGCCCTGCGGTGAAGGGCGTTGCGTACAGCGGAACGCCGAGATCCTCGGCCAGGTACGGCAGCGCGCCGATATGGTCCTCATGCCCGTGCGTCAGCACGATGCCGAGCAGATCGTCAGCACGCTCTTCGATAAATTGCAGGTCCGGCAGGATCAGTTCGATGCCCGGATAGGCCGGATCGGCAAAGGTGATGCCGCAATCGACCATCAGCCATTTGCCCTGGCAGCCGTACAGATTGACGTTCATGCCGATTTCGCCGGAGCCACCGAGCGCCACGAAAAGCAGTTCGTTCTTGGGGGTCGTCACTAAGGTTCTGTTCTTTCAATTGGGGCGGCATATGCCGCGAAAATTACGGGTCAGGGCCGGATCGGGCATCCCGCCACCACCATGTGCTCAGCAGACAAGGCGGGCGGAGATACTGGCACGCGCCAGACAAGACAGGTCGGAACAAAGCTCACGCCGCATTCCATCATGGGTTCATATGGGCGCGATCCCACAGCATCGCCAGCCCCTGAATGGTCAGATCGGGCTCGATCGCGTCGAAAGCGCTGGTGTTGCGCTCGAACAGCGTCGCGAGACCACCGGTTGCAATCACCGTCGCAGGTCTGCCGATCTCGACCTTCATGCGACCGACCAGCCCCTCGATCATCGCGACATAGCCCCAGTAGATACCGATGTGCATCTGGCTGACGGTGTCGCGCCCGATCACGCTCGGTGACGGTGGCGCCTCGATCGCGATGCGCGGCAGCTTCGCCGCGGCGGTGACGAGCGCATCGAGCGAGAGATTTATGCCCGGCGCGATGATGCCGCCTTTGTAGGCGCCACGATAGTCCGCCACATCGAACGTGGTCGCGGTACCGAAATCGATGATGATGAGATCGCCGGGGTGACGCGCGTGCGCCGCCATCACGTTCAACGCACGGTCGGCACCCACCGACTGCGGCTCCTCGACGTCAAGCGGGATTGGCCACGCCGCCTTGCCTTGCCCTGCGATCAGCGGATCGGAGCCGAAATACTTTTGCGCGAGCACCTGGAGATTGTGGAGCGCGCGCGGCACCACGGTGGCGATGATGACACCACTGACGTGGCTGCGCTCATATCCCTCGAGAGCAAGTAACTGGCTTAGCCAGACCGCATATTCATCTGCGGTGCGACGCGCATCGGTGGCAATCCGCCAGCGTGCGCGGATCGTGCCTGAATCGAGCAGTGCAAAAACGACATTGGTGTTGCCAGCGTCAATCGCGAGCAGCATTGGCGTCCCCCTTCATCGTCGCGGACCGACACCCTAGCCTCACAGCAGGAGCCTCACAGCAGGAAAATATCCGCCGCGTGAATGACACGTCGACTGCCGTCCGCCAAGCGCAGCACGAGCGCGCCGCTACTGTCGAGGCCGTCGAACAATCCCTCGACGGTGCTGTCGTCGGGCAAACGCGCGGTCAACGCAGTACCAACGGGATAAGCCCGATCAAGCCAGCGCGCGCGCACCGGCACCAGCCCCTGCCCCCGCCAAACCCCAAGCCAGCGCGTGAACGTGTCCGCCAACGTCTCAAGGAAGCGCGCTGGATCAACCATGGCGCCATGAGCCGCAAGGCTCGTCGTTGCCCGTTCGAGACTCTCTGGGTGGTGCGCGAGATTGACGCCGATCCCCACCACCACTGCGTCGCCCGCCCGCTCAAGCAAGATACCCGACAGCTTGGCACCATTAACCAACAAATCGTTCGGCCACTTGAGAACTGCGATAGCTGCGGTGCCCAAATAGACCCGCACCACGTCCTCCACCGCGACGGCAGCAACCAGCGCGAGCGATGCTGCCTCGGGGTCGCTGGGACGTAGCCTCACCAGCGTACTCGCATACAGATTGCCCGGCGGCGAGACCCACGCCCGCCCTTGCCGGCCGCGCCCGCCGGTTTGCTGCTTCGCCCGCAGCCACACCCCGTCCGGCCCGCCGTTCCGCGCCAAGACGAGCAGATCAGCATTGGTGGAACCGGTTTCCGCAACGGTGCGGATCGTCACTGACCGGCACCGTCGCGGCGGTTGGGGCGCGGAGTCAGGCGAACGTTCATGGCCGAGCTTGGTAGACCGACTAAGCCCGGACGTAAGCGCCTAACAGTGGCGTGCTCTCGGCTCCAAAACCGGGTTGGGCCGGACACAGATCGTGCGGCGACCAAACCGCAGATGCTCAGAACAGCGCCTTTGCCGCCGCCATGGTCGCCAGCCCAAGCGGCGCAAGCAGCACCCACCCGACGGGGGACACGAACACCGCCGCCGCCGTTATAAGGCCGCCTTCGACGACGTCGCCGCTCTTGCCAAAGCCGTCGCCGACCGGCTCATCGAAATACATGACCTTGATAACGCGCAGATAGTAATATGCGCCGATCACCGAAGCCACGAAGCCGACCACCGCGAGCGGGTAAAGACCCGCCTGTACCGCGGCGTTAAAAACCGCAAGCTTCGCGTTGAACCCGAGCAGCGGCGGAATACCCGCGAGACTGAACATGAAGATTGCCATGGCCAGCGCCAAACCCGGTCGCGTGCGCGACATGCCCGACAGGCTGCTGATCGTCTCTACCGGCTGCCCATCCACACCGCGCATCTGGAGCACCACCAGAAAGCCACCAAGCGTCATGACGACATACACTGTGAGATAGAACAACACCGCCGCGACACCCGCCTGCGTCCCCGCAGCAAGGCCGACCAGCACAAAGCCGACGTTGTTGATCGACGAATAGGCCAGCAGCCGCTTGATGTTCGACTGACCGATTGCCGCGACCGCACCGAAGATGATCGATGCGAGGCTCGCGAAGATCACGATCTGCCGCCACTGATCGACCGCCGGGCCCATCGCCTCGACTGCGACACGCACTGCCAGCCCCATCGCCGCGACCTTCGGCGCGGACGCAAAGAACGCGGTTACCGGCGTCGGCGCACCTTCGTACACATCCGGCGTCCACATATGGAACGGCACCGCACTCATCTTGAACGCCAGCCCCGCGAACACGAAGACGAGACCGAACATCAGCCCGTAATTGTGCGTGCCCGGCACGATCCCGGCATAGGCCTCGGCGATCCCGGAGAACAGGGTCGTGCCGCTGAAGCCATAAACGAGGCTGATGCCGTACAGCAGAATGCCGCTCGCCAGCGCGCCGAGCACAAAATATTTAAGGCCAGCCTCTGCCGAACGCGTGTCCCGCCGCATGAAGCTTGCCAGCACATAAGCGGCTAGGCTCTGCAATTCGAGGCCGACGTACAGCACCAGCAGGTCGCCGGCCGAAACCATCATGCCCATGCCGCACGCGGACAACAGGATCAGCACCGGATATTCAGGCCGCAGATTGTCGCCACTCGTCTGCTGGAAGAACCGCGGCGCCATCAAGATTGCCACCGCGCTGGCGCCGTAGATCAACACTTTCGAGAATGCAGAAAAAGCGTCGGCGCGGAACAGCCCGTCAAACGCTACCCCGCCGCTCGACGCCGGACCAAGCAACGCGATCGACGCGCCAGCCAGTACCGCCACCGAGACCCATGAAATCAGACGCGTAGAACCCTGTCCACCCCAGGCCGCTACCAGCATCAGCACGATCGAACCAATCGATAGCACCTCCTCCGGCATCACCATCATGAGCGAGGCGCTCGGAAGCGACGGGTGCACCACGGTCATCGCGGCAGCGAGCATCATCGACGGGCTCATTGATGCGCCTCCACCTGCGAGGGCGCCAAGGCCGCATGCCCGGTCACGGGCCGCGAGTCCCCAACGGGCGCAGCACGATCGACCCGTGCAACCAACGTACCGACATCCTTTCGCATCGGAGCAAGGAAGCTTTCCGGATAAACACCCATCCACAGCGCAACCGCCGCAACTGGGGCCAGCAATGCAATTTCACGAACCGATAGATCGGGCATCACCCGGACATCATCCTTGGTCAAATCACCGAACACGACCCGGCGATAGAGGTAAAGCATGTAAGCGGCGCCGAGGATGATACCGGTCGTGCACACCGCAGTCGCCACGGTCGACACCTGATACGCGCCGTCGAGGCTGAGGAACTCGGCGACGAAACCGCTCGTGCCGGGCAGACCAATCGATGCCATGGTAAAGAACAGAAACAGCACCGCATATTTCGGCATATTGATGGCGAGACCGCCGTAGCGACTGATCTCACGGGTATGCAGGCGATCGTAGATCACGCCCACGCACAGGAACAGCGCGCCAGACACCAACCCGTGGCTCAGCATCATGATCATCGCGCCCTCGAGCCCTTGCCGGTTGAAGGCGAACAATCCGATCGTCACGATCGCCATATGCGCGACCGATGAATAAGCGATGAGCTTCTTCATATCCGACTGCACCAAGGCAACCAGGCTGGTGTAAACCACCGCGATCCCGGACAGCGCAAGGATCAGCCATGTCAATTGCGAAGACGCTTCCGGGAACATCGGCACCGAGAAGCGGAGGAACCCATAGCCGCCAAGCTTGAGGAGGACGCCGGCCAGGATCACCGAACCTGCCGTCGGCGCCTGCACGTGCGCATCCGGGAGCCAGGTATGGACCGGCCACATCGGCATCTTGACCGCGAAGGAGGCGAAGAAGGCCAGCCACAACCATGTCTGAGCAGTGCGCGGGAAGTCGGTCTTCAGCAACGTCGGGATGTCAGTCGTTCCGGTGTAATGGATCATCCACAGCATCGCGACCAGCATGAGCAGCGAGCCGAGCAAGGTGTACAGGAAGAATTTGTACGACGCGTAGATCCGGTTCGCCCCACCCCAAATGCCGATGATCAGATACATCGGGATCAGGCCGGCTTCAAAGAAGATGTAGAACAGCAGGAGATCCTGCGCCGCAAAGGTGCCGATCATCAGCACCTCCGTGAACAGGAACAGCGCCATATATTCCTGAACGCGCTTTTCGATCGCGACCCAGCTCGCCCCGATGCAGATCGGCATGAGGAATACGCTCAGCATAATGAGCATCAGCGCAAAACCGTCGATGCCAAGCTTCCAGTCGAACACGCCGATGGTGCCGGCGTTCTCGACAAACTGCCACTGGGCGCCGCCGATGTCGAAATTCGCCCAGAGCGCAATCCCGAGTACGAAATCGACCAGGGTTGCAGCCAACGCGAGCCAACGGGCGCCGGCCGGGCTGAGGAACAGACACCCGATCGCGGCGAGTGCCGGTACCGCGAGCATCAGGGAAAGAATGGGGAAACCGCTCATCGTGTGATCGCCCAGGTCATCGCTGCGGTCAGCCCGATAAGCATGACGAACGCATAGGTGTAGAGATAGCCGGTCTGAAGGCGTCCTGCCGCGCGGCTGCTGAGCGAGACGAGCCAGGCCGAGCCGTCAGGCCCGAACCGGTTGATTGTCTTCTCGTCGCCACGGTGCCAGAACCAACGACCGATCGCGAACGCGGGCCTGACGAAGATCAGGTCGTACAGCTCGTCGAAATACCACTTGTGAAGCAGGAAATCGTACAGGACGCTGAACTGTTTCGCCATTGCCGAGGGCAGGCCCGGCTTTGCAATATAGGCGTACCAGGCGCTGACCAGCCCGATCAGCATAGCGATCGAAGCCGAAAGCTTGACCAGGGTCGGCAGTTCCTCGACCGCTTCGGAGAGTTCGGCGTGGAACGCGACTGCCCCGTGCCAATAGCTGTTGCCCGCACCAGCATCCGAAAAGAACGGATGGAACACGTAGCCCGCGAACACCGCGCCGACCGATAGAAGGATCAGCGGGATCAGCATCGGGAATGGGCTTTCGTGGGGATGGTACCCACCCGTGCCTGCCGGCAACTCATGCGCACCCGGCGCATGCGGATCCGGAGACGATCCCTGCCCTTCCTCGGCATCCTCACCGTGGTGAGCATGCGCCGCCTGCGTGCCGTGATCGTCGTGGCCATGCGCATGATCGTCATGGCCGTGACCGTGCGCATTATGGACGGCATGCTGAATATGCTCGGACGCCGCCCAGCGCGGTTTGCCCCAGAAGGTCAGGAACATGAGACGCCAGGAGTAGAAACTGGTCAGCAACGCGACGATGATGCCGACGATCGAAGCGCCTTGCTGGTTGGCAGCCCAGGCCGAGAGGATGATCGCGTCCTTCGAATAGAAGCCAGCGAACCCAAACACGCCTTCGATACCGACGCCGGTGATCGCGAGCGTACCCGCCATCATCGCCCAGAAGGTGATCGGGATACTTTTCCGCAGCCCACCATAATAGCGCATGTCCTGCTCGTGATGCATCGCATGGATCACCGAGCCGGCACCAAGGAATAGCAGCGCCTTGAAGAAGGCATGCGTGAACAGATGGAACATCGCGGCGCCATAGGCACCACAACCCGCCGCGAAGAACATGTAACCGAGCTGCGAACAGGTCGAATAGGCGATCACACGCTTGATGTCGGTTTGGACGAGACCACAGGTCGCCGCGAAGAAGCACGTGGCCGCACCGACCGTCATCACGACGTGCATCGCGAACGGCGACATCTCGAACATCGGCGACAGACGGCACACCATGAACACGCCGGCCGTAACCATCGTCGCGGCATGGATCAGCGCCGACACCGGAGTTGGGCCCTCCATCGCGTCCGGCAACCACGTGTGCAGGCCGAGCTGCGCGGACTTGCCGCACGCGCCGACGAACAGCAGCAGGCATAGCACCGTCATCGTATCGAAACGATAGCCGAAGAAGCCGATCGTCGATCCTGCCATATGCGGGGCGGCCGCAAGGATTTCGGGGATCGATACCGTCTTGAAGACGAGGAACGTGCCGAAGATGCCGAGCATGAAGCCAAGATCACCGACGCGATTGACGACGAACGCCTTGATCGCGGCAGCATTGGCCGACGGTTTGCGGAACCAGAATCCGATCAGCAGGTACGATGCAAGACCGACCCCCTCCCAGCCGAAGAACATCTGGACGAGGTTATCCGCCGTCACCAGCATCAGCATGGCGAACGTGAAGAGCGACAAATAGGCGAAGAACCGCGGCTGGTCGGGATCTTCCGACATATAGCCCCAGCTATAAAGGTGAACCAGCGCGGAGACGCTCGTCACCACCACCAGCATCACCGCCGTAAGCGCATCGACGCGCAACGACCACGAAACGTGCATGTCGCCGGATTCGATGAACTTCAGCACCGGCGTAATGACAGGCTCGCCGCCGCCGAGATAATGAATGAACACCGGCCAGGACAGTGCGCAAGCCAGGAACAAGGCGCCTGTCGTCACTGCCTTGGGGAAGGCTGCGCCGAAAGACTTGTTCGAGAAGCCCGCGAGGATAGCCGCCGCGAGCGGCAAGAAAACGATGAAGAGGATCGAAGTCACGCCGGTGTTACCCCTTCATCCGGTTGACGTCGTCGACCGCGATCGTACCCCGGCCACGGAAATAGATGACGAGGATCGCCAGACCGATCGCCGCCTCGCCCGCCGCCACCGTCAACACGAACATCGCGAAGATCTGACCGACCAGATCATGCAGGAACGCGGAGAAGGCGACGAGATTGAGGTTCACGGCAAGCAGGATCAGCTCGATTGCCATCAGCATGACGATCAGGTTCTTGCGGTTGGCGATCAGGCCAAGCACGCCGAGCGCGAACAGGATCGCCGCGACGACGAGATAATGCGTAAGGCCGATCACAGTTCGATCCCCTGTCCTACGGTCGGCCGCGTGTTGCGCGTCGCATCCTGTGGACGGCGTGCGTTCTGGCGGCTGATGTTCTGCGGGCGGACACCACTGCGCTCACGGTGCGTCAAGACGATCGCGCCGATCATCGCGACGAGCAGCACCAGACCGGCACCCTCGAACACGAACAGATACCGTGAATACAGCAGCAACCCGAGCGCCTCGATGTTCGGCACGGCCGCGGAGGTTGGTGCAGCGCGACGCGCAAGTTCGATCGTCCCAGCGCTCCAGGCGCCGAACGCGATCATGATCTCGGCCGCGAGCGCAACGGCAAAGGCCAGTCCGATCAGCGCATAACGAACGAAACCGGCCCGCACTTCGGCGAAGTCGATGTTGAGCATCATCACGACGAAGAGGAACAGCACAGCGACCGCACCCACGTACACAATGACAAGCAGCATCGCGATGAACTCAGCGCCGACAAGCACCATCAGCCCAGCGGCATTGAAAAAGGCGAGGATCAGCCACAACACAGCGTGTACCGGGTTGCGCGCAGTGATCGTCAGCACGGCTGACGCGATCACGATGATCGCGAAAAGATAGAAGGCGAAGGCCTGGATCACGATGTTACTTCGAACCCCCGTTCGCCTGGGTTTGGGTGATGGCCGTTGCAGCGCCTGTTGGCGTCTGCGCGTGCGGGCGCACGAGCGGCGTTGAATCGATGAGGCTGCGCATTAACGATACGGCGCGTCGGCGGCAAGGTTCGCCGCGACCGCGCTTTCCCAACGGTCACCGTTTTCCAGCAATTTCGCCTTATCGTAGATCAGCTCCTCGCGGGTTTCCGTAGCGAACTCGAGGTTCGGCCCTTCGACGATCGCGTCGACCGGACACGCCTCCTGACAGAAACCGCAATAGATGCACTTGGTCATGTCGATATCGTAGCGAGTCGTGCGACGGCTGCCGTCGTCGCGTGGTTCGGCCTCGATCGTGATCGCCTGGGCGGGACACACCGCTTCGCAGAGCTTGCACGCGATACACCGCTCCTCACCATTCGGATAACGCCGCAACACATGCTCGCCGCGAAAGCGGGGCGACAACGGGTTCTTCTCGAACGGATAGTTGATTGTCGCCTTGGCCTTGAAGAAATACTTCAAGGTCAGCGCATGCGCCTTCACGAACTCCCACAAGGTGTAGGACTTGATAAGCTGGCCGATGGTCATGCCGGTACTCCAACCCGCACGAGCATGAGGTAGCCCGACACGAGGAAAACGAAGATCAGCGACAGCGGCAGGAAAATCTTCCAGCCCAGCCGCATCAACTGGTCATAACGGTAACGCGGCACCGTCGCCTTGACCCAGCTGAACAGGAAGAAGAACCCGGCCATCTTGAGCAGCAGCCAGATGATGCCCGGCACCATGTAGAGGAAGCCGATGTTCAGCGGCGGCAGATACCCACCCCAGAACAACGTCGCGTTGAGCGCACACATCAGAATGACGTTGGCGTACTCGCCCAGCCAGAACAGTGCGAAGCTCATCGAGGAATATTCGGTCTGGTAGCCGGCGACGAGTTCGCTCTCCGCCTCGGTCAGATCGAACGGCGCACGCTGCGTCTCGGCAAGCGACGAGATGAAGAACACCACCGCCATCGGGAACAGCAGCGGGTTGATCCAGTTGCCGTTCACCCAGCCGAACAGATAGCCTTTTTGCGCCTCGACGATCGTGCCGAGGTTGAAGCTGCCCGCCCACAACACGACGGAGATCAGCACGAAACCGATCGCGACTTCGTAGCTCACCATCTGCGCCGCCGCGCGAATCGCCGAGTAGAACGGATATTTCGAGTTGGACGACCAGCCCGCGAGGATGATGCCGTACACCCCGAGCGAAGACGCCGCGAGGACATAGAGCAACGCCACGTTGATGTTGGCGACCGACGCATTCTCGGCGAACGGTACCACCGCCCACACGATGAGCGCGACGGTGAAGGTGATGATCGGCGCGAGCAGGAACAGCGTCTTGTTCGCGGCGATCGGGATGATCGTCTCTTGCAGGAAGACCTTGAGACCGTCTGCGAACGACTGGAGGAGACCAAATGGGCCGACCACGTTCGGGCCACGGCGCAGCGCCATTGACGCCCAGATCTTGCGGTCGACGTAGATGATCATCGCGACCGCAAGCATCAGCGGCAGCGCGATGATGAGGATGTCGATCAACGTGGCGACGAACCACGAGATGCCGAAGCCCCAGCCGAAGCGATAGGTGAAAAACGAGGTCATTCCGCCGCCTCCGCGAAGTCCTGGCCATGCAGGATTTCCGACGAACAGCGCTGCATTGTCGGACTGGCCCGGCAGATCGCGTTGGTCAAGTAGAAGTCCTTGATCGGATAAGCGACTTCGCCCTGCCCTGCCGCGTCGAGCGACGGCGGGTTCCAGGCGAAGGCCTTGAGGCCAAGCGTCGCGAGTTCGGGCGTATCCACGGCCATCGCCGCGCGCAGTTCGTCAAGCGTGTCGAACGGCAGCGTGTACCCAAGCACGGCCGACAGCGCGCGCAGGATCGTCCAATCCTCGCGGGCATCTCCCGGCGGGAACACCGCTCGGTCGCCACGTTGCACGCGCCCTTCAAGGTTCACATAGGTGCCCGACTTTTCGGCATAGCTCGCGCCCGGCAGCACCACGTCGGCCGCCGCAGCCCCCTTATCGCCATGGTGGCCAATATACACTTTGAACGTGCCGCCAAATGCGGAGAAATCAACCTCGTCCGCACCAAGGAAGAACGCCAGCTTCGGTGCGGCCGCCGCGATATCGGCGATGCCACCCTTCTGCGCGTAGCCGAGCATCAGCCCGCCGTTGCGCGCCGCCGCCGCGTGCAGCACGTTGTAGCCGTTCCAGCCTTCTCGCACCAGATCGAGCGTCTTGGCGAGCGCCAGCGTCGCGCCATGGCCGCCCTTCAGCGCCGCACCACCAACGATCACCATCGGTCGCGCCGCGCCCTCAAACGCCGACAGCACGGCGTCCGGCAGCTTGCCGAGCAGCGAAAGATCGTTGCCGAGCCACTCGACCTTATAGGTCAGGTCGAGTTCCGGCCCGATCGCGAACACCTTTGCGCCGCGCTTGATCGCCTTGCGGATGCGCGTGTTCACCAGCGGCGCTTCCCAGCGCAGATTGGTGCCGACCAGCAGGATCGCATCAGCCATTTCTGCGCCGGCGATCGTGGTGTTGAACGTTACAGCCGCGAGGCTGGACGTATCATAGTCCATGCCGGTCTGACGACCTTCGAGCAGGCTCGACCCCATGGCCGTCACCAGCGCCTTGGCGGCGTACATCGTCTCGCAGTCGACGAGATCGCCGTGAATTGCCGCGACGCTCGACCCGGCATCAACCGCCTTGATCGCGGCGAATGCCTCATCCCAGTCTACCGCGACCAGCTTACCGTTCTTACGTACGTACGGCCGATCGAGCCGGCGCCGCACCAGACCGTCGACGACATAGCGCGTCTTGTCCGACGCCCACTCCTCGTTGACGTCCTCATTGATGACAGGAAGCGACCGCAGCACCTGGCGGCCGCGCGAATCGAGCCGGATGTTGGTGCCGACCGCGTCGGTCACGTCGATCGACAGCGTCTTGCGCAACTCCCACGGGCGCGCTTCGAAGGCATACGGCTTGGAGGTGAGCGCCCCAACCGGGCAGAGATCAATAACGTTGCCCGACAGTTCGCTCGACACGGCGTGTTCAAGATACGAGGTGATCTGCATGTTCTCGCCGCGGTACAGCGCGCCGATCTCTTCCACGCCGGCGACTTCCTCGGCGAAACGGATGCAGCGCGTGCACTGGATGCACCGCGTCATCACCGTCTTGACGATCGGCCCCATGTACTTTTCGGTAACCGCGCGCTTGTTTTCATCGTAGCGCGAGTGACCACGCCCATAAGCGAGGCTCTGGTCCTGCAAGTCGCACTCGCCACCCTGATCGCAGATCGGGCAATCGAGCGGATGGTTGATGAGCAGGAACTCCATCACGCCTTCGCGCGCGTTCTTCACCATGGGGGAATTGGTGAAAATTTCCTGCTTATCCGCAGCCGGCAACGCGCACGACGCCTGCGGCTTGGGCGGGCCGGGCTTTACCTCGACTAGGCACATCCGGCAGTTGCCGGCGATGCTGAGGCGCTCATGGTAACAGAAACGCGGGATTTCCTTGCCCGCGATTTCGCACGCCTGAAGCACGGTCGCGCCCTGCGGCACCTCGACTTCGACGCCATCGACTTTGACTATCGGCATTATTCGGCAGCTTCCATCATCGGAGCCTCGCCGCCGCCGTTCTTGGCGGCGATGCGGCGCTCCATCTCGGGGCGGAAATGCTTGATGAGACCCTGGATCGGCCACGCGGCGGCATCACCGAGCGCGCAGATCGTGTGCCCCTCGACCTGCTTGGTTACCTGATACAGCGTGTCGATCTCGGAGATATCGGCATCGCCGGTACGCATCCGCTCCATCACGCGCCACATCCAACCGGTGCCTTCGCGACACGGCGTGCACTGGCCGCAGCTCTCATGCTTGTAGAAATACGACAGTCGGCTGATCGCGCGGACGATGTCGGTCGACTTGTCCATGACGATGATAGCAGCAGTGCCGAGGCCCGAACCGACCTTCTTCAGCCCGTCAAAATCCATCGGGCAATCCATGATCTCGGCGGCCGGCACAAGCGGGACCGACGAACCGCCCGGGATCACCGCGAGGAGGTTATCCCAACCGCCGCGGATGCCGCCGCAATGTTCGTCGATGAGCTGGCGGAACGGGATGCTCATCGCCTCCTCGACCACGCAGGGCTTGTTCACATGGCCGCTGATCTGGAAGAGCTTGGTGCCCTTGTTACCTTCGGCGCCGAAGCTGGAGAACCACGCCGCGCCACGCCGCAGGATCGTCGGCGCAACCGCGATGGACTCGACGTTGTTGACCGTCGTCGGGCAGCCATACAGCCCCGCACCCGCCGGGAACGGTGGCTTGAGCCGCGGCTGCCCCTTCTTGCCCTCAAGGCTCTCGAGCATCGCGGTCTCTTCGCCGCAGATGTACGCGCCAGCGCCGCGGTGCACGAACACGTCAAAATCGTAGCCCGAGCCGCTCGCGTTCTTGCCGATCAGGCCCTTATCATAGGCCTCCGCAACGGCGGCGAACAGCACTTCGGCCTCGCGGATATACTCGCCGCGAATGTAGATATATGCGGCCCGCGCGCGCATCGCATAACCCGCGACCAGCGCGCCCTCGATCAGCTTGTGCGGATCGTGGCGGATGATCTCGCGGTCCTTGCAGCTACCCGGCTCGGACTCGTCGGCATTGATGACGAGGAAGTTCGGCCGACCGTCCTTCGACTCCTTGGGCATGAAGCTCCACTTCATGCCGGTCGGGAAGCCAGCGCCGCCGCGCCCGCGCAGGCCCGACGCCTTGATGATGTCGATGATGGCATCCTGCCCCAGCGCCATCAGGTCCTTGGTATTGTCCCAATCGCCGCGCATGATCGCGGCGTCTAGGTTCCACGGCTGAAAACCGTAGACGTTGGTGAAGATCCGGTCCTTGTCGGCGAGCATCAGGCCCACTCCCCGCGATAATCATGGTTTTCATTGACCATCGCGACAAGACTGGTCGGACCGCCTGCCGGGCAGGAATCGCGACGGCCGGTCTGCGAACCCGGCGTCAGCGGCCTGCCCTCGACGAGCGCCTCCAGGATCGCGGTGGTCTTGTCGTAATCCAGGTCTTCGAAATTGTCGTCGTTGATCTGCACCATCGGCGCGTTCGCGCATGCCCCAAGGCATTCGACCTCGGTCAGCGTGAACAGACCGTCGGGCGTGGTATGACCCTTGGACAAGCCCTTGTTCTTGCACGCAGCCAGCACGTCGTCCGACCCGCCAAGCAGGCACGGCGTCGTGCCGCAAACCTGCACGTGATACTTGCCGACCGGAGCAAGATTGAACATCGTATAGAAGGTCGCGACCTCATACACGCGCATGTACGGCACGCCGATCTGGCGCGCGACATACTCAATCACCGGCACCGGCAACCAGCCTTGCGTGTTCGTGTCCGCACCGACCTGACGCTGTGCGAGATCCAGAAACGGGATCGACGCAGATTGCTCGCGCCCTTTCGGATACCGGCCCAGAATCTCATCGGCCTTCGCCTGATTCTCTGGCGTCCACGCAAACGCACCCCAGCGTGCGCGGGTCTCAACTTCGTCGGGAATCTTCGGGGCGTCGGCCATTAGCGGATGAACTCCACGCGGTCGACCTTGTCGCCCACGAACGAATAGATGGACATGACTTCAAACGTCTCACCGCCGGGTGCGCGTGACACGTCCTCATGCAGCACGACGGTCTCGCCGAGCACGAACGACTGGCGGATCTCCGCACGGTTCTCAGGGTACTGCGCGAACATCGCCTTCAAGCCCGAACGCACGCCTTCCCTGCCCTCGCGCACCACCGCGCCGCGATAGGTCGCCTCGCACGCGCCGTCGGTCATATGCGCGACATAGCCCTCCGCATCCTGCGCATTGTACAGCGCGATCATGCGGTGCGTGGTTTCGAGCCGCGCCTCAGTCATGGCGCGCCCGCAGCATCGCACCACGGCGCACGACATAGGCCGTCCAGGCGGTCGCGCCCAGCGCAACCAGGATCATCCCTGCGCCGGCGGTCACCTGCGCCAGCGCAAATGCCAGCGCCGCAATCAGCCCCGCCACCGCGACGAACGCCCAGGTCGAAAGCACCGCGCCGCTCACCGGTCGCACTCACCGAACACAATAT
The DNA here is from genome assembly GCF_026540945.1 of Sphingomonas sp. GC_Shp_3. Taxonomy (NCBI): domain Bacteria; kingdom Pseudomonadati; phylum Pseudomonadota; class Alphaproteobacteria; order Sphingomonadales; family Sphingomonadaceae; genus Sphingomonas; species Sphingomonas sp. GC_Shp_3. Next base: position 173,447 of record NZ_JALNUT010000002.1, read on the forward strand.
CCATCGCGCCGAGGATGGCGGTGGTGTCGGCAAGCATGTGGCCCTTCGACATGAAGTCCGCCGCTTGAAGATGCGAGAACGCGGTCGGGCGGATCTTGCAGCGATACGGCTTGTTGGTGCCGTCTGCGACCAAATACACGCCGAATTCACCCTTAGGGCTCTCGGTCGCCACGTACACGTCGCCTGCCGGCACGTGGAAGCCCTCGGTGTACAGCTTGAAGTGATGGATCAGCGCTTCCATCGACCGCTTCATCTCACCACGCTTGGGCGGCACGACCTTACGATCGAAGCTCGCGATCGGGCCATCCGGCATCTCGTTGAGACACTGCCGCATGATCCGCGCCGACTGGCGAACCTCCTCGACGCGCACCATGAACCGGTCATAGCAGTCGCCGCGCGTGCCGACCGGCACGTCGAAGTCCATTTTGGCGTACGCGTCATACGGCTGCGACTTGCGCAGATCCCATGCCAACCCCGACCCACGGATCATCGGGCCGGAGAAACCCCACTTGATCGCGTCCTCACGGCTGACCGTGGCGATGTCGACGTTACGCTGCTTGAAGATGCGGTTGTCCGCGACCAGGCTGATCGCGTCCTCAAACAGACGCGGCAGACGAGTGTCGAGCCACTCACCGATATCGGCGAGCAATTTCAGCGGGACGTCCTGATGCACACCACCGGGTCGGAAGTAGGCCGCATGCATACGCGCCCCCGATGCCCGCTCGAAGAAGCCCATGCAGTCTTCGCGGATCTCGAACAACCACAGGTTCGGCGTCATCGCGCCGACGTCCATGATATGCGAACCGAGGTTGAGCATATGGTTCGAGATACGGGTCAATTCGGCGAAGAACGTCCGCAGATACTGCGCGCGGATCGGCACTTCCAGATCGAGCAGCTTCTCGACCGCGAGCACGTAAGTGTGCTCCATGCACATCGGCGAGCAGTAATCGAGCCGGTCGAAATACGGCAGCGCCTGCATGTAAGTCTTGTGCTCGATCAGCTTTTCGGTGCCGCGATGGAGCAGACCGACGTGCGGATCGACCCGCTCGATGATCTCGCCGTCGAGCTCCAGCACCAGCCGCAACACGCCGTGCGCAGCCGGATGCTGCGGCCCGAAGTTGATCGTGTAGTTCTGGATGTCGATGTCGCCGACCGTCGGATCGGCGGCGTCCGTCACACCTTCGAGTTCCTGGAGGTAATCACTCATTGGTTCTGCCCCTCGCCCGGCGTGGGAACCACCGCCGGGTTTTGCGGCTTCGGCACCGCGTCTGGCTCGCTCTTGCCGGCACCGGTTTGCGCCGGGCTTTCTGTGGTCTTCGCCTCGGTCGGCGCGACCTTGGCGGATTGCGCGGCATCAGCCTTTTGGATCTCGTCCGCCTTCAGTGGCGTCGGCGCGCCTTTGGCTTCCGGCAAAGCCGCCTTCTCGTCACCCGGCAAGATGTATTCGGCACCCTCCCACGGACTCATAAAGTCGAAATTGCGGAAATCCTGCGCCAGCTGAACCGGCTCATACACGACGCGCTTGGCCTCTTCCGAATAGCGCATCTCGACATAGCCGGTCAGCGGGAAGTCCTTACGCTGCGGGTGGCCGCGAAAACCATAGTCGGTCAGGATACGGCGTAGATCGGAATTGCCCGAGAACAGCACGCCGTACATGTCGTACACCTCGCGCTCGAGCCAACCCGCGACCGGCCAGATCCCCGTGACCGACGGCACCGGCTGCGCATCGTCGCTGCGGACATGAACGCGGATGCGGTGATTGCGCGTCAGCGACAGCAGGCAATACACCACCTCGAAGCGTTCGACACCGCGATCCGGATAATCGACACCCGCGATTTCCATCAGCTGCTGGTATTCGAGACCCGGCGTGTCGCGCAGCGCGATCATCGTCTCCACCAAACTGTCACGTGCAACATGCAGCGACACCTCACCGACTAGATCGGTCGCGAGATCGAGCTTGCCGCCGAGCACGGCCGTAGCCGCGTCGATCACGCCATCGTTGGCGCTATAAGCGGGTGCGGGCGCCCTCACCGTTCCACCGTTCCCGAGCGGCGAATCTTCCGCTGCAACTGCATGATCCCGTACAGCAACGCCTCGGCCGTCGGCGGACAGCCAGGCACGTAGATATCGACCGGCACGACCCGATCACAGCCGCGCACGACCGAATAGCTATAGTGATAATAGCCACCGCCATTGGCACACGAACCCATCGAGATCACGTATTTGGGTTCACTCATCTGGTCGTAAACACGACGCAGCGCCGGAGCCATCTTGTTGCACAACGTGCCCGCCACAATCATCACGTCCGACTGGCGCGGCGAGGCGCGCGGCGCCGCGCCGAAGCGCTCGAGATCGTAGCGCGGCATGTTGACGTGGATCATCTCGACCGCGCAGCAGGCAAGACCAAACGTCATCCACCACAGCGAACCGGTGCGCGCCCACTGGAACAGCTCTTCAGTCGAGGTGACAAGAAAGCCCTTGTCGGTCAGCTCGCCATTCAGCCCGTCGAAGAACGTCTGATCGGGCTGCACGACCGGATTCGGTCCAGCGTCGCGGGTGAGTTCTACTCCCATTCGAGAGCTCCCTTCTTCCAGGCATAGACGAGGCCGAGCGCGAGTTCGCCGATGAACAACATCATCGCGAACCATGCCGTCCAGCCCAGCGTGAAAACGCTGACCGCCCAGGGGTAAATGAATGCCGCCTCCAGATCGAAGACGATGAACAGGATCGCAACCAGGTAGAAGCGCACGTCGAACTGACTGCGCGGGTCCTCGAAGGCGGGGAAGCCGCACTCATATTCGCTGAGCTTTTCCGGGCTCGGCTTGTGCGTTCCCGTCAGCCGCCCGACGATGATGGGCAACACGACGAAGGCAGTGGAAAGCGCCAGCGCCACGCCGAGGAACAACAGGATCGGCAGATATTGCAGCGGATCGAACAATGGGTTTCTCGCAAGTGCGAAGTGGGATGCCTTGGGCTTTAGGCCGATGGTCCGCATCGGGCAAGGGTCGAGCGCTTGAGAATGAATCGCAACTTAACGGAAATCAGCCACTTTTTCCCACAAATAGAAGGGCCGCACCGGGCGCAAAGCCTGATGCGGACATGTCCCCCGGAAGCGGCGATGCCGGCCGATACCGATCAGCGCAGCGCGCCGGCAATCAGCTTGTGGAGGCGGGATTGCAGCGCGTCGTTGGCGGCGAGGAACTCGTTACGTTCCATCATCTTGTCGCCACCACGGAAGTCGGTGACGAAGCCGCCCGCTTCCTTGACCAGCAACAGCCCTGCCGCCACATCCCACGGCTTCAGGCTCGATTCCCAGAAACCGTCGAACCGGCCTGCCGCCACCCAGGCAAGGTCGAGTGCGGCGGAGCCGAGCCGGCGGATGCCGGCCACTTCAGGCGCGACCGCACCGAAGATACGGCTCCACTGCACGAAGTCGCCATGACCGAGGAAGGGAATGCCGGTCGCGATCACCGAGTCGGCGAGATCACGCCGCGCCGAGACCCGCAGCCGCTGCTCCTGCACCCAGGCGCCGCGCCCCTTCTCCGCCCAGAAACTCTCGTCGGTGAGCGGCTGATAGACGATCCCCGATGTCACCTCGCGCTTACCGTTCGCGAGCGGCTCCTCGACGGCGATGGAGATCGAGAAATGCGGGATCCCGTGCAGGAAGTTGGTCGTACCATCGAGCGGATCGACGATGAAGCGCGGCTTGGACGGGTCGCCCGCGATCTCGCCGCGCTCCTCCATCAGGAAGCCCCAGTCCGGCCGCGCCTTGCTCAGCTCCTCGTAGATCGTCTGTTCGGCACGCTGATCCGCCATCGAGACGAAGTCGGCCGGACCCTTGCGGCTGACCTGAAGATGCTGGACCTCGTTGAAGTCCCGACGGAGCCGCGGCGCGGCTTTCCGCGCGGCGCGGTCCATGACGGTAAGGAGTCCGGAATGGGATGGCATGGTGGTTCCTTTAACAACGCAACGCGAGCAAAGAGTATCAGGTCGATCATGCCCTCGGCATGATCTGCGAGATGCGGGGCATCTCGCACCTGCTACTCGTCGTCGGCCGAACTGCGTTCGCCGGCCGAGCGGCAGCCTGGCGAATAGCTACGCTATCCGACTCAATCTGCGCGCTTGACGTAAGTCTGCTCGTACACGTCGACAACGATCCGCGTGCCCGCGCCGATATGTGGCGGCACCATGACGCGTACGCCATTGTCGAGCACGGCCGGCTTATAGCTTGACGAGGCGGTCTGCCCCTTCACCACTGCGTCCGCCTCGACGATGGTCGCTTCGATCTGTGACGGCAGCTCGACCGAGATCGGGCGCTCGTCGTAGAGCTCCATCACCACGTCCATGCCGTCCTGAAGGAAGGCCGCGGCATCGCCGAGGATGCCGGCATCGAGCGTGATCTGCTCGTAATTGTCCTTGTCCATGAACGTCAGCGCATCGCCGTCGCGGAACAGGAACTGGAAATCCTTGGTATCCAGCCGGATCCGCTCCACCGTTTCCGCCGAGCGGAAGCGCACGTTGTTCTTGCGGCCGTCGATGAGGTTCTTCATCTCGACCTGCATGTACGCGCCACCCTTACCGGGCTGGGTGTGCTGAATCTTGACGGCTTTCCAGATGCCGCCTTCATATTCGATGATGTTGCCGGGACGAATGTCCACGCCGCTGATCTTCATGCCATGTACCTGTGGAAAGAGCGAAGGCGCGGTCTTTAGCCTCCACCGCCCGATCCGGCAACCCGCAGGCCGGTCAGATAGGGGAACGCGTTGACATCGGCGCCCTCATACCAGTGCTGATCCGGCGTTGTGCGGGTCAGGCCGAAGTGGAGGTGGTAGTTGCCCGCCCCCGCATCGCCGGTATCGCCGACAAAGCCGAGTGGATCGCCGGTGTGCACCACCTGCCCCTCGTGCAACCCCGGCGCGTAGCCCGACAGATGCGCATAATAAAATGTCCATTTGCGCGCGGGCGAGCGGACGTAGATGGTCATGCCCCCCTTGTCGCTTTGGAACAGCTTCTCGACCGTTCCCGGCGCTGCGGCGGTTACCAGCGTACCGGCAGCGGCGGGGATGTCGGTGCCGTGATGTTCGCGCACACCATTCTCGCGCGGATCACCCCACGTATCCGTGATCGCATCACGGGTCACACCCGCCACCGGAACGGCAAGCAGCCCGGACGCTCCACCCTGACGCGGACGCGGCACCCGCGTTTCCGAGACCACCTCGACCACTTGGGTTGTCGGCTTCCGGGTCGGAGCAGCCCTGTGCGGAGCGTCGGGGAGATTGAGCAACGCCAACCAACCCGCCACCGCCAAGGCCACCAGCAGGATCAGGATCAGCCAGACCGTCCGCATGTTATTCCTGGAAGATCGCCGGCGTCCCCGGCTTGACCATCATCGCCAGCCGCGCGGCGTTCCAGTTGGCAAGGCGGATGCAGCCATGGCTCTCCGCGCGGCCGATCGTCGTCGGTTCGGGCGTACCGTGAATGCCGTAATGCTCCTTGGACAGATCGAGCCACACCACGCCGACCGGGCCGTTAGGGCCGGGCGGCAGCGTCGCCTTCTTCTCGCCCTTCTTGGCGTCCCAGAACAGCTTGGGGTTGTAGTGGAACGGCGGGTTGTAAGCCGGGCCAAGGATTTTCCAGGTGCCGATCGGCAGCGGATCGTGCTTGCTGCCCATCGTCGCCTGAAATTGCGCGATGAGTTTGCCGCTGGCATCGTACGCGCGCAGCACCGAATCCGACTTGTCGACGACGACTTTGGCGGCCTGCGGCTGCTGCGCGTCGACATTGAGGGTGCTCAGCGTCTGCCGCCATTTTTCCGGCAGTTTCGGATCGTAGTTGCGGTTCGTGGCGACCACCGCCGGCACGGTGATCTTCACCCCCGGCGCGAGCCTGGTATCGCCGCTGTTGAGCGCGACGAGGACCGCCGGCGTGGTGTGGAACATCTCACCCATCTTCTCCATCGCATTGCGATAGCCGAGTTGGGGTAGCTTCGCCTGTTCCGCCGGCTGCTTCGGCAATGGGTTGGTGAACGGCCCGCCGAGGATTGCCGGTGTCAACGTGATCGTCTGCGTCGCGGGCATGTTCGCATACTGCTGGAGGGCCGCTTGCGTCGGCTTGTCCAACTTGCCGCTCGCGCCCAATCCGCGCGATTGCTGAAACCCCTTCAACGCTGCGGTGAGCGACATGCCGGGCTTGCCGTCAAGCACGCCGGGCGAAAAACCGAGATGGTCGAGGATCACCTGGACATGCAGAACCGCCTGATCCGGAGCGGACGGAGCTTGTGGCTTAGCCGGAGCCGCGACGAGCGGAGAGGAAGCGCCAAATGCGAGGCAAGCTGCCAGCAAGATCGGTTTGCGTGTCATTGGAGCGTCCTGAATCGTTATCAGCACAACAACGACGAACAGCGCTGTTGTTTCCGCGCCGCAACGATTGCTGCCGCCCGAGCTTCACTGACGAGCCATGCACGCTTGGGGTCATCAGGTCGCATCTGCACGGTTGTCACACTCCCGAATAAACACGTCTGATCCGACGCTATGGGGTCGTTTCGTGCAAACAACGATCGCTATTTACGATATGACAAGATAACGAAGCCCGAGCTGCACCGATCGCAGTGCAAGTGCCGCAATGCGGCGGCGGAACTGGCAGCGAAATGATTGCGTTTTAATTCCATGACAGAAGGCACGGCCAGGTATGAAGTGCTGTTCGCGCTCGATTCTGTTGCCTCCTCCGAACCGCGCGGCACCTTCCGGTGGTCTTGGGTACAGATTCGCACGGACGGGTTGGTGGCCGTGCGCGGAAAGGACTACCCGTCGTTAAGCGCAGCGTTGGACGCGGCCGCGCAATTTCGACGCTCGCACGGTGGCGGCCCGATCCAGGTCAACATTCAAGAGACACATCATCGGGATGCGAACGACGCCATCCACCTGTCTTGACGCAGACTGACCGCGCCTCAGCTCCGTCGGATCACCCCAGCAACGCGGCGAACGCCTTGACCGCAGCATCCTCGTCCCCGCCCCACACCGCGCCGGATACCGCGAGGAAATCCGCCCCGGCCGCCACCAGCGGCGCCGCGTTGGCAGGCGTGATGCCGCCGATCGCAACGCAGGGCACTTCGAACATCGTTGCCCACCAGCTCAGGATGATCGGCTCGGCATGGTGTTTCACAACCTTGGTCGTGGTCGGATAGAAGCTGCCGAACGCGACGTAATCGGCACCCGCCTCGCCAGCCTCCATCGCAAGATGACGACTGTCATGGCAGGTCACACCGATCTGCGCGGTGGGGCCGAGCACACGGCGCGCCTCCTGCGGATCACCGTCCTCCTGCCCCAGATGCACACCATCGGCACCGATGCGCTTTGCAAGCGAAATGCTGTCGTTGACGATAAACGCAACGTCGCGATCCGCGCAGATCCGCAGCAGCGGCTCCGCCAGCCGCGCAGCCTCGTGCTGGTCCACGTCCTTCACCCGGAACTGAAATGCCGCGACCGGGCCTGCATCAAGCGCACGTGCAAGCCGGTCCGCGAATACACCCGCCACGTCCAACGGCGAGATAAGATACAATTGGCAAGGTGGGCGCCGATCATCGCGACGGAACTGCTTTGCGAAATCGGGGTCGAGCGGGCCGAGCGGATCGTCTTCTGTCATACCGGCGCCCTAGCGCGGTTGATCCTGCTTCGCCAGTTCCGCTTCGATCGCCGCAACCAGCGCGGGATCGTCGGGAGCGGTCGACGGAGCGAACCGTGCCGCGACCGTCCCATCGCGGGCGACGAGGAACTTCTCGAAATTCCACAGCACTTCAGGTGCTTCGGTCGGTTGCATGCCATAGCCTCGCAAGCGCTGACGGAACGCTGCGGGGTCGCCCGCCGCCTCCGGCGCGGCGGCGATCAGCGCGGCGTAGAGCGGGTGTTTGCCCGGACCGGACACGATGATCTTCGCAAACATCGGGAAGTCGACATCATAGGTGGAAGTGCAGAAATCCGCGATTTCAGCGTCGCCACCAGGCTCTTGCCCGCCGAAATCATTGGCGGGAAAGCCCAGCACCTTGAAGCCATGGTCGCGATACTGTCGGTAAAGTGCCTCCAAAGCTTCGTATTGCGGGGTCAGTCCGCACTTGGAAGCGACGTTGACGACCAGCAGAACGTCGCCCGTATAGTCGGCTAGGCTGGTGTGGCGGCCGTCGATCGTTCTGACTGGAGTCTCGAGCAACATGGTCATCGGGCTTCCCTCATGGCGTAATCACACGATGCCGACGCGCGCCATCAGGCGGGGAGCGGGCGGCAACGCGCCCTCCCCGCCTCGCTAACGTCAGGCTACAACTGGCTACGCGACTTTATGAACCGACGCTTCGTAGATTTCATCAATCGCGGCAGACAACGCGGCGTCAAATTCCGCGTCGCTCATCTGGTGGCGCAGGTCCGACAGCAGCGCGCGGCTGAAGCTCGCGATCATGCCGGGATTCTTGGCAAGCTCCGCGCATGCTTCGGTACGGGCATAGCCGCCCGACAGCGCGACAACGCGCAACACGCGAGGGTGATCGACCAGCGCGCCGTACAGACCGGCCCGCTCGGGCAGCGACAGCTTGAGCATCACCTTATCCTCGCCCGGGAACGCATCGAGCGCTTTCAGCAGTTCCTCGACCAGCATCACCTCGGCCTCGGCGCGCTCCGGGCTCTTGATGTTGAGCTCAGGCTCAAGGATCGGCATCAGCCCGCCGGCGATGACCTGACGGCCGATCTCGAACTGCTGCTTGACGATCGCGGCGATGCCCTCGCGGTTGGCGAGGTTCACCACCGAGCGTTCCTTGGTGCCGAACACGTTCAGCGCCTTGGATCGCGCCAGCAGCGCGTCGAGATCGGGCATAGGCTTCATCAACTGCACGCCGTTGGCCTCGGCCTCCAGCCCCTTGTCGATCTTGATGAAGGGAACGATGCCGCGTTCGATCAGTGCGGCGGGCGCGGTCTTGCCGTCGATCTGGCCGTCCATCGTGCGTTCGAACAAAATCGCGCCGATCACCTTGTCGCCGGTGAAACTCGGCGCGGTGATGATGCGGCTGCGCATGTCGTGGATCAGCGCGTACATCGCGTCATCGCCCGCATACGATCCCTCGGCGATGCCGTAGCCGGCGAGTGCCTTGGGCGTGGACCCGCCGCTCTGGTCGAGGGCGGCGAGGAAGCCGTGGCCGGCGGCGATCTTGGCGGTCATGTCGGCGGTGTTCATGGCTGTTCCACTTCCAGTTCGTATTGCAGCGCACGGGCGCCGGATAGGTCGGTCGCGTCAGCGCGCGAGGGCCGCGACGCCGGGCAGATCCTTGCCCTCCATCCATTCCAGGAAGGCGCCGCCCGCGGTCGAGACGAAGGTGAAATCATCGCCTGCCCCAGCCTGGTTGAGCGCGGCAACGGTATCGCCACCACCCGCCACCGACACGAGCGAACCGCCCACCGTCAGCGCCGCCGCCGTGCGCGCCAGCGCGACCGTGGCGGCGTCGAACGGCGGCGTCTCGAACGCGCCGAGCGGGCCGTTCCACACCAGTGTCCGGCAATTCTTGAGCACATCGGCGAGCGCCTCGACCGCCGCCGGACCGACATCGAGGATCATCTCGTCCGCGGCGACCTCGTGCACGTTGCAGGTCCGCAAGCTTGGCGGGTTGGGCGCGAATTCCTTCGACACCACCACGTCGTAGGGCAGATGGATCGTGCAGTTTGCGCTGTCGGCAGTGGCGAAGATCTCCTCGGCGGTGCCGACCAGGTCGTGCTCGCACAGCGACTTGCCGACATCGACTCCGCGCGCGGCGAGGAAGGTGTTGGCCATGCCGCCGCCGATGATGAGATGATCAACCTGGGTGACGAGGTGCTTGAGCACGTCGAGCTTGGACGACACCTTGGCACCGCCGACCACCGCCGCAACGGGATGTTCGGGGTTGCCCAGCGCCTTGTCGAGCGCGTCGAGTTCGGCCTCCATCGCGCGACCGGCGAACGCGGGAAGGACGTGCGCCAGCCCCTCGGTCGAGGCGTGCGCGCGATGCGCGGCGGAGAAGGCGTCGTTGACGTAGACATCACCGAGCTTGGCGATCATCGCGACGGTTTGCGCGTCGTTCTTTTCCTCACCCGCGAAGAAGCGGGTGTTCTCCAGCACCGCGATATCGCCGGGCTGCATCATCGCGACCGCATCTTCCGCGCCGTCCCAGTCGACGAAGCGCACCGGACGGCCGAGCACCTGCGAATAAGGCCGCACCACCATCGCCAACGACATGTCCGGGTTGCGCTGCCCCTTGGGGCGGCCGAAATGCGCGAGGACGAGGACGATCGCGCCCTTGTCCGCCAGTTCGCTGACCGTTGCGAGCGTTGCGCGCAGGCGGGTATCGTCGGTGACGGCACCATCCGCCATCGGTACGTTGAGATCCTCGCGAACCAGCACGCGCTTGCCGCGCACGTCGCCCATATCGTCGAGCGTCTTGAAACTCCGAGCCATTATCGCACCACCTCGATTGTATCGCCTATCGTGATCCGCCCTTCGGAGACGACGCGGGCGCAGACGCCGCCGCGCCAGTCGGGCAGCAACGCCGCCTTCAGTCCGGGGGCCAAAGCTTCCATCCGCTCGCACGGGTCGGTCTCGCGGGTGATCTCCAGCACCACGTCGGCGCCGATCCTGAGCAGCGTGCCGGGCACCTGCGGCAGATCGAGCGTATCGACCAGCAGGTTGGAGCGCCGCGCCGTCCAGTCATGGCTGTGATCGACCTCGGCCATCGCCGCCGCCCAGTCGATCCGCTCGATCAGCGTGACCTGCCGGCGATAGGGCTTGCCCTTCATCGCGCCGCGAAAATCGCCGACGATGCCGCCCGCCAGCGTTACATCGGCATGGTCGATCGCCTCCATCGCGCCCTTCGGAAAGGCATGGCGGGCGATCCCGGCGAGCGTACCCGTCGCCCCGATGGCGACCGTAGACACCATCGGGGCGACGCGGCTCATCAGATGAACTTCGCCATCGCGCCGGCGGTGTCGATCATCCGGTTGGAGAAGCCCCATTCGTTATCGTACCAGCTCACCACACGGACGAGCTTGCCGTCCATGACCGCCGTCTCCAGGCTGTCGATGGTCGACGAATACGGCGTGTGGACGATATCGATCGACACAAGAGGCTCGTCCGAGAAGGCGAGGATGCCCTTGAGCGGGCCGTTCTCCGACGCGTCCTTGAGGATCTGGTTGATCTCCTCCTTCGTCGTGTCGCGGCCCGGCATGAAGCTGAGGTCGACGAGGCTGCCGTCCGGCACCGGCACGCGGATCGCCGAACCGTCGAGCTTGCCCTTCAGTTCGGGGAGAACCTCGCCCACCGCGCGGGCGGCGCCGGTGGTGGTGGGGATCATCGACATCGCGGCGGCGCGGGCGCGGCGCAGATCGGGGTGGATCTGATCGAGGATCTTCTGATCGTTGGTATAGGCGTGGACGGTCGTCATCAGGCCGCGTTCGATACCGACCGTGTCGTTCAGCACCTTGGCGACCGGGGCGAGGCAGTTGGTGGTGCACGATGCGTTCGAGACGATGGTATGGCCAGCCTCGAGCTTGTCGTGGTTGACGCCGTAGACGACGGTGAGGTCGACGTTCTTGCCGGGTGCCGAGATCAACACCTTCTTCGCGCCCGCATCGATGTGCTTCTGGCAGCTCGCCTTGTCGGTGAAGAAGCCGGTGCATTCGAGCACGATGTCGACGCCGAGTTCAGCGTGCGGCAGGTTGGCGGGATCACGCTCGGCAGTCACGCGGATGTGCTTGCCGTCGATGACGATATCGTTGCCCTCTGCAACGACGGTGCCGGGATATTTGCCGTGCACGCTGTCGCGGCTGAACAGCCACGCGTTCGACTTGGCATCGGCGAGATCGTTGATCGCGACGAGTTCGAGCCCGGTGTCGGCACGTTCCATCAAAGCGCGCGCCACGAGGCGGCCGATCCGCCCGAAACCGTTGATCGCAACCTTAACCGTCATAGCCGTGCTCCTCGTCGCCGGGGCGGAGGCGTCCTGCCAGTGCAGCAGGCGGTCGCGCCCGATTCCCGTGTTTCGCGGCGGTCTTTGCGGTGGGCGGAGGCTGGCGTCAACCGGGGCGCGGCAATTCCAATATTGTCCGACCGGCCATGCGTGCTATCGCCGCCTCATGGCAGATGAAACCACCCCTGCCGCGATCGAACGGATCGAACGCGCCATCGCCCGTATCGAAACCGCGGTCTCGGATCGCGAACGCGCAAACGCCGCGCTCGCCGAACGTCACGAAGCGCTGCGTGAGCGTATCGAGAACGCGATTCGCGATCTCGATGCGGTGATCGCGGGCGAATCCGTCGTCGATGAGTCCAGCGTCAACGACGATGCCGCTCACGAGAATACGGTAGACTGATGGCGGAGGTTTCGCTGTCGATCGGCGGTCGCAACCACATCGTGGCATGCCGCGAAGGCGAGGAAGCGCACCTGCGCAAACTGGGCGCATTGCTGGATTCGCATTGGGCGGACGCATCACGCGCGTCGGGCGGGATGAGCAACGAGCGCACCATGATGTTCGTGGCACTCCTGCTCGCCGACGCGCTGGATGAGGCGGAACGGCGGCCGCCGGCTGGGTTCACCGAATCGCAGGCGCTGACCGGCGTCGCCGAATGGCTTGAGGAGCTTGCCGATGCTCTTGAGAAACCCGCGCGGAACGCCTAGATTGCTCCGTGGCGGGCACTGCCCGGTACGAGCCTTACCGAACATCCCTGAGGCGATTATACTTCCTAGGGGGTTGTCCCTGCGCTGGCCCTGGCCTGTCGTACATGATCCCCACCTGATGCTAACGGCGTCAGAGGATATTCAGGCAAACGGCCACGGCGGTCCCGCCACCTTCCGCCCGGTGTGCCCATGACGCTCGACAAGCGCGCGCTGCGGGCGCGGATGCGGTCTGCGCGGGATGCGTTCTTCGCCACCTCGCCGCCCCGGATCGAACCCGGCGAGGCGTTCACCGTCCTGCTCTCCCATGCCGCCACCGTCGCTTCCTATGTGCCGATCGGTAGCGAGGCCGACCCGATGTTTCTCGCGCGCGCCGCCGTTGAGCGGGGCTGCGCGATCGTACTGCCGCACGTCACCACCCGCGCCGAGCCGATGCGGTTCCTCGCTTACGATGCGGAGGACGATCTCGCGCCCGGCCCGTTCGGGTTGCATCAGCCGCACCACGCCTCCCCCGCACTGGCGCCCGACATCGTGCTGACGCCGCTGGTCGCGTTCGACCGCGCCCTCAACCGGCTCGGCCAGGGCGCGGGCTATTACGATCGCGCTTTTGCCGCGTTTCCACACGCAGTGCGAATCGGCGTGGCGTGGAGCGTCCAGCAAGTCGATATGCTGCCCGCCGACCCGTGGGACATGCCGCTTCACGCGGTCGCCACCGAACAGGAATGGATCACACGATGACACCGACGTGGCGCAAACCCTTCGGCATGTTCGTAATCCTGGCGCTGATCCTGGTGTGGGTGGTGATCGTCGCGAGTTTCTCGGGCGTGGTGGCGCGGTGGCAGCCGCTGCTCCAGCTCGGCTTCTACGGCGTGACCGGGATGATCTGGATCGCACCGCTCAAGCCGCTGCTGGCGTGGATGGAGACCGGGCGCTGGCGATAGCCGCCGCGCCGTTTGAGCCTACGCACGAACGATCGCGGAAGAGGCTAATTGCGGCGATTACGAGACCCCACTTCGATGCGCCATCCCTGATAAAACAAAGGGATGGCGCGAGTGACGGGGCTCGAACCCGCGACCTCCGGCGTGACAGGCCGGCGCTCTAACCAACTGAGCTACACCCGCTTGAGAAGCGTGAGGCGCGCCAACTAGGTCAGCGCTTCGGGGCTGTCAACCGACTTTCCCATGACTTTCTTCGTCAGCGTCTTTTTTGTTGTTCGGCGCATGCGCCATCGCGCCGTGTTCGAACAGGAAACCGGCGATATCCGGCTTGCCGACCGCGCCCAGCACGGTCTGCAGGATGATGAGCAGCGGCACCGCCAGCAGCGCGCCCGGCGTGCCCCACACCCAGCTCCAGAAACTGATCGAGATGAGGATCAGGATCGGGCTGATCGTCAGCCGCCGCCCGACGATCATCGGCGTGATCGCATTCGCCTCGACGAGATGGCAGCCCAGCATCAGGATCGCGGGGAACACCGCCGCCCAAATATCGCGGAACGTCATCAAGCCGCCCAGCCCGAGCAGCAGCACCGCCGCGATCGGTCCGAAATACGGCACGTAATTGAGCAAGGCGACAATGCCGCCCCACATCAACGGGTACGGCATGCCCATGACCCACAACACGCCGGACACGACCAGCCCGAGCGTTAGGTTGATGAGCGTGATCGTGCCGAGATAGGCGGCGGTATCGTCGACGACATGCTGGATCACCCGCGCGGTCGCCATAGCACCGCCGAAGCTGGTGCGGCTGGTGATCGTGCGCCGTCGCAGCCGGGTCCAACCCGCCAAGAAGAAAAAGATCACCAGGATGCCGAAGAACACCTGCACGATCGCACCCGGCGCGGAGGTGGCGGCGAATTCTAAGATCGAGCTCGGCGGGGTCACCGCGGCGGTCTGCGCGGTACGCACCGGCCCCGGCGCGGCGAGATGCCGCACGGCGCGGTTGAGGTAGCTCTCCAGGCTCGAATACAGGTCGATCAGCGGCGCGATGTTCATCTGGATGCGGTCGATCCGCTCGGGCAGCTTGCGGAAGAACTCCACCGCCGGCACCACGATCGCCGCCAGCGCGATATTGGCGGCGAGTACGAACAGCACGATGCAGATCAGCGCCGCCACCGCCGAGGGCATGCGGCGCCGCTCCAGCCATTCCAGCACCGGCACCAGCGCGATGGCGATCACCAGCGCTGCGGTGGTCGGCAGGAAGAACTCCGCCCCTGCCTTCAACGCAAACGGCAGCGATACGGCAAGACCGATGCCGGCGAACAAGGTCAGCGTGGCGAGGATACGGTCACGCCGCATCGCCAGCACCAGCATCATCTCGTCCGGATCGGAGACGGCGGGTATCGGTGAGAAGCCGCCAACCGGCAGCGACACGCGCGGCTCGTTAGCTGACAGATCCACGCCCGTGTCGTTCACCCGCAAAGCTCCTGTACCGAGAAGAGCGGACCCTAGCGGCATTCCCCCTGCTTGCAATCGGCGCTACGGGG
Source organism: Sphingomonas sp. GC_Shp_3 (assembly GCF_026540945.1). NCBI lineage: Bacteria > Pseudomonadati > Pseudomonadota > Alphaproteobacteria > Sphingomonadales > Sphingomonadaceae > Sphingomonas > Sphingomonas sp. GC_Shp_3. The sequence goes on from NZ_JALNUT010000002.1 coordinate 188,605, forward strand.
CGAAATGGCCGATTACACCGAAGCGATGCTCCTGCCCTGCGCTGACGCACCCCGCGCTGTCAGCGCGCGCGGCTGATGTCGCTGCGGCATCGTCTCGTTCGCCCTGCCAACTGGCTGCGACGGCGGCTGCGGGCGAGCGAGGCGGCATTCGTGGTGCTCGCCATCGGCATCGGCGGCGCGGCCGGCGCGCTGAGCGTTGTGCAAGGCGCGATCGCGCGGACGCTGCAACACTGGTTCTTCGCACTCCCCGGCACGTCGCGGCTCAGCGCACAACCCGGCCTGTCGCTCGGCACGCTGATCGTGCTGCCGATCGGCGGCGCGGTGCTGGCGCTGTTCACGCTGGCGACACGCGCGCGCAGGCGGGCGATGGTCGATACGGTGGAAGCGAACGCGCTGCACGGCGGGCGGATGGGAATCGCCGATAGTTTTGTGATCTCCGGCCAGACGATCCTGTCCAACGGTTTCGGCGCGTCGGTTGGGCTGGAGGCGGCCTATGCGCAGCTTGGCGGCGCTGTCGCCTCGTTGACCGGCGGCCTGCTCAATCTGCGGCGGCCGGACCTGCGCAATCTGGTCGGCGCGGGCGCGGGCGCGGCGATCGCGGCGGCGTTCGGCGCGCCGCTCGCCGGTGCGTTCTACGCGTTCGAAATCGTGATCGGCGCCTACACCCCGTCCGCGATCGCGCCGATCGCGGCGGCGACCCTGTCGGCGGTGCTCGTGTCGCAAACGCTCGGCGCCCATCCTTACGTCGTCGAAGCGGCATCGGGCGCCGCAACCGAGACGCATCACTACATCGCATATGCCGCGCTCGGCGCCACCTGTGCGGGGATCGGCATCGTGCTGATGCGGTCAGTCGCGTCGCTGGAACAGGGCGTGCGGCGGCTGCGCATCCCCGATTGGGCGCGGCCCGCGATCGGCGGCGCGCTGCTGGTGCCGATCGCGCTGATCTCGCCGCAGGTGCTGTCGGCCGGACACGGCGCGCTGCACAACGATCTGATGGCGGGCACCAGCATCCGGTTCATCGCGATGATATTCATCTGCAAATGCCTTGCCTCGATCGTATCGCTGGGCTTCGGATTTCGCGGCGGGCTGTTCTTCGCCTCGCTGTTCCTCGGCACGCTCGCCGGTACGCTGTTCGCGACCGCGCTGACGGCGGTGGCCGGGTTCCAGATCATCGACCCGCACAATGCCGCGATCGTCGGGATGGCGGCGCTTGGCGTCGCGGTGATCGGCGGACCGATGACGATGGCGATGCTGGTACTGGAGGCGACGCACGATTTCGGGCTGACCGGCGCCGCCATCGCCGCGTCGCTGGTCTCCTCAACGATCGTGCGCGAACTGTTCGGCTATTCGTTCTCGACGTGGCGGCTCCACCTGCGCGGCGAAACGATCAAGAGCGCGCGCGACGTCGGCTGGGTCAAGACGCTCACCGCCGGACGGATGATGCGCGGCGAAACCCGCGAGACGCCCACCACTACGACCATCGCCGAGTTCCGCCGCCGCTTTCCGCTGGGATCGGCGAGCAAGGTGGTGCTGATCGACGGGAAGACACACTACGCCGGTATCGTGCGCACACCTGACGCATATGGCGAAGCGCTCGACCCGGCGGCGTGCGTGGCAAGCGTGGCGGTCAACACCGATGCCGCGCTGAAACCCGACATGGACATCAAGCAGGTGATGACCGCGTTCGACGCGAGCGGCGCGGACGAACTCGCCGTGCTGGCGGCAGACCGCACCGTGCTGGGTGTCCTGTCGGAGACCTACGTGCGGCGGCGCTACGCGGAGGAACTGGAGAAAGCGCAGCGCGAGCTGTTCGGCGAGCGGTGATGAGGCGATGTCGGGTGATCGTGCAAATGGAAAGTCGGCTTGAGGCGCGAAAGGACCAGAGCGGACGGTTAGGCATGTCGCGCCGCATGCATGCGCATGGTCCCGAGAACGCATAACGCGACGGCGAGCGCAACCGTGAACCACGCGAACGGCCGGTCCACGTGAAAGAATAACTTATCAGTAGCGACCGCCCCCCAGAGCAGTCCCGTGCCGATGTAGACGTATGCCTGCTTACGCTTAGTCAGCATTCTCTCGATCCCGGAGTGACTGCTTCCAGGATGCGGCGTTTTCTGCACGGGTGGCAAGGTCTTTGCGAAAGCAGACAACCCTATACGCACATCGCGTAAGCCACATCGATTTGGCGGATCGTCCACGAGGCTGTAGAGGCGCCACGATGATCCGTCTCTCCGGCCTGTACCTTCCGCTCGACCACGCACTCGAGGCGATCGCGCCGGCGATCTGTGCACGGCTCGGCATCGCGGCCGCCGATCTGCGTGGCTATACGCTGTACCGGCGTGGCAACGATGCGCGGCGGCGGAATGCCGTGCAGCTTGTCTACACGTTCGACGTTGACCTCGATGGGGAGGACGCGGTGCTGGCGCGGCTGGTCGGCGACAAGGACGTGCGGCCGACGCCGGACATGGCCTATCGCCCGCCCGTCACCGCGCCGGTGGCGTGGAGCGGCACGCGGCCGGTGGTGATCGGCGCGGGGCCGTGCGGGCTGTTCGCCGGGCTGATCCTCGCGCAGGCCGGGTTCCGCCCGATCATCCTCGATCGCGGAAAACCGGTGCGCGAACGCACCAAGGACACCTGGGGGCTATGGCGGCGCGGGCAGCTTGACCCCGATTCCAACGTTCAGTTCGGCGAGGGCGGCGCCGGCACTTTCTCCGACGGCAAATTGTATTGCCGGGTGAAGGATCCGCGCTTCCTTGGGCGCAAAGTGCTGGAGGAGTTCGTTGCCGCAGGCGCGCCCGACGATATCCTGTGGGAAGCGCACCCGCATATCGGCACCTTCCGCCTCGTCACGATGGTAGAGAGCATGCGGCGGCAGATCGAGGCGCTGGGCGGCGAATATCGCTGGCAGACGCGCGTCGACGGGCTGGAGGTGGAACGCACCAGCGACACGCACCAGCGCATCCGTGGCCTGCACCTCCATGACGGCAGCTTTCTGGAGGCGGATCACGTTGTGCTCGCGGTCGGCCACAGCGCGCGGCCGACGTTCGAGATGCTGCACACCAGCGGCGTGCATATCGAGGCCAAGCCGTTCTCGATCGGCGTGCGCATCGAGCATCCGCAAAGCTGGATCGACCGCGCGCGGTTCGGCGCGTGCGCAGGCCACCCGGACCTTGGCGCGGCCGCGTACAGCCTGTCGCACCACTGCGCCAACGGGCGTACCGTCTACAGCTTCTGCATGTGCCCGGGCGGGCGCGTAGTGGCCGCGACATCGGAGGAAGGCCGCGTCGTCACCAACGGCATGAGCCAGTATTCGCGCGCCGAGTTCAACGCCAATTCCGGCCTCGTCGTCGCGATCGACCCGGCGCGCGATTACCCTGGCGGTCCGCTCGCCGGGATAGACTTCCAGCGGCACTGGGAGTCGCTCGCCTATGTGGCGGGCGGATCATCGTACCATGCGCCGGGGCAGCGCGTCGGCGATTTTCTCGCCAAGCGCGCTTCAACCGCGTTGGGTACGGTAACACCCTCCTATCAGCCGGGCGTGACGCCGACCGATCTCGCCGCCTGCCTGCCCAATTATGCGATCGAGGCGATGCGGGAGGCGCTACCGGTGTTCGGCCGCCAGATCGCCCGCTACGACGACCCCGATGCGGTGATGACCGGCGTGGAGACGCGCACCTCCTCGCCGATCCGCATCACGCGCGGCAAGGATCTCCAGAGCATCAACACCGAGCGGCTGTATCCAGCCGGCGAAGGTGCCGGTTACGCCGGCGGCATCCTGTCGGCGGCGATCGACGGTATCAAGGTAGCGGAAGCGGTCGCGGCGAGCATCGCGGCTGGTTAGGCGCTTAGGTGCGTCGATTGGGGAGAGCGGCGACAGTGGTCGAAAACTGACACAGCCCCCCCCCCAAAAAATCCTCAAAGAGAGACAGTTAAGACCGTGTCCCAAAGTCATCACTGATGTCTGTAAGCAAACAACACTAATAGAGGGCGAACACCACTGCCGCGCGACAGCTATCATCCTAATATTTCATGATTCTTAAAATTCCGCGCGAGTCTAATTACTGAACGACCGCATAGCCGATTACATTACCGCCGTTGAACATCAGCGCCAGCTCCCTTCCACCCGGGCCGTAGAAAGCTCCTTCGAAGGTTCCGGTCACGTTCTGGTTAAGCGTTCCATACACCCGCCCGGTCAGCGGATCGATTGTCCCAGTGAAGCCAATCATCATGGTGCCATAGTCGCCAGATATCGATGTCGTTCCCTCGACAGTGTGACGATCGAAGTCAATAGTAAAAGTAGTGGCTTTCCCCGAGTCGGAGGTGCTTAATGCTGCTTTGCTGGCACCAAGATAGTACACTGTCGACAATCCCGAACGCGTAGCTTTACCGGATGTCTGCAGATCACTTTAGATAGTTCGTGCCCCGAACAAATAATAATGAACAAAACCTCGTGTATTATTGGCCGTATAAGAGAATTGTTTCCAGAGGGCAAAACCTGAGTAAACTGACGGCACGTAATTACCACTGCTGTTAATACTAACGCGCAACGGAGATCGATCAAATGAAGAGTTTGTCGAGTATACGGCCGTGCCGTTAGCGTCGTAGGATATCGGGATCAATCCGCCTTGGTAGGAGCCGTCATCCCAATGATCGTAAACAAAAGGATCCGTCTTCTGAACGGCAGGTTGTGCCGTTAATAAGCTACCATTGTATCTGACTTTGTAACCTCTGTCAGCAGAAGTGTACTCAAACCCAACTGACGAATTTTCCTGCTGGGGAGAGTCGACGGTGAAGACGGCTCCACCGACTGAATAGGTCTGCGTCATGCCAATCGCGTCGAAGCTGCGATCCCGGCTAAAGTCAGAGGCAGCGGTGTAAGCCACAGTTGATGTAGGCGTGGGCGTGGGCGTGGGCGTTACCACCGCAGTTGGAGCGCCCGCGTCCGACAAAGAACTATCGCCACCGCATGATGCCAACGCCATCAACGGGATGATCAAGGAGTCTTGCAGTCGTAAACCCGAAACTCGTTGCATGGCCTGCCCCATTGTTGCTCAATAGTAAAACATGACCTTGGCGAGTTAAATGCAGCATTTCAAGTTACTGTTTCACGTTCCTTGATGGACCTGCTGGGCAAAAGCGTCCATCCGCCTAAGCAACATTTACGCTAGGCATCTTCCAGTCACGCCGCAGCAGCAGCGCGATCGACCAGCCTGCCAGCAGGATCAGGAACGGCATCGCTGGGTAATGATAGCGAACCTGCCCGGTGAAGCCGAATGCGGTGAGCGTCACGAACGCCGGCATGCAGCCGAGCAGCAGCAGCGGCGCGCGCGCATTGTCGCGCCGCCACAGCGCCGGCGCCGCGAAAGCGAGTGCACCGAAGCCGAACAGCAGCAGCCCCATGTAATAGAGCTGGTTCACGGCCTGCGCGGCGGTGACGGCGAGCCCCATTCGCGGGTAGCTCGAGTCGATCCCCCACAGCCCGTCGCTGTCCTTGCGCCACAGCAGCATCACCTTGCGCCCACCCAGCGCCAGCCAGCGCGCGGGATGATCGATGATCCAATTCTTGGCGAGCGCCTTGAAACGCTGATCGAGTTCGACCTGGCGAACGAGGTGTTCGCGATAGGGAATGCCGACGCCGGTCTGGTCCCAGATCGGCGTGCGTTCCCATTCGTACCAGTCGCCGGTCGCGCGGTCGTTGGCACCGTAATACAGTGCGATGCCGCCATTGGTGGAGACGGGAATGAAGCTGCCCATCTGAACGGCGTTACGGATGCTCCACGGCAGCACCACCGCCGCGAGCGCGAGATACACCGGCAGCACAGCTCGCACCGCACCACGCCAGCCGAAATCCTTGAGGCACACCGCCATCGCGATCAGCGCGCCGACCGGGAACAGCATCGCCTGCGCCCGCATCAGCGTGGTCAACCCGAACAGTGCGCCCGCGCCGGCAAGGCTCCACCAGCGCCCCCGCCCCGCGATCAGCGCGGCGAAGGCGGCCATCAGCAGCGCGGTCGACACCGTCTCCGAAAAAGGCTGGCCGGTATAGGCGATATGCGCCGGGTACAGCGCGTAAAGCAACGCGGCGATCCGCACGCCAAGCGCCCCCATACCGAGCAACGCGCCAAAACGGAACATGAGGGCAAGGATCGCGGCGGCACCGGCGAGGTTCAGCGCGATCGGTCCGAACGTGCCCGGCCCCACCACCAACATGCTGCCGGCGAGCGCGGCCGGATACCCCACCGGCCAGAAGGCGGTCGGCCGGCCACCTTCCTGAAAGCCCATACCGCGCGCCATTTCACCGGCACGGTCCATGTACCACAATCCGTCCGACATCGGCTGTTGCGGCACCAGCACGAGTAGGAGCAGGCGCAACACGAGCGCGAGCGCAAAGATCGCCGGCACCACCCACGCCGCCTGTTCTACTGTTACGATCCAGCCACGCCGCGCCGATACCCCCATCGTGCTTTTGCCCACCGCCCGGTCCATTGCCGCCCCCACTTCGCCATCCGCACGCCAGCAACCAGAGCCGTGCGCGTCCGCAAAGCCCGCAGCGTAGCGAAACAGCGTTAATGGAACGCAATGATCACAACCGGAGGTTAGCATTGCTGACGCCCGTCCGGTTTCGGCACGCACGATGACAACCGTGGCGTCGTGGCGATCGGCCCGATATACGCGTCGCTCCCGCTTTGTCCCGAGGTCCGCCATGATGAACAAGACGACGATCGGGCGCGATACCACGCTGTGCATGTCGCTGGCGGCGCGGCCCGGCACGTTCGGTTCGCGCTTTCACAACCGACTGTATGAACTGCTCGGGCTGGATTACGTCTACAAGGCGTTCACCACCACGGACCTTCCCGGCGTGGTCGGCGGCATCCGCGCGCTCGGCATCCGCGGCAGTGCCATCTCCATGCCATTCAAAGAGGCGGTGATCCCGTTACTCGACGGGTTGGACGCGTCCGCCGCAGCGATCGACAGCGTCAACACCATCGTCAACGATGGTGGCCGGCTGACCGGCTTTAACACCGATTACAGCGCGGTGCGGACGTTGCTGGGCGACAGCGGCCTTGCGCCGATGCCGTTCGTGCTGCGCGGGTCGGGCGGGATGGCGAAGGCGGTTGCGGCGGCGTTGCGCGATGCCGGCTTCACCACCGGCACGATCGTCGCCCGCAATATCGTCGCGGGTCAGGCGATCGCGCGCACCTACGCATTCGACTGGCGCGCGGAGCTTGGCGATACCGGTGCCGACCTGCTCGTCAACGTCACGCCGCTCGGCATGGCCGGTGCGGACGCGGATGCGCTCGCCTTTCCGCAAACGATGATCGCTGCCGCAAAGGCGGTGATCGACGTGGTGGCGCTGCCGGCGGAGACGCCGCTGCTGAAGGCCGCGCGGGCGGCGGGCAAACCGTGCATCACCGGCGATGCGATCGGGATGCTGCAGGCGCTTGAGCAGTTCGTCCTCTACACCGGCATCACCCCGACGGCCGAGCAGGTCGACATCGCCGCCGCCTTCGCGCGCGGCGGCTGAGGGTTTACGCCACGCCGGTGCCGCCGTTCGCGCTGAACAGGCTGCCAGTGGTGTAGCTGGTGCTGCCATCGGCCAGCGTGACGTACAGCCCGGCGAGTTCCGCCGGCTGGCCGGCGCGACCGAGCGGCGTGTCCTGCCCGAACTTGTCCATCTCGCCCGGCAACTGCCCACCGGCGACCTGAAGCGGCGTCCAGATCGGCCCCGGCGCGACCGCGTTGACGCGGATGCCCTTCGACGCGAGTTGCTTGGCGAGCGCTTTGGTGAAGATCAGGATACCGCCCTTGGTGGTGGCGTAATCGAGCAGTTCCTTCTCCGGGCTGACCGAATTGACCGAGGCGGTATTGATGATGCACGCGCCGGGTTTCATCATCGGGATAGCCGCCTTGCAGATGTGGAACATCGCGTAGAGATTGGTCTTCATCGTCCGGTCGAACTGTTCGAAGCTGATCTCGTCGATCGACGCCTTTGATTGCTGATAAGCGGCGTTGTTGACGACGATGTCGAGCCCGCCCAGCGCCTTCGCGGCACGCCCCGGCAGCGCATCGCAGAATGCGGCGTCGGTCAGGTCGCCGGGGATCAGCTCGATCTTGTGGCCTTCGCCGCGCAGCAGCTTGGCGACATCCTGCGCATCGGGCTCCTCGGTCGGGAAATAGTTGATCGCGACGGCCGCGCCCTCGCGTGCGAAGGCGATCACCGCGCCGCGCCCGATCCCGGAATCTCCGCCCGTCACCAGCGCCTTGCGCCCGGCGAGCCGCCCGCTGCCGCGATAGCTCGTTTCGCCGCAATCGGGTACCGGGTGCATGTTGCGCTGAAGCGCGGGCCAGGGCTGTTTCTGTTCCGCAAACGGCTCGGTCGGGAAACGGTTGATCGGGTTGGGCGCGGGTCTGGCACCCTGAGCGGCACCGGCAAGCGCGGGAGCAGCGGCGAGGCCGGCACCGGCGACGGCGGCGCCCTTCAGCATTTCGCGGCGGGTAGTGCTGTCTGTCATGATCGCTTCCTTGGCAGGCACGGGCAGCGAGCGGGTGGCGCCTGCCGCCTGCCCACCTGAAAGTCTCGCGGTTCAACGGCTTGGCCAGCGCGGCGTTCCTGCATTTGCGCGCCTCCTGATCTCGATCAAAACGATTTGCGGCGGCCGATCCGGTGCTAAGGAGCCGTCATGACGCATGACGCTACGACCAAACCCAAACCGCTCGGCCAGACACTCACGCTGGCGATGGCGGTGGCAGCCGGCGTGGGCGTGGCCAACATCTACTATAACCAGCCGATGCTCGGCATCATGGAGCGCGACATGCCCGGCACGGCAACCGCGCTGGTGCCGACCGCAACGCAGGCGGGTTATGCCGCCGGACTGTTCCTGCTGGTCCCGCTCGGCGATCTGGTCGAGCGCAAACGGCTGATCCTATTGCAGTTCCTCGCACTTGCCGCCGCGCTGGCGCTGACCGCGATCGCGCCGAACGCAGCCTTGGTCGTCGCCGCGTCGCTACTGGTCGGCGTTGCGGCGACGGTCGCGCAACAGATCGTGCCGCTCGCCGCGCACCTTGCCGCGCCCGAACGGCGCGGGGCGACTGTGGGTACAGTGATGGCCGGGCTGCTGTGCGGCATCCTGCTCAGCCGGACGCTCGCCGGGTTCGTGGCAACGCACGCCGGCTGGCGGGAGATGTTCTGGCTGGGCGTGCCGATGGTGCTGGCGGCAGCGGGTGCGATGTGGGCGATGCTACCGCGTAGCATGCCAGACGCGACGCTCGGCTACGGCGCGCTGTTGCGGTCTTTGGGTGGGCTGTGGCGTGAATATGGAGCGCTACGGCGTGCGACGATCACGCAGGCGCTGCTGTTCGGTGGGTTCAGCGCATTCTGGACGATCCTGGCGCTGCGACTCCAGCAACCCGCCTTTCATCTCGGCGCGGACGTGGCGGGGTTGTTCGGCGTGATCGGCGCGGTCGGCGTGCTGGCCGCACCGCTCGCCGGCCGGGTCGCCGACAAGCGCGGCCCCAGGCCCGTGGTGGCGATGGGGGCGGTGCTGGCGCTGGTCGCGTGGGGGCTGATTGGGCTGTGGAACAGCGTGGCGGGCATGGTGGCGGGCGTAATCCTGCTCGATTTTGCGGTGCAGTGCGCGATCGTCTCCAACCAGCACCTCGTCTATGCGCTGAACCCGGAGGCGCGGGCTCGGCTCAACACGATTTTTATGGGCGGAATGTTCATCGGCGGCGCGATCGGATCGGCGGCGGCGAGCGTGGCGTGGCATGCCGCCGGCTGGCCGGCGGTGGCAGCGATCGGCGCAGGCTTCGCGCTGATCGCGGTGGTGATCCAGTTAGTCGGGCTGGCGCGACGCTAGACGCGGCGGGTGGCGGACAGTGCGCTGCCGGCGGCGGCGGTGATGATGCACAGGATCGCGCACCATTGCAGCGGGCTCAGCACCTCGCCCAGCACGACGAACCCGGCAAGCGCGGCGACGGCGGGCGACGCGCTGACGAGGATGCCGAACACGGCGGCGGGGACGCGGCGCATCGCCTCCATCTCCAGCGAATAGGGCAGCGCACTCGACAGCGCGGCAATGGCGAGGCCGGTCGCCAGCACCGACGGGCTGAGCATCGCGGTGCCCGAGGCGGCGAGGCCGACCGGCAGCGTGAAGGTGACCGACACCAGCATCCCCCACGCCACCGCATCGCGGCCGAGCGTGGCGGAAACGCGCTTGCCGTAGATGATGTACAACGCCCAGCACCCCGCCGCGCCCAGCGCGAAGGCGATCCCGACGGGGTCGAGCCGGTCATGCGCGCGCAGCGGCAGGAGCAGAACCAACCCGCAGACCGCGGCGGCGAGCCATACGAAATCCGCCCTGCGCCGCGATGCCGCCAGCACGAGGCCGAGCGGCCCGATCACCTCGATCCCGGTGGCGATGCCGAGCGGGATGCGCGCGAACGCCTGATAAATCAGCAGGTTCATCAACCCGAGCATCGCGCCATACGCGATCAGCGCGGGCAACAGCGCACGCGGCACGCGCCGCCGCCATGGCCGGCGCAGCGCCATCAGCAGCACCGCCGCAAGGGCAACGCGCAGCGCCGTCATGCCGAACGCGCCGACCACGGGGAACAGGTGCTTGGCGACGCTTGCGCCAAGGTTCATCGACGCTTGTGACCCGAAGGCGGCGGCGATGCCGATCAGCGTGGCGTTACGATCGGGTGCAGGCATGGTGCGCGCCATAGCCTGCGCACGCCGCCTTTGCCCGCGCTTTTACCGTTCGACCGTCAGCGTTACCGGCCCGATCAGACCGGGCGCACGCGGCAGTGCATCCGGCGCGACGTGCCGCTGCGCTCCGCGCTGTCACCCCCGTGCGCTTAACGCGCGGTGATGCCGCACGCCACATCCAGCCGCCCGCCAAACCGCGCCACGACCCGATCCCCTACAGCGACCGGATGCACCCCGGTCACCGCACCGGTCGAGATCCATTGCCCCGCCCCGACCGGAATACCCCGCGCCGCAAGCAGTTCGAACAGAAAGCGCGCCGCGCCGAACGGGCCGTCCAGCATCGTCGCGGTCGTCGCGCTGCCAATCAGCGTGTCGTTGATCCACAGCTCCACGGGCCAGACATCAAGGTCGAGATCGCGCCAGCCTTCGATGGCAGCGCCGACGATCAGCCCGTTGTTGTTGCCGAAATCCGACACGGTGACGGTCGGGCCATGATCGTTGATGCCCGGGAACGGCGAACTGGCGATCTCGATCCCGACATGCACGGCATCGATCAGGGCAGCCGCCTCCGCGTGGCTGTAGCGGGTTTTGAGCGGATCGGGCGCAGTTCCGATCCGCAACAGGAACTCCGCCTCCGCCGCGCCGAACCCGTCGGCGAAGATCGGCATTGCCACATCGTCGCCCGCGTCCACGACGTGATCGGAAAAGATCGGCCCGGCGAGCCGGTCTGTTCCGTCGAACGGGGGGCTGATCTTGCCAACCTTCCAGCCGGCGATGCGCGCGTCGGATAACGCGATCGCACGATCCTGCACGCCATACGCCTGCCCGAGCGATTCGGGGATCCGGCCAGGAAAGTCGGGCAGCGCGAGCCTGGCGCGGCGCGCGTCCGTAAAGGCCCGGGCAATCAGTTCCACATTGGAGTCCGGCGACACTATCGGCCTTTCGGTAAAGCTTATGCGTCGCGCCACTACCGGAAACCGGTGTCAAGGACAACCATCTCGCCGAGGCTGGCTCGCGCTCGTTTCCGCGACTATGCTGGGCCATGGAGAAGACCGGACAACCAACGATCAACGACGTCGCGCGGGTCGCCGGCGTCTCGAAGAAAACCGTCAGCCGCGTCATCAACCGGTCCCCGCTGCTCAACGAGGATACACGCCGGCGCGTCGAGGAGGTGATCGGCGACCTTGGCTACATCCCCAACCCGCAGGCGCGCGCGCTCGCGCTGGGGCGCAATTTCCTGATCGGGCTGGTCCACGACAACCCCAATGCGCAAACCGTCATGAACGTGCAGCAGGGCATGCTGGAGGCTGTATACGACACCGAGTTCGAGATGGTGGTACGCCCGCTCAATCGCGGTTCGGCGACGATGTTGCAGGACTTGCGGCACTTTCTTGAGCGGCAGCGGCTGTTCGGCGTGCTGCTGATGCCCCCGATCAGCGAGAACGACGCAATCGCACAAATCTGCACCGACATCGGCTGTCGCTATGTGCGGATGGGGTCGGCCGAACTCGACACCGACGACCACATGGTCGCCTCCAACGATCGCGACGCGGTGCGCGAGGCGACCAAGTACCTGATTGCGGAAGGGCATCGTCGCATCGGCCTGATCGCCGGCCCGCACGGCTTTCGGTCCGCGCGGGAGCGACGGCTGGGGTTCGAGGATGCTTTGCGCGATGCCGGCATCGCCCTTCCCCGCAGCATGATCGCGGACGGCAATTACCAGTTCGATTCCGGTCTGGTCGCGGCCGACCGGCTGCTCGATCTGGTGCCGCGACCGACCGCAATCTTCTCCTGCAACGATGAAATGGCGGCGGGCGTGATCCACGCGGCGTGCCAACGCGGTCTCAGCGTGCCGCGCGACCTTTCGGTGATCGGGTTCGACGACACGCCGATCGCCGCGCATATGTGGCCGCCACTGACGACAGTGCGCTGGCCGATCGCGACGATGGCGCGATCCGCCGCGCTGAAGCTGATCGCTGGCGTTACCGAGCAGACCTCCGACGATCAGGTGCGCGAACCGTCGCTGTTCCGCTCGACGTTGATCCGTCGCGGTTCGGTTTCGAGCCCGGCTGCGGATTGACGGCCCATGCCCGCGCGACATGACACTGTATCGTCGACGCCGTCGATATTTTGGCCCTCGCAGCGATCAGACCGCCGGATGTGACATCGGCTCAGACAACCTTATGGCCGGTGTTCCCTGATGCACAAACGGGTCCCCAGCGCAGCGCCGCGCCGTTTATCGTAAGTACCCGATCGCAGGCGATCGAGGCGATTGCGCTCCGGCGAAATCCGTTTGGGGCGCCGCACCACGTGGGTGGGTGTTTAGCGCAGATTGTCCTTGTCGCGCGTCACCACCCACGACGCGACCGACAGCATCGCCAGCAACGCCGGATACAGCATTTTGCCGCGCAACGCGTGCCGGAACCCAGCCGGCTCAGGCCGCGGCGCGGGATGGAAACCCACCGGTCGAAAACCCGGCGATTGATCGTGCACGCGGAGGCCCGGCAAGACGGGGGCGACAGGGGACTCGACGTTTGACATAGGGTTTCTCCGCGACGTCGCCATCCTATAATACCCGCCCTTTGCGCTTCCGTTAACATGCGGCGCAATCCACCGGAATGGATCTTACCACACGCATTTCACGGAAGGCAAAGTTTCGCCTACGGAAGGGTATTTGCGACACGCCGACGGTGCGCCGATACTTTAGCGCCGACGACCTGCATCCTTGTCAAAGAATCGTCTTTGCCCACGCGCGAAGGTCGCCGCCCATGGTGGCATCGCGACAGGCCAGCGCGAAATTGGCCTGTGCGAAGCCGAGCTTTGATCCGCAATCATAGCGTTCGCCGGCGAAGGTGACGCCGTGGAACGGCTGCTGGCCGATCAGCTTCGCCATCGAATCGGTCAACTGCACCTCGCCACCGGCGCCGGCCTCTTGCGTGGCAAGATATCCCATGATCTCGGGCTGGAGGATGTAGCGACCGGCGACGATCAGGTTGGACGGCGCAGTGCCCGCCTTCGGTTTCTCGACAAGCCCGCGCACCTCGGTGAGCGTGCCGTCACGAAGCCCCGGATCGAGCACGCCGTAGCTCGGCGTCTCCGCCAACGGTACTTCCAGCGCGCAGATCAGATTGCCGCCGACCTGTTCGTAGGCATCGACCATCTGCTTGAGGCAGCCGGGGCTGCCGACCATGAACTCATCCGGCAGGATAATCGCGAACGGTTCGTCACCGATGACGTGCCGCGCGCACCAGATCGCGTGGCCGAGTCCGCGTGGCTCCTGCTGACGGACGAACACCGCATCGCCCGGCGTGAGCCGCGAGCCTTGGAGCGCCGCCACCGACTTGCCGCGATCCGCCTGGGTGCGTTCGAGCTCGTAGGCCATGTCGAAATGGTCCTCGATCGCAGCCTTGCCGCGACCGTTGACGAACACCATGGTCTCGATCCCCGCCTCGATCGCCTCATCGACGGCATATTGGATGAGCGGACGGTCGACCACCGGCAGCATTTCCTTGGGCACCGCCTTGGTGGCGGGGAGGAAGCGCGTGCCGAGCCCGGCGACAGGAAAGACGGCCTTGCGGATCTTCATGCCGGCACCTTGTAGAAGTCGCGATACCAGTCGGCGAAGCGCTTGAGGCCATCCTCGAGCATCACCTCGGGATGATAGCCGGTGATCGCGCGCAGCTTCGACACGTCGGCGTAGGTGGCGGTGACGTCACCCGGTTGCATCGGCCGCATGATCTTCTCGGCGGTCTTGCCGAGTGCCGACTCCAGTGCCTCGATCATCTCCATCAGGCCTACGGGTCTGCTGTCGCCGATGTTGAGGACGCGATGCTCCTTGCGTTCCGGCGGATGGTCGAGCGAGCCGATGATGCCGTCGACGATGTCGTCGATATAGGTGAAGTCGCGCGCCATCTTGCCTTCGCCGTAGACCTCGATCGGGTCCCCGCGCAGGATTTTCTGCGTGAAGCCGAAATACGCCATGTCTGGCCGGCCCCACGGGCCGTAGACTGTGAAGAACCGCAGGCCGGTTTGCGGGAAGCCGTACAGCTTGGAATAGCTGTGGCTCATCAGTTCGCAAGCGCGCTTGGTGGCGGCGTAGAGCGACACCGGGCTGGTCGCGGGCTCGTCCTCGGTGAAGCCCGCCCCACCCATCGGCTTGTCGCCGTATACCGACGAGGACGATGCGTAGACGAGATGTTCGAAATCCGGCGCATGGCGGCTCGCTTCGAGCAGCGAAAGATGCCCGGCGAGATTGGAGCGTTCGTAAGCGAACGGGTTCTCCAGACTGTAACGCACCCCCGCCTGCGCGGCGAGGTGGACGATGCGCTTTACGCCGTTGTCGCGCACCAGCGCGGCGATGGCGGGCGCATCGGCGATGTCGAGTTTGTGGAAGGTGAAGCCCTCCACCCCCTCGAACGTCGCCAGCCGCGCCGCCTTCAGCGCCGGGTCGTAATAATCGTTGACGATATCGACACCGATCACCCGCTCCCCGCGGGCGAGCAGCTTATGCGCCGTCGCATGACCGATGAACCCGGCGGCGCCGGTGACGAGGACGGGATCGGCCCGTTGCGCGCCGCCGCTCACCGGCCCACCGCCGTATAGGTGAAGCCAGCCGCTTCGACCGCATCGCGCGGGTAGACGTTGCGCAGATCGACCAGGATCGGCTGCGACAGCAGGCTTTTCACACGCGGCAGATCAAGCGCGCGGAACGCATCCCATTCGGTGACGAGGACAAGCGCGTCGGCGCCTTCCATCGTCTCATAGGCGTTGTTGCAATAAGCGACTTCCTTCAGCACCAGTTCGGCCTGCTCCATCCCCTCCGGATCGTAAGCACGGACGGTGGCGCCAGCATCCTGCAACGTCTGGATCACCGCGATCGCGGGTGAATCCCGCATGTCGTCGGTGTTGGGCTTGAAGGTCAGACCGAGCACCGCCACCGTCTTGCCGCGCACGTCGCCGCCCATCGCTGTGATGACCTTGCGGCCCATCGCGCGCTTGCGCTGATCGTTGACGTTGACGACCGCCTCGACGATGCGCTGCGGCGCGTCGAAATCCTGGCTGGTCTTGAGCAGCGCCAGCGTATCCTTGGGGAAGCACGACCCGCCATAGCCCGGCCCGGCATGCAGGAACTTGGAGCCGATGCGGTTGTCGAGGCCGATGCCGCGCGCGACATCCTGCACGTTCGCACCAACCTTCTCGCACAGATCGGCGATCTCGTTGATGAAGGTGATCTTCACCGCGAGGAAGGCGTTGGCGGCGTATTTGGTCAGTTCGGCGCCGCGCCGGTCCATCTCCACGATCGGCGATTTGTTGATGTACAGCGGGCGGTACACCTGCCGCATCACCGCCATCGCGCGGGGATCGTCGCCACCGATGACGATGCGGTCGGGCCGCTTGAAATCGTCGATCGCAGCACCTTCGCGCAGGAACTCGGGGTTGGAGACCACCGCGAACTCTGCGTCCGGATTGGCCTCGC
Organism: Sphingomonas sp. GC_Shp_3; assembly: GCF_026540945.1. Classification (NCBI taxonomy): domain Bacteria; kingdom Pseudomonadati; phylum Pseudomonadota; class Alphaproteobacteria; order Sphingomonadales; family Sphingomonadaceae; genus Sphingomonas; species Sphingomonas sp. GC_Shp_3. The sequence goes on from NZ_JALNUT010000002.1 coordinate 204,789, forward strand.
GCATGATCCGCTCGACTTCGTCGCCGGTGCCTACGGGCACGGTAGACTTGTCGACAATGACGGTGAAGCCGGTGATCGCCTGCGCGATCTCGGCAGCGGCGGCATAGACGTAGGACAGATCGGCATGGCCGTCGCCACGCCGCGATGGCGTGCCGACCGCGATGAACACTGCATCCGCGCCCGCCACGCCCGCCTTGATATCGGTGGTGAACGCCAGCCGCCCGGCGGCGACGTTGCTCGACACGAGATGGTCGAGGCCGGGTTCGAAGATCGGGATCTTGCCCGCCTTCAGCGCTTCGATCTTGCGTTCGTCCTTGTCGACGCACGTCACGTCATGTCCGAAGTCCGCGAAGCATGCTCCGGATACCAGGCCGACATAGCCTGATCCGATCATTGTGACTTTCATGTGAAGAGCCCCCGTTGTGTTCGTAGAGTGATGCCAGCGATTACGAGCCGAAATCGCGCGAAATCGTAAAGGTGAAGGTGTTGGCAGCGTACGGATAATCAACCCGCGTCGAATCGCGTTGGTTATGCTCATAAGTGAGAGCGAGCGAGAATTTTAGCCCGGTCATGTAAGAAAGGCCCGCATTGGCGACAGTCGTTTGCTCGGTTCGATTCACCGCGAACGGATCGGTCGCCCGCAGGTCGTAGCGGAACCGACGGTTCTCGCGACTAAGCCCGACGTTCACACCCAGCCTGCCGAACACCGTCTCGCTAACCGACAGGCTGTACCGTGTCGCCACCACACCGTTCGAGAACAGCAGGGTTTCCGACGAGAAGCCACGCCGGAACGCCGGTTTGACGACCAGCCCCGGCAACGGTGACCAGCGTAGTGCGATATTGCCGACCAGCCCCGCGAAATCGGCGTTCAGCACCGATCGATCGTTATGCTTGGTATAGCCGAACGTGCCGTTGATGCTGGTGAGGCCGGTGATCTGGTAATCGATATGCGACAGGATCGAACTGTCGAGCGCATCGCCGCGATACACTTGTACCGCGTTACCGATTAGGACGGGACGCGGGGAATCGCCGGTGGCCTGTGTGCGGGTATATTCCAGCGTTATGCTGTTCCCGCTCGGCGAATAATAGCCGAACCCGCCGCTGCCGGTCACGCGATCCGAACTGTACGCGGTGAGCCCGCCACCGGAGAGCGCGATCTTGAGATATTCGAACCGCCCGACAGCACGGAAATCGCCGAGCAGATCGTGCGACGCATCAAGGTTCAGATCGGTCGTGCTGCGCAACACCCGGCGGACACTGTTCGAATCCGCGAACGGAACCGGCGCGTGGAGATACGACGCGGACGCGTCCACCGTCGCCTGCCCCGTTTTGTACATCGCACTCAGTTTGCCGATGTAATTGAACGTGTCGACAGCGGGATTGTTGGCGTGAAAGGTCTTGCCCGCCATGGCCTGCGCATCAACCACGATCACGCCGATCCGGGTCTGCGCATCCCCGTTCACCGCCAGATAGGTGACGACGTCCTCACCATGATCGGGCAAGCTCTCCCGGATCGCGGGGGGAAGCCGAAACAGGTTGTCGTCATAGCTGACCGACGCGGTCGGGGTGACGCGGTAGCTTTGCGCAGCCGCGCTCCCGCTCGCGAACAATGCCGCTCCGGCCAGCAATCCAGCCGCGAAGCGCGATCGCGCCTTACCTGGCAGGGTCGATGCGGAGTCGTGTTCGATGACGATCATGCCGCCACGCCTGCAAACAGTTCCGGAAACGTCGTCCGCGCGCACGCCGCCCAGGTAAAGCGTTCCGCGCGTGCACGCGCCGCCGCGCCGTGCGCCCCCCGCGCAGCCGCGTTGCCGGCGAACTCAGCGATGCTCACCGCAAACCCGTCGAGATCGTCCGGCGCGATCAGCGCGCCGGTTTCGCCCAACACCTCCGGGATGCCGCCGACCGCCGCCGCGATGGAGGGACAGCCTTGCGCCGCTGCCTCGACCAGCACGAGCCCGAAGCCTTCGATCTTGCCGGGCAATGCGCGCGCGAACAGCAGGTTGGCGGCGGCGCGCGCATAGACACGCTTGATATCGTCGACCGACAGGCGCCCGGCCAGCACCGTGCGGACCCGGTGCGCACGACCTGCCTCGGCGATCGCCTGCGCATAGCCATCATCCTCGGCGCGGCCGACGACGACATAGACCGGATCGGCCATGCCATGTCCGTCGCGCGCGCGGGCAAGCGCGGCGATCGTATCGAGATGCCCTTTGCGCGGTTCCAGCCGCCCGACGCTGCAGAACAGCGGCCCATCCGGCACCATCGCAAGCGCCTGATGCTCGAACGCACCGGCCGCCGGCGGGGCGAACCATTCCCGGCCAACACCAAGATAGGTGATCGCCTCCCGCACTGGTTGGCCGATCTGCGCGCGGAAGATGTCACGCGTCGCCTGCGAATTGTACGTGACCAGTTCCGCCGCCAGATACGCCCGCCGCACGATCGCGAACATCGCGCTGCCGCGCCGGAACTTGCTCGCCTCGCTGCCGTGCACCATCACGCGGTAACGGCGACCGTGTAGCGGCTGAAGCATCCGCAACACCAACAGGCTGCGGATATCGGCGGCAAGCACGATCGTGTCGGATGGCAGGTGCCGCAAGATGCCGAGCAGCCTGGGCGCCGCCGCCAGCGGCACTTTATGGTGGCGCAAGATCAGATGATGTTCGATTCCCGCCGGCAGCATCTCCGCGCCATCGTAGGCGGCTGCGACGACGATCACCCTGCGTCCGCTCGACACCAATGCGGTGGCGAGTTCGACCGCATAGGTGCCGATGCCACCGGGAAAGGGCGCGTATTCGCAGGTGACGATCACCACCGGCGGGCGGCCCCGTTGCAACATCATGCGACGCCCAGCGCCGCTTGACGCGCCCGCCCACCCGCGCCGAGCATCTTCAGCGCGAGCCCGGGGAACAGGCTTGTCGCGACGAGCGACTGCCAAGCGCGCCAGTTAAGCGGATCGAGCCGCACCGCCAGCCGCAACAGCCGCACCGCGCCCGCCGGGTCGTTGAGCAGGAAACGGTGGTTGCCGAGCTTGCGCGCACGCTCCGCTAGGCGGCGCGGCACCAGCGGCAACAACGCAGGCGCGTCGGCCGCCGCCTTCAAAGCGACATAGGCGTGGTGCGCCATCAGATCCTTGCGCCCACCGGTGATGCTGGTACCGCGCTGTCGCTTATACAGGAGCGGCATGTCGACCAACGCGAAGCGCGTCACACCCGCGAGCCGAAGATAGAAGTCGGTGTCCTCGAAGACACGCACCGCCGCGTCGAACCCATTCGCCGCGTCATAAGCATCGCGACGCAGCAACGTCGTGGACGGGATGATCGGTGGATCGTTGAGGAAATAGGTGCGCGACAGATCGGCCTCGGCGGTGATGTCCAGCACGCCCGCGCGCCGCGCCGCGCCAACGTCGCCATCGGGAAACACGTAGAAATCGGCGTAGACCAAGCCGACGGCGGCGTCCCCCGCCAGCACAGGCATTTGCCGTTCGAGCTTGTCGGGTGTCCACAGATCGTCACCATCAAGGATGGCGAGCACCGGCGCACGCGTTTCGGCGATCGCGCGGCGGCGCTGGCCGGGTACACCCACCCCGCCTTCACCGTACAGGACGCGGATTCGCGCGTCCCACCGTTCCAGATCACGCAGAACCGCGAGTGTCGCGGGATCTGAACCGTCGTCGGCGATCACCACCGCTTCGATCAGGTCAGCACGGGTCTGGTCCAGCACGCTGCGCACCGCCGCGCCGATATACGGGCCCTCATTATAACAGGTCATGATAACCGCGACTGTCAGCGACATGGCAATATCTCCGGACGACAGGCGTGCCGAGACACGCGGGCGGACAAGGCGAACGTGCGGGACATCATTCAGGCGAGCCGGGCCGAGCGGCGCGGGCTGCGCACGATTCGCATATCCAGACAGGGCGCCAGGCATGCTGGCGGCTCCAGTCGCAGGCCACGCGCGGTCGCCGTCATGCCCGCGTTCCGATCAGATCGTTGGCACGCACGGGCTCGGCGACGGCCGTACCGGTGCGGTCGATGGCGTCGATCGCAGCAAGTGTGCGGGCAGCGATCGCGTCGATCCCGATATTGTCCTGCGCGAACGCGCGCGCCGCCAGCGACATTTCACGCCGCGCCGCCGCGCTCAGATCGAGCGCACGGCGCATCGCCGCAACGAACGCCTGTGGGGTGGAGTCTTCCACGATGAAGCCGTTCCACCCGTCCGAAACGACCTCCTCGACACCGCTTGCCTTGAACACGATCGGGATGACACCCGCCGACATCGCTTCGAGCAGGGCGTTCGACTGCCCTTCGCGTTTGGAGGCGCACACGAAGAAATCGCTCACCTGCAATTCGGGATAGACGTCCGCAACGAACCCGGCGAACGACACTGCGGACGGATGCGACGAAGCCGCAGCGATCGGGGCGAGCCGATCCCTTTCGGGTCCGTCACCAACCAGGCGAAGATGCACTCCGGCACCTTCCGCAGCGAGCCGCATCGCCGCTTGATAGAGCACATCGACGTTCTTGTCGGGGTGCAGGCGCGCCGCATAAATGAAACGACGGCCGCTTCGCGTGGCGATCGCAGCCTCCAGCAACGTCATTGCCGGCAATGCAACTCCGTTGAGAAATTCGGCGATGCGTTCCCGCGCGATATCGAGCTTGCGCAATTCGCTGGCGATCTGCGTGCTGTTGGCGACGAACAGATCGACCCGTCGCCGCAACAGCCGCTCGACCCAATGACCATACAGGTATTTCTTGGCGCGCAACGCCGCGAACTCCGACGCTTCGCCGCCGCCGCCGAGCTTGATCAGCAGCGGCGAGCCGAGCCGCATCGCCGCCAGCGCCGGCCCCAACGCATGCAGTCGGGCATGGAACACGTACACTGGCACGCCGCGCCAGCGGGCGTCGCGCAATTGCCACGGCACCCACAGGCTCCACGCGAGGAACGCCAGCATGTTGCGCCCGCCAAGATTGGGATAGGCCGACAACCGCTTGCGCACGATGCGGCCAAACACCGTCTCTTCGACCGCGGGCACATCCCGCGCCACGGTCGGCGCGATCAGCGTGACGGTCACGCCGCGCCGTCCGAGCGCTTCGGCGAGGATCAGTGCTTGCCGCTCCGCCCCGCCGTAGCTGTCGGGGAAATAGGCCGCTACGACGAGGATGAGCGATCGCTCGCGCGTGTCCGCCGGCTCTCGCGCATCCTCGTCGTCGCCCATTATTTCCAGACCTTTACGTAATCGAACAGAACCGTTTGCGGCAACGTCGCGGGTGTGTCCTTCGGATTGATCGACAGCGTCAGGTTGAAGTAGAATGGACGCGTGAAATAATCCGCGTCCGCCGCGATCCGGCTGACTTCCTTGCCGTCCATGTAAATGACGATCGCAGGCTTGCCGCCCAGCGTCGCAACCCCGCGCAGGTCCGCACCATAGGTGTGCCAACCAAAGTCGGCGATGGCGTTCATGCCGGTATAGTCGTTATGCTGGGTATGGCCTTTTCTCTCGTTCGGCCCCCAGCGGTGGATCGTGTGATGATGGCCGCGCTTGTCGCTCGAACCGTAATATTCGATCGCGTCGACCTCGAGATGCCCGCGCTTTGACGGCAGATCCGGCGTCAGCAGCCAGAACGCCGCCCACGTTCCCTTCGCCTCGGGGAAACGCGCCTTCGTCTCGAAATAGCAAGCGGTGCACGTGAAGCCATTCACTCCCGGCACCACCGGCGCACCGTCATATGCCTGGCTGCTGTTGACCGACTGAACGTGCCCGCTGTGGATTCCCGCGTCGTCCTTATACGCCTGAATCGCCAGCGCGCCGCTTTGGTTCTGATACGCGCGACCGCCCGCGGCGTCGAACTTCTCCAGACCAACGTTGGTGTGCTGCTTTGCCCACAAGACCGGACCGGAAAACGGTCGCGGCGTATTGAACTTCTCGCCATAGACCTGTTTCGATTTGCCCAGGTCCAACGCAGCACCGCGCTGTGCCTCGCTCCACCCATTGTCGGCGAACGCTGCGCACGGCCACAAAGCCAATGCGCACGCTGCGCCCTTGATGCCAGCACGCTTGATCGTTCCTACCATAACCTTCCTCCTGCAAGAGGACATTCGCAAGCACCCGCTGCCAGCCAACGCTCTCGTCCAAGACAATATAGAAGGTTTAGTTTACTGATTACGCAGATAGGCATCCGCAGTACTGCGGAATATCTGACGAATCTTAGATGTATAAACAAATGATTCACCAAGAATCTTCCAATCACGACTTTTTACTCGGCACCCTTGCCAGAACTCTCACCGCTCTTCAGGCGCAGCGATATACAGCCTGCTGCGCGCGCGCATCTTCACGCGCGCCCATCCGCGCCGCGACGCGGGGAAGCGCCAACGTCTCACGATACGCTTCGTCAAGTTGCGCGAACATCGACGGGAACTTCCAATCCTCGACCGGGGCAGTCGATGCCGCCTGCGTCATGGCTTTCAGCCGACCGGTATCGTTCACCAGCGCAACCGCTTCGCGCGCGACCGCCTGCGCATCCTTGCTGCGCACGACGATACCGTTGCGTCCGCTGTCGATGATCTCCTCGATCCCTCGCAAAGGACTGACGACCGCCGGCTTGCCACCTGCAAGGCTCTGCACGATCGTGCGCGGCAATCCTTCCCGCAAAGACGCGAGCGTTGAAACATCGGCCAGTGCCACCAGCCGCTCCGGATCGGACCTGTGGCCGAGCAACTTGACCCGATCGCCGACACCAAGCGAGTGGATCAACGCCGCAAGAATTTCGTTATCCGGTCCATCGCCGGCAAGCAGCAGGCGGATGTTTTCGCCCGGACGCGTCACCCGGGCGAAGCCGGTAATGAATTCCGCCTGCCGCTTGCGTGCCTCCAGCACCGCCATCATCAGGATGGTCCGCGGCTTCTCCGCCGTCGGGCCGACGCCCAGCATCCCCCGCCAGTCGTCAGGCATTGTCGCGGTCTGAAATCTCTCGATATTCATGCCCGAGCGCACAACCGAATGGAGCCGCTGACCGCCAAGACGCGCCAGTGCGTAGGCGCGGCGCGTGCCGTGGCTGACGTGGATGAAGTGATCGGTCATCGGCGCGGCGATGTGCTCGGCGGTAAGGTAGACCAGCTTTTCCGCCAGGCCGACGTTGCTGAACGGCAGGATATGGACGCCATGCACGATCGCCGGTACTTTTGCATTGCTCGCCGCGAGGCGCCCGACGATGCCGGCCTTGCTGGTGTGCGTGTGGACGATATCGGCCTGCACCTCGTCGAACAACGTCGACAGCTTGCGGTAGGCGGCAAGGTCGTCTTGAGCGGATACCTCCCGCACCAGTTCGCTAACCAGATGCACACGCACCGGCGTGCCGCGACCCGCATATTCCTCAACGTCCGAGGATCGGCCGCAGAACAGATGCACAATGTGCCCCGACTGCGCCTGGTGGACACACGAGGCCCAGGTATTCTCTTCAGCACCGCCAGACCGGTTCATGCGCGTCTGTACGTGCGCAATCACAAGCGGCCGCCCAAGACGTGCAGGTTCGCTAAACTGATTATGCAATAGCTTACCCATCACGAATCCCTTTGATTATCCTACACCGCCTAAAATTACGAAGAATATTCAAGCGCATTTGGAAGTACAATTATAAGTCTTATCTCGTTATTCTGTATATCATCGTAAGACTACAACATGACCTTCGAGTATCATGTTATACGTAGGCATATACACGTAACCCGGTCATTCAGACTGTTGTTAGATCGACTTCGGATGTTTATTAACGAGGATCTCGCCCAGCGGCGCACTCGCGGTCTGGACCAGTTCCCGGAAAAAACGGGCAAGCAGATCGGCTGGCGTGGTCGCTCCGCCCTGCGCGATGTCATCTTCCAGAAACGAAGCCCTGACCATCACGCCGTCGGGAAGATGCATGGCGAGGCTCTGTCGGAACAAGGCCGCACGAACAGCCAGGGAGCCGGACGGCACGGCATTTCCAATTCGCATGAAATAGCCGACGCGCTCGCGACGCTCCTCGCGCTGGCCGACGAACTGGGTGAGGGTGACGTTGTCGCCAGCCGGCCCGAGCGCGATCGGCGCAAGCCGCTTCACGTGGAAGCCTTGCGTCGCATAACAGAATTCAGGCCAGTGGAACCGCTCCTCCTGACGCACTTCGCGCTTGTACGCGATGTTGAGCATGATGCGCGGCAGCACCGGCGAAACATAATCGCGCTCGATCACGCGGTCATACATTTCCAGCGCCTGCGAGAACGCAATGTCCACCACGACCGGATCGATCATGTCGGCGCGCGCAGCCTGTAAATGCCACGAGCCGAGTTGCGCCGGAAGGTGCGTCAGAATGGTACCTCGCCCAACCGGCACCTCCTGCTGCGCCCGCCGAAAGGCGATCGCTCCGGCCGATGCGGTTGCGGCAAGCCCGGCGAACACACCCGCCCCGATCAGGTCACGCCGGCGCATCATGCGGCCTCAGCCCGCGGTCCGAGCGCCTTGCCGAGCAGCATGAACGCGAACAGCACAATGCCGACCTCGAGATACGCCGCGACGTCATGCATGAACGCCTCGCCGCCTACGCCCGCCACGGCCGTGGTCACGATCAGGCCGAACACCCGAAGGAAATTTACCGCTAGCGCGATCATCGGCATCAGCACGACAAACAACAGCCCGGCGCCCAGTGACCGCGCCGGAAAGAAATGCAGGAAAAGGAACCCGATCGCCGTCATCGACACCATCGCGCGCAACCCCACGCACGCGCCGGCGACGTTCAGTTCGACGAACCCGACGTAGATGAACACGCCGGAGGTACTCACGGGAAAGCCCAGCCAAGCCGCGAGCCGTGCTGCCGAATGCGTCAACCCAAGCCGCAACGGCACCAGCAAGGCATCCGCGATCGGCCCGAACCATGGCACGATGAAGATCAGCAACGTACTGAGCAGCAGCCACCGCCGCGCCAGCGCGAACCCGCCAGACGCCATCGCCAGCCCCGTCATAATCGCCGGCAGCGACACGCCCTGCATCTGCACCGAATCCGTGATCCGGCCGACAAAGTACAACAGCAACCCGCACAGGATCGCTGCCGCGCCATAACCCACCTCTCGCGACGTCGCGGTCCACGCGAACGCCTTGCGATCCTGCCAATAGCCGAACAGCACCAGCAACAGCAGCAGGCCACTGTGGTTGTCGTCTTCGCTCCACAGGAACAACGCGCCATATTCGATCAGCACCGGCGCGTAGAGCGCGACCAGCCCGACCAGGATCAGCCCGAGCGCAACCGGTTCGCGACCCTGCCGCGAGGAGACCGCACCGGCATCCTGAGCCGGCACATCCGACATGCCCTCCGACAACCGAATGGCACCCGTCCCCATCACGGCCGCAACATCACGCCGCCGACGATGGCGATCCCGGCATCTTCGCACAGGTCGAGCACCCGCGACGAGCGCCGCGCACGGGTTACGCCTTCACGCGTCACGCACAAGGCCCCGGCGGTGGCAAGTCCGGCGATCTGATAGTCGTTGGAGGTCGCCGCCGCCGGCGTATCGACGAAGATTACTTCGAACTCGCTGCGCATCGTCTCGATCACGGACTGCAACGCCGATTGCATGAAACGATCCGACTTCAGCTCCAGCAATGCACTCGCCGTGATCACCGCGAGGTGATCGACGCCCTGCACCGCCCGGCAGATCGTGCCGGGTCGGGGCTCGTCAAGGCCGAACTTTGCGTGGATCGCCGGATTGTGCAGATCGCCGTCGATCAACAACGTCCGAACGCCCGATTGCGCGAAGATACACGCGAGGTTCACTGCGACGGCGGTGCGCCCCTCCCGCCGGTCCGCGCTTATGATCGAGAGCGCCGGCTGCTTGGGATTGCCAAGGAACCAGCGCATCGCCAGCGTTTGCGCGACACGCCGCAGATCCGCAACGCGCGGTGAGTGCGGGCTCTTCAGAACGAACAGATCGTCCGCCACCCCCATCCCCGGCGGCAACGCGCTGATGTTGCTGGCGGGCGCCGCTTGGCGCGGGGCATCTGCCAGCAACGCCGCCGCACGACTGAACAGCATTTCGCGGTCCTTCACCAACGCGGAGTGATCCTCTGCCGCATCACCGGTGCGCTGACGCTCCGCGGCCAAGAGATCGGCGATCCGAACCGAGAGATCGTCCCATTCGCGGCTGACGTGCTCCATCATTGTGCCCTCGTGTTTGGCAAGAGGCCGGTAACCATGCGCGGCAACCGCATCGGTCGCGGTGGACTGATCCGGATGGCGCCCAGATCCGGGATACCGAGCCAGCTCTCGATCTCGCTGCTAAAGCGGATGCGGCGGTCGAAGAACTCGATCGTCAGCGCGAGCAAGATGCCCGCGACCACGCCGGTCATCAGCGCCAGCGCCAGCGTCAGCAGCCGTCGCGGCAGCACCGGCGTGTCGCTCGGCGTGGCTGGCGACAGCAAGGAAAGGTTGGTCTGCCCGGTATTGTCGAGCACCTGAAGCTGCGCGCGACGTTGCGCGATCTGATCGTACGACGCCTGGAGGTTGGCGATGTCCTGCTGCATTACCGACACTTCGCTTTGCGCAGCACGCACCTTGGTCACGCGCCCGCGCTGCGCTGTCACCGCGCCGTTGAGACCGGACTGCATCGCCTGCGCCTGTGCCGCCGCCGCTGCCGCCGATTTGCGGATAAGTGCCTCCTGGCTCGATAGTTGCCCGCGCAAGCCGGCGATCTGCGCAACAAGCTGCCGATAATCGGGATTGTTCGGTCCCGCGGTGGCGCTCATCTGGCTGCGTTGCGCCTCGAGCCGAGCGATCTCGGTCTGCAGCCCCTGCACCACCCCGCTCGCCATTGTGTCCGGCAACGCTCCGGCACCCGCATGCGCCGATGCCGCGGCGCTCTGCGCCTGTGCGGCAGCGAGTTGCGCGGACAATGCATTGAGCCGCGCGCTGTCCGGGTCATTGTCGCCCTTGCCCGCTACAATATCGAGTGTGCCTTCCTTGGCGACGAGTTGCGCCTGCATCTCGTGCAGTTTGCCGCTCAACGCATCGAGCTGGCGCGTGTACGAGGCGACGGTGCGGCGGGCCGGATCCGCCTGCAACTGTACGTTGACGTCGATGAAGGCACTGGCAAACGCGTTCGCCATTGCAGCGGCGAACTGCGGATTCCCGCTCAGGAAGCTGATCTCCATCACGCGCGAATTGGTCACGCTGGAATCCACGAGCAGACCGTTGCGCAGCTTGCTGGCGATGAAATCGGGCAACGCACCGTCCGTGGGCTCCCAGCCATATTGCTGGATGACGCCAGGCGCGTTGGCGAGACCCGTGTCGGTCACCACCTGCCGCGCGACACGGTCGCTTTTAAGGATATCCTCTTGCGTGAGCAGATAATCCGAAGACAGCTGCTCCGCGACTGATTGCGGGCCGATCGTCTCTGGCGCACGCACGCCCGCGACCACAGTTGCGGTGGATTTATAGACCGGCGTGGTCACGACCAGATCGAGCACCGCCAGCGCCATCGCCAAAGCGATACACAGCGCGATGATCCGCCACTTTTCAAGAAGAACCTTGCCGAGATGCTTGGGGGTCATCGCTGTCGCCTGTCTAGAAAAGTCGTGCGCCGACGGTGATGAGATCGCGCGGTTGCACCGGATCCTGCGGCTTGGCACGGATCAGTTCGTCCGCCGCGCCAACGTGCCGCGTAACCTTGAGGTGACTGCGCGCGCCGCGGATCGTGACGCCACCGGCGAGCGCGATCGCGCGCTCCATCGTCAATCCCGGCTCAAGCGGGAACGAACCCGGTCGTTGCACCTCGCCCGAAATGTAGAATGTCGCGCTCTCCGTCACGATCAACGTATCATGCGGCTGCAGCGGCTGGTTCACCGTTCCCGCCAGCACCTGATCGGCGGCGAGATCCTGCTGCGAGCCGTCCTGATGCAACACGCGGACCGTGCCGCCGCCGACGCCCAGCGTAGCCCCCGCCCGTGCGAGGATCTCGGTGATGGTCAGACCACCGCGATCGAGCGGATATTCGCCGGGCTTGGCAACCGCGCCGAGCACCGAGACGGTTCGGCTGCGGTAGGTTTGCACCAGCACGTTGACGACCGGATCGCGGAAAATACCACCGGTTTGCAGTCGCCGCGCGATTTCGCTGCCGACCTGCGCGGTGGTCATGCCAGCCGCCTTGACGCGCCCGATCGCGTTCAGCACGATCGTGCCGTCGTCGGCGACTTCCACGGTGGCGGCATAGTCCGGCGCGCGGTACACTGTGACGGTCAGCACATCACCGGGACCAACCGTATAGGATGATGCGTCCGCCGGCGCGCCCCGCGAAGCATCCTGGGGCGCAGCAGTCGCCGGTGCCGATAGCGGCGCGACCACAAGCAGGATCGCTACGGAGAAATGGCGCAGCTTCATGACTTTGGTGCCTCTTGCGCGTTGCTCGCGGACGCTGCTTTCAGATTGTTGTTGACGATCTCGACATTGCGGGACTTGCGAAGGGTCTTGACCGCTGCCGCCGTGATCGCCGACGTCCGCTCCGCAGCCAGACTCTGCTCGATGCGCGAACGTGCCAGATCAAGCGCGACCGGCTCTACCGTTGCAAACTGAATACGACCGAGATGAATTTGGCCCGGCGACTGGTAGACGATGTTCGACCCGGCGCCGAGCTTCTCCAGCATGCCGCCGCGATCATCGGGAAGTTCGTCGCTGAAACGGGTCACCGTTGCCGGCTGCATCCCCGGAATCTTCGTAGAGACCAACGTTGCGAGCGTAGCGAAGTCGCCGTGATCGAGCGTTTCCACATACGACCGCACGTCGGGCAGATCGCTACGCAGCACATATTCTTCGACAACGAAGCGCCGACGATTGCCGAACAGCGCGGGATGGCTGTTGTAATAGCGCTCCACCGCGCTTTCGCTTGGCTTGGGCACGTTGCCGGTCAGGGTATGGACATAGGCTTGCGCGAGAATGTTGCGTTTCGCCGCTGCGATCGCCTGGCTGTTTGCGGGATCGCGGTCCATACCGGCGCCCGTCGCCGCCTCAGCCAGCAGCTTCTCGTCGATCAGTTCCTGAAGCACCGCCCGTCGCATCGGCGCGACCGCTTCTTTCGTCACCGGTGGCAGGCCGCGCAGCAACTGCTCATATTCCTGGAGCGTGATCTCGAACTTGTCACCCTTGACGATGAGCTGGTCGGGGTTCTTGGCGGCGCCGCACCCGGCAAGCCCGGCGGCAAGCGCCAGCGCCAGTCCGCGCGACGCGTAGGGCCGATTGCACCGCGCAAGCGGGTGCAGGACGAGACTTAGCAACATCGATACCCCACATAGCGACGGTACGCGAACGCGATCCGTCTAGCTTCCCCACTTGAAAAAAGCGGGTGCGGTCGCCGCGCGACCGCACCCGTTCACGCTTCGATCAGGCGAGGCCAGCCTTGGCCTTCTGACGACGACGGCGCGCTGCCATCAACGCAGCCGCACCGCCGACGAACAGGATGCCAGCCGGCCCTGGAGCCGCTGCAGGCTGGCTGCTCAGCAGCGACAGCGCGTAATCACCGCCGAGCTTCGGGTCGACCGCAGTGCCGGACACGCTGATATAATAATTGCCTGCCATCAGCTTTTCCACAGTCGTGGTCTGCTCCGTTGCCGCACCAGTGATGTTGGCGATGCTCGACACAAAGGCACCGGCCGCAGTGTAGAGGCTGGCGGTGAGGCTGGTCAGGTAGAAGGTCTGCGTGCTGCCGTTCTTGGGTGTAAGTGCACGCAGCGACCCCTTCAGTACATCAGCATCCAGAGTGTTCTTCGCGGCGACCGAGAAAAAGACACGATCCGAAGGATTGTAGACGATGCCGATATGACCGCCCGACGTTTCGGCAACGCCGGTCTGCAAGGTGCCGAGTTGATAGTCGAAGGCCAACGAAGGCGTCGCGACGAAAGCCGCGCAAACACCTGCTAGAATCGAAATTCGTCTGCTGAACCTGATGCCCATAAGGAAACTCCCTAAATGACTGTTGTTGATGAATGCTGAGGACGTAGCGCCGATTAGATAAGTCTATCGGGCGGTAACATCATACGTATATTTCCGCATTGCATCAAAACTTATTCGCCGTCTAAGCTATGTGATATCGCCATAACGGACATGTACATGTTATATGTAATGATAACTTGTAGAATTATCGCAGCCTCAGATACAATGACCTTATGAATTACTACGCGAATACGTAGACTTGTCGTTTTTCAGGAGCACGCACACCGCGTTGCTGCGGCTACTCTATTGCGGCAAGTCAGTGTTCGCGGGAACCATTTCTCTCAGCTTTGGATGTATTTGACGTAATAGTGGGAGCGTCGGGCGGCGGCATTTTTCATGGCGCGAGGGGGAAGGCGCTGTACCGGCGACTGCGCAAGGCCGATGATTCCGTAGGTAAAACAAAGCGACCGCGCTGTTTGTTACGTTGTCTGTTACGTCGCGCTCCGTAGCCGCGCGAGGAGCGACGAGACCGAGCCGGACCGCTCCAACGCGGTGTATCCGCAGTGTGTACCGATTCGCAGCAACCCTTGCGGCGTCAACCGCGTCGCCGCAGCGTCCCGACAAGCTCGGGCTTTCGCCTGCGAAGCGACGCCGCCCGGTTGCGCGGTGCGAAGCGCAGCGCGCCCGATCGCAAGCTGGACGGCGCAACCGGCAACGCACCGACGATCGCCCCGACCGCACCGATCAACAGCAGCATCGCCGTGTCGACCGCCTCGGCGTAGCAGTAGCTTAGCAGCAAGGCGACACAGTAGAGCGGCACGCGGTCCAGTGACGGCGCCGCCAGCCCTCCCTGCCGCAAGGCGTGCCGGATCGCCCGCCACAATGCCAGACCCAGGAAACCGATCGCTATGGCGATCCCGAACACCCCGCCTTCAACCGGCACGCGGTGATATTCACCGTGCACGTTCATCGCCAGCCCGGTCGGGCCGTAGGTGCCGATCGCCCATGTCCAATATCCGGTTGCACCAAGGCCGAACAGCGGATGATCCGCAAACAGCCGCCGGGCGTTGCGGTTCACGAACTCGCGGATCATGTCGCTCTGGTCGCCGATGGATTGGACCGTGAAGAAGTAGCGGGTCGAGGCAGCGCTATAGTCATGCGAGGCGCTGAGCAGCTGACGGTGGATATACCCGCTGTCGTCGAGCAGGATCAGCCCGGTGGTCAGCGCGATCACGCCCGCCATTCCGAGCTTTACCGCTAGCGGCATCCGGCACAGCGCGAACAGGATACAGAACAGCATCAGCGCCTTGCGTTCGCCGCTCATCAGGATGACGACGAACGCCAGCAGCAGCGCGGCCGGAAACAGGATGCGCGCCTTGTCCTTGATCCAATCCTCCAGACCGAACAGCGGAATAAGCGCGAGCGACAGGATCAGCTTGGTATCGGACAGGTATTTCCACGTCACATAATGGTGGTGGAGCAGATGCCAGACGATGAGGTGTAGCGCGATCGCCGCGCTCACGATGCCGACGCCTTTCAGAAGGAATGCGGCGTCAACCCGCCTGGCCGCCTGCGCGTAGGCGTATAGCCCGAGCAGCGCGAAGGCGGTGATGGCAAACTGTACCGTGCGCGCGACGCCTGCCGAGCGCGACACCATGAACGCGGTGACGGTCGCGTCCGCCACGTACAAGGTGGCCAGCACGAACACCGGATCGATCCGGCGCCAGCTGGCGCGAAACGCCCAAAGCCCGACCCCCAGCGCCAGCATCACCACCACGCCCAGCGCGAACAGCTTGTAGCAGAGCGACACGACCAGCAGCCCAAGCGCCGCCAGTATCGCGCCACGCGGCGTCACCAGTTGCACCGTCCCGGCGCGGCGCGGCCCGGTGCGCAGGCCGGCACGACGGCTTTGGAAGGGCGCGCGGCTACCGTGGGCAAGGGCCTGCGTCATGTGCCTGCGCCACCGCGCATATGTCTGTATCGCTCCATCCGGCGCGCGTACCATGCGCACCGCCTGCGCGGCATCGCATCGCCTCGGTTTCGGTGCGATCTCCCGCCACCGTGCGCCGCGTGGCTCGATTGTGTTCAATATGAGCGTGAGGCGTCCGGCGCTGCCTAGTGGTCGGCATCGTGCCGCGCATCGTGGGTGGCGGTGAGCACCGCTCTGGTGCTGGTCGAACCGTTGATCACCGCGTGGTCGTGGATCAGCGGCGGCGCGATCCCTGCTCTGCCAGTTGTGCCGCCAACGCTCCCGCCAAGCGAAGGCATCGGCGGTTACGCTTCGCCTTTGTCCAGATCGACCTGTTTTACGCCGACGGGATCGGCATAGGGCATGATGATCGTGCCGTCGGGCGCGGCTGTGTAGGTGGTCTGGGTCGGATAGGCGATCGTGATCTTTTCATCGGCGAAGCGGCGCATGATGCTGACCATCAGCCTGTCGCGGGTCGGGTGCGCGGTGCCCCAGTCCTCGCCGGGGATGTCGAACAGAAGCGCGAAATCGAGCGAGCTTGCGCCGAACGATTCAAAACCCGCCCGCGCTGCCGTCGCGCCTTCCGCCTCCACCAGTTCCTTGAGGATGCCGGGCAGCCGCGCCAGTACGTCGGGCGGCGTTTCATAGGCGACGCCAATCGTAAAGCCGAGGCGGATGTGGTTGCGCTGCGAGACGTTGAGGATTTCCTTGTCGAGCAGGTTCTTATTGGCGATCACGCGCAGTTCGCCGGAATAGGCGCGGATGCGCGTCGATTTCAGCCCGATGCTGTCGACGATGCCGCTGCTGTCACCAAAGCTGATCTTGTCGCCGCGCCTGAACGGCCGATCGAACAGGATGGCGAGCGCCGCGAACAGATCGGCGAAGATGCCCTGCGCGGCAAGGCCGATCGCGATGCCGCCCACGCCAAGCCCCGCCACCAGCCCGGTGACGTTGACGCCGAGATTGTCGAGCACGACGATGAACGCGATCGCGAAGACCGCGAAGGTGATGAGCAAGCGGATGATTCCCATCGCGCTTTCCAGCGCTTCGCCGGCATAATGTTCGGAGCCGGTACGCCGCGTGATCGCGCCGAGGATGATCTCGCGCGCCCAGATCGCCACCTGGAACACGGCCGCGATCGTGAACAGGAACTTGATCGTCGCGGCGACTTCGGGTGGCGCGCCGGCATATCCCTGCACGAGTTTGGCGGCGACCATCACGATGAAGAAGTTCTTCGTCCGCACGATCGCATGGCCAACCACCGGCCCCCAGCCAGCGAGTTTGAAGCGACTGCTGCATAGCTTCGCCCCGAGCTTGCGCAACGTCGCCAATACGACGACGATCACCGCGCCGACGCCTAGCGCGATCAGGATCTGCAGCCAGTGCGTGCCGAGCCAGTCGAACGTCGCGCCGACCAGGTCGCGGAACTGCATGTTGATGTCGCGCACCTTTACCGGCGGAAGGATCGGCGCGGTCGTATTACTCATGTCGGTTATGCAGCCCTTGATGCTTCGGGCACGCCACCCGCCTCCAGAAACGCGATCAGCCCGCGTTCGGTGCGGCTGAGATAGCGCGCGCTTCGGGGCAGGCGTGTCGCGCGAAGCGATGCCTGCCCGCTCTTGGTCGCCTCTATCAGCAGCGGATGAACGTAGGATTTCCGGGAAATCGCCGGCGTATTGCCCAACGCCGCCGCGACCGGCTCCAGCATCGTCTTGAGGCCGATGTCATGCTCCGCACCGATCAGCGTTTCGAAGGCGACCACGCTCGCACTCCAGGTGCGGAAATGCTTGGCGGTATAGTGGCCGTCCATCGCCTCGCGGATATAGGCGTTGACGTCCGATGAGGTGACCGGGTGCGACTCGCCGGCATCGTCCATCCAGCGGAACAGGTGCTGACCGGGCAGATCCTGGCACTTCTTCACGAACCGGCTTAGCGAGGCGTCGGTGATGGTGAGCAGCCGCATCTTGCCGGACTTGGCCTTGTACTGCAGCTTGAGCGTCTTGCCCTTGAGCGCAGCATGGCGGCGGCGCAGCGTGGTCGCGCCATAGCTCTTGTTTTCCTTCACATACCCTTCGTTGCCGACGCGGATATGGCCGAGATCAAGCAGCCGCACGATCGCCGACACCGCCGCGTCCTTGCCGAGCCCGCGCCGCTTGAGATCGGCCTCGACCCGCGCACGCAATTTGGGCAGCGCGCGACCGAACGGCGCGCACAGGTCGTATTTGGCGCAATCCTGCGCGGCACGAAAATCGAGATGATAGCGGTACTGCTTGCGGCCGCGTTCGTCCCAGCCGACCGCCTGGATATGGCCGCACGGGTTGGGGCAGAACCACGCGTCGCGGTAGGCCGGCGGCAGGCCGATACGGTTGAGCCGGTCGATCTCGTCACGATTGGTGATGCGGTTGCCGTCCGCGTCCCAATAGCCCCAGCCGTTCCGCACCTTGCGCCGCGTAATGCCCGGATCGCTGTCGTCGTGATAGGTGATCTCGCCGGTCATCGTGCTTTGCTCCATGGCTTTCAAAATGCGCGGTCTGTCGCTTCGTTCCGGAACGGAGCCGCACGGCCGGGGGTTTGAGGCGCATCTGCCAAGGAGATTCCCCGTGACCGACCTTTCCCACGCCCACGTCCTCATCGTCGCCACCGATGGCTTCGAGCAGGCCGAACTGTTTGAACCGCGTCAGGCGCTGCTCGATGCCGGCGCGAAGGTGACGCTTGCGTCCCTCTCGACCGATCCGATCCAGGGCATGAAGCAGGATGAGAAGGGTGACACGATCACGCCCGACCTGACTATCGACGATGTCGATACCGAGGATTACACCGCGTTACTGCTGCCCGGCGGCGTCGCCAATCCCGATGCGCTGCGCATGAATGATCGCGCGGTCGATATCGTCGAGGAATTCGTCGATGCGGACAAGCTCGTCGCGGCGATCTGCCACGCACCGTGGCTGCTGATCGAGGCGGACGTGGTCGACGGCAAGACGATGACGAGCTGGCCCTCGCTGCGCACCGATCTCGCCAACGCCGGTGCTGACGTGGTGGATGAGGAAGTGGTGCGCGACGGCCAGTTCATCACCAGCCGCAAGCCCGACGACATCCCTGCGTTCAACAAGGCGATCATCGCCGCGTTGGCGGAAGAAACCGCGGACGCCTGAGGCGTTCGGGCCGGGCGCGGAGCGTGCCCGGCCCAAACCCCTTGAGGGTACGAGGATCAGGCCGGCGCCGGCTCGGTCGCACCACTCGGCTCGGCCTCGCGCTTCGCCTTGCGGAACGGCCGCCAAGCTCCTTCGGATCGCTTGCGCGCCAGATAGGTGTCCAGCCCGATCTGCGCGCCGATCAACTGATAGATGAACGGCTGGAACGCGATGCCGACGAAGGATGCGCCGAGCAGGTAGATCAGCAACGCCGATTGCAATGCCCCCGCCAACGGCGCCACCCACGCATCCTCGGGCGCGGGCTTGCGGTAGCGGCGCCTGAGCATCTCCATGCGGAAGATGCCGACCAGGTTCAGACCGCCCCACAGCACGATCCCGGGCCAGCCCTGTTCGCCCAGCATCTCGAAATACGAACTGTGATAGGCACGCGCCCGGTCCGAGGTCGGGATGTGCTTCAGCGTCATGTTGCTGCCGGTGCCTTCCGCCACGATAAGATCGTAGTTGAGCACGTCCTGCCGGTACATGTCGAAGCCGCCGCCGAACGGGTGCGTCTTCGCGTAATTCCACGTCCACTGCCACACCGCCAGCCGGGTCGAGGCGGATTCGTCGGCCTTGTAGGTCTTGATCGTTCCCATCCGCGACACGAACGCCGATGGCAGGAACGGCACCGCCACCACGCCGATCGCAGCGATCACGCCGATGTAGAGCATCTTGCGTTTGGCATCGCGCAGCAGCAGCACCGCCGCCAGCACGATGCACAACAACCCCGTCCGCGCCGAGGTGCCGACCGGGATCATGCAGCACGCGAACACCAGCGCGTAGCAGAACAGCTTCACCTTCCAGTCGGGTTTGAAGATCGTGCCGTGGCTGGCGAACCACAGCACCAGCGGCACGATCGCCACCGCCACGGTCGAGATGATCGAGCCTTCGTACAGGCCGCTGTTGTTCGAGACCATCAGGTTCAGTTCGCCGTAGCCGCCGCCCGACACCACCGTCTTGATCCCGCCGACGATGATGATCGACGATGCCGACAGCACCATGAACAGCAGCAGCGCCTCCACGCGCAGTTTGGTGCGCAGCGTCAGCGGCAGGAACGCGGCGAACACCAGCGCCTTCCAGACCCAGTCCCATTTGTCGGCGGCGGCCTGCGGGAAGTCGGCGTTGAGCGTGGTGATTCCGCAATATGCCAGCAGCAGCAGGATGATGAACTGGCGCGGCGCGAGCCGCACGTCACGCTTATCGTCGATCAGCGCCCAGCTCAGCACCGCCGCGCTGAACGCGATCAGCGAGATCGGGATCGAATTGAGCAGGAGGTAGGTCAGGCGCTGCGGGCTGACCACGTCGATATAGATATAGGCGAGCACGAAGATGAACGGCTTGCGCAAACCCGCCAGGAAGAACGCAGCCAGGAACGCGACAAAGATGAGGTCACGCACCCGGCCGATCCTCCCTGCCCGGCTTGGTCCGCGCCGGCCGATCGCGCGGACTGGGCTCGCGATCGAGGTCGGGCCGCTTCAGCAACGCCCAGATCGCCAGCATCATCAAGCCGTGGCTGATCGCGAGCGCAAAATTGTCGATCATAGCGTCGTCCCTGCGCTGCGTAGCCTCGGTTCGCACCCGCATAGCCCGCGCGAAGTTGAGGCTCCGTTAAGCAGTCGCGTGGCAGATGAAGCCGCATGAAGATCCTGCACGTCCTCGATCATGGGTTACCGCTGCAAAGCGGCTACACCTTTCGCACGCGCGCGATCCTGAAGGCGCAGCAGGCACGCGGCTGGGAGGTCGCGGCGGTCACCGGCGTGCGGCAGGGCGTGTCGGACGTGAGCGCGGAGACGATCGACGGCATCGACTTCCACCGCACTCCACGCGCGCCCAAGCTGCCGCCGGTGCTGGGCGAGCTTGCCGAAATCCACGCGTTGTCGCGTAGCGTCGCGGCGGTGGCGGAGCGGTTCCGGCCCGACATCATCCACGCGCATTCGCCGGTTCTGGGGGCGCTTGCCGCCTTACGGGTCGCGCGTGCGAAAAGGCTGCCGCTGGTGTACGAGATCCGCGCGTTCTGGGAGGATGCGGCGGTCGGCAACGGCACCGGCAGCGAAGGCTCGCTTCGCTACCGCGCCACCCGCGCGCTCGAAACATGGGCGGTGCGCCGCGCCGATGCGGTGTCGGTGATCTGCGAAGGCCTGCGCGGCGACCTGCTCGCGCGCGGTATCGCGCCGGGCAAGATCCTCGTTTCCCCAAACGGCGTCGACCTCTCACTGTTCGGCGACCCTGCCGCGTATGATGACGTCCTGGCCACGCGGCACGGCATCACCGATGCGGAGGTGATCGGCTTCATCGGCAGCTTCTACGATTACGAAGGTCTCGACGATCTGATCGCCGCCATGCCCGCCCTGGTCGCGGCACGGCCAGCCGCGCACCTGCTTCTGGTCGGCGGCGGGCCGATGGAGGATAGGCTGCGCGCGCAGGCCGCCGCCTCGCCGGTTGCGGCCCACATCCACTTTGCGGGCCGCGTGCCGCACCAGCAGGTCGAACGTTATTACAGCCTCGTCGACATTCTCGCCTACCCGCGCAAGCACATGCGGCTGACCGATCTCGTCACGCCGCTCAAACCACTGGAGGCAATGGCGCAGCGCCGCCTCGTCGCGGCATCGGACGTCGGCGGGCACCGCGAACTGATCCGCGACGGTGTTACCGGTACGCTGTTCCCGCCCGGCGATCCCGGCGGCATCGCTGCCGCGCTCGCCGATCTGCTCAGCCACCGCGACGGCTGGGAAGCACGCCGCACACGCGGTCGCGCCTTTGTCGAAGCTGAGCGCAACTGGGCGGTGAACGTGGGCCGTTACGAACCGGTTTACCAAAAACTTACCGATACTGTGCCATCACACGGATCATGGTCGCGTCCCCCCGTCAGCGTCTGATCCTTCCGCTTGCGCCCACCGGCGCAGGGGTGGCAGGCGTGCTCATCGCCCTTGTATTCGCTGTCATGCCGACCTCCACGCTGGAGTCGCTCGTCGTCGACAGCGGGATCGCCGCGCTGGTCAACGCGGCGCAACCGCCGCTCGGGCTGACCGCACGCGCGATGTTGGCGCTGGTCGGTGGCGGGGTCGTGTCGGTGCTGGCCTGGGTCGCGCTGTTCGTCGCGGTCGGCACGCGCTTGATCATCCTGCAAAATCCCCGCGCGACCGGCGTTGCCGGGCCGGCCTTGCGCCGTGCCGACGTGCATCCCGATGCGCCGCCGCGCCAGCCGGTGTTCGCCAACCGCGATCTCGGCACACCATTTCTGGAGGTGCGCGCCGAAGTGGCTCCGGTCGAGCGGGCCCTGCCCGACGATCTCGACATGCCGCTCGCCGCGTTCGATCCGCAATCCTTCACCGCGTCGTTCGACGCGCAAGCGCCGGAGCCAGAGCGACCGATGCCGACGTCCCGCCTCGCTCCCGCCGAGCCGCCGCTGCCGATCCGGCTCGACACGTCCGATACACCCGACCGGATCGCTGCTTCGCTTCGGCTGACTCCTGCTCCATCGCAGGCCGAGGCGCCGACGCCGCCAGCGGCGCAAGCGGCGCAAGCGGAACCCGCCGCCTTGCCCAGACTGATCCGGCGCGACACCGGTCGCGCCATCGACCTGATCGCCGCTTCCATGCTTCAGGCGGCGCCGGCGCCGACCGCCGAAGATTTCGCCGAAGAGCCCGACGAGCCGGCCAACCTGCCCGCCTCGGTCCGCGTGGAGACCGGTCAAGCAATCGACCTGATCGCCGCCTCGATGCAGCAGACGCCCGCGCGCGCGCCGGAGGGCGATCCACCCACCTCGGTCCGCGCGCTGCTCGACCGGCTGGAACGCAGCGTCGCCCGGCGTGACGTCACGCCGGACCCCGCTCCGACACGGGCCGCACGGCAGGAGTCGATCCGCGACACGCTCGACACTCTGCGCGGCCTCGCCACCCGCGCCGGCTGACTTCGTCGCCGATTTGCGGGCCGGCGCGCGCGCCGCTAAGGGCTGCGCGATGACCGGCACCCCCCTCACGCTCTACAACAGCCTTACGCGAACCCTTGAGCCATTCGCCCCGATCGACCCCGCCAACGTGCGTGTCTATTCGTGCGGGCCGACGGTCTACAACTATGCGCACATCGGCAATCTGCGCGCCTACGTCTTCACCGACACGCTCAGCCGCGTGCTGACGTGGAAAGGCTATCCCCTCACCCACGTCATCAACATCACCGATGTCGGGCATCTCACCTCGGATGCCGATGCTGGCGACGACAAGATGGAAGCCGCCGCGCGTGCCCGCTCGATGAGCATCTGGGATATCGCCGCGCACTATACGCAAGCGTTCAAGCAGAACCTCGCAGATCTCAACATCCGTGAGCCGGCGCACTTCCCGCTCGCGACCGATCACATCGCCGAGATGATCGCCTTCGGCGAGAAAATCGCACCCGATCACTGCTACCAACTCGATAGCGGTCTGTATTTCGACGTCTCGACCGTGCCCGATTATGGCCGTCTCGCCCGCGTGAGCGATGATGAACGCGAAGGACGGATCGATCCGGTCGCCGGGAAGCGCCATCCGCAGGACTTCGCGATCTGGCGCACGTCCGAGCCCGGCGAGAAGCGCCAGATGGAATGGGACTCCCCTTGGGGTCGCGGCGCACCCGGCTGGCATCTCGAATGTTCGGTGATGAGCCGCAAATATCTCGGCGACGGTTTCGACATCCACACCGGCGGCATCGACCACCGCGAGATCCACCACCCGAACGAAATCGCGCAGAACCAGGCGTTCTGCGATTGCGCGGATACCGGCGCGCGGGTGTGGATGCACAACAACTTCCTGGTCGAACGCGCTGGCAAGATGTCGAAGTCGTCAGGCGATTTCACCACCTTGCAAACACTTGTCGACCGTGGTTTCCACCCGCTCGCCTATCGCCTGATGTGCCTGTCGGCGCAGTACCGTAGCGAACTCGAATTCTCGTGGGAAAACCTCGCTGCGGCGTCCACCCGGCTGAAGCGGCTGGTGATGGCGGTCGAGGCGCTGCGGGCGCGCGACGATGGCGCGGTGAAGGGCGATGCGACCGGATATCGCACGCGGTTGGATGAGGCAGTCTCGGACGATCTCGGCACGCCGCGTGCGCTGCCGGTGCTGGACGAGATGCTGGCCGACAAGAAGCTGTCACCAACGGTTCGATTGGCGGCGCTGTCGGATTTCGTCGACGTGCTCGGCCTGCCGCTGCTGACCCTCGCCCGTGCCGATCTGCGGGTGATGCCGGCAGGCGTGGCGATCACCCCAGACGACATCGAGGCATGCCTTGCCGAGCGCAAGGCTGCGCGGGTGGCGAAGGATTTCGCCCGCTCCGACACACTGCGCGACCAGCTTGCTGCCGCGGGTGTCGAGGTGATGGATGGCGACCCGCTCGGTTGGGACTGGAAGCCGGCGGTAGACTGACGGCACGATTACTCTAATCGGGTAAACCCACTTGCGGAATTTACCCCGTTCGCGTAATTACGCCGCATGACAACGCTTGCCGGCATCAAGATCAAACGCTTCCGAGAAGACCGCGCGCTTAGCCGGGCGGCGTTCGGCGCGTGGTACGGTGCGCCCGGCAGCACGGTGCAGGGCTGGGAAGAAGACGGCAAGCGCGCCGGCAGTCAGGCCGTCAACCAGATCGCCGCGAACGGTATCGCCACGCATGCCGACTGGTACATCCAAATTCGAATGGAGAACGACATGAGCACCTGGGCGCCCGATAGCTGGACGACGGCCGAGGCCCGCCAGATGCCGACCTATCCCGACGCCGCCGCGCTCGACGCGGCCACCGACCAGCTCGCCAGCTTCCCGCCGCTGGTGTTCGCCGGCGAGGCGCGCAACCTCACCGGCGATCTCGCCAAGGTCGTCGAAGGCAAGGCGTTCCTGCTGCAAGGCGGCGACTGCGCTGAATCGTTCGCAGAGCATAGCGCCAACAACATCCGCGACACCTTCCGCGTCATCCTCCAGATGGCGGTGGTGCTGACCTATGCATCGAAGCTGCCGGTGGTGAAGGTCGGCCGGATGGCGGGCCAGTTCGCCAAGCCGCGTTCGGCCGATACCGAGACGATCAACGGCGTCGAGCTGCCGAGCTACCGTGGCGATAACGTCAACGATATCGCCTTCACGCCGGAAAGCCGCATCCCCGATCCGCAGCGCATGGTGCGCGCCTACAGCCAGTCGGCGGCGACGCTCAACCTGCTGCGCGCCTTTGCCGGCGGCGGCTATGCCAACCTGCACCAGGTCCACCGCTGGACGCACGATTTCATGGGTCGCAGCCCGTGGTCGCAGAAATATGCTGCTGTCGCCGACCGGATCGGCGAGGCGCTCGACTTCATGGAAGCGTGCGGGATCAACCCCGAAACGGTGCCGCAGCTGGCAGAGACGCGCTTCTATACCAGTCACGAGGCGCTGTTGCTGCGCTACGAACAGGCACTGACCCGGCAGGATTCGCTGACCGGCGACTGGTACGACACCTCGGCACACATGCTGTGGATCGGCGACCGCACCCGCTTCGAGGGCAGCGCCCATGTTGAATATCTGCGCGGCATCGGCAACCCGATCGGCATGAAGTGCGGGCCTTCGCTGGAGCCGGACGCGCTGCTGCGCCTGCTCGACACGCTCAACCCTGCGCGCGTGCCCGGTCGCATGACGCTCATAACCCGCTACGGCCACGACACGATCGAGGCCGGCCTGCCCAAGCTTGTCCGCGCGGTGATGCGCGAAGGCCATCCGGTGGTGTGGAGCTGCGACCCGATGCACGGCAACGTCGTCAAGGCCGCCAACGGCTACAAGACCCGACCGTTCGAGCGCATCCTTGCGGAAGTGCGCGGTTTTTTCGCGGTGCACCGCGCCGAAGGCTCGATCGCGGGCGGCATTCATGCCGAGATGACCGGGCAGAACGTCACCGAATGCACCGGCGGCGCGGTGGCGGTGACCGAGCAATCGCTGGCGGATCGCTACCATACGCACTGCGACCCGCGCCTCAACGCTGGCCAGAGCCTCGAACTGGCATTCCTGCTGGCGGAAATGCTTAACGACGAAATGTCGGAGCGTCGCCGCGCCGCTGCGTAGCGATAATCCGGCTTGACGCAGCGGAGCGTGCGCCGTACTGCGCCGCTTCGACTGCGCACGGCCCCTTCGTCTAGCGGTTAGGACGACGCCCTCTCACGGCGTAAGCACGAGTTCGATTCTCGTAGGGGTCACCAGGTCGCATCATCCCTCACCTGCATCGGTATTGCTGCTAAACACGTGGGTGAGCGCAGGCATGACAGCCGGGCGTGCCGCATGGGCAGGTTCCCACCCGTCAACGATCGGCACAAGACAGACCCGACGCGTGACTTAAATCAGGACGATTGTCGGCAAGTTTCAGCCGGGCTTCGAGTTACTCGGCAGTGACATGCCGCGGCATCGCGAAGGGCGGTTGTGCGATAAATTGCGTGGCGAGACATCGGCTCGCAACGAAACCGATGCCTCCACCGAGCATTTCCTTCTGTTCCGGACTCGAAGGAGAAGAGGGCGATGATGAACCAGACACCAACCGCCGACTCTTCGTTCAAGAGTGATCGCCAGCCATCTGGCGATGCACAGGCGCAAGCCTCGCTACTGCTTGTCGAAAGCCTCGTGCACAGTCTGCTCGACAACGGCGCGCTCAGCAAAGCGCAGGCGCTCGAGGCAATCGACAGCGCATATACCGTCAAGGAAGAGAGCGCGAAGGACGAGAAGGAGTTGGCCGCCACGCTTCGGCACTCGTTGGCGCTGTTGGAGAAGATGCGAAACAGCATCAATGCGCACCAATGCCGCTACGATCATGCATCCGGCGCGGGACCGCAGCCCGCACAAGTCGATAGGGGCGCCGATTGACCCCGCCTGATCTACGCATGGCCGGCCTGCGTGCGCGACCCGCCCGGCGAGGCAATCCGCGCAGCGCTCTTCCCCCTGTGCCCGGCTGCTATTGCCGCACCTTGCCTTCGCCCTGCCTCAGCGCGGCTGCGGCAGGCGCGCAACGCGGGCGGCGTGATCGGCAACAACACGAACGGTCGTATCGCCGGTAAAGATGCCGTACCACCCTTGTGGCTCGTGTGGCGGGTCGCCCATATAGGCACGGTCGCCGGGGTGGAAGCGGAAGTCGCCATGCTGTGCGCGCGCCTCGCCGTTCCACGCCCAAAAATTGGTGCCGGCGATCGGTCCGCCCGCCGCCATGTCGCGCTCGGCAGCGGCGTAGATCAGTTCGTAAAACCGATCCTTGAACCGCGTCGCGACCGCCGGATCGTTGCTGCCGCCGTCGCGTGGATAGCCGAACTCCTCGATCACCAGCGGCTTGTCGAGCGTGCGCGCGAAGCCGATGTGCTGCGCGATATAGTCCTCGGTCAGCGTCTCGCCGCGCGCATAGCTGCCGGGCAGGTCGGTCTGGCGCACCCAGTCCCAGTTGTTCGGCCAGATGTGCGCGGTCAGATAATCGATCTCGGCGATGCCATGTTCGGCCAGCACGATCTCCGGCTGTTCAAGCGCGCCCTTCAACCCTTCCGAGCCGGTGCAGACGAGGTGGTTGCGATCGAGCGACTTGATGAGCCGCGCCGTGCCCCGCACCCAGGCGTAGAATTGTGGCAGCACCGCATGCGCGGCATCGCCGGCGGGCCGCGGTTCGTTGGCGAGCTGCCACGCCATGATGGTCGGATCGTCGACATAACTGCGGCCGGTCACGCCATTAGTGCGCGTGACGACTCGGCGCACCCAATCGTAATACAGGCCGACCGCACGATCATCGCCGTAGAAATTTGCGTTGAAATTGGCGAACGCCGGCCACGGATGCGCGGGGTCGTTCATGTCGAGATACTGCCCGCCGTTGACGTACCACAGATAGGTCATCATCCCGCCCGACCACTCCCAGAAGTTGGTCAGGTACAGCACCGCGCGAATGTTGCGCTTCGCCATCTCGGCCAGCGCGAAATCCAGCCCGCCGAGCAGTGTTTGGTTGACGGTGGTGGCGGTGCGGAACCCCGGCTTGATCGCATTGCGCAACGGGCCTTCCTCGGCGGAGGCGAGGATGCGCAGATTGGTCACCCCCATCGCCGCCAGCGCGTCCAGCTCCCGCGTCAGCCGCGCGCGGTTGCCGTACGGCGCGTCGGAGCCCAGGTAGGCGGCATACCACATGTTGCCGCCGACAAAGCGGTACTGCCGGTCGCCCGCCATCAGCCGCATGCCGTCGCGACGCACGAAGTCGCGCGCCGGTGCGGCGGCTCCGCCCGCCGCTACCGTGGTACATCCCGCCAGCAGCACCGCCGACGCCAGCAGCGCGCGCCGATCGATCTTTCCGGTCATCGCATTCCTCTCCCCCGCCGCGCGGCGATCTCGTTGAGCGTCAGATAGCGTTTCGCCGTATAGGCCGCGCGCAGATCGGTCACGCCGTTCTGGTCGGGCGATTCCAGCCAGCGCGTGTGCCACGTCATGAACCACAGCCAGTCGGCATCCGGCCCCAAGCTCGTCGGGTCGGGAATCGGCCCGTTCTCATGCAGGCAGATCGGCACGCTGTCGCCGACGATCCGCTTCACTGCGGCGAACATCGGCGCAAGGTTGCCGTGATGATCGACGTATATGTCCGCCCCCGCGATATCCACCATGCCGCGCCCAGGGTAATAAAGCGCATCGACGTTTTGTCCCGCCCAACCCAGCACCCAGATCAGATTGTCGAGCCGGTGCTGGCCGCAAAACCGTTCGTACATCGTTCGCCACAGGCCGAGGAACCCCTCCGGCCCATGCTTGCCCCACCAGAACCAGTCGCCGCTGAATTCATGAAACGGTCGCCATAGCACCGGCACCTTATGGTCGCGCAGCCACGCCAGTTCGCCCGCCACCGCGTCCATCTGCTCGGTCATCAGCCGATGTTGGGTGGCGCCCTGCCGCAGCGCGGCGAACACGTCGAAATCGCGCTTGGAATTTTCATATCCCGTTCCGATGTCCGGCGCACCCCAATGCCAGCACAAGGTCACGACGCCCCCGCGCTGGTGCCAGTCCAGCGCACGCTCGCGCACGCCGCCCCAGTCGGCCGGGTCAATATAGTCGAGGCCGAGCAAAGCGGGCAGCTTGCCGGTGGTACGCTCGATATACTCCAGCTCGTCACGCGATTTACTAGGGCTTTCCTGTTGCCCGCTCAGCGTTCGCCGACCGTAAAGCGACCATAGCCACGCATAGAGCGCCCGCGCCGGCCCGTTTGCAGCCGGGTTGGACAAGCGCCGCACCGCGCTGGCGGCGCCGAGCCGCCGAGGCAGCATCGCACACGACGCCGCCCCGGTCAGCGTGTGCCGCCGCGTGAGGACCGGCCCGCCGCCCCTCACCGCGTACCGCAACGGACCGGGCCGGCGACATCCAACGCGTTAGCGGTAAGGCCGCTGATATATCTCACAGTATGAAGGTCGCGCAGCAGCTCTTGAGACGCGCGCGTGTCGCCCTGGTCACGTCCACCAGTGCCGCCATCGCCGAGGCAATGCCTGATCCAGGAGATGACGTGGCCGGGCTTCATGAAGTCGTCACCAGCGCGGCCCTGAATGCTCTCGATCATCTGCTTAGACGATCGCGGGACGTCGTCCGGCACCGGGGCCATGCCTACGATCCAGTCCTCAGCCACCGATGACCTCACGATCTTTCGTCACCATACCACGGTGGCCATAGACATCGGAAAAGCAAATCATTTCTCTACGTTGTCCGGCCGCCGATGCGCGCCTAAGGTATTCTCCGATAACACAAAGTGGGGAAGAGGATCATGGTCGGCAGGCGCTTCGATCACAGGCTGGTGCTGCTCGCGGTCATGGCCGCCCCGCTCTGCGCCGCGTCCGCTCCGCAACCGCCGGGGGCGATCGTGCAGCTCGGCGCTGATGTTGCTCAGGGCCGACCGCTTGCGCTTCACATTGGCGGGCGTGTCGTGACGAACGGCACTGCGCCAAATATGCGCTATCAACGACAATGGCCGGGCACCTATCTCGAGGCGCGCTTTCGCGGTCCGGCGGTCGATCTCGCAGTCGGTCCGGGTGACGTCTCGCTACGCATAACCGTCGATGGCCGTGCGCCGATCGCGCTGGTGCGGCCGGCGGTGGCCCGCTACCGGATCGCAGCACCCGGCACAGGCGATCACCGCATCCGCGTCGATGTCGTCAGCGAGAGTCAGGCCGGCCCGACCAGCTTCGGCGGCCTGTTCGCACCCCTTGGCACGACCCCGCTCGCGCCCCCGCCGCCGCGTCGTCGGCAGATCGAGTTCATCGGAGATTCGCACACCGTCGGCTACGGCAACACCGCGACCACCACGGATTGCACGCAGGATCAGGTCTGGGGGACGACCGACACGCCACACGGCCCCGCCGGCATTACTGCCGCGCATTACGATGCAGACTATCAGATCAACGCGATCTCGGGGCGCGGCATCGTGCGGAACTACGATGGTTTCGCCGCGCCGACCATGCCGCAGGCCTATCCCTACGCGCTGCTCGACGGCAAAACGCCCGAGCGGAGCACCGGCTGGCATCCGCAGGTGGTGGTGTTCGCACTCGGCACCAACGATTTCTCGACAAAACTCAAACTTGGCGAGCGCTGGGCCACCCGCGATGCACTCCACGCCGATTACGAGCGCACCTATGCCGCATTCGTGCGGCAGGCGCGGCAGCGCTACCCGGGGGCGTTCGTATTGCTATGGGCTACCGACCTCGCCAATGGCGAAATCGCACGCGAGGCCAGTCTTGTCGCCGCGAACCTGCGACAGGCAGGCGACCGGCGCATCGCGTTCGTGGAGGTAGACGGCCTGCATTTCACCGGCTGCCATGGCCACCCCGATCTCGCCGACGATCGCACCATTGCCGCCACGCTGGAACGGGTGATCGATGCGCAACCCCGCGTATGGGATCGGCACAAGTGATCGCAGCGTCGGCGCCGGCGGTCGATCCCGTCGTCTCGGGCGACAATGCCGCCTGCCGCGCCAGCCGCTATTCATGATCTTCGGGAAGGACTACCGTATGGCATGCATCGGCCGGATCACCGGGGCCGCGACGCTAATCGCGCTGCTCGCCAACACGCCTGCCCCCGCGATCCACCTCAACCAGATCGGCTTCCGTCCCGACACCTCACAGCGTGCGATCCTCGCCACGTCCGCCACCGCGCCGCTGCCGTGGCGCCTGCTCGACGCGCAGGATCATGTCGTGACCACCGGTCAGACCCAGCCGTTCGGTGACGATGCCGCCTCCGGCGATCACGTCCACCGGATCGACCTTGGCGGGGTCCACATGCCCGGAACCTATCGGATCGAGGCCGGCGGCGTGGAATCGCACCCGTTCGCGATCGGCGCGGAGGTGTACCGCCCGCTGTCGCGCGCCGCGCTCAACTATTTCTACCAGACCCGCGCCGGCATTCCGATCGAGGCGGCGTTCGCCGGCGGCAAGCCGTGGGCGCGCGCCGCCGGTCACCCGCACGAGGTCGTCACTTGCTTCAAGGGCGTCGATCGCGCTGGCACGACATGGCCGGGCTGCGGCTATTCGCTCGACGTGACCGGCGGCTGGTACGACGCGGGCGATCAGGGCAAATATGTCGTCAACGGCGGCATCGCGGTGTGGACGCTGCTCAACCTGTACGAGACGAACGCCGCCGCGCCGCCCTTCCCCGACGGCAGCGCCGCGCTGCCGGAGGCGGGCAACGGCAGCAACGATCTGCTCGACGAGGCGCGTTGGGAAATGCGCTTCCTGCTCGCCATGCAGGTGCCCGATGGCGAGCGTCTCGCGCTGCCGCACGGCCGACAGGGCGACGGCCCGCTCCACCTCGCCCTTACCGATGCCGGCGGCATGGCGCATCACAAGGTCGCGGATCGCAACTGGACCGCGCTGCCGACCGTCCCCGCCGACGATCCGGAGGAGCGGCTGCTCTACCCGCCCAGCACCGCCGCCACGCTGAACCTTGCCGCCACCGCCGCGCAATGCGCACGCATCTGGAAGCCGATCGACCAAGTGTTCGCGCACCGTTGCCTCATCGCGGCGACCAAGGCGTATCAGGCGGCGCTACGCAACCCGGATGTCTACGCCGCGCAGCATTTCAACGGTAGCGGCGGCTATGGCGACGACGATCTGTCGGACGAACTCTACTGGGCCACTGCGGAACTCTACGCCACGACGAAGATGCCCGAACTCGCCGACGCGTTGCACCGCATGGCGCTCCACGCCGCGCCGCTGGGCGATGCACCGGGCTGGGGCAGCACCGCCGCGCTCGGCACGATCACGCTCGCCACCGCCGCTGGCATACCGGCGGCGGAACGCGACGCCGCCCGCGCGAAACTGGTCGCGCTTGCCGACCGCTTCCTCGCCGAGGATGCCCGCTCCGGGTATCACATCCCCTATGCGTCCAACCGCTACCAATGGGGATCGAACGGCACCATGCTCAACCGTGGCATCATACTGGCGCTCGCCGCGCGGTTCACCGGCAAGGCCGCGTATCGTGACGCGGTGGTCGATGCGGCGGACTATGTGCTCGGTCGCAACCCGCTCGATCAAAGCTATGTTTCAGGCTTCGGCTGGAAGGCAATGCGCCACCCGCATCATCGCTTCTGGGCGCATTCTCTCGACGCACGCCTGCCCGGGCCACCACCGGGCGTGATGAGCGGCGGCGCGAACAATACCGCCTTCGCCGATCCCACCTCCGCCACCCTTAAGGGGCGCTGCGCACCGCAGCGATGCTGGCTCGATGACGCGCGCGCTTATGCCGACAACGAGGTCGCGATCAACTGGAACGCGCCGCTGCTGTGGGTGTCGACGTATCTGACCATGCCGGACTAACGCCTAGCGCACGGATGTCGTGCGCTCACGAAGCCTCACAGCATGGCAATTGAGCGGTTCACGTCCGGTCGGGCTTAGTCGCGGTGGGAGGGCTGCTGTTTCGCCATCCGCTGGTCGCGGATTGCCAGCATCTTGGCATGACATGTCGGCGAGGTTTCATCGATTCGCTGGATCATGCACGCTTCGGCGGCTTTGCGGTTGAACGCCTTTACCTGGGCGGGGCAAAGACGCTTGGCATCCGCGAAACAGGCCTTGCGCCCCTCGTCGGCAGCCGCTGCGGGCGTGGCCGTCCCCACGACGGCAAGCGCTAGAACCATCGCCAGATATCCTGCTCGTTGCATATGTCGTCCTACTCGTCCGGGGGTTGCTTTACGTCGCGCATCATCAGGCGTGGCTCACGCCGTTGTCGCCTAACGCACGGTTTTCGGCGGTGATCCTGATCCAAAGGACTAGCGCGTTGAGGATCGAGAACAGCAGCGCGATCCACGGCAACCCAAACGCCAGCGGCAACAACGCAATCTCGGCGATGACCACGCAATAATTCGGGTGGCGCAGGAACCGGAACGGCCCACCCGTCACCAGCGGCGCGCCGGGCAGCACGATGATGCGCGTTGTCCATCGCCGGCCCAGCGTCGCCAGCACCCACACGCGCAGAACCTGCATCACCATGAAAAGCGCGAACAGCGTGAGATTGACAGAAGCCCGCCATCCGAACCACCACAGCGCGGCGAGCCACGATGCGTGCAGCACCACCAACAGCGGATAATGCCGACGACCGACTTCGTACGCACCACGGCGCAGCAGAAACGCGGTGTTGCTGCGCGCTATGAGGAGTTCGATCAGCCGCTGCACGGTGACGAACACCAGCACCGCAATGGCAAGCGTCATGCCGCGCGCTTCAGGGTAACGGTGCTGGCGGTGAAGCCGGGTCCGAGCGCGGTCAGCACCGATACCGGCGGCAGCGCGTCGGCCCGCACCCGGTCGAGCACAAACAGCGCGGTCGGGGCCGACATGTTGCCGTGGTCCCGCAAGGTCGCGCGTTCATGGTCGAGCGAGCCCTGGTGCAGCGACAGGGCGAGTTCCAGCGCGTCCACCACTTTCGCACCGCCCGGATGGCAGATGAAACGATCCACCGCCTCCACCCGCAGGTTCTGCGGACCGAGCATTTCGTCCATCGCCGCACGCATATTGCGTCGCGCGAACGCTGGTATCGCGCGGTTGAGCACCACGCCGAAGCCACCGGCCTCGATCTCCCAACCCATGATGTCGAGCGTGTCGGGCCATGTCTTCTCGGCGGAAGCACTCACCTCCGCGAAACCCTCGTCGCCCACCTTCAAGATGCAGGCGCCCGCGCCATCACCAAACAACGCTGTCGAGATGATGTCCGCCTTGCCGGTCCCTCGCGTCCGCAACGTCAGGCTGCACAATTCGATCGTCACGAACAGGACGATCGATCCCGGTGTCGCGCCCGCCAGCTTCGCGGCCAAGCCAAGCCCCGTCACACCGCCCGCGCAGCCAAGCCCGAACACCGGCACGCGGGCGACGTTCTGGCGGAAGTCCATACGACGCATCGCGCGCGCTTCCAGGCTTGGCGTGGCGATGCCGGTGGTGGACACGGTCACGATCGTATCCACATCCGCCGCCGCCAGCCCGGCGGCGGCGAGCGCCTTGCCGGCAACCTCGACGAACAGGTCGTCGGCGGCGGCCAGATAGGCAGCGGTCTTTTCGGTGAAGTCGCGCGGGGTGCGATACCAGTCCGGCGGGCACGCCAGTTGCCGGGTCTGGATACCGGCGGTTTCGAACACCGATGCCATCCGCTCAAAATCGCCAAAGCTTTCGCCGAGCACGTCCCGGCTGATCTCCAGCGCGACCGCCTGATCGAGGATATGGGGTGGCGTCGCGGTCGCCAGCGACAACATCGTTACCGGGTGGCGCATGCAGGTCCTATCCGACCGGCGTTCCCGGCACATCTGTTATGTCGCGAAGGAAAC
Source organism: Sphingomonas sp. GC_Shp_3 (assembly GCF_026540945.1). Taxonomy (NCBI): domain Bacteria; kingdom Pseudomonadati; phylum Pseudomonadota; class Alphaproteobacteria; order Sphingomonadales; family Sphingomonadaceae; genus Sphingomonas; species Sphingomonas sp. GC_Shp_3. The sequence goes on from NZ_JALNUT010000002.1 coordinate 239,654, forward strand.
GATCTCCCGCGCCGTGGGTTCCGGCAAGGGTTGATCCAGCCCGCCGAAGTGTCGTTCCCGAAAGGTATCATGACCGAGTCCCAACCGCACGTGACCGCCCGTACCTGGATCGGTTTCGCCTTCATGTGCCTCGGCATGTTCATGGCGATCCTCGACATCCAGATTGTAGCGACCTCCCTACCGACGATCCGCGCCGCGCTTCACATCGGCGCGGATCAGATGGTCTGGGTGCAGACCGCGTACCTCACCGCCGAGATCGTCGCCATTCCGATGACCGGTTATCTGACACGGCTGCTCGGCATGCGTCGGCTGTTCGTGGTGGCGATCACGATGTTCACGCTCGCCTCGGCCGGGTGCGCGATCAGCCACAACTTCGCGACGCTGATCGCGTTCCGGGTCTTGCAAGGATTTGCCGGCGGCACACTGATCCCGGCGGTTTTCTCGGCGGTTTTCCTGCTGTTCCCGCAGCGTAGCCAGGGGCTTGCCACGACGATAGCCGGTCTGGCCGCCGTTTTCGCGCCGACGATCGGCCCGATCGTCGGTGGATGGTTGACGCAGACCTATTCGTGGCATTGGCTGTTCCTGGTTAATATCGTGCCCGGGATCGTCGCCGCGACCGGCGCCGCCGCCATGCTGCCGCGCAGCCCAATCGATCGCCACGCGCTGCGGACGATCGACAGCGTCGCCGTGCTCTTGCTGGCTGTCGCGCTGACCGCGCTGGAGATTGGGCTGAAGGATGCACCACGGTTCGGCTGGGGCTCGCTGCGGGTGGCAATGCCGTTGGCGCTGTTCGTCGTGGGCGGCGTTGTGTTCGTCTGGCGCACATTGCGGTCACAGCATCCCATTGTCGAGCTTCGAAACTTCGCCGATCGCAATTTCACAATCGGCTGCGCCTTCAGTTTCGCGCTCGGCGTCGGGCTGTTCGGATCGACCTACCTGATGCCGTTCTTTCTCGGGCTTGTGCGCGGGCACGGCGCGCTCGAGATCGGCGAGATCATGCTTGTGACGGGGATCGCGCAACTCGTCGCCGCCCCGATCGCGGTTGCGCTGGAGCAACGCGTCGATGCGCGCGTGCTGACCGGCCTCGGCTTCGGGGTGTTCGCCGTCGGCATGGGGATGAGCGTGACGCAGACCAATGATACCGACTTCGCGCAGATGCTCGTGCCGCAAATCCTACGAGGCGCGGCGATCATGTTCTGCCTGCTGCCGCCGACGCGGCTGGCGCTCGGCAACATCCAGGTGCGGATGGTCGCGGATGCGAGCGGCCTGTTCAACCTCATGCGCAATCTCGGCGGGGCAATCGGGCTGGCGCTGATCGATACCGTCATCTTCAGCCGAAGTGCCGGACATGCGCGAGACATCGCGAGCAGCCTGCGCCACGGAGACGTCGCCACGGCGGTGTCGATCGGCATTCCGCGCGACGCGTTTCTCGATCAGGTCGGCCAGCCGATCGGGCCCGAGGTCGAGGAGATGGTGCGACCCTTGATCGCAAAGGCCGCGCTGGTTCACGCGATCAACGACGCATGGTTGATGCTCGCGGTGCTGACCGCGGTTTCGCTCCTGCTGATCGCGCTGGTCCGCAGGGGGAAGCAGGCGGACCAACACGCATCGCAGCGCCCGTAGACGACAGGCGGCCTTGGCCGACTTACGTCCCGCACAGACGCCCCCGTCCCGCCGCGAAGGCGAAGCAGTCCCGCTCCTCAACCCTCGTCCAGATCGAGGAACGCGACCACGTCGCTTTCGGTCGCCAACCAGAGGCCGGTCTGTACGTCCTCGGGCTGCTGTCGCGCCACCATCAAGGCTTCGCCGAGCGGGCCGTAGAACAGGGTCTGCGCGGCCGCATCCTCTTCGCTCAAGTGATATAGACGGGCGCTGGCGGTGCTGGAAACGGTACGCATCCTACTTTCCTGTCATTGCCGCTTGTCAAGTTCAAGTTCCGGGCGGGTAATCGCAAGGATCACGTAACAAAATCAAGCAGACACGAAGAAGCTGCGGTTCGATATGACTAGACACATTTCGGCAATTGTTCATATCGTGGCTGATCGGCAGAGTACGCCGATTGGGGGGGAAGCACATGAGCAAGGTCGGTATCGACGCATCCGCGCGTCGGTGGAAGTTCGCTGTCGGTAGCAGCGCGATGGCGCTGATGATGGCGAGCGCCAGTGCGGCGACGGCGCAATGTTCACCCGACCCCACCATTGCGGACGGCACCACCGCCTGCTCCGGCAATGACACCGACGGGATCCGGGTGACCACTGCGAACACAACGCTGACGGTCGCGCCAGGCGCGAACGTCGCCACCACCGGCACCTCAGCGATCACGGTCGACGTCCTGCGTAGCGATTATAGCTCTTTTACCGCGAACACGATCAACGTGGGTGGTAGCGTTTCCGCAGACGGACAGAGCGCGATTGCGGTCATGTCGGGGACTTCGACAACGCCATCTTACTACAGTACGCAGCAAATCGCGCTCACCGTAGGCGCAGGCGGTGCTGTTTCCGGCGCGACGGCACTCGCCTTGCTCCCGTCGCCCGGCAATGCAAGCGGGACGATCTCCGCGACAGTGGATAACGCCGGCACCCTTACCGGTACGGGCGGCATCGCCCTGCTCGGCAACGCTACCACAAACACCTACGGCTACGACCAATCGATCGCAACTTTCACGACGATCACCAACCAGGCAGCCGGCGCAATCGTTGGCGGCATCCTGGGCCCGGTGGTCACGCTGGGCAACGCGGGCAGCATCGATGGCGGCGCGAGTAGCGCGGTGGACTCCGGAAACTCCAATAGCAGCTACTACGCCACCATCACCAATTCAGCGGGCGGCGCGATCCGCTCCACCTCGAACGCCGCGACGCTACGCAATACCACCGCTTCAACGACCATCACCAACGATGGTACGATCGCCAACGCAGGCTCCGGCGCGGCATTGTCGGCCGGATTACTGACGATCGCCAACAACGCAGACGGCGAGATTACCTCTGCGGGCAGCACAGCAGTGCAAGCGTCGTTCATCAACCTTGTCAACAAGGGGGTCGTCACCGGCAATGTCGTGGCGACCGGCGGCGGCAATACGATCGACTCCACGACGGGGCGGATCGATGGCGCGGTAACGTTTGGCAACGACAACAACACGGTGGCGGCAACCTACGTCGGCCGTCGCGCGCTGGCGACCGGGATCACCGGCACGATCACCACCGCCGGCACCAACAATGTCGAGCGTGTAGTATTCTCCGCAGACACGGACGTAACTACCCCGATCGACCTCGACGCCGGGTTTCAAAAACTCGTCCTGGCGCCTGACGCCCAGGTGACCGCGACGCTTTTGGCGGGTTTTTCGACCGCAAACCCCCTGACTCTGAGCGGCCGTGGAGCGGTGATCAACCGGACGACCCTCACCGCGCCTGGCATCAGCGATCTTGATTACGGCTTCGCCTCCTCCGCCATGTTCACCAACGAAGGAACGATCGAAGGTTCCGGCGTCGTGGATGCCTATGGGCGTGGCGGCTATGCGGTAGCCTTCAGCAACCATAACTTCATCAATCGCGGCATCGTGGCCAATGATAGCCGTGGCGTCTCGATGTTCAACAACACGTTGGAGAACAGCGGCCAGATCACGACCAAGAACACCGGCGTTGAGATGTCCGACGCCGTGCTGAACAACAGCGGCGCCATCACGTCCACGGCAGGGGTCGGAGTCTCACTGTTCGGAAATGTCGGGCTTCGATCGTCGAACAGCGGCACGATTACTGGTGCGACCACCGGAGTGATGTCGTACGGTTATTATTTTACCAACACGGGGACGATCAGCTCGGCCGGGACGGGTGTGTCGATCGACCAGTCCTTTACCAATGCTGCAGGCGGCGTGGTAAACGGCGGCAATGGTCCGGCTGTCATAGGTGGATACAACGCCAGCATCGCCAATGCGGGTACGATCAACGGCAACGTCGTGGTGGGCGATGGCGCCGCCGCATACCTGGCGCTGAGCGGTGGCACGCTCAACGGAAACCTTGCGATGGGTGATGGCAGCACGCTCCTCACGGATCTGGTCAACACCGGCACCGGATCGTTCGCGGGTATCAACGGAACCGTTACCGTGACCGGCAAGGCTTCGCTGCTTTACGCCATCAACACCGACACGTCCGCGAATTTGATTTCCGGCGATACAACGCCGTTTTCCAGTGTCGGCTATCAAGTCGCCCACGGCGCCAAGCTGACGCTTAGCGGTCCTGATGGCCAAGCCCGCACGCAGACGCTTGTTTTAGCCGGCAACGGCAGCGTCGATCTCAACGGGGCGGTTTCGGTCATCGATGCACCGGCGATCCGGTCAACCAAAGCGATCACGTATCCGGACGGCAGTCCTGAAACCGCGGCATTGGCAATCACCAACCGCGGCAACATCACAGTCTTGCAGTCAGCAGATAGCACGGCCTATTCCATGTCCGGCGTATCTCTGAATAGCGATGACACTTTCGCGAACCTCGGAACAATCACCGTGACCAACCGAGCTGCCGCAGGCTCACTCACCGCCATTACCGGTGGCGCCAGCATCACCAATGCCGGCTCGATTCTGCTCGATGGCAGCACCGGCATCAGCAACTTCCAGCCTGAAACTCTGGTCAATTCGGGTGACATCACGCAGGTTGACGGCGGCGCGATGGCGAACGGCATCACGGGGCCGATCACTGTCAACAACAGCGGGACGATCCGCGTCGGCGGCGTCGCGGTCGAGGCCTCGGGTTCTACGATCTCAAATTCAGGCACCATCGCCAGCACTGGTGGCGTCGCGATCGGCGCCATTCGTAACAGCTATGGCTCCGCGACGGCTATGATCGTCAACGCGGCAGGCGGCATGATAACGGGGACCGGCGGCACCGCGGTGCAGCTGTATTCCGGTCTTTTCAGCAACGCCGGAACCGTGAACGGCACCGTCGACCTGGGCTATGACGTTTCATATTATTCTGGCGCACCCACCCGCTCCTACAGCAACAGCACCTATGTGGCGGCCGGCGGCACCATCGCAGGTGACCTGCTGTTCGGCGACGGCGACGACCTGTTGTTGCAAACTGCGGATGCGTTAGGTGTTTCTGGCACCATCGATGGTGGCGCCGGGCGGGACATATATGGACGTTCTTTGACGAGCAGCGACACGGTCGCGCTCGACCTTTCCAAAGTCCGCAATTTCGAAGACGGCCTCGTGCAGGTACTCGGCGCCGACACGGTCGCCACGGTAACGGCCAACGGCACCTTTGGCGGCAACCTGTTTGTGGCCGGCAACGGTCAGGTCGTCAATCAGGCCAGCATCACCGGCAGCTTGTCGACTGCACTGCCTAGCAGCATAACATATTCATTTGCTTCGGCCGCGCTGTTCCCAGACGATCAGGTTCTGGCGGCGATCACCAACACAGGCTCGATTGCGGGCGGCGTTTCCGTCACGACGTCCGCCTTCACCAACAGCGGCGCGATCTCCTCGGCAGACCCGCGTAGCCAGTCTGTTTCGGTATACAGCGCCACGCCGCTCACCTTCACCAACAGCGGCACGATCACGCAAGCGGAGGCGTCGCTCCCCAGCTATTCCTACCCCGGTTACCCATATTATCCCTACGGGGACTCCACACCGAGCGTCTTGCTAAGCGGGACCAGTGTCATGACGATCCGCAACAGCGGCCAGATCAGCGGAGGCGGTTTAACGGCGACGAACTATAGTTACGTGGATGTCGCCCCCACCGCGATCGACTTCGCGAACAGCGGTACGATCTCCAGCGACAACAAAGCGGCGGCAGCCGCAATCAACGTCTATGATTTCGGGTCGGACAACGGAGGCACGATCCAAATCGCCAATTCAGGTACGCTGTCCGCGCAGGTCGATGCGACGAGCGGCACGAACGCGACTGCGCTCAGCCTGTATGCGGATCCGGCTTCGCAGCCGATCGCGTATACCATCACCAATAGCGGCACGATCCGTGCGACCGCTACCGGCGCTAGCCCCTATCTTTACCCGCAGACCAACGCGTTGCTCGTGAGCGGCGCCGGGTTGTCGGGTACGATCACAAACACGGCCAACGGTGTAATTACAGCCAGCGGTGAGCGTGCTTACGCCATCCTCATCGCGGAAACCGCGCTGAACCTGAGCAATGCCGGCGTCATAACCGCGACCGGCACGAAGACGAGCACCGCAATCCAGACGTTCGACGCGTTCGACAACGTGATCGTCAACACCGGCACGATCACGGGCGACATCTTTCTAGGTGATGGCGCGGACACGCTCGACAATGCCGGCACCATCAACGGTGCGGTTTCGCTCGGTGCGGGCGACGATCGCTTCATCCAGCGTGTCGGTGCGACCGTGAGCGGCCTAGTCGACGGCGGTGACGGTAACGACCATTACATCGTCGATGCGAGCGGCGGTACCGCCACCCTCGCCGCATCGCAGATCAGCAATTTTGAAACCGTCACGCAAACCGGCACCGGCACCGGATACTACTCGGGCACGTTCAACGTCGATACGATTGCGCTCGCGGGCGGGACGCTGGCGGTGGCCGCGGGGCAGACGCTGGCAACGTCAGGCGTAACCACGATCACCGGCGGTGACGCGGGCGTCAGCATCGTGAACGCCGGTCGCATCGCCGGCGCGGTGAGGCTCGGCGCGGGGGACGATAGCTACACGGACATGGCCGGCAGCATCGCGGCCGGCGGCGTTGATGGCGGCGGCGGCACCAACCTATACCGCGTGATCCTCAACGGGAATCGCAGCGGGATCGGCGCGCGCGCCAACTTCCAGCAACTCGCCGTGGCCGGCACCGGCACGCTTACGCTGGCGCTCGATCAGAACTTCCAGTCGGTTTCGCTCGCCGGTGCGAACCTGAACGCGAGCCTGGGCGGGTTCACGATCGGCCGGATCGACGGCAGCGCCGCTGCCGAAAGCGCGTCCGTCGACGGCGACGTCGCCGCAGCCTCGCTCGGCGGTGGCGACGACACGCTGGCACTCGGCGCGACGACTCTGGCCGGCCGCTACGACGGCGGCGACGGGACTGACGTGCTGCGCCTTACCGCTAACGGACCGGTCACGCTTACTGGCACCGCCACGCATTTCGAAACGGTATCGCTGGCGAACGGCACGCTGACGATCGCAGGAACGCTCGGTAGCGATGGTGCGGCACTCGCGTTTGGCGACGGCGCGCAGGCGGTGACGGTCGCCTCCGGCGGCACCTTGGCCGGCACGATCGACCTCGGTGCGGGCGACGACAGCTTCACGCTGGCGCGTGGCGGCGCCTTGATCGGGACCGTCGCGGGCGGCGCCGGCACCGACACGGCAACGCTCGATTTTGCGAACGGCCTGACCCTCAACAGCGGTACTCTGACCGGCTTCGAGCGGCTGGTCGCACAAGGTAGCGGCACGCTGGCGCTGAATGGCGGCGGCTTCTCGTTCGACACCGCCACCATCACCGGCGACCTGACCATCGCAGCAGACGCATCGCTTACCACCTCGCACCTCACATTCGGCCCGGCCGACAATCGGCTCACGATCGCGGGTACTTTCGCCGGCTCGGTCGCCGGTGGCACTGGCACCGACAGCATCGACGTGTCCGGCGGCAGCGTCGCCGCACCCGTCGCATTCGGAACCGTCTCCGGCATCGAGGCGCTGCGGATGAGCGCCGGTTTCGCGACCGTGTCGGGCGATGCCGCATTCGGCACGGTGGCGCTGGCGGGCGGCCGCCTGGTCGGTCTCGCCGGGTCGACCATCTCGGCGTCCAACATCACGGTGGGCAGCAACGCGACGTTTGGCTCGGCGGGCACCGTCAATGGCAACGTCACGGTAAACGGCACGCTCAGTCCGGGCGCATCGCCCGGCACGATGACGGTCAACGGAACCGTCTCGCTGGCGGGTGGCTCGACCTCGTTGTTCGAGATCACGCCGAGCGTATCGGACAAGCTCGTCGTCAATGGCGCGCTTTCGATCGCGCAAGGCGCGACGCTGCAACTCGTCGCCACTGGCGCCGTCAAACCGGGCACGGTCACCGATCTGATCGTGGCGAGCGGCGGCATTACCGGCAGCTACACCACCGTGGTGAAACCGGCCTCGTTGTTCGGTTTCCTTGTGCAGGACGACACCCGCATCCGACTGGCGGGCGAGTTCCTTAACGACGCGAGTTTCTCGGCGCCGGTCCGGCGCAGCATCGATTATGTAAACACCGTTCTGGTCAGCGGGAAATCTAGTGCGGCACTGCTCGCGGTGGCGCCCTCGCTGGTTACAGCGTCCGGCGCGTCCAACGCCGCGCTGTTCGGGCAACTGACGCCGGAGGCCTATGCCTCGGCCCAGCAGATTACGGTCGGTAACGGCCTGTCCCTTGCCGCGTCCGGGCGCGGCGCGGATTTTACCGCACGGCGAGACACGCCGGGGCTGTTCACCTTCGCGAGCGTGCTGGGCGGAACGGCAACGCTGGAGGCGGATGCGGTTTCGGGCAATGCGCTTGCGCGCACCAACGGCTATGGCTTCCTCGGCGGGATCGGCTTTGGCGGCGCAACTTGGTCGATCGGCGCGTTCGGCGGCTACATGAACAACCGCCAAACGCTGGTGGGCCTGGCCGCGCATACCCGCGCGGATGGCGCGGTGGCAGGCGTGCACGGCCGCTTCGCCAGCGGCGGCTTCGGCATAAAGGCGACGGTCGCTTATGATGGGGGTGATGCCAGCACAAGGCGTTCGGTGCCCGACGGGAGCGTCTATGCGGAATATCGCCTGCATGGTTGGACAGCGGACGCGTCGATCGATTACGCGTTGCCCGTCACCGGAACCTGGACGGTGCGACCGAGCCTCGGCGCAACCGCAATTCGCGCCACCCGCTCCGCAGCAAACGAGGTCGGCACCAGCGCTTTCGCATTGTCGGTTGCGCGTCGCAACCACACGGCGGTGTTCGTCGATGGCGGACTGACGTTCAGCGGAAGCGCGCTTGTGCCAGGTGCGCGGATTACACCGTACCTGTCACTTGGCGCGCGTTATCAGGCGAAGGGCCGCACGCCGGCCGCGTTGGCCGGGTTCGGCGGCGGGGACCTCACCCTGCTGGCCGAGGGTGCATCACGGGCACCGGTTCTCGCAACCGCAACGCTTGGGGCTGAGATCGCGCTCTCGCCGCGCCTTACGCTGTTCGGCGCACTTACCGGTGAAAGCGGCGAGGCCGATCATCGTGCCGGCGGACGGACCGGTCTGCGGCTTGCGTTCTGACGCGCGGCTGTGCGACACGCGCGCTTGCTGGCCCGATCCAGCCGCGCGTGTCGCATGAGGGATGATCCGACGGGATCGGGTCCGTAGCAACACACACTCCGGAACCCACATGGGATGAGCGGTCCCGATCCCCCATCGTATTGTGAACAAGAAGTCATCTTCGCAACTGGAACCAACCCGTCGCGGTCGCGGTTGGCGCGTCGAGGATCTGGCAGTCGCGGCGGCGCCAGGCATCTGCCAAGGACCATCATGACCGCGTACGTTGCAACGATCGCGTCCGACCGGCTCACTGCCGGTATTTCCACGCTGGGCGCGGAACTTCAGCACCTGACCGATCGCGACGGACGTGAATTGCAGTGGGACGGCGATCCTGCCGTATGGCATGGCCGCGCGCCGATCCTGTTCCCAGTTATTGGTCTGCTGGAAGGCGGGCATTACCGGCTTGACGGCACGAGTTACCCGATGCCGAAGCACGGTTTCGCCCGCCATTCGACGTTCGACATCGTCGCGCAGACCGCCGACGCCGTCACAATGCGCCTGACGGCATCGGATGAGACGCGCGCGATCTACCCATTCGATTTCCAGCTCGACATCGCCTTTTCGCTCGGCGGTGCGACGCTGGAGGTGGTCGCCACGATCGCCAACGGCGGTGATCGTGCGATGCCGGCAAGCTTTGGCTTCCACCCCGCGCTGCGCTGGCCGCTCCCTTTCGGGCAGCCGCGTGACGCCCACGGTATCCGCTTCGAACGCGACGAACCCGCGCCCGTCCGCCGCATCGACGCGAATGGCTTTCTGCTGCCCGAGCCGCAACCGTCGCCGGTGGTGGGCGATCTGCTGACGCTCCGCGACGACCTGTTCGTCGACGATGCGCTGATCTTCGATGCGCTGGCGAGCCGCCGGGTCAGCTATGGCGCCGCGACCGGACCAAGGCTGACGGTCGACTTCGCCGACTTCCCCACGCTCGGCGTGTGGACCAAGCCCGGTGCCGGCTTCATCTGCATCGAGCCGTGGCAGGGCTTTTCCGATCCGGTCGGCTTCTCCGGCGATATTCGTGACAAGCCCGGCATCATCGAAATCACGCCCGGCGCCAGCAAGCGCTTCGCCATGCACATCGCGCTGACCGCCTGATGCCCGCACCTTCCCCCGTTCGGAGACGATAAGATGTTCGACAATGCCGTAGCGATCGTAACCGGTGGTGAATCCGGGATCGGCGCAGCCTGCGCCAAGGCGCTCGGCGATGCCGGCGCGCGTGTGGTGATCACTTATTACAAGGACGAGGCCGCGGCGCAGCGCGTGTGTGCCTCGATCGGCGGTGCCGACCGGGCGATCGCCGTTCAGACCGATGTCGGCAACGAGGCCGGCGTTACCGCGCTGTTCGCTGCGGCGGAGAAAGCGTTCGGCACGGTCAGCCTGCTGGTCAATTCGGCCGGGATGAACATGAGCGGCGTGTTCCTTGTCGATATGGAACTGGCGCAATTCGACCGGGTGGTGCGGTCCGACCTGTACGGCCCGTTCCTCACCTGCCGCGCGCTGGTGCGCGGACTGGAGGCCAAGGGGATGAAGGGCCGGATCGTCAACATATCCTCCATCCACGAACGCGCGCCACGACCGGGCGGCGTCGATTACGATTCCGCCAAGGGCGGCTTGTCGCAGCTCACCGCCACGCTCGCGCTGGAACTCGCGCCGAAGGGCATCGCGGTTAACGGCGTCGCGCCCGGCATGATCCTGACGCCCATGAACCAGAGCGCGATCGACAATGCCGCCGAGTTGAAAACGAAGGAGGCGGCAATCCCGTGGCAGCGCGCCGGCCGACCGGACGAGGTTGCGGCGCTGGTTAACTTCCTGCTGTCGCCGGTGGCGGATTACATCACCGGCACCACCGTGACGATTGACGGCGCGCTGTCGCTGACCGTCGCCCAGGGGGCGTGACGATGCCGATTGATTTCAACGTCGAACAGATCGACGCGATCACGATGACGGGCAATCAGGCGGTTTCCTGCCGCGACCTGATGAGCCCCTATGTCTGGCGCACCGATGGCGGCCTGTATGCGATGCTGGTGCGGGCGGTGCCTAAGCCAGGGGAAACCGGCGACACCGGCACGATCTGGTACGCGACGAGCGAGGATGGCCTCAGTTTCACCGCCACCGACACGCCGATCCTCTCGCCCGGGCCGGGCGCGGAGGACATTGGCGGGTGCGAAGACCCGACGCCGGTGTTCCGCGCGGATGGCAGCGTCGTCATCTATTATACCGGCGTAGATGCGACGCGCACCCACGGCGAGATGCTCTACGCCACCGGCCCGTCGATCGATCGCCTCACCAAACGGGGCGTCGCGATGCAGAACACGCCAAGCCAGGGCAACATCAAGGAAGCCACGGTCGATCGCACCAAAGACGGCGGCTGGCGGATGTTCTACGAATATGCGCGCAACGAGGCATCGCTGGTCGGTCTCGCGGTCAGCGATGGTGACGCCGGCCCATGGACCGATGCGGCCGATCCGTTCTCGCCGCGCCCTGATGGCTGGGATAGCTGGCATCTCTCGACCGGACCGCTGCTCACCACCGACAAGACCCGGCCGGTGATGTTCTACAACGGCGCCACCCACGACGCGCGCTGGCGGATCGGCTGGGTCGCGTTCGATGCCGAATATACCAAGGTGGTCGCGCGCTGCGTGGAACCGCTCATCACGCCGCCGCCCGGGCCGGACCGCACCGGCACCGATATCGCCTTCGCCGCATCGGTGGTGACGGTCGACGGGCAGATCTGGCTGTATTACTCGCTGGCCGACACGCACCTGTACCGCGCAATCATCCGCCAGAGTTAGTCCGGCATAGCGCCACATCAACCTAGCCTGTAGCACCGGATCGTGCGCTGGGGCCGGCGTACGATCCGAATGGTACGGGGAAAGCATGACGATCGAGCTGCTGATTGCGCGATACGGATTGATCGCGCTGTTCTTCGGTGCCGGCATAGAAGGCGAGGCCTGCGTCATCACCGGCGGCGTGTTCGCGCATCGCGGTGTGCTATCGCTCCCGGCGGCGATGGTGGCAGCCGCGCTCGGTTCGTTCGCGGCGGACCAGGTGCTGTTCCTGCTCGGGCGGCGCTACCGTAACCTCGCCTGGGTACGTCGGCTGCACGACAAGCCTGCGTTCGCGCGGGCGATCGCGATGATCGAGCGGCATCCCAACCGCTTCATCTTCGTGTTCCGCTTCCTCTATGGTCTTCGCACCGTCAGCCCGGTCGCGATCGGCACCACCAAGATTCCCGCGCGTCGTTTCCTGCTCATCAACGCGCTCGCCGCGATTGTTTGGGCGATCGCGTTCACCACGGTCGGCTTCGTGTTCGGCCACGCGCTGGAGGCGCTGCTCGGGCAGTTGCTCACGCCGGCCAACATCGCCATCGCTGTCGCCGTGGTAGCCGTATTGGCGGCGGTGATTTGGTTGGTGCGCAGATCGCGCAACCGCGCGTCCAACACGACACGCTGAAGACCTTCCGGATCAGTCTTTTGTTCGACAATCAAGCCTGATCCGCCCATTGCTACGCCGCAGCGACCAGCGCCGGAGACACCGCCGCATTGGTCTTTCGCAACCGTTCCGCGTTATGCGCTCGCATCTTCGACGGAGCCGCATTCCTATGGTCAAGGCCAGAACATCCAACGACCAGCCCGACCGCGAACAACTCCAGCGTATCGTCGAGGGTTTGAGCGACGGCGTGATCCTGATCGAGCCTGATGGAAGGATCGTCTGGGCGAACGCGGCCGCGCTGGCGATGCATGGCTGCGCGGGCGTGGCCGATCTGGGCGCGACGGTCAGCGAGTATCAGCATCGCTTCACGCTGCGGTTGCGTGCTGGACAGCCCCTGCCCGCCTCCGCCTATCCGATGGCACGGCTCTGTCGTGGCGAGGCGTTCGAGAACGTGATCGTCGATGTCTGCAAGACCGGCCAGCCCGAGCCGGACTGGGTCCACCGCGAGCGCGGCTTCGCTTTGGATCACGATGGAAAACCCGATTGCCTGGTGCTCATCATCTGCGACGCGACCGAGGCGTTCGAGGCCGAGGAGCGCTTCGAGAGCATGTTCAACGCCAACCCTGCGCCTGCGCTGATCGTGCGGCTCGCCGATCTGCGCTACGTCCGCGTCAACGAAGGTTTCCTCGAACTGTCCGGCTGGGAACGCGACCAGATCGTCGGCCGCTCGCTGTATGATTTCGACATCCTTGAACACGCCGTCGAGCGGGATAAGGCGAAGGCGCGGCTCGGGCGCGGCGACGCCGTCCCGCAAATGGAGGCGGAATTGCCGCTGCCCGGCGGCGACAGCAAACTGGTGCTGCTTGCCGGCCATCCGGCCGAGATGGCCAACAACGAACCATGCATGATCTTCACCTTCGCGGACCTCGAACCGCGCCGCCGCGCGGAAATGGCGCTGCGCCAGAGCGAGGAGCGGTTCGCCACCGCGTTCCGCTTCGCGCCGGTGCCGATGCTGCTGACCAGCGTCGACGGGCACCGCATCCTCAACGTCAACCACGCCTTCCTGGCGCTGACCGAATGGGGCCACGACAGCGTGGTCGGCCGCAAGCCCGCCGAGATTGAACTGTTCGAAAGTTCGGCGACACGCCGCGAAATCGAAAAGAAAGTCGCCGAAAGCGGCTCGTTCCGGGGCTATGAGGTGCAGATCAAGACGCGCACCGGCGATCTCGTCACCTGCCTCGCCTCGGCCGAGACGGTGACGATCAATGGCCAATACTGCATCCTCGCCGCGTTTCAGGACATCAGCGACCGCAAGCGCACCGAACTCGACCTGATCGCCGCGATCGAAGGCGCGATGCAGGATTCGAGCTGGCTCAGCCAGAAGATCATGGACCGCCTCGCCGCCTTGCGCGGGCCGCCGCCGCAGCACGGTGCTCCCACCCCGCCGGTCGACCTGACGGCGCGCGAACGCGAGGTGCTCGCCCTCATCACCAAGGGTAAGACCGACGACGCCATCGCCGATGCCCTGTCGCTGAAGCGCAACACCGTGCGCAACCACGTCGCGCGGCTCTACGCCAAGATCGGCGCGCACAGCCGCGCGGAAGCAATCATCTGGGCGCGCGACCGGGGCCATCAGCTCGGCATCGATCCGCAAAGTTAATTGTACGGACAGGTGCCGGCGCACCCATGCAACAGGTGCCTGCGCATCTTTGGCGCATTCGGCTCCGGCCTTACCTTTCCAACATCGAGCCAACCGCTCGTGTCTGAAAGGAGAACGTCAATGTCCATTCTTGCATGGATCATCCTCGGTCTGGTCGCCGGCTTCATCGGCAGCAAAATCGTCAATCGCACCGGCGAAGGCGTACTGCTCGATATCGTGCTTGGCGTGGTCGGCGCGGTCGTCGGCGGCTTTCTGTTCAACCAGTTCGGCGCGGCCGGCGTCACCGGCCTCAACGTCTACAGCCTGATCGTCGCGGTCATCGGCGCGATCATCGTGCTGGTGCTCTATCACATGGTGGTGCGCGGCACGCGCCGCTGAACATCCCGCTTTCGAAACCACAAAGCCCCGGTCGATCCACGGCCGGGCACAGGAGAGAAGACTCATGACACAGACCATCACAGGCTTGTTCGACCAGTACGACGACGCCCGCCGCGCGGTGCAGGATCTGGAAGCCGCCGGCGTCGCACACCGCGACATCAGCATCGTCGGCCATGACAAGCGCAATGCGGCTGGTGATGTCGCCGAACCGGCCGCGGAGGACGCGGGCACGGGTGCGGGCATCGGCGCGGCGGTAGGCGGTGTCGGCGGTCTGCTCGCCGGGCTCGGCCTGCTCGCCATTCCGGGTATCGGTCCGGTGGTCGCGGCTGGCTGGCTGGCGGCAACCGCAGCCGGTGCGGCGGGCGGCGCGCTCGTCGGTGCGGCGGCAGGCGGTCTCGTCGGTGCGCTGACCCATGCCGGCGTCTCCGAGGACGACGCGCACGTCTATGCGGAGGGTGTCCGCCGTGGTGGTACGCTCGTTACCGCCAAGGTCGACGAACCGCTGGTTCCAACTGCGCGCAACATCCTCAGCGACGATCGCACCGTCAACCTGAGCGAGCGCCGCAGCGCGTATCAGGCACAGGGCTGGAACCGCTTCGACGAAAGCGCGCCTGCCTATTCGGACAGCGACATCGCCGCCGAACGCGCCCGCTACAATCGCGTCTGACCTCCATCAAAGGAACATCACTATGCGTATGTCCACCACGATCCTGTTAGGCGCGGCGCTGTTCGCCGCTCCCGCGCTGGCGCAAACCGCCCCTGCCAAGAACAACGCGGCGATCAAAACCGCGCATACCGTCAACGACGGTCAGGCGCGCCGCGGCGCCAACTCGTTCACGCAGGCGCAGGCACGCGAGCATATCGCCAAGTCCGGCTTCACCAACGTCTCGGCGCTGACCAAGGACAAGCAGGGCGTGTGGCGCGGCACCGCGATGAAGGCCGGCCAGACCGTCCACGTCGGGCTCGACTTCAAGGGCAACGTCTCGACCGCGCAGTAACACGAAACGAAACGGCGGCGTGGCTCACACAGCCACGCCGCCGTTTTCGCACGTTCGGCCCTAACGGCCGCTGACCCGCCAGACCGTATTACCGAGATCGTCGGCGATCAGCAGTGCGCCGGTCTTGTCGAGCGTCAGGCCGACCGGGCGGCCATGCGCCGCATCGCCCTCGACAAAGCCGGTCACGACGTCGATCGCCTTGCCTGCCGGACGACCGTTGGCGAACGGGACGTAGATCACCTTGTAGCCGTTGAGGTGGCCGCGATCCCAGCTGCCATGTTCGCCGATGAACGCACCCGAGCGCCAGCGCGGCGGCAAAGCGGTCGCCCCGGCCGAGAACACCATGCCAAGCGGTGCGACATGGCTGCTCAAGCCATAATCCGGCACGATCGCCTTCGCCACCAGATCGGGCCGCTGCGGCTTGACGCGCGGATCAACGTGCTGGCCCCAGTAGCTGTACGGCCAGCCGTAGAAGCCACCGTCCTTCACCGAGGTGAAGTAATCCGGCACGAGATCGGGGCCGAGTTCGTCGCGTTCGTTGACGACCGCCCACAGCGCCTTGGTCTGCGGTTCGAACTGCAGGCCGTTCGGGTTGCGGATGCCGGTGCCGAACAGGCGGTACGCGCCGGTCGCGCGATCGACCTCCCAGATCGCCGCACGGCCGCGTTCGGCCGACATGCCATTTTCGGTGATGTTGCTGTTCGAACCGACGCCGACGTAGAGCTTGCTGCCATCGGGGCTGGCGACGAGGCTCTTGGTCCAATGGTGATCGATCGGGCCGCCCGGCAGATCGACCAGCTTGGTGCCGAGCGTGTTGATGCTGGTCTGCCCCGGTTGGTAGGCATAGCGAATGATCGCATCGGTGTTGGCGACGTACAGATCGTTGCCGACCAGCGCGACCCCGAATGGCGACTTCAGCCCGGTCAGGAACTTGGTGCGCTGTTCGGGGATGCCGTCACCGTTGGTGTCGCGCAGCAGAACGATATCCATGCCCGCCTTGGCATCGTTATGGCCGTGCGCCTGGATCAACTGCATGACGATGTCCTTGGGCCGATGGACCGGCTCGGGCTGGCCATCGGTTTCGACGACGAGGACGTCGCCATTGGGCAGCGTGTACAGCGATCGCGGATGTGCCAGTCCGGTGGCAAGCGCCTGGACCTTCAGATCGCCAGGAACCTTCGGCGTCTTGCCATTCCACGGGCTCGGCGGAACGACGTGCATCGGCGGGATCAGATATTCGCTGATGTCCGGCAGCGCCGGATTGGCGCCGATCTGCTTTTCCGTATCGCCACCCTGCTTGGCGCAAGCCGACAGCGCGAGCAGCCCGACGGCTGCGAGAAGTACGCTACGCATCAAACGATCCCTCCGGTGCGGCTCGGGCGCAGCAGCGGAACGCTGATCCCTGCGGCCACGGTCAGCGCGATGACGGTCAACACCGACAGCACCAGCCCAGTCGGCATCGCGCCATAGGCATCGCGGCTATGTACGAAATTGTTGAACAGCCCGAGGATCATCGCGACCGCGTAGGTGATCGCGTAGGGCCAGATCAGCGGGTTGGCGCGGACGTGAGGGCGCACCAGATCGAAGATGCCGACCAGCGCCGCCAGCGCGCCGACCGCTTCACCGCCGGCCAGCAACCAGTCCGAGAAGTTCTTCCAGTTGACGTCGAACGTGTTGTAATATGCGATATCGGTGATGAGCGCGCCGAGGAAGCAGATCAGCGGAATACCGAGCACCATCGGATGCAAAGGTCGCCTCACGGCATGAAGGGGCGGCGAGGTATAAGCTTCGGGCAACGGCCCCTCCCACGATGATCATGTTTCTGCGGAACGGATTCCATCGGGATGGAGTTCCGGATGTATCTGCGAGTTCCGAAATATTCATCATCGCCTGAGCGACGCCGGATTTGGTTTGGTCGCGCCCTATGGCATGACGTTCGCTCAGCAACGAGAAAGGCTCCCTCATGGCGCATGTCGATATCCCCGCGCTGGGGCTGCTCCTGCTCGTCGCGTGTCTGGTGGCGATCGTCACCCGGCGGATCGGGTTGCCCTATTCGGTCGGCCTCGTGGTCGCCGGCATCGCGCTCAGTCTGGTCGGCTACCGCAGTCAGATCGTGCTCACCCCGGAGCTGATCTTTACCGTGCTGCTGCCGCCACTGGTGTTCGAAGCGGCGTTGCATCTCGGCTGGAGCCAGTTCCGGCGTGAAGCCCCGCTCGTGCTGAGCATAGCCTTTGTCGGCACCTTCCTGTCGGCGCTGGTAGTGGCGGCGGGGATGCACTGGCTATGCGGCTGGGGCTGGCAGGGATCGCTGCTGTTCGGCGCGCTGATCGCCGCAACCGACCCGGTAGCGGTGATTGCGATGATGAAGGAGCAAAAGGCGGAACAGCGCCTCGCCTTCCTCATGGAATCGGAAAGCCTCGTCAACGACGGCGCCGCCGCCGTGCTGTTCGCCGTGGTGGCTGCATGGATTGCCGGTGCGGACAGTTCGGCCGGCAGCATCGCGATATCGCTGGTCAGCACGGTGGCTGGCGGCGTGCTGTGCGGTTTGGTCGTCGCCAGTGCGATCATGCTGCTGGCCAAGGGGTCGAACGATCACCTTGTCGAGATCACGCTGACGGTACTCGCCGCTTATGGATCGTTCCTGATCGCGGAGGAACTCAAGGTGTCCGGCGTGCTGGCGACGCTGTCCGCCGGCATGCTGGTCGGTAACCGCGGGCGCGGGCGTGCGCTTACCGATGAGGGCAGCGCCGCGATGATCCGCTTTTGGGATTTCGCCGCATTCCTCGCCAATTCGGTGATTTTCCTGCTGATCGGCAGCCGCGAGGCAGCGCAGCCGATCATAGCCTATCTTTTGCCCGCCGTGGTCGGCACCATTCTCGTGCTTGGCGGGCGCGCGGTGGCGATCTACCCGATCGTCGGGCTGTTCCGCCGCTCCTCTTTGGCGGTGAACGGCATCACCCAGCACATCCTCTTCTGGGGCGGCTTGCGCGGCGCACTCGCGCTCGCCCTCGCCCTAGCCGCGCCGGCGGCGCTGCCCGAACACGACGCGCTGATCAGCGTGGCGTTCGCGGTCGTCGCATTCTCGATCTTCGTGCAGGGTCTGACCGTGCCGAGGCTTCTACGGCGCAGCGACGCAAGCTGACGTCACAGCCTTCGAAACCGGCGCGCAATGTTTCGTTACGATTTCGGGGTCCGTGCGTTGGACGTCTTCACACGCACGCAGGTGACCCACGAATGCCGACGCCAAGCCCGACCGAACGACATGAGATCCTTGAAACCAATCGTACCCGCAAGATGGCGCGTTCCGCCCACGCCTATGTGCGCGGCAATACCGTGAAGTTCTACGAATGGCTGGAGGCATCGCCGGTCGCGGGGCGCGTACCGATCGGACCGGCGGTGTGGATCTGCGGCGATTGCCACCTCGGCAACCTTGGGCCGATCGCCAATGGTGACGGCAATGTCGAGATCCAGATCCGCGATCTCGATCAGGCGGTGATCGGCAATCCCGCGCACGACTTGATCCGGCTTGGCCTGTCGCTCGCCACCGCCGCACGCGGCTCCGACCTGCCCGGCGTGACCACCGCGCGGATGATCGAGGAGATGGTCGAGGGCTATGCCGCCGCGATGCACGATCCGACGAGCGGTGATGCCGGTGTCGAGCCGGACGTGGTGCGGAGCATCAAACGGCAGGCGCTTGGCCGCCGGTGGAAGCACCTCGCGCGGGAGCGGCTCGACGCGATCGACCCGCAAATTCCGCTCGGCAAGAAGTTCTGGGCGCTCGACGAAAACGAACGCAGCAGCCTGGAAGCGGTGTTTGCCGACCCGGAGGTGGCGCGCCTGATCCTCTCGCTCGATCACAAGGACAAGGATCGCGCGGTGCGGATGGTCGACGCGGCCTATTGGATGAAAGGGTGCAGTTCGCTCGGGCTGCTCCGCTTCGCCGCGATCATCGGCCTGAAAAATGCCAAGGGCCGCTCCGACTACGCACTGGTCGACATCAAGGAAGCCGTCGCACCGATCGCCCCCGCCACACGCGGAGCGGAGATGCCCGACGACAACGGCGAGCGCGTCGTCACGGCGGCCCGCGCGCTGTCGCCCCACCTCGGCACGCGGATGACCGCCGCGAAGATGCTCGGCCGTTCGCTGTTCATCCGCGAGTTGTCGCCGCAGGATCTCAAGCTCGAGGTCGATCAGTTCAGCGAAGGTCAGGCGGTGATGGCGGCGCGGTACCTGGCGTTCGTCGTCGGCAAGGCGCACGCGCGGCAGATGGACACGGCCAGCCGTACCGAATGGCTCGGCGTGCTGGAAGCGGACCGACGCGGGATGATCGATGCGCCCTCCTGGCTGTGGCAGAGCGTGGTCTCGCTGGCCGGTAGCCATGAGGCGGGCTATCTCG
Organism: Sphingomonas sp. GC_Shp_3; assembly: GCF_026540945.1. Taxonomy (NCBI): domain Bacteria; kingdom Pseudomonadati; phylum Pseudomonadota; class Alphaproteobacteria; order Sphingomonadales; family Sphingomonadaceae; genus Sphingomonas; species Sphingomonas sp. GC_Shp_3. The sequence continues at coordinate 259,771 of NZ_JALNUT010000002.1, forward strand.
AACACTGCCGTCGCTACGCGTTGGCCGCCTGATGCCCCGCCCCGATGACGAGCGCTGGATGCGCATGGCGATCGCGGTGGCACGCTCCAAGGGTTCCGACCCGGCGAGTTCGCCGCTCGGCTGCGTGATCGTACTCGATGGCAAGGTGATCGCCGCCGAACGAAACCAAACGCACGAACTGCCCGACGCCACTGCCCATGCCGAGATGATGGCAATTCGCCGGGCCTGCGAAAGCACCGGCGAGCTCGAACTGCGCGGTGCGACGCTATACTCCACGCTTCAGCCATGCGGCATGTGCACGATGGCGTCGATCTGGTCGAAGGTCGGTCGTGTTGTTTACGGCGCAGGCCGCGCTGACGTGCATCCGATGTATTTCGAGGCGCGGCACATCGATACACTGTCGTTCATCGGCGATGCGTACCGCGATGACATCACGATCGAAGGCGGCTGCCTGCGCGCGGAATGTGCGGAGCTATATTACGGTCCGGACGTGGACCTTCCCAAGGAAGAACAGGCGAACCTATGAGCAACGGCGAAGCTCTCAACATCAATACCGCGACCGCTGCCGAGATTGACGGCATTGCGCAGTTGAAAGGACACGGCTTCGAGATCGTGCGCTACCGTGAGGAACGCGGCGGCTTCAGCGATCTGCGGCAGCTCGATGAAGTGCCGGGGCTGACTGGGAAAGCCGATGGACTCGACGGAACGATCACGATCGGCGACGCCTAGCGGTTACACCGGTGCGAGATCACGAAAGGTCTCGACCAGAACATGCGCCTGGATCGGCTTGGCGAGAATAACCATCGGCGGGGCGCAAGGCGTACACGCTTCGGGCGTACCGGTCATGAAGATCACCGGCACCGCGCCATGTTCGGCGATGATCGCCTGCACCGCCGCCGGTCCCGTGCCCTCGGCAAGTCTGACGTCCGACATGATGCAGTCGGGCACGCGCGCACGGGCGGCTTCGATCGCTTCCGCCTGCGTGGATGCCAGATCAAAAGACGATCCACCCGCACCTTCGAGGATCTGGACGATATGGTCGGCAATAAGGAGATTGTCTTCGATGACGAGCACGTGGCACATGTCTTGATCCCGGTTGAGCCCTGCTACAACCGCCGACCAACATGTTTAGTCGCAAAAAACTAATCCAGATTAAGACAATCGTTGCTTAATGCTAATTCGGGATCATCGTCTGGATCACATCGGCGCCTCGATGCCAAATTGCACGCCATCGGCCGGATAGTGGATCGTGGCCTTGCCGCGCACGTGCCGGGACAGGACACGTTCGATCATCCGCGTACCGAAACCGGTTCGCGACGGCGGCACAACAGGTGGACCACCCTCCTCGACCCAGGTGAAGGTGAAGCGCCGCTCCGCATTCGCACCGGTCAATGCCCAGCCGATCACCACCCGCCCGGCGTCGTTCGACAGCGCGCCGTACTTCACTGCGTTGGTGGCGAGTTCGTGCAACGCCATCGACAGCGCCAGCGTCACCTCGGGTGTGAGGTGGATCGTCGGCCCCGCCATGGCGATGCGTCGCCCGTTGCGATCGATGAACGGCGCCAGCACATTTTTGACGATATCGCCGATCGCGGCTCCCTCGATCTCGTCGCGCAGCAACAACTCGTGCGCGGTACCGAGGCTGGCGATACGCCCCTCCACGGCATGCCGCGCATCGTCCAGCGATGCCGCGTCGCGCAACGTCTGACCGACCACCGCACCAACGGTGGCGAGCGTGTTCTTCACCCGATGCGTCAGTTCGCTGGCGAGCACCGCGCGGTGTTCCTCGGCGAATTTGCGATCCGACACATCCGCCGCGAAACCGGTCATGGTGAGTGGCGTACCGTCTGCACGATACTGCATCTCGCCCTGGGCGCTGATCCAGCGCTGATCGCCGGCAGAGGTCAGAATGCGGTAGTCGATCCGATAGGGCGCGGCGTTCTCGATCGTGTCGGCAAGCGCGGCGACTACGGCCGACAGGTCGTCCGGGTGGATCGAGCCGATAAACTCCGCATAGGTGAACGGCGCGTCGAGCGGACGCCCGAACACCTCTTTGCAGCTTGCCGAAGCCGTGATCTCCTCCGCGCCGGGATCGTAGCTCCACGTGCCGAGGCCACCCGCCTTCAGCGCCATCGCCAGCCGTATCTCGCGTTCCGCCAGCGCCGCCTCGCGATCCGAAAGCTCCGCCGCCAGCGCCTCGCGATCCTGCTGGAGCCGGATGACACGGTGCCGCTCCACCGTCACGTCGAGTTGCGAGGCGACGAAGTAGCGCGGCTTGCCAGCCTCGTCGAACACCGGCGCGATCATTAACCGGTTCCAGAACGGCGTACCGTCACGGCGATGGTTGAGCAGGTCGATCTCGATCCGCTCGGCATTGGCGATCGCGGTGCGCAGGCGGGCGACATCCGCTTCCTCGGTAAGCGGCCCCTGCATGAACCGGCAATTGCGCCCCAGCACCTCGACCGCGGCGAACCCGGTCAGGTTCTCGAACGCCTTGTTGACGTAGATCAGCGGGTTGTTCGGCAACGTCGGATCGCTCACGACCATCGGAACGATCGCGTCGTCGAACGCCACCACGATCGGGTCCATCGGGTCGAGCCGGCCCGCGAACGCGTCGACCGCCGCTTGCACAACAGGCAGCGGATCGCTCGGCTGAACGGGAAAAGGGGCTGACGGCTTACGGTCCAAAGCGAGAACGTCTTAGCAAGGTTTTCCGGGAGGGCAACGAGGGTTCTACGCTAGTCGGATGCGTCGAGGTCCTCCAGCACCTCTTGAAGCCGGTCGAGCCGCGCATTCGCATCGTCGATCCGTTCCGCCAACAGATAACGGTCGCCCTTGCGGGTCAGCCCCGCCGCCTCCGCATCGGCCCGGAACTCCTTGCGCGGGGTGAAGGCGATCGCCGCCGGCCCGGCATCGATGCGCGCAATGCCCAGCGCCAGCGCGCTTGCCCGCGCCCCCGCGATCTTCAGCAGCGTGACGGCCTCGTCCGGCAGCGCGCCGAAACGGTCCTCCAGCTCGGCATGAAGCGCGTCGATCGCGGCAGGGCTGTCGGCGCGGGCGACGCGGATGTAGAGCGTGACGCGCAGCTCCGCATCCGGAACCCAGTCCTCCGGCACACGCCCGGCGATGCCGAGGTGCAGTTCGGGGGTCCAACGATCCACCACCTCGCCGCGTGCGGCCCGCAATGCGCCTTCCAGCAGGTGCTGGTACAGGTCGATCCCGATCAGCTTCATATGCCCGGCCTGCGCCTCGCCGACGAGGTCGCCCGCACCGCGCATGTCGAGATCCTGGGCGCTGATCGCGAAGCCCGCGCCAAGCCGGTCGAACGCTTCCAGCGTGCGGAGCCGCTTGAGCGTGCGCGGCGCGATCTCCTTGTCGGGTTCGGTGAACAGCAGCACCTGCCCACGCCGGCTGCCGCGCCCGACCCGGCCGCGCAACTGGTGCAACTGGCTGAGGCCGAAGCGGTCCGCGCGCCAGATCACCATCGTGTTGGCGCGCGGCACGTCCAGTCCCGCCTCGATGATGTTGGTGGCGAGCAGCACGTCGCCGTCGCCGCGCCCGAAGCGCACCATCGCCTCGTCGATCTCGGCGGCGGGGAGCTTGCCGTGCGCCTGTAGCACCTCGAGCTCCGGCACCAGCCGCGCGAGCAGGTCGGCGAGCTTGGCCATGTCCTCGATCCGCGGCACCACCACGAAGCTTTGCCCGCCGCGGCTGCGTTCGCGCAGCAAGGCGGCGCGCAGCGTCGCTTCGTCGAACGCATCGACGGCGGTGCGGATCGGCTGACGGCGTGAGGGCGGCGTGGCGATCACGGAGAGTTGCTGGATGCCGACCAGCGCCGTCTGGAGCGTGCGCGGGATCGGCGTCGCACTCATCGACAGGATGTGGACGTCGCCAAGATCGCGCAGCCGCTGCTTGTCGGCGGTGCCGAAGCGCTGTTCCTCGTCGATCACCACCAGCGCGAGGTTGTGATATGCAATCCCCTTGCCCGCGACCGCACCGGTGCCGACCACCACCTGGATCGAGCCGTCCGCCAGCCCCGCCTTCACCCGCTTGCGATCGGCGGTGCTGGACAGCCGCGACAGGCCGGCGACGGTGATGCCGGTGCCCTCGAACCGTTCGGTAAACGTCTCGATATGCTGCCGCGCGAGGACCGTGGTCGGTGCGGCGATCGCGACCTGATGCCCGGCGAGCGCCGCCGTCGCCGCCGCGCGCAGCGCCACCTCGGTTTTGCCGAACCCTACGTCCCCGACGAGCAACCGGTCCATCGGCGCGCCCGAAGCGAGGTCCGCACGCACCGCCTCTATCGCCCGCGCCTGATCGCGCGTTTCGCTAAAGGCGAAGCCGGCGGCGAACCGTTCGTAGGCGGCGGTGTCGGGGTCGAGCACCGGCGCGCTCCGCTCGGCGCGCGCTTTGGCGAGTTCGGTCATGCTGCGCGCGGTCTCGGCGATGGCGATGTCGATCGCGCCGCGCCGCTTCTGCCATGTCGAACCATCGAGCTTATCGAGCGGTACCGCATCGGCGTCGCCGCCGTAGCGCCACAGCCGGTCCGCTTCGGTGACGGGCACCAGCCGTACGCCATGGTCGGCGTAGGTCAGCGCGATCCCCTCGCCTGCGGCCGCGCCGTCGCTCTCGGGCATGTCGGCAAGGCCGGCGACGACGCCGATGCCGTGATCCTCATGCACCACCACATCCCCGACGCGGATCTCGCCGAAGCCGAACGCGGAGAGATCGGCGCCAGCGGTCTGCGCGTCGTCACGCTCGGCGCGACTGCCGAGCAGATCGGCGGCGGCAACCGCAAGCACGCCCTCGCGGTAAAAGCCATGATCGACCGGCGCCTCCAGCGCGAGCAACGCACCAGCCTCTGCGCCCTGCACCTCCTGCCAGGAGGAAACATGCACGACCTCGCCTTTCAACGCGGCGGCAACCCGCCCGCCGAGAAAGCGCAGGTCGCGTGCACTACCGAGCAGCACGACGCGATCGCCCTCATCGAAGGCAGCACGCGCAAGTCTGGCAAACGCCCGCAGCGGCGCCTTGCCTTCGATAAAGCGCGGCGGTGCATCGCCTTCCGCCGCGTCCTCGATCGGCACGGACCGTCGTTTCGACGCGACGGTTTGCCACGCCTTCTCCGCCACGATGGCGCGCAGCGCACGTTTCGGACGGCGACGTTCACCATCGGCGGCGAGTGCCAGGAAACGCTTGCGACGATCCTCCGCCGCCGGTTCGATGGCGAGCGCGGCGTCCGGGAGATGATCGAGCAAGGTAACGCCGGCACCATCCAGATCGGGTTCGGACACGCGGCCGAGTTCGCGCGAATCGCAGTCGCCGGTGGTACGCTGGGTGGCGGGATCGAAACTCCGCAACCCGATGATGTGCCCATCCTCGACCTCGATTCGGAGCGGTTCGACCGCATCGGCGGGATAGATGTCGAGAACATGGCCGCGCAGCGCGATCTCGCCCGGCTCATCGACACGCTCGTCGCGGTGATACCCCAGATCCGCGAGTTGATCGAACAGCGCCGCCAGATCGACCGCCTCGCCCACCGCGACGTGCGGCGGCGATGCCGCGAACGCCTCCGGCGTCGCATAGGCGCGCGCCAGTGCCTCGCCGGTGGTGACGCAGGCGATCGGCGCGCGGTCCGCCTCCGCCTGCGCCAGCCGCAGCCGACGCAGCGCCGCCACGCGTTGGCCGACATTGGCCGGCGATGCCGCCGCTTCCTCGCCCGGCAAGGCGTCGCTCGCGGGGAACAGCACCACCGTGGGGGGCGTCATCGCCGCTAGCGCATGGAACACCGCGTCGGCACGGGCATCGTCGGCCGCAGCAAACAGCACGTCGCCATCCCCAAGCGCCTCCGCGAGGAGCGCAGCGACCGAACCAACCGGCAGCGCGGCGGCAGTGACGACAGGAGCGAGGACACGTGCGGTCGGATCGGCGGCTGCCGGCATGAAGGATACCTCAAAGTGTTGAAGTGCGTCGAACGAGTGTAACTGCCGCCCGTTCCGCGCTATACGGTTCGCCGCCGCAGGGATCGCTCGGCCACGCCGCGGGTTTCAGGACGGCATGCCCGACGCCAACCTCTGGACGACCATGACTTCCGACGTTTACCGCGATGCCGCTTCCTTGCCGAAACCGCTCCGCTTCCTCGCCGGCGGTGGCGAGGCAACGCGCCTGATCCTCGGACGGGACTGGTCGACACACCCGCTTGGCCCTCCGGAGGGATGGCCCGACATCTTGAAAACGATGCTCAGCACCGTGCTCAACTCGCCAGAGTCGATGATTTTGGCATGGGGGCGCGAAGACCTGACGTTCTTTTTCAACGAAGCGTATTTTCCGTTGCTCGGTCCACGCCTGGACTGGGCGATGGGCGAGCGGTTCGATCGCGTTTGGGCGGACGCATGGGAACAGGCCCGACCGATTATCGACGACGCCTTCGCGGGACGCAGCCAGCGCTTTGTCGACCTGCCGTGGAAGCTCGATACCGATCGTGGGCCGGCCGACACATGGTTCACCTTCTCCTACTCGCGCGTCCTTGATCCGAGCGGCGAGATCGTCGGCCTGTTCGTCTTCACCAATGAAACGACCGAGCGGGTCCTCACCGACGCGGCGCTTCGGGAAAGCGAGGAGCGCCTGCGCCTCGTCATCGAGGGGGCGAAGGATCATGTCATCCTTTCCACCGATCCCGCCGGCACCATCACCAGCTGGTCCGCCGGTGCCAGCGCCGTACTGGGCTGGCCGGCCGCGCAAGCGATCGGCCAGCCGTTCGGCTTGATCTTCACCGAGGAAGATCGCGCCGCCGGTGCCGACGCCGCCGAACTGACCGGCGCGAACCGCACCGGCTGCGCGACCGATGAACGCTGGCATCTACGAGACGACGGCAGCCGCGTGTTCCTGAACGGTTCGGTGCATCCGTTGCCGCCTGATGCGCAGGGCGCGCCGCGCGGCTTCATCAAAATCGCCCGCGACGAGACCGAGCGCTTCCACGCTCGCCAGCAACTGGAACAACTCAACGCCACGCTGGAGCAGCAGGTCGCCGAACGGACGGCCGATCGCAACCGGCTGTGGCAATTGTCGCTGGACGCGATGCTCGTCGCCGGGTTCGATGGCACGATCGAAGCGGTCAACCCGGCGTGGACGCGCGTGCTCGGCTGGACCGAAGCCGAATTGGTGGGGCATCCGTTTTTCGCCTTCATTCACCCGGACGATCTCGATGCCACCATCACGGCGGCGATGCGGATCAGCGAGGGGCAGGCAATCGGCCGGTTTGAAAACCGCTATCGCCACAAGAACGGCAGCTACCGCGATCTGCTGTGGGCGGCCGGTCCTGGCGACGACCGGATCATCGCGGTCGGTCGCGACGTGACCGAGGAGAAGGCGGCGGCCAACGCGCTCGCCGCGGCGGAGAGCCAGCTCCGCCAGGCGCAGAAAATGGAGGCGGTAGGGCAACTGACCGGCGGGCTCGCGCACGATTTCAACAATCTGCTCACCGGCATGATGGGCAACCTCGAACTGCTGCAACTGCGGCTCGCGCGCGGCAAGCTCGACGATGCCGACCGCTTCATCACCGCCGCGCAGGGCGCAGGGCGGCGCGCCGCTTCGCTCACTCAGCGACTGCTCGCGTTTTCGCGTCGGCAGACGCTCGACCCGACACCGACCGACGTGAACCGACTGATCCGGGGCATGGAGGATTTGCTCCACCGCAGCGTCGGTCCCGCCAACAATATCGAGGTGATCGCCGAAGACGGGTTATGGAACGCCATGATCGATGCGACGCAGCTCGAAAGCGCGATCCTCAACCTGTGCATCAACGCGCGCGATGCGATGCCGGATGGCGGCCACCTCACCATCGCGACCGCCAACGTCCACCTCGACGAGGACGCGGCGCGCGACAGCGATCTGCCGCCCGGGCCTTATGTCACCATCAGCGTTTCGGACACCGGCACCGGCATGTCGTTCGAGACGATCGAGCGCGCGTTCGAGCCGTTCTATACCACCAAGCCGATCGGACAGGGCACCGGCCTTGGCCTGTCGATGGTCTACGGCTTTGCGCGGCAGTCCAATGGGCAGGTGCGGATCGCCTCCGAACTCGGCCGCGGCACCACCATCGAGATCGTGCTGCCGCGGTATGCCGGCGACGTGTTGCTGCCGAAGGACGAAGCGGCGATCGCCGCAGCGGCGGCGGCGGCAGGCGAAACCATTCTCGTCGTGGATGACGAAACCTCTATCCGACACCTCGTCGACGAAGTGCTGGACGAGATCGGCTATACCGTCATCGGCGCGGCGGATGGGGCGTCCGGCCTCAAGGTGCTGCAATCCGATGCCCGCATCGCGCTCCTCATCACCGATGTCGGACTGCCCAACGGCATGAACGGTCGGCAGGTCGCGGATGCGGCGCGCGCGCTGCGGCCGGGACTGCGGGTGCTGTTCATAACCGGCTATGCCGAGAATGCGGCCGTTGGCGGCGGCCATCTCGAACCCGGCATGGCGCTGCTTACCAAGCCGTTCACGATGCAGGCGCTCACCGCCAAGGTCGCGGAGATGATGCGCTGGAACGAAGGCACGTGAAGATCGCCACATACAACGTCAACGGCGTCAACGGCAGGCTGCCGGTGCTGCTGCGCTGGCTGGCGGAAGATGCGCCCGACATCGTCTGCCTGCAGGAACTGAAGGCGCCGCAGGACAAGTTCCCGCAAGCCGCGCTGCGCGATCTCGGCTACGATGCGGTCTGGTTGGGCCAGAAAAGCTGGAACGGCGTCGCCATCCTCAGCCGCGTCGGCGAGATCCACGAGACGCGGCGCGGACTGCCCGGCGACGATGGCAACGATGGCGAGGATCAGAGCCGCTATATCGAGGCGGCCGTCGCCGGCGTTCTGATCGGCGCATTGTACCTGCCCAACGGCAACCCGCATCCAGGCCCCAAGTTCGACTACAAGCTACGCTGGTTCGAGCGGCTGATCGACCATGCCGCCGGCCTGCTCGCCAGCGGGCTGCCGGTTATACTGGCCGGCGATTTCAACGTGATGCCGACCGAATTGGACGTCTACAAACCGGAACGCTGGACCGACGACGCGCTGTTCGCGCCAGAGGTCCGCGCCGCTTATGCGCGGCTCGTCGATCAGGGCTGGACCGATGCGCTGCGGCACCTGCATCGGGACGAGCGGATCTATACCTTCTGGGACTATTTCCGGAACGCCTATGGCCGCGACGCCGGGTTGCGGATCGATCATCTGCTGCTCTCGCCCGCGCTCGCGCCGCGGCTAATCGACGCGCAGGTCGATCGTCACGTTCGTGGCTGGGAGAAGACCAGCGACCACGCGCCGGTCTGGGTGACGCTCGGCGATGAGTCCGCGCCGGCTGCCCGCAAGCGTCGCGCATGACGCGGGTCGACGTTCACGCGGCGGCGCGCGCCTGGAACAACCGCCCTCCCTCGATCCAGAGGATCAGCGCAAGCGTTCCCAGTCCGATGCCGAGATAGCCGATCGCCAGCGGCAGCGTCGTGCCGTTGTACGACTGGCCAATCACGGAAGCGACGGCGACCGCGCCGACGCTGCTGATGAAGCCCTGCACCGATGATGCGGTGCCGGCGATATGGCCGACCGGCTCCATTGCCATCGCGCCGAAGTTCGTGCCGCACAGCGCGATGCAGGTCATGCTCAGCGCCTGGAACGGGATATAGCTGTAGAGCGTCTCGTGCCCGCTGGTGATGACCGCGACATGCGCCAGCGACAGCACGATCAGCCCGAGCACCGCGCTCTGCGAAATCAGCCGCATGCCGAGCCGTTCGACCAGCCGGCTGTTGGCGAACGCCGCGCACCCCATCGAAAACGCGCAGACCGCAAACAGCACGGTGAACTTGTCCCCGGCGTGGAACTCGTCGACGAAGATCTGCTGCGAGGCGGATACGAACGCGACGATGCCGCCGAACGTCAACGCACCGCAGGCCGCATAGCCGATCGAAAAGCGATCGGTCAGCGTCAAGCGATACGACTGGCGCAACGCGGCGAATGAGATCGGGATGCGGCGCGACACCGGCAACGTCTCGGCAAAGCGGAACGTCGTCCATGTGAGCACCACCAGTGCAAACCCCGCGAGCGAATAGAAAATCAGCCGCCACGGCCCGAAGGCGAGGATCGCACTGCCGAGTGTCGGCGCAAGGATCGGGAAGATGAAGAAGATCATCTGCGCGATCGACAGCGTGCGCGCCATCGGCCGTCCGGAGAAGCGATCCCGCACGATCGCCACCGAGAGCACACGCGACGAGGCGGAGGTCACCCCTTGCAGCACCCGAGCGCCGAGCAACGCCGCAAACGAGCCAGACCCCGCCGCGAAAACCGCCGCCGCGACGAAGGCGGCGAGCGCCGCCAGCAGCACGCGCTTGCGGCCATAGCGATCGGTCAGCGGTCCATAGACGATCTGTCCGAGCCCGAAGCCGAAGATATAGGCGGTGACGATCCACTGCCGCTCGTTGGCGGTACCGATCGCCAGGTCGCGGCCGATGTCCGCGAGCGCGGGCAGCATCAGATCAACGCCGAGCGCATTGACGGCCATCAGCGCAGCGATGAACGCGACGAACTCGAAACCACCCATCGGATAGCGTGCGGTTACGGTGGGGATCGGTTCGGTCACAACGACCCTTTCACGAAACGACAAAGGGGGCCGTTCCTCGCCGGAACAGCCCCCCGTCTTTGCCGTGCCGGCCCGACTTTACAAGCGGGACAGGCTCAGGCCGCGATCAGAACTTGCCGCTGAGCTGCACGCCGACGATACGCGGATCGTTGAACACCGCCGCATTGTAGTTGTCGAGCACGCCCTTCAGGTTCTTCTCGTTGGTCACGTTGCGGGTGAACACTGCGATCTCATAGGCACCTTCCGGCGCGGTGTAGCCCGCCTTCAGGCCCGCCTCGAACGTGCCGTCGGTGGTGTATTCCACCGTCTTGTACGGCACCAGGCTGGTGTAGCCCTGGAGCGTCACGTCGCCGCCGACGAACAGCTTGCCGCCGTTGGGCAGCGGGAAGTCGTAGCGCGCGTTGCCGTCGAGCTGGTACTTGGGTGCGTTCGGCAGCGCGTTGCCGTCGATTTGCGCCAGCGTCGCCGTCGTCACGCCCGTCGCGTTGCGCACCGCGATCGTCGGGTTGAGCACGGTGCAGGTCACCGCACCATTGAGGAAGCACACCGGCGTGTAGACGCGCTTGTCGTTGATCTCGGTATGCAGCACGCTCGCGCCGAGGCCCATCGTCAGGTTCGGCACCGGACGCCAGGTCAGCTCCGCCTCGCCGCCCCATGCCTGCGCCTGATCGGCGTTGAACAGCAGGCCGTTGTTGTTGGCGTCGTTGCCGTTCAGCTGGATGTTGTGGACCTTGTAGTAGAAGCCCGTCGCGTTGAAGCGCAGCGTGTTGCCGAACAGGTTCGACTTGAAGCCCGCTTCATACGAGGTGATCGTTTCCGACCCCGCCGTCACGAACGCAGAGCTGAACACCGCGTTGCGACCCTGGATGGTCGGCCCGCGGAAGCTGTGCGCGACGCGTGCGAACACGCTCACGTCGTCGGTCGCTTGATAGCGCAAGGCGACGTCCCAGCTCGGCTGCGTGTCCGACAGCCGCACGAAGCGTGCCGCCGTCGCCGGGAAAGTTACTACGCCCAATGCGTTGCGCGGCGGGATGACGAGCCGGGTCGACTTGGTGTCGTTGGTCACGCGCACGCCGCCGGTGATGGTCAGCTTCGGCACGATCTCATAGCTCGCCTGCCCGAAGCCCGCATACGACGTGTTGATGTTACGCAGCAGCACATAGTTGTTCGGGTTCGGCAGCGTGCCGTTCGCATCCGGGCGGCGCAGGAAGAAGCCACGCTGGTCGAATTCGGTATTGTCGCGCGAGTAGAAATAGATGCCGCCGATCTGCCACTTGAAACGGCCGGTGCCGTCGTTGGCGAGACGCACTTCCTGGGTGAGCTGGTCGAGATCGCGCACCCGGCCCTGGCTCTCGCCGAAATAGCGGTTGCCGGCGAAATTGGTGGCGACGCCGCCATCGGTATCGCCACGGCTGTAGCCCGAGGTCGTCTCGTACGCGCTGATCGAGGTCAGCGTGACGCCGCCGAAATCGTTCTTGAGGTTCAGCGATGCGCCATAGGTCTTGTACGCCTGCGGGTTGCCGAAGCCTTCGTCGAGGCCGACCGAGGCGCGCGGCGTGTCGCTCACGTCGTTGCTGCCCTTGAGGATGCCGCCACGATGGAAGATCGTCGAGGTGCCCTTATAGTCGCGCGCATGTGCCGACAGCAGGCCGGTGAAGCCGGTGTCCGGCGGGGTCAGCATCAACTGGACGCGAATGTCCTTCTCGTCGAAGCCGCCGAGCGTACCCTTGCCGCCAGTGGTGCCATCCGCGCTGGTGGTGCCGGTGTAGGTGTTGTCGATCCAGTTGTCGCGGTGCTGGTACAGGCCCGACACGCGGAAGCTCAGCACGTCCTTGACGATAGGCCCGCCGACGCCGGCGTCTAAAGTCACCGTGTTGTAGGTGCCGTACGACGCGGTGGCGCGACCGGTGAAATCGTTGGTCGGCTTGTTGGTGTCGAATTTGATGATGCCGGCGGTCGAGTTACGGCCGAACAGCGTGCCCTGCGGGCCGCGCAACACCTCGATCTGGTTTACGTCGAACACCGGGTTGGACTTCAGCACGACATGCTCGAGCACCACGTCGTCCTGGATGATCTCGACCGGCTGCGACGCGCCGAGGTAGAAATCGATGTTGCCGAGGCCGCGGATGTAGAAGCGCGGGAAGATCTTGCCGGTGGTCGTCTCTGCATACAGGCCGGGCACGCGGTTGGCGAGTTCGAGCAGGGTATCGCTGCCGCCGGCGGTGTAATCCCGCAGGTCGCTGCCCTGCAGTACGCCGACCGAGATCGGCACCTTCTGGAGGTTCTCCGAACGCCGCTCGGCGGTGACGACGATGTCCCCCAGCGAGCCGTCGGCCGGTGCCGCATCGGTATGCGCAACCGGTGCGTCCTGTGCCGAGGCAGCAGTCGCGAACGACAGCGCGGCGGTGGCGCAGCCGAGGAACAGGAACGAACGGATGGCGAAATTGGACACGAAAACCCCCACGGTAACAGTCGGTTCGGTCAACCGCGATGCCGCGCGTACGACGACACCCACCGTAGCGGCGAGCATGAAGTAGCTGCGTTGCGAATGACCCCAAGGCGGCGGCTAGGGTCGGTTTGTGTCTTTATAATGACAGCAACTGCGGGGTGAGCGATGCCAAACCGCCCGCCGCAACACCCGCGCATCTATCTGAATACTAAGTTTATTTCTGTTTCGCACGGCCATGATCGAGACCCAACACGCACCATCGCATCATCCGCCGATCGCACGTCGTGACACGATTGTCGGCACCTGTGATATTCATCCCACACCGGTCCACGCACCTGTTAACCAACCACGATCTGGTGCAGGGAGGGCGCATGTACCGCTTGCCCCGCACGCCACGATGAACCCGCTCGTCCTCAACATCACGCACTCGATTCTCGGCCAGCCATGGCGCTGGCGGATGCTGTCCACCGACGCACGCGACCCCGGCTTCTCGCCCGACGATCTCGTCACGCAACTGCTGCTGGCGCGCGGTTGCCCGCGCGAGGCGCTCGACGCGCACCGGGCGCCGAGCATCCGCGCGTTCATGCCCGATCCGTCGATCTTCCGGGACATGGACCGGGCGGCGGATCGTCTTGCCGATGCGGTGCAGGCCGGCGAGCCGGTGGCGATCTTCGGTGACTATGACGTCGATGGCGCAACCTCCGCCGCGCTGATGATCCTGCTGCTGCGTGATCTCGGATTGGAAGCGCGGGCGTATATTCCCGACCGGCTAATGGAGGGCTACGGCCCGTCCGGCGAAGCTTTGGTGCGGCTAACCAACGAAGGCGCGCGGCTGATCGTCACGGTGGATTGCGGAGCACAGGCGTTCGAGGCGCTGGAGATGGCGCGCGTCGCTGGTGTCGACGTAATCGTGGTCGATCACCATAAATGCGCCGCGGCCCTGCCCCACGCTCACGCGCTGGTGAACCCCAACCGGCTCGACGAGGAGGAAGGCGCCGAGCATGGCCACCTCGCGGCAGTGGGTGTTGCCTTCCTGCTTGGCGCGGCGCTGGTGCGGACATTGCGCGCGCGAGGGTATTTCGACGGGCGCGCCGAGCCGCGCCTGCTCGACCTGCTCGATCTCGTCGCGCTTGGCACTGTCGCGGATGTCGCGCAGTTGAAGGGCCTCAACCGCGCATTTGTGGCCCAGGGGCTGAAGGTGATGGCGCAACGCCGCAACATCGGCCTCGGCGCGCTTGCGACGGCGGCGCGGCTGACACGGGCGGCGATATGCTCCGATCTCGGCTTTGCGCTCGGGCCGCGCATCAACGCGGGTGGGCGCGTCGGCAAGTCCGATCTCGGAGTGCGACTGCTCACCACGCAAGACCCCGCCGAGGCCGAAGCGATTGCCGGCGAACTCGACCGGCTCAACGAGGAGCGGCGCGCGATCGAGGCGCTGGTGCAGACCGCCGCCGAGGAAATCGCCGGCCCTCAAGGCAATCGCGCGGTTATGGTCGTTGCCGGCCACGGCTGGCACCCTGGCGTGATCGGCATCGTCGCCGGGCGACTGAAGGAGAGATACGGCCGCCCCGCCATCGTCATCGCGGTCGACGAGAACGGCGTTGGCAAAGGCTCCGGCCGCTCGATTTCCGGCGTAGATCTCGGCGCGGGCGTGCTGGCGGCGAAGGACAGCGGCTTGCTGGTGGCCGGTGGCGGCCATGCGATGGCGGCCGGGCTGACCATCGCCGAGGATCAGGTCGAGGCGTTCGCCGCTTTCCTGGAGGAACGGCTCGAGGCTGCCGTCACCCGCTCGATCGGTGACCGTGCGCTGCTCGTCGACGCGCTGCTCACCCCCGGTGGCGTAAACCCGCTGCTCGTGGAGGCGATGGAGGCGGGCGGCCCGTACGGGATGGGTTGGCCCGCGCCGCGCATCGTCGCAGGCCCGGTGCGGATCATCAAGGCCGATATCGTCGGCAACGGTCATGTCCGTGCGATTGCCAGCGGCGACGACGGACGCCCGCTAAAGACGGTCGCGTTCCGCGCGGCGGACACGCTGCTCGGCCAAGCACTGCTCGGCGCCCCGCCCCACCGCCGCCTGTGGCTCGCCGGCCGCGCGAAAATCGACGATTGGGGCGCCAGACCGGCGGCGGAACTCCACCTCGATGATGCGGCCTGGGCCGAATAGAGGCTTGACCTCGCGGCGCTCTTTCCCTAGCAGCGCCCAACGCCCGCCTGTCGGCGGTATGGCCCCTTCGTCTAAGGGTTAGGACGCGGCCCTTTCACGGCTGAAATACGGGTTCGAATCCCGTAGGGGTCACCATTCGTTGTTTTTCAACAACTTAGATGGTGGAAACGGCGCAAAGACTCACATGTTGGTCTCGCGCGTTCAAACGCCATAAACCCGCCAGATCAACGGAATCGATACGTCGATCGTCGGCGCACCGCCGGATCGCATGACATTCAGGTGCGTCGATGAGGCGGACATCCTTCGAGCCTAAACGACGTGATAATCTTATTCGACAGGCCTCACCGGAGCCATTCAGGCTAGAACCAGCCGCCGCTTGAGCGCGTGCACCATGCCAGTTCAGACAGCCGCCGACCATTACATCGATTTAATCCCGGTCACAGGCCCAGTTGAACCTCGCGGCGCAGAAAGGACCTACGCTAATTCTATCGGGATCACATGATGCAATCGCACAAAGGTTTCAAACGACCGTCAAAGCTCGCGGCGCTGCTGCTGGCGGGTGGTGCGGCGATCGGCGCCACGGGCGCCTTAGCGCTTGGAGATAGCGACGTCAGTCGTGCCGTGGTCGCCCCGGCGGTCGCGCACGTGGGTTCCGGCCAACCCCACGCTCTTGCCGACATGGTTCAGGCTGTCGGGCCGAGCGTCGTGCAGATCAAGGTGATGAAACATGCCGAAGCTCAGCGCATGGCGATGCCACTCGGCGACAATGACGGAGAGGGGTCGGACGGCTCCATGCAGGATCAACTGCAACGCTTCTTCGGACCTCAGTTCGGGGCGGGCGACGGTACGCCTCAACAAGCGCCGCTCCAAGGAGCGCTCGGATCTGGCTTCATCATCGATCGCTCCGGTATTGTACTCACGAACAATCATGTCGTCGACGGTGCGACACAAGTGAAGGTGCAACTGAGCGACGGGCGCGAGTTTGATGGAACGGTTCTGGGGACCGATCCCAAGACGGACGTGGCGGTGGTGAAAATCCACGGCACGGGCAATTTCCAACCAGTCGAATGGGGAGACAGTGGTCACATACGCGTCGGCGACAGCGTGTTCGCTGTCGGCAGCCCCTTCGGGTTAGGCAACACGGTGACCGCTGGCATCGTCTCGGCACGGGGCCGCGACATTGGTGAGGGCCCGTACGATGACTTCCTGCAGGTCGATGCGGCAATCAATTCAGGAAATTCCGGGGGGCCGCTGTTCGACGGCGATGGTCGGGTCATCGGTATGAACACCGCCATCTTCTCACCCTCGGGCGGCAATGTAGGCATTGGCTTCGCGATCCCCGAAGCCATGGTCAAACGCGTTTCCGACCAGATCATCGCACATGGTAGCGTGTCACGTGGACACATTGGCGTAGCGCTGCAGACCGTGACGCCAGATATAGCCGATGCCATGGGCATGAAGAACACCGACGGTGCGCTCGTCGCCAGCGTCGATCTCGACAGTCCAGCCTTCTTCTCCGGGGTCAAGCAGGGGGATGTCGTGCGTACGTTCGCCGGGCATCAGGTTAAAGACAGTCGGACGCTATCGCGCATGGTTGCCGATGCAAGAGCCGGCTCTAGCGTACCGGTAACGGTGCTACGCGACGGCCGACAACTTTCGCTAAACCTTCGCATCGGAGGTGAGCACAACGCCTAGGCTGGCACCTTGGTCGGAACCGGCGGGATCGCCGGGCGTCCCCTTCCCTGCTACGGGTCGGTCGCAGAGGGCGCGCGATGAAGCTGCTGTTGGTTGAAGACGATGCGCAGACCGCCAGCTACGTGCGGCACGGGCTGATGGAACTCGGTCATAGCTGCGACACTGCGCTTGATGGCGTCGAGGGCCTCACGGCGGTGCTGACGCACGACTATGATGCGCTGATCCTTGACCGAAACCTGCCGAAGCTCGACGGACTCGCCGTACTGCAGGCAATGCGTGCGCAGGGAAACCGCACGCCGGTGCTGCTCCTGTCAGCTTTGGGAGAGGTCGGGGATCGCGTGGCTGGTCTGCGAGCGGGCGGAGATGACTATCTACCCAAGCCGTTCTCCTTTCAGGAACTGATCGCACGCCTGGAGGCGATCGTCAGGCGCCGCAGCGAGCATCCCGCGCCTGCGTCGCGGCGCCAGATCGGTAGTCTGACGCTGGATCTGCTTGGCCGGTCCGCGCGTCGTGGCGGCCGGCAGATCGAGCTGCTCAACAAGGAATTCCAGCTGCTCGAGTATCTGATGCGCCACGCTGGTCAGGTCGTCACAAGGACTATGTTGCTTGAGGCAATCTGGGATTACGATTTCAATCCGGGCACAAACGTCATCGACGTGCACATCAGCCGCCTGCGCGCGAAGATCGACGGCGAAGGCGAAACTCCGATGGTCCGAACGGTCCGCGGCGCGGGCTACCGGCTAGATGCCGACTAAGCGCCGCCATACCCGAAGCGCGGCCTGGCGCGGCGCCTTGTGGATCACCCTGATCGCGCTCATTTCGACGGGTGTCGCCCTGACGCTACAGTACATCCAGACCGCCCGCACCTTTGAAGCTCAACGGCGGGCGGTCGTCGATGACGAAATGACCGGCCTCATTGATCGTTACCGTAGCGAGGGCATGAACGGCGTCGCACAGGCGATCGAGCGACAACAGGCGGTGCCGCGCATTCACGAGTTCTTCTACCTTCTGGCGCTGCCTGATGGCACGCCGATTGCAGGCAATCTTGCAAGCTGGCCGGCTGAGATCACCGACACCGGCTTCCGAAGTTTCGAAACCAGCGTTGCCAACACGCGTGGCGAAAGCAGCCGGCGCTGGGTAGAAGCGCGTGCGGTGTTGCTCGATGGCGGCGACCGTTTGCTGGTGGGCGATTTCGCGGACGAACGTGCGACCCTGCGACAACGCTATCTTTCCGCGCTGTCGTGGTCGTTGCTCGCGACGGGCGCCCTCGGCCTCCTGCTTGGCTGGTGGCATAGTCGTCGCGGTCTTGCGTTCGTGCGGGTGGTATCGGAGGCGGGAGAGCGCTTCCTCTCGGGCCAACTCGCTGAGCGCCTGCCCGTGTCACCGCGTGGTGACGAATATGACCGGCTGGCCGAGACGATCAACCGCACCTTTGGTGAGGTCGAGAGGCTGGTAGGGTCGCTCCGCGCCGCGACCGACGGTATGGCGCATGATTTGAAGACCCCCCTTACCCGTATTCGAACGCGGCTGGAACTCGCCGACATGCAGGCAGACGCGGGATCAGCCCAGCGCGATATCCTAGAAGAGACGCGGCATGATCTTGACGGCATCCTGCACCTGATCGACGACATGTTAAGTCTCAGTCGCGCCGAGGCCACACCCGCTTCAACCTTCGTATCACTGCAGTTCGATGCGATCCTGCGCGAGCTCGTCGAGATCTACCAGCCGCTGGCAGAGGAAAAGGGCATAGCGCTCGAAGCAGAACTGACGACGGCGCTGGTGCTCGGGTCACGCTCGCTGCTTGGGCGGCTGGGAGCAAATCTTCTCGACAATGCGATCAAGTACACGTGCGCCGGCGGTATCATCACGGTAGAGCTGGCGGTGCAGCAAGGACGTACCGTGCTGATCGTCGCCGATAATGGGCTAGGTATCGACACTGATTACCGGCAGGAAGTGCTCGGTCGGTTCCGCAGGCTCGACGATAGCCGAACCACGCCTGGAAGCGGCCTCGGCCTTAGTATCGTAGATGTCGTGTCGCACGTGCATGGCGCAACGTTGCACCTGCTCGACAATCGGCCGGGCCTGCGTGTTGAAGTGCGGTTCCCCGAGGTGCGTTCGACATTCTGACCTGCCGTTGCCGACGCCACGCGCCGGGCTTGCGCATCGCGTTGACCCGTCGCGGTTTACCGGTCACTGCTCACATCGCTTCCTTTACACCCGCGCGGATCAGCAGCCAGTTGACCGGGTATGCGGTGGCGAAGCCGGCGATCATGGCTGCTTGCATCGCGAACCAGAATTCAGGGCTGTTCACTTCCGCGACGCCACCGAAGACAGGAAGAAAGATCAGGAACTGGATGATGGCCATAACGCCGTACATGCCGATCTGCCACGAACTGATCGATGCGATGTCCGCCTTGATTGCCTGCCAGATACCCTGCCCGACGGACAGGTCACGCATCGGTTTTATCGTGAAGTACTGAAAGACGATGCCGAACAGGAACGCCAGCAGGAAGTCAGGAATCCATATCGCGAAGGTTCGGTTCGCAAACAGGCTGCCATAGCCGAACCACACCGCCACCGCCGGTACCGCAAAGGCTGTCCATTCAGCGACGATATCGCCAAGGGTGCAGCCCGCGCCACAGTGGCTCGCACCTTTTACCACCATGGCCGCAAAGGGCGGCTTTGCCTGCCTGTCGAAATCCCCGTCAGCAGGGCCGCGACCCCATTTGTAATAAGCGCCCAGCCAGATCACGCTGCCGAACAGGGCAGTCAGCGGCCAGACGACATACATGATCCGCATTTTCTGGGGACGGCGCAGCTCATCCAGCGCGATCACGATCGCGCTGGAAAATGCCAACGCAAGCGATGCGATTGCCAGCATGTGGAGCCAAGGGGGAAACGCAGCCATCAGATCACTTCCTGTCTCGACATCATGATGTCGCCGTGTCCGTGAGACATTTCAAACTGTTTCAGTAGCCTTGCCAGACCTTGCCAGATGGCCCTTTAGAAGGGGGTTCCATCCATCGCAGCATGCGTGCCGCTGAGTCCCCGGTCGATCAGGCCCAGGAAAATGCTCGTCGCGGTCGCGATGTTTCCAGTGGCACTCAGTTCGGCATGCGCCCGTATGAACGCGATGCTCCACGTCGTTGCGATCAGCCCGGCCGCGAGATGTGCGTCGAGATCATCGGCGCCGCGCCCCATCCCGTCTGCCAGCACGCCGGCCAATGCATGCACGAAATCGTCGCGCATCTGTCGTGCACGCGCTTTCAACGCCTCGCTGGCCTGTGCCGTTTCGACGAACCTGCGCGTATCCGTGAAAAGCGGGAAAGCGTCCGTGCGGTGTTCGATCATCTGATGCGCGAGCAGCCGCAGCGCCTGGATCGGCGAGGTGCCGGGTGCGCGCGTTCGGATCGCGTCGAACGCCAGATCATGTATCTCCTGCTCACGGTCGAAGAACATGTCCTCCTTGCGCGGGAAATGGTTGAACACCGTCATGCGTCCGACGTCCGCCGCTTCCGCTATCTCGTCGATCGTCACCCGATCGAAGCCGCGCTCCATGAAGAGGCGCGTGGCGACGTCGGATATCGCCTGACGTGTTTCCATGCGCTTGCGGGTTCTGCGATCCACCTTCGGTCCTTAATGGCTTGCGTATAAATATATACTGAGTACATGTTCATCAGCAGCAAGTTTGGAGACTGTATCATGGCTTCGTCAACCATCAGGCCTGCGCGGTCGGCAGATCACGGTGAAGCCGTGCTCATCAGCGGCGCCAGCTTCGCCGGTCTCGCGACCGCATACTGGCTGAACCGGCTCGGCTACCGCGTCTGCATCGTCGAATCGGCGCAGAAGCTTCGACGTGGCGGAACCCCCGTCGATATCGAAGGGGAGACGATCGACATCCTGACCCGCATGGGTCTTGCAGATGCGGTGCGCGCCAAGGCGCTGCCCCCGCGCCGTTTCGAGTTCAAGAACGAAGCTGACGTGACATTAGGGGGAATCGGGGCCGGCGGCGATCAGGCATCGCACGAACGCTACGAGATCCACCGGGACGATCTGCTGGATATTCTGTTCGACGCGGTGGCGACCGACGTCGAGCTGCTGTTCGGCCGCTCGATCGATCGGCTGGAGGAGCAGCAGGACGCCGTAGCGGTCACCTTCAACGATGGCGGTCGGCGCGATTTCGCCTTGATCTTCGGCTGCGACGGCAATCGGTCGAACACGCGCAAGCTGATCTTCGGTGACGGCGAGCAGTTCAGCCACTTCATGGGCGGCTATTTCTTTTTGAAGGTGGTGCCGCAGACCGGCTTGCTGGCAGCGAACATGTCGGAGGTTTTCAGCGTGCCGGGTCGGACGGCGATGCTGAACGGCTATGACGACCGGACCGACATCGGGTTTGGGTTCCGATCCCAAGGCGAGATCGACTACGACTATCGCGACCGTGCGCAGCAACGGCGCCTGATCCACGAGCGATTTGACGCGCTCGGCTGGAAGGTGCCCGCGATGCTTGCTGCTTCGGCGGACGACGACGACTTCTACTTCGACCGGATCAACCAGATCAGGATGCCGAGTTGGTCGCGCGGGCGCGTCGCGCTGGTTGGCGATGCGGGCTATTGCGTCTCGCCGCTTGCCGGCTTTGGCGGTTCGATGGCGATCATCGGTGCCGGGCGGCTGGCGGCGGCGCTGGAGCGCTACCCAGGCGATCACACCGCCGCCTTCCGGCACTATGAGGATGGCTTGCGACCCTTTGTCGAAGAGGTGCAGAACCGGGCGGCAGACGACGGAATGTCGATGATGTGCCCCGCCGACGCGGACGAACTTGCCGCCCGCGACCAGAAAATCGCTGCGGGCGACATCGGCTTCTAGGCAAGGCCGGTACGACGTTCGTCTTCGGCCTAGTAAGGCACTGACCGTGTTGCTGCTTGTTGATAAACTTCCGGCTCTACGGGCATTCATCCACTATGAACGCACTCGCCGAATGGTCATGATGCACGCATGATTCCACTGGAGCAGCGATGAGACATTCTTTTCCACGGGCCATGCTCCGTTCTGCCTGTGCTGCCGCCATGATATGGACGGGTCCGGCGCGGGCCGCCGATTTCGACCCGAAGATGGCATTCGCGGCGCAGCCGCTACCCGACGGCGTGAACGTCTACCGTTCGTCCAACGGCGCACCCGGACCAGGATACTGGCAGAACCGGGTCGACTATGCGATCGCCGCGCGGATCGACACCTCCGCCAAAACGCTGACGGCTACGGAAACGATCGAGTACACCAACAACAGCCCCGACGCCCTGCCAAGCCTGTGGATGCAGCTTGACCAGAACATCTACCGTCAAGACTCGCGCGCGGCGGTTTTGGGTGGGCGGCGAAAGGGCGGCGGCGCGGGCGAGCATAGCGACGGCTATGTTATTGCGTCGGTGGAAGTGCTCCGCGGCAAGACCTGGGTAGCGATCCCGTTCGTCGTCTCCGATACGCGCATGAACCTTCGACTCGACCAGCCGCTCAAGGGCGGCGGCACGAAACTGAAGTTTCGGATTGCCTACCATTACGCCATTCCCGGCGTGTGGGGCGGGCGCAACTCGTGGCTCGACACGCCGAACGGGACGATCTTCGATATCGCCCAGTGGTTCCCACGCATGGCCGTGTACGACGATCTGCGCGGGTGGGACACGCTCCCCTACCTCGGGTCCGAATTCTACTGCGAATATGGCGATGTGGACTATGCGGTCACGGTGCCGGCCGACATGATCGTCGCCGGCGGCGGCGTGCTGACCAATGCGGAGGAAGTGCTGACATCGCTACAACGCACGCGCCTCGCCAAGGCGGCGGGCAGCGACGCCACGGTGATGATCCGCACACCCGAGGAGGTTGCGCACGAGCGCACCCGTCCCGTAACGAATGCCGACAAGACTTGGCGATATCACTTCGCCAACACCCGCGACGTGGCCTTTTCCGCCTCGCGCGCCTTCGTCTGGGATGCGGCGCGGATAAATCTGCCCGGCGGCAAGACCGCCCTGGCGGAAAGCGTCTATCCGGTCGAGAGCGCTGGCGACGCCGCTTGGGGACGCTCGACGGAATATCTGAAGGACTCGGTCGAGCATTTCTCTCGCCGCTGGTTCGCCTACCCCTATCCGAGCGCGTGGAGCATCGCCGGTGGTTCGACGGGCATGGAATATCCGGGGATGGCGTTCGACGGCATCCCGGATAAAGGCAAGGAGCTGTTCTGGATCACCGCCCACGAGATCGGCCACACCTGGTATCCGATGATCGTTGGCTCGAACGAACGCCGCGATGCCTGGATGGACGAAGGCTTCAACACCTTCATCGACACGTTCGAAAGCGACGAGTTCAAGAACGGTGTGTTCGGACCCAAGCGCGACAGCGAATATGCTCCCGGCGGCGGCAACCCGGTGGATGAAATCCTGCCGCTGCTGGCGGACAAGGATGCGCCGCCGATCATGAGCTATCCGGACGTAATGGGCGAAAAGTATCGCCACTCCGTCAGCTATTTCAAGACCGCGCTGGGATTGCGCCTGTTGCGCGATGTTATCCTCGGGCCGGACCGGTTCGATCCCGCCTTCCGCAAATATACCGCCGACTGGGCGTTCAAACATCCCAGCCCGTCCGACTTCTTCCGCGCAATGTCGAGCGAAGCCGGCGAAGACCTCAGCTGGTTCTGGCGCGGCTGGTTCTTCAACAACTGGCAGCTCGATCTGGCGGTGACGAACATTGCCTATACCGCCGGCGATCCGGACAAGGGTGCCAACATCACGCTGGAAAGCCGTGACAAGCTCGTCATGCCGGCGGTGCTGGAGGTGAAGTATGCAGACGGGCACACCACACGGATCAAGCTGCCCGTCGAAACCTGGATGCGGGTCAAGCCTGTGGTTGCGGTCCCGGCCGGCCGCATATCGTCGGTTATGCTCGACCCCGACCATCTTCTGCCAGACCGAGATCGCAGCAACAATGGCGTGACACCTTGAAGGACGGCGAAGGATGTACCCGCCGCCGACGAGGACCGAAGGGGGTGTCGATAATGCAACACTACCCGGATCATCAGTTTCGAGGCTCACATCCCTTCGTCTGACGTCGGGAAAATCCATGCTACGCCGTACCGTCTTCTGGGACTCCCCTAGCGAACGCCGGAAAGGAGTTCAGTTGCTGACGTTGCGGACACAATCGAGCCGCCGCTCATCGTCTCTTGGATGACGGTCGCGAGTGCGGCAGGCTCCGCGATGTGCGCGTCGCAGCTTTGTCAAAATGTCGCCTCGCGCCTTCAGCGCAGCGCATCCTCCAGGAAGTATGCGTCGCGCATGATCAGCAGCGGCTCGGTTTCGATAAGGCGCTTGAACCAATGCGACCGCTGGCGTGCGAGCAACAGCGCCGCCATCGCGCTCACCACCTGCACGAACGCGGAGCCACAATCGCTACGGGCAAACGACTGCGCTCATTAGCGAGATGATCGCAGCCGAATGGAGCCAGTGGAGGAACAGCGGAATCGCTAACGATGCTCCAGGCGGCCGAATTGGTCTCCAGCCGCAAACGCCCGACCTGCCATCACGCGCCCGCTTCCACCCGGACCGGAACCGATTTCGACGCCGGGGTCTTGGACAATTGATCGTGGTGGCCGATCGGAACCAGCACATTACATTCGGGATAATAAGACGCGATCGTGCCGCGCGGCAGCTTGTAGGCGGTCAGCGTCAGCCCGCCGAGGCGGCGGTCCTGGCCGTCGTCAACGTCGGTCACAAGCGTCACGATCTGGCCGTCGGTGAAACCCCGTTCAGCGATGTCCTCGGGGCACATCAGCAGAATGTCGCGCGATCCCTCCAGTCCGCGCAGGCGATCCGAGTAACCGTAGATCGTTGTGTTGAACTGATCGTTGGAGCGCATCGTGATCAGCCGATAGCGACCTGGCGCATCCTTGAAGCCCAACGAATTGAGCTGGCCCGGTGTGGTGAACACCGCTTTGCCTTCAGGCGTCTTCCAGATCCGCTCGTGCGCGCCGTTGCCGCGGTAGAAGCCACCCGCCTGATACATCCGGGCGTTGTAATCTCGAAAATCGTCTGGGTAGGTGCGTTCGATCAGATCGCGGACCAGCCCGTAATCCGCGGTCCATTCGTCCCACTTCAGCCCGGCCGACGGTTTTACCGCCGCCTTGGCAATGCCGGTGACGATCGCGAGCTCGCTTTTGACCATGTCCGACACCGGTTCGCTATGCCCGACCGACGCATTGATCATCGAGAAGCTGTCCTCGGTGGTGACCGTCTGGTTGCCGCTTACTTGCTCGTCGATCTCGAACCGGCCGAGGCACGGTAGAATATAGGCCTGTTTACCGGGGAAAAGATGACTGCGGTTGAGCTTGGTCGAAATCATGACGGTCAAGTCCTGGCTCGCCCAGGCGTCTTCCATACGCTTCTGGTCCGGAACGGCACGCAGTAGATTACCGCCCAGACAGATGAATGCCTTGACCTTGCCCGCGAACAGCCCCTCGACCGCCTCGACGATGTTGACACCGTCCTCGGTCGGCGGATCGAAGCCGAACAGCTCCTTCAATTTGTCGAGCGGAACGAGCTTGGTCTTTTCGGCGATGCCGACGGTGCGCTGCCCCTGAACGTTGCTGTGCCCGCGCACCGGACAGCATCCGGCACCAGGCTTGCCAATATTGCCGCGCAGCAGCAGCAGATTGACGAGCATCGCGATATTAAGCGCGCCGTGCGTGTGCTGCGTGAGGCCCATGCCATAAACGCCGATCACCTTGTCGGCGGCGATATAGACGTCGCCCGCCTCGCGCAGCGCCGCTTCGGTGAGCCCGGATTCCTGCTCAATCTCGGCCCAGCTCACGTCGCGGCACGACCGGATGAATTCGTCGAAACCGGTGGTGTGCTGCTTGACGAAGGCGTGATCGATGACCTCGGCCTTGCCGGCCGCCTTTGCGGCGTCGTCTGCCTCGACCACGCATTTGCACAGCCCCAGGATCGCGGCGACATCGCCGCCCGCCTTGAGCTGATGATATTGGTCGGAAATCTTGGTTTCCTTACCCGTCAACATCGCCGCAGGGCTCTGCGGATCGACGAAGGAAACCAGTCCCTGTTCGATCACCGGATTGAACGTCACGATCTTGCCGCCGCGATCCTTCAGATCCTTCAAAGGATGGAGAAAACGCGGGCTGTTCGTACCGGGGTTCTGCCCGAAGAAAAAGAAGGCATCGGTCTGCTCAAGATCGTCCCACACGATCGTCCCCACCGGAGAACCGATCACCTTGGTCAGCACGACCGAAGTGGTTTCGTGGCACATGTTGGAACTCTGCGGCAAGTTGTTGTTGCCGTAGGTCCGCGCCAGCAGTGCATAGAGGTAGGAAGCTTCCAGCCCAGCATGGCCCGACGAATAGAAGACGGCACTGTCGCGCTCGATCGAGGTAAGCGTCTTGCCGATTTCGGAAAACGCATCTTCCCAGCTGATGGCGACATAGCGGTCGGTCGCGGCGTCATACCGCATCGGATGAGTCAGCCGCCCGGTCATCTCCAGGTCATGGTCCTTCCACTCCCGGAGCGCGGTGACCGTATGCGCCTCCTCGTTCCAGAATTCCGGAGTGCAGCGCGCCTTGGTCTGTTCCCACATCGTCGCCTTGGCGCCGTTCTCGCAGAATTCGAACGCCGAGTAGTTCGCCGGCTTGGGCCAGGCGCAGGACACGCACATTACGCCTTTCGGCTTGTTCTGGCGAGCAAGACTGCGCACCCCACCGCCAGCGGGCCAAGACTCGCCGAAGATGCGCGACATCCCCTTCATCGATCCCCATCCCCCTGATGGCCCGGATGCGTGGGGAAGATCCTTTTGGTCAGCCATCGGTGGTTTCCTTGAGCCTGTGCTGGGTTGCGGGACTAGGAGTATCAGATGGCAACCCGGCCCGACACAGGTGCTAATTCCCCAACCGCATCACCTGTTCCGTGACATTCTTGACAGCACCGCCGCAGGCTGCGCCATCTTGGCGTCACGGTACAGAGCTTGTTGCGTTCGCGACATCTCATGATGGGCGACCTAACGCACGAAAGAAAGCGCAGTCACTATGCTTGTGCGGCAATCACGTGATCGACCGCGTTGTTTTGCTGGGCGCGGCTGAACCTGCCTGCCCCCGCGTTCGCTGGCTGTGCAGCGTTCATGATCGGCACGAATGTCGCCGCAGTAAGACTGGCCCCTCCGACCAGAGCTCCATCGACGTCGCCCGCATGCAGCAACTGCGCGGCGTTGTCCGCTGTCACCGAGCCGCCGTACAGCAACCGCACTGCCGCCGCATCGCCACCGATAAGATCCTGCAGCGTCGCGCGGATAGCGCCATGCATCTCGACCACCTCGGTCGCGGTCGGGGTATGTCCGGTACCGATCGCCCAAACCGGCTCGTAGGCGATCGACAACCAATCCGGTGCCGCTTGCGATGGTAACGAGCCGATCAGTTGACGGACCACCATCTCGACCGCTCGACCCGATTGCCGATCAGCGAGCGTCTCGCCGATGCAGAGGATCGCCGCCAGCCCGTGACGATGCAGCGCTTCCGCCTTCGCGCGCACCTCGGCATCGGTTTCCCCGCAGTCGCTACGCCGTTCGCTATGCCCGATGACGCTGAAGGTCGCACCCGCATCCTTCAGCATCGCGGCCGATATACACCCTGTGTGGGCACCCTGGTCTGCCGGATGAACATCCTCCCCGCCAATCGCGAGGCGCGGCACCGATGCGACTGCGGGGATAATCAGCGTCGCAGGGACCGCGATTGCGACATCGACGTCGGGTCGCGCTGCCGCAGCGATCGCGACCAGCTCAGACAAAGCGGCGCGGTTGCCGTTCATCTTCCAGTTTCCCGCCACGAGCTTGCGCCGGATCATTGGGAGACGCTCATCGCTGATGGCGTTCGAGCGGCACCGCAGGGGTGCATCACAATGCCGCCAGCCTGACCTCGAGTGCGTCCTGCTGCCGCAGCAGCGCGGCCGGGCACCGATCCCCCAACCCGTCGATATACGCCCGGTTGCGCTCTGCCTCGCCGACCCAGACCGCCGCGTCCACACCGAGCAGTTCGGAGAGTTGCCCGGCGGTGAGATCAAGACCGGTCAGATCCAGTTCGTCCGCTGCAGGAACGAGCCCGATTGCGGTGGAAGTCCCCTCGACGAGGCCTTCACAGCGTTCGACGATCCACTTCAGCGCGCGGGCGTTGTCGCCGAAGCCGGGCCAGATGTACTTACCGGCCTGATCCTTGCGGAACCAGTTTACCAGGAAGATCTTGGGCAGCACCGACGCATCCGACTCCGCACTCGCGCCGATCCGCAGCCAGTGGTTGAAATAGTCCGCGATATGGTAGCCGCAGAAAGGCAGCATCGCGAACGGGTCGCGCCGCAACGCGCCCACTGCATTTTCCGCCGCCGCCGTTCCTTCGGACGCGATGTTCGCGGCGAGGTAGACGCCATGTTCCCAATCGAATGCCTGACTGACCAGCGGGACCGCCGTCGCCCGGCGCCCACCGAACAGGATGGCGGAAATCGGCACGCCTTCCGGGCTGTCCCATTCGGGCGCGATGACCGGGCATTGCGCGGCAGGAACCGTGAAACGCGCATTGGGATGCGCCGCGGGCTTGCCGCTGGCGGGGTCGTACGGCGCTCCGGTCCAGTCGGTCATCCCCTCCGGCGGTGTCTTGGTCAGACCCTCCCACCAGACATCGCCATCGGCAGTCAATGCAGTGTTGGTGAAGATGCAATTTCCGGTCAGCGTCTCGATCGCATTGTGGTTTGTGCCGGGGCCGGTGCCGGGTGCGACGCCGAAGAACCCGGCTTCCGGATTGATCGCGTACAGCCGGCCGTCCGTGCCGAACCGCATCCAGGCGATGTCGTCGCCGACCGTCTCTGCGGTCCAGCCCGGGATTGCCGGTTCAAGCATGGCAAGGTTGGTCTTGCCGCACGCGCTCGGGAATGCCGCCGCGACGTAATGCACCGCGCCCTCGGGGCTGGTGAGCTTCAGGATCAGCATGTGCTCGGCAAGCCAGCCTTCATCCCGCGCCATCACGCTGGCGATGCGCAGGGCAAAGCATTTCTTGCCGAGCAAGGCGTTGCCGCCATAGCCCGAACCATAGGACCAGATTTCGCGCGTCTCAGGGAAATGCACGATCCACTTTTCTTCGTTACATGGCCATGCGACATCGCGCTGTCCGGTCGCGAGCGGCATGCCGACCGAATGCACGCAGCGCACGAAAAACCCGTCATCGCCAAGCAGATCGAGCACGGGCGTTCCGATCCGAGCCATAATCCGCATTGAAAGGACGACATACGCGCTGTCGGTGATTTCGACCCCGATCAAGCTCTTGTCCGAACCGAGCGGCCCCATGCAAAACGGGATCACGTACAGAGTGCGGCCGCGCATGCTGCCATCGAACAACGTGTCCAATCGGGCGCGCATCTCGTTCGGATCCGCCCAGTTGTTGGTCGGTCCCGCGTCCCGTTCCATGTCGGAGCAGATGAAGGTCCGGCTCTCGACACGGGCGACATCGCGCGGATCCGACCGTGCGTAGAAGGAGTTGGGCCGGATACGCGGATTGAGCGGGCTGATCGTGCCCGCCGCCACCGCATGCGCGGCCAGCCGGTCCCACTCGGCGTCGGAGCCATCGCACCAGTGGATTGCGTCCGGCTTGGCCCTGGCGGCGACCGCGTCGACCCATGCCAACAGGCCTTGATGGCGGGTCAGCGAGGTCGCCGCCGCGCCGTCGCGTTCGATGGTAGCCTGATGAGACATGGTCTGCCCTCCCGGACGAATATCGCTTTTTCGTGCTTTGTCACTTGGCGTCGCGTCCAACAAATATGATTATCGGAGGGACATAAGATCAGGCTAAGAATGACAAATGACGGATGCGTTCGACTTGAATCTCAGGCACCTGCGCCTTCTCGTCGCCATCGATGAAAGCGGCAGCGTGAGTGCGGTGGCGCGGGCCGCGTCGATTTCGCAACCGGCGCTGACGCAAGCGCTGGGCGGTTTGGAGCGGGCGTTCGGCGCAACCCTGTTCCACCGGAGCGCAGCGGGTGTGGTCGCGACGACGGACGGGCAGCGGATCATCGCGCGCGTGCGGCGGGCGTTGAACCATCTTGCACGGGCGTGCCGAAATCTGGGCAAAGTACCGACGGGAGTTCCGCTCGAAAGCTATCTGACCATGGCGCATGTTCGCGGTTTGACAGCGCTGGCGGAAAGTGGCGGCTTTACCAGGGCGGCGGAAGCGGTCGGAATTTCACCGCCATCGCTCCACAGGGCGGTCCGCGACATCGAGCGCGTCGCAGGCGCATCCCTGGTCGAGCGGAAAGGCCGCGGCGTCGAACTGACGCGATCGGGCGAACGGCTTGCGCGCCGTTTCCTGATCGCGCTGACGGAATTGGCGGCCGCCATGGAGGAGGCCCGTCACGTGGGCGGCCGCCTGGCGATCGGCGCGATGGCGCTGTCGCGATCGCTCCTGCTGCCGGCGACCCTGGCAAACCTGCTGGAGTCGACGCCGGATGTGGAAGTCGATGTGATCGAGGGGTCTTACCTCGAACTGGTGGAATTGCTGCGCAGCGGTCGCATCGACCTGTTGATCGGGGCGTTGCGCGATCGCCCGGCGGCCGATTTGTTGCAGGAGCGGCTGTTTGACGACAACCTCACCATCATCGGGCGCGCCGAGCATCCGCTGGCGGGGACGGTCGCCGGATTCGAGCAATTGGCGGCGTACCCGTGGATCGTGTCGCGCCGCGCCTCCAGTCTGCTCGACCGTTGGCAGAAGATGTTCGACCGATCCGGCAAAGCCCGGCCCAAGGCTCCGATCCAGTGCGGATCCGTCGCACTGATCCGGGGTGTGCTGGCGCGCAGCGACTTCCTGACGTTGCTCTCTACCGCGCAGGTGAGCGCAGAGATTGACGCAGGCACGCTCGTTCGCATTGAGTCCGAGGTGCCTGACACGCCACGTACGATCGGCGTGATATCCCGTCGCGACTGGTTCCCGACCAAACTCCAGAGCGAGTTCGTTGCCTGCCTGCGACAGACGGCACTTCGTCAGGTGGCTTGACCGCTCTGGCCCCGTCTTAAGTGCTGCGGCCTCCTCCTGGACCGTCACCTCAGTCTGCTGGACTGATCCGAGCGGCGCTTGCTTCGCCTCGGGCTGATGCTTCCCGGTGCACAGGATCACCCGGGTGGTGAGCTGGCATTGACCGGCACGCCGGCGCGGCTCAAGATCAGGCTCAGATGTGTATTTCTGCCGTTCGTGGCGCTGTTGAATATCGGTGGCATCGGGAACAATCGAAGTGGAACATGAGGAGACCAGCATGACCGAGGCGACCTGGGGCGACGGTGCGATGAACTCGGACATCGACTGGCGGATGAGCGCCGCTTTGGCAGACGTGCCGCGCGGCGACAGCGACGTTGCGGAGGTCGCCAGCCTGGAACGCGCGGTACGCGATTGGCTCGGCCTCGACGCGGCGCACAAGGCAGCGGCAACACTGACGACGGAGCATCCGCTCAGGGTGGGCGGAGCAACCGGTACGACATTCACCGGGGCAGCGATTGCGGCGCTCGCCGAACAGTTGCCGCGCGCCGACCCGGCAGAGGGGTGAAGCGCCATGGCGCAACATCGCGTTCTTTTCAGGCGCGGCCACGGGCACCGGGTGGAGAGCCACCGATCCTAGTGATCGCCTCCCATGTCACGGCTCGGTAGTAAGAAGACGGACCTGCGGATCATGTAGCACGCGTCGGCGTTTAGACGGGGACATCTGGCGAAATCACGCCTGATCTCCAGTCTGGACGGGAACGATGCGATGACCGACGAGAAGCTTGCCTCTGACTTCGCCGCTCTGTCTCCATCCGACCGCGCTGCCGTCGTGGGGTCACCAGGCGACGGCCTCCATAACGCTCCTGCCGCACCGGATGAACAGGTCACCGGCGCAGCGTTCCATCATCCTGAACAGGACGCCGCCGGAACGACCTGGGAACCCAACTGGCAGCCGATCGAAAGTTATCGGGACGGCGAGGTGGTCATGCTTGACGATGGCGAGCGGCAGTTGCTTGGCAGGCGCGAGATGGGTCTGTGGATGGAGCTGACCGGTGGGAACGAGCTGGCCCAGCCCGACTACCAACCGATGCTATGGTCCTTCGCGCCGGAACAGGTAAAGTACGACATGCTGTGAACGACGCGCCGGCTCATTATACCCGTCCGATAGGGGCTCACTCATGTGCATCTATGGTCCCGCCTCCGACAGGATGGCCGAGCAGGGCCTGAGGTGTTCGCCGCTTGTGCCGGCGCGTCACCCCATCCCAGTTTGCTCCGTGCGAAAAGCGGCCGGAAGGTGACCGCGCCCCGAACCGCGACTGCAGCGGAGCGATGGTCCGAGCGTATCGACGCCGTGGTTGGAGCCGTGCTGTCGCCGGTCGTTACTGGCATCGCTTCTTTCAACCGACGCAGGCTACCGCCCCGCGATGCGCCTCATCCCCTGCTCACCGGCATCCACCAGCCGATGACCGCCGAGTTCACGCTCGAAGACCTCGAGGTCGAGGGCGTGATCCCGCCCGAACTCGAAGGGCGCTACGTGCGGATCGGTCCGAACCCGGCGGCACCCGATCCCCGGTCCTACCATTTCTTTACTGGTGACGGCATGCTCCACGGCGTCCGCATCCGGGACGGTCGCGCGCTTTGGTATCGCAATCGCTGGATCCGTTCCGAGGAAGTGGCCAAGGTACGCGGTGTTCCCGCAGCGCCGGGTCCGCGCCACGTGTTCGACACCGTCAACACCAGCGTGCTGCATCATGCCGGTAGCGGTTGGGCGCTGGTCGAGGCGGGCAGCACACCGGTCCGGTTCGACGAGCATCTCGAGGCGCAACGCTATGATGACTTCGGCGGCACGTTGCCCGGCTCGTTCACCGCACACCCGCGCCGCGATCCGGCGACCGGCGAACTGCATGCCCTATGTTACGAGGCGACCGACCCAAAGCGCGTCCGCTACAACGTCGTCGATGTCGCCGGCCGGGTGCGCCGCTCGATAACAATTCCCGTTTCGCACGGGCCGTTGATCCATGACTGCGCGATCACGCAGCGCTACGTCGTCATCATGGACCTACCGCTCACCCTGTCGATGCGCACGGTCCTGTCGGGACACGGCTTCCCGTACCGCTGGAATGCGCGACACCCGGCGCGGATCGGATTGCTGCCGCGTGACGGAAACGCCGAGGATATCCGCTGGATCGCGCTCGATCCTTGCTTCGTGTTCCACACCGCCAATGCCTATGATTCGCCGGACGGACGCGTCGTGCTCGACGTGATCGCCTATGATCGCATGTTCGCCAGCGACAATCTCGCTCCGGACGAGCAGCCTCGCGGGCTGGAGCGTTGGACGATCGATCCGGTCTTGGGGAAGGTCGACCAGCATCCGATCGACGCCGCTCCACAGGAACTGCCGACGATCGATGAACGTCGCACCGGCCGCGCCTATCGCTACGTCTATGCGCTCGGCCTCCCCGAGGAGCTTACCGAGACGCTGGTTGGCGAGGCGCCGCTGATCAAGCACGATCTGAAAACGCACGTTCGCTGCCTGCACGCATTCGGGCCCGGTCGCGTCGCAGGCGAGTTCGTGTTCGTGCCGCGCTTCCCAGGCGCGGATGAGGATGATGGCTGGTTGATGGGTTTTGTGGTCAACGCCGACGGGGGCAGCACCGCGCTGGAGATCCTGAACGCACGCGCCGTGACGGAACCGCCGGTGGCAACCATTCGCATCCCGCACCGAATTCCGCCGGGTATACACGGCGCGTGGCTTCCGGAACGTGCAGTCGTTTAGCTGGCATAAGCGGCGGCATGCTGCGCCTGGCTATCATGCCATTCGGATCCTCTTCTAGCGCATGCAAGGCAGCCGACCGTTCGGATTACCGCCGGTTCGGGGAGCCTTCGCAACCTCAGGCGGCAACGTTGCTTGCGAAGGCGCCTGCGCTGCTTTTCAGCTCCGCCAGCCGGCTATCGAGGCGCCGTAGCCCGTCACCGACCCCGTCGATCTCACTCGCCACTTCATCGATATCACCACGCACAGCAGCAATCGTATCGCTCATCAGGGCGGCGGCCAGCGCGGTCTCGTCGACCGATGCTGCGATCGCCGTGACCGTCTGAGCCTGCATGCCCATCGCCTCACGGAGTCGATCCGCGCTATCCTGCACTTCGCCAGCCGTCAGTTTAATAGAGGCATTGGTCTGTACGCTTGATTGTGTCGCCACCTGGATAGCGGTGATCTGCGCAGCGATTTGGTCGGTAGCGCGAGCGGTCTGGCTTGCGAGCGCCTTGACCTCCTGAGCGACAACCGCGAACCCGCGCCCGGCATCTCCGGCGCGAGCCGCCTCGATCGTGGCATTAAGGGACAGCAGGTTGGTCTGGCCGGCGATGTCGCGGATCAACTGCAAGATGGAGTCGATAGATCGGGCGTGCTCGCTCAGGCGCTCGCTCATGCCGACGGCTTCCCCAGCCTGGGTCGCGGCACGATCGGAAATCGCCGCGGCGACCTGAACCTCGTTCTGCGTGCGCTCGATCGCCTGTATCAGGCCTGCGGCCGTGCGCGCTGCCTCTCGCATAGAGGTTGCCGATTGTTCGGCTGCGGCAGCGATTTCGCTCGCCTTGATGAGGACGCCGCGCGCCGAAGCGGAACTCCGCACGGCTTGTGACCGAAGCGCACGCCCCTCTTCGCCGGTCGTCTCGACCGAAGCCGCGATACCGTCGCGGAACTCCGTGGCCAACTGCTCGCGCGATCGGCGTGCCTCGTCCTCGATGGCGAACATGTAGAGGGAGGAATAGACATCACATTCGAGCGATCTGAGGCGCAGGAACACATCGTTGATGTATTGTCGCTCATCCTTGGAGCAATCATGCTTCTGCGAAAGCAGCTCCTGTATGTAAGACGCCGTCACGCCGCCGATCGCGACGAGAGTTGTCAGCGTTACGCCTGCTTCAAAGGCGATCGCCACTCTCTTTCTCGCCCGACGGACCCACGCGTCTCCGCCAGGTTGTGAAAAGCGATCCCGCAGGTCCGCAATCATCTGTCGTACCGCTTTTTCCCGATGAACGGATTGGACGCGGTACTCGGGAGGAAATACCTCGTTCCATCCATCGATCTGCGTCTCGGCGACCTTGTGAGCGTCCGGTTCGAAGATGCTCCACATCAAACGACACGTTTCTTGACGCTCTGCGGTGAGGCCAAACGTTCGCAGTCGCGCCTCCAGGTCGAGCGACGCAGTTGTGTACGGAACCTGGGCGTACTGTTCGTGGGCTCCGGACGCGATAGACACAGCGACTCCCTTTTCTTGCGAAGCTCTATGCCAGAAGGTAGCTAAGGAGCGGTTAAGCCAACATGCTCTTGCCAAGCGGCGCAGCCCTATCGTCCACGGGATCGTTGCGATCACGCACCACCTCACACCCGATCGCAAGCGTCTGCCGAGCAGCGCCAGCGATAGGATGATATCCGCAACCGGCGTCGCACATGGCACAAGGCTGAGTCGCTAGCGTTCCGGGATGTCAGCCATCCTCCGCTAAGGCGTGGACGATGGCCGCCACTGCAGCGCGGACAATCGTGCCTAACAAAAGCATAATATGCATCGCGAGCCTAAAGTCGTGATACGATGCCGCGATGCAACGATCGAACAGAACAACGGGAGCAGTCAGCACCGGCCGCGTGGCGCGCCGGCACAAGCTGTTCGAGCCTGTCGAAATCATCGTCGAGCATCAGCCCGCAAGAGCACACATCCTCAACATTTCCTCCACAGGCGCGCTCGTCCATAGTGCGATGCCGCCGGCGACCGGCGCTTCGGTCAAGATAAAGCTGCTCGGTACGGAATGCGCGGCACACGTGGTCTGGAGTGCGGCTTCGCGGTTTGGCGTCTCCTTCGACACGTCGATCGCGGAGCGGGTGCTCGGCGCCATGCTACGGTAACGGCAAAGACACTATCTACCTGTAAGCACGTCGCGGACGGCGTGTGCTGACTTCTTCCCCCAGCGTTAAAGTAGACGTGCCCGATTGGCTCGTTACGTGTATCGATCCCGTGGTCGCCGGTCAGCGGCACTTCAAAATGGGGCAGGAAACATGAGCCGCATAGTTCACCATTCAATCGGCACGCTGGTCGCGCTCCTGTCCGCGTCTCAGGGGATTGCCGCACCAGCGCCGGCCGGACCAGCGGCTGTCTCGATCCGGATGGGCGGCTCCACCGTAACTGCGCTGCGCGACATGCTCAACATCGTTCCGAACGATGGTTCCGTGTTCGGCAAGGACGTCGGCGCAAAGCAGGTCGGCAAAGCACTTGCCGACGCCGGCGCGCCGACCGGCACCGTCACGCTCGGGGTCGATGCGCTTCTGGTGCGGCAGTCTGGCCGCACCATCCTGATCGACACGGGTCTCGGCCCCAAGGTCGGTGGCGCGCTGATCGGCAGTCTCGCCAAGACGGGAGTGACACCAGGCACGATCGACGACGTGTTGATCACCCACTCTCACGGCGACCATGTCGGCGGCCTGGTGACCGCAACCGGCGCGCTCGCGTTTCCTAAGGCGACGATCCACATGTCAGCCGCCGAATGGGCGTGGATGCAGCAAAAAGGCGATCCGGCGCTCGTAGCCGCGATCTCGCCACGGGTGCGGACCTTCGAGCCCGGCAAGGCGGTGCTGCCGAATATCGTCGCGGTTTCGCTGCCGGGGCACACGCCCGGTCACGTCGGCTATCGGATCGGATCGGGCAGCAGTCAGCTCATGGACATCGGCGACCTTGCGCACAGCACGATCGTCTCGCTTGGCCATCCCGAGTGGATCATCGGCTACGACAATGACGGGATCACGGGACGGAGCAGCCGCGAGACGTGGCTGGCACGGCTTGCCAAAAGTGGAGAGCGCGTCTTCTCGCCGCACTTCCCCTTCCCCGGTGTTGGACGTGTGGTGAAGCATGGTACGGGCTACGCATGGCACCCGGACGTGGCACCGATCGGCTGAGCAGTGCCCCGGCGTCCGGTAGGACGACCGGGCACCGCCCGTAAGCGGGGAAGCCGACCGGGCGTCGCCTACAGCCGCTCCTCTCCCTGCGGCTCGCACCACTCCGTCGGCGTCGCACCCAGCACGGTGGTGGAGTTCTGCACGAGCGCGCCGCCGGCATACCAGATCTGCTCGTTGCTGAGGAACGCCACCACCGGCGCATCCCCTTCGATCGTGCGGACCAGGATGGGCCGATTGACCGGGACCCCACCCTGCTCAACCCTGCGCCATGCCATCCCGGTCTTCCTCTTATCCGTGCAAGCGACCTAGATGGAGAAGCTTTCGCCGATGTCCACCGCCTGACGGATCGGGCGATGCCCGCGCGGACCGTAACCGCGCTTACCGAGGCATCGTCGCAGTACCCGTAACGCGGAACTTCGCCTGTGCACCGGGCGCGCCGGTTCCGGGCTGCCCGCCGCCGATCCACACATTGTAAGTCGCCGCGCTCGCCACCATCGCGCCCGTAGCGTCCGCCATCGCGAGGTCACGAGGATCGAGCTGGAAGGTCAGCGTCTTCGTCTCACCGGCGGCGAGGTGGACACGCTGATACCCCTTGAGCGACCGGATCGGTGCTCCCTCACGCCCGGGCACCGACAGATAGAGTTGCGCGACCTCGTCACCGGCCCGCTTGCCGGTGTTGCGGACAGTCGTTGACACGCTGGTACCCTGCCCCGCTGCAACGCTGCCGCTGACCGGCTTCACCGCGCCATAGGCGAAGCGCGTGTAGCTGAGCCCGTGGCCGAACGGATATTCCACCTTGCCCGCGAAGTAGCGATACGTGCGGTTCGCCATCCGATAATCGTCAAAGGCAGGCAACTGCTCGGTCGAGGCGTAGAATGTCACTGGCAGACGTCCGCTGGGGTTGATCTTCCCGCTCAGCACGTCGGCGATCGCCTGCCCGCCAGCTTCACCAGGATACCACGCCTCCAGCACCGCGCTGGCCTTGGCCTCCTGAGCGCCGAGCGCCAGCGCGGAGCCGCTTTGCAGCACCACCACCAGCGGCTTGCCCGTTGCGGCAAGTGCGTCGAGCAACGCGGATTGCGCGGCCGGCAACGCGATGCCCGTGCGGTCGCCGCCAGCGAAGCCCGGCACGTGGAGCGGCATCTCCTCGCCCTCGAGCCAGGCATTCAGGCCGACGAAGGCGACAACCACATCCGCCTGCGCCGCAGCACGGACCGCCTCGTCCCGAAGTGCCGTCAGCGGCGGTTTCCACGCGAAGGTGACATCGCTCGCACGCGAGGATTCATGCGCGAAATCGATGCGGAACGCGCGCGGACTGGTGTCGGCGAAATGCACCTTCATCGGTGCGAAATCCTGCGCGCGGCCATTGCACTTGGCAGTCACGCTCTGGTCAGGCGCGCCCTCGATATGGATGGTGTAGCGTTCTAGCCCGTTGCCGACGTCGCACCGTTCGCGGCGTTCCAGCTCGAACTGGTAATCGCCGGCCGCGGGCGGCGCGATCTGTCCGCTCCACCGTACGGAGAAGGTTCGCGGATCGACCCCGCTTGCCGGCGCGATCGAGCCCCAGTTGACGTCGATCTCCTTGACGCGCTGCGTCGCCACCGGCGTACCGCTGAAGTTCGGATTGTTGTAGAAGGTCGCGGTCAGGCCACCGGGGAAGGCGCTGCGCGGGACTGCCACCGCAAGTTCCTGGGTGAAGGGTGCCCCTTGCGCATACACGACCCGGTCCGCGCCGAACGCCGCCGCCATGCCGTCGACCGGCAGCACCGCACCGACGGGCGTGCCGTTGTAATTGCCCTCCAGGGCGATGAGCGACGCCGCGGTCGGCCCTACGACGGCGATCCTGCGCGCGCCCGCCGCGAGCGGGAGCACGCCATCGTTCTTGAGCAGCACGATCGATTCATGCGCCGCCTTCAGCGCGAGCGCGCGGTGCGCGGCGGAGTGGTTCTGGTCGATGCCGATGGTCGAGAACGGCACGTTCGCCGCCGGATCGAACATGCCGAGCTTCATCCGCGCGGTGAACAGCCGCTTCAGCGCGACGTCCATATCCGCTTCGGTCAGATATCCGGCCTTCACCGCTTTCGGCAGATCGAGCATCTCGTCCTTGAAATCGCAGCCGGTATCTGTCCCTGCCTTCACCGCCAGCGCCGCGCCCTCCGGGTTGGTCGCGCTGTTGTGGTGCCCGGTGGTGATATCGTCGATCGCGCCGCAGTCGCTGGTCACGAACCCCTTGAACCCCCACGCGCCGCGCAGCGTATCCTGCAGCAGCATCGTGTTCGCGCAAGCAGCCTTGGTATCGACCGCATTGTAAGCGCACATCAGCGACTCAGCGTGACCCTCCACGATCGCGCGACGGAACGCGGGCAGATACGTTTCTGACAGGTCGCGCGGCGACGGGTCGACGTTGAAGCGATGGCGGGATTGCTCGGGGCCGCTGTGCACCGCGAAATGCTTGGGCGTCGCGACCGCTTCGAGGTATTTGGCGTCATCGCCCTGCAAGCCCCGCACGAACGGCACCGCCATGGTGCCGGTGAGGTACGGATCCTCCCCCAGCGTTTCCTGACCGCGTCCCCAGCGCGGATCGCGGAAGATGTTGATGTTTGGCGACCAGAAGGTCAGCCCGTAATACCGGTCATAATTCTTTTGAGCCTGTGCCTGATTGTACTTGGCGCGGCCCTCGATCGCGATCGTCTGCCCCTCGGCGAGCATCAGCGCCGGATCCCAGCTTGCCGCCATGCCGATCGCCTGCGGGAACACCGTCGCCTCGCCCGCGCGGGCGACGCCGTGCAACCCTTCGTTCCAGTAATCGTACGGTGGGATGCCGAGCCGCGGGATGGCGGGCGCGGTGTTCTGCATCTGCGCGGCCTTCTCCTCGATCGTCATGCGGCCGACGAGATCGTCGACGCGCGCCTCTGTCGGTTGGGTAGGGTCGCGGTAGATCTGGGCCGCGGTATGCGAGGCGCAGGTCGCCGCCAGCACCGCTAGCGAAACGCTCGCCAAACGATCGCGCACCTTGCTCATAGTCATCGCTCCCCTGTTTACGCGCAATCGGCCACGTATGTTCGCGCTACCATAACGCGGTCCTGCACGCGCGTAAGCATGCATGCGGTTCATCTTCGATCTTTTTTCAATTGCGCGGCACGCTCACGTCGATCTTCAGAGCTTCGTGTCTGACGCGGAAGTTTGATCGCACGGATGACGCCGATCATAAGCTGGATCCGCTTCAGTCGCTACATCAACGCCGGTTGCGAGGTGTACTGCGGGTGCGATGCTGTGTGCAGCTTACGCCTGGTCGTACGATCTTGTTAAAGATCCCACAGTTTCTTCTTGAACACGCCTTTGATCAACCGGTCCTCCAGAACCCGGCCGACCAGATACAGGACTGCGAAGATGCCCGCGAAGACATAGGCGGTCGTGGCAGACGGTTTTTTCTTTCGCCCCTCGGGCTTGCTTCCGTCTTTCTTGGGTTTTTCGGGTGCGGGGGCGCCAAGCGCCTTGTCGATCGGGTTCATCGGCACATCGGGCTTTTTGACCGCAGGCTTCTTCGTGTCCGATGCTTCGTGCGACGACTTCTGGTACTTGCCCACCACGAGCGTCAGTTGGCCGATGGCGAGGAACAGCAGCGGCGCCAGGAAGCAGAACAACAGGGCGCGGCTGGTCAGTTGATATCGCAGCACCGCTTCGGCCCCGCGTTGTTCGATGTGTAAGACGCCGTCGTCGAACACAGACATCTTATCCTGCGCGTCCTGATCCTTCTTCTGAAAGGTCAGCGTCTCCCCGGTCCGCTTGTGGGCGGTTCCGGACTGGCGAAACAACGGATCGAGCCGATCGAAGGCATCATCGCCGGTCTGGCCAGGGGCAAGCGTGAGATTGCCACGAATTTTCCAGATCCAGTCGATGTAATGCGAGGTCATGCCGTCACCGTATCAAGATCTTCCACCGATGGCTTGAGCAGCAGGTCCGTCACTCGGCCGGCACCGCCACCGGTTGACTGGCGAACCGCTCCTTGAGCGTCTTCCAGCCTTCGGTGAACGGGTAGGTCATCTGTTCGCGGATCGACATGCGACGCCCGCCCTCCATGCCGAGCAATTCAGCCTCACCATCCACGCAGGTGCCGAACATCCGGTCGATGAAGATGTACGATCCGGAGAAATTGCTGCGGCTCGCCTCATAGTCCTGCGAGTGATGCAGGCTGTGATGTTCGGTCGTGTTGAACAAGAAACGCCACCAGCGCGGCGAATTGAAGCGCACGTTGATGTGCTGATAGGTGCCGATCGCCATGCCGAACGCACCGGCGAGCAGCGCGGCGCGCGGCAGGAAGTCGAAGAACCCGCCGATGCCGAGCCCGATCAGGAACAACTCCACCGGATTGCCAACCGCGCCTTTATTGACGTTCAACTGTGTGATGTAGTGATGCACCGAGTGCGGCAGCCACAGCGGGTACCAGTTGTGCATACCGCGGTGCATCCAATACTGCCCGAAATCGAACAGGAACGAGATCAGGAAGGCCTGCACTAGCAGCGGCAACCCGATGAACCATGCGAACTTGTCCCAGTGGATCGAATGCTGGATAGCCTCCACCATGACATCGCTGCCGATGAAGCTGTCGACGATGCGGAGCAGCGTGTAGCCTAGACCGACATAGAACAGGTCTGTGACGAGTTCCTTCCACGTCAAGCGCCAGCTTTCGTAGCGCGGGTTCACCCATTCGAGCCCGAGCAACAGCACGGTGAACCCGATATGAATGCCGATCGCGGTCGATGCCTTGGCGATCGAATTGGGCGCGTAGAACCAGAACGCAACCAGCGCGAACAGCACGACCGGCTGGAAATAGGTAAAGACGAACTGCTTCACCGGCCCGCCCTCCACCTTGGGAATGTTCTCCCAGCCGATGGTCACGGGCGATTGCGCTCCGATGATCCTTTTGCCTACGCGAATGCCGTCCATGTTGTCCCCGCAGATCAAATGCGGTCTTCAAAATGCCCGAATATTCACGCGTCCGTCATACGTCATCCGACTTATAAGCGCGTGCTGACGAGAAATGTCTGGGTTGCGCAACAGCTTGCCACCGTTCGCATCGCCGGTGGTGCGTCTGCCCGAGGCGTTGCGTGCAAGGTGCGGTCGGCTAAGGTGCACCGCCAAGCAACCGCAGGGACTACACGTTGGTCGATCGCGCAACCTTACCGGACAAGACCTTCGCCAGCCGTGTCGATTGGAACCTGCTGCGGACCTTCGTGGAAATCGTTCGCGCCGGCGGCATCGGCGCGGCGGCGCGGCGGCTGAACAAGCAGCAGCCCAGTATCAGCGCCGCTTTGAAACGTCTGGAAGACCAGGTTGGCGAGCAGTTGCTGCGCCGATCCGCCTCAGGAGTCGAGTTGACGGCGGCCGGCACGGCGTTGCTCGGCCTGTGCGAGGAAATGCTGGAGGCGGCGCGCATGGTTCCGCACCAAGTCGCACAGGCGACCAAGCGGGTGGAAGGCATCGTTCGCATCCAGCTGATCTCGGCGGTCGCTTCTCCCGAGTTCGACGACTCAATCGCCAGTTTTCACCGCCGCAACCCCAACATTCACATCGAGATTCGCGTGTCGCCGTGGCGCGCGGTGCTCGATGCGCTGGAGCATGGCGAAGCCGAAATCGGCGTCGGCTATGACAGCAACGTGCGCAGCAGCCTGGTCTACGAGCCGCTGTTCGTGGAGCGTCAGCAACTTTACTGCGCGCGCAGCCATCCGATGTTCGGGCATCGTGTCGACCGGCTGGGCGAACTGAAGGACGAAGGTTTCGTGCTGACCGGGGAAGATGAACTCGACACCATCACCCGGCTACGTCGCCGCTACCGGCTGGGCACGCGGGAGAACGGCCGCGCCGAGGATATCAACGAGGCGATCCGCCTGATTACCCTGGGTGTAGGGATCGGCTTCCTGCCGGTGCTCGCCGCCGCCGACGCGGTGGCGAAGGGGCGTTTATGGCCATTGCTCCACGCCGATACAGAGCCGTCCTACGACATCTTTTTGCTCGCGCGCGCTGAGCCATCCCGCGACACCGCGACGCAGTTATTCCTCGACGAAGTGCTCCGCCG
Source organism: Sphingomonas sp. GC_Shp_3 (assembly GCF_026540945.1). NCBI lineage: Bacteria > Pseudomonadati > Pseudomonadota > Alphaproteobacteria > Sphingomonadales > Sphingomonadaceae > Sphingomonas > Sphingomonas sp. GC_Shp_3. The sequence continues at coordinate 302,766 of NZ_JALNUT010000002.1, forward strand.
CCACCGTGCGCAGCGCAGGGCATAGATACCACCTATGCCTTTCATCATTATTTTGCGTCTTTATCGATGATGCCCAAGCCGCCAACATCGCCGGCAAGGGTAATGTCTTGATGTTGCCGAACATCCTGGTGCGCAGGGCGCGACTTGGGGATCGGTAGCCGGACAGAAGGGAAGGCCGAATGATGCGTCGATCAGTGTTAGCGGGCGTTGCGGCAATCACCGTCGCGCTGTCGCTGAATGGGTGCAGCGGCAAACCGGCTGGTTCCACCGACGCGTCCGCCACGAAGAAGGACTTTGCGATCGGCTGGTCGATCTACACCGGCTGGATGCCTTGGCCCTATGCGCAGCAGGCCGGCATCGTGAAGAAGTGGGCCGACAAATACGGCATCAACATCCGCGTCGTGCAGGTCAACGATTATGTCGAATCGGTAAACCAATATGCCGCCGGCAAGCTGGACGGCGTCGTCTCGACCACGATGGATGCGCTCACCATCCCGGCGGCGGGCGGGAAGGACACGACGGTCCTGCTGATCGGGGACTATTCCAACGGCAACGACGGCGTCGTGCTCAAGAACGGCAAGAGCATGGCCGATATCAAGGGCCGCTCGGTCAAGCTCGTCGAGCTGTCGGTGTCGCATTTCTTGCTCGCGCGCGGGCTGGAACTGAACGGCCTGAAGCTTTCCGACGTGAAGACCGTCAACACCGGAGATGCCGATATCGTCGGCGCCTTTGCCTCGCCAAGCGTGAACGCGGTCGCGACCTGGAACCCGCAGCTTGCCAGCGTCCGCGCCATGCCCGGTGCGACCGAGGTGTTCGACAGCTCGAAGATCCCGAACGAGATCCTCGACACGATGAACGTCAGCACTGAGACGCTCAAGGCCAACCCCAACCTCGGCAAGGCACTGGCCGGCATCTGGTACGAGACGATGGCGATCATGACGCGCAACGACGCCACCGGACGCGCCGCGCGCGCAGCGATGGCGAAGGCGGCGGGGACGAGCGAGGCGAGCTTCGACGATCAGCTCAACACGACGCACCTCTATGCGCAGGCAAAGGACGCGGTCGCCTATGCGCAGAACCCCGATCTCATCACCGTCACCGACCGGGTCCGCCGGTTCAGCTTCGCGCACGGCCTGTTCGGCCCGACCGCCAAGTCGGTCGACGCGATCGGCATTACCTTCCCCGGCGGCAAGGCGCTTGGCGACCCCAAGAACGTGAAGCTTCGGTTCGATCCGAGCTACATGAAACTGGCGGCGGACGGAAAGCTGTAAACGGGTTCAGATATCGGAGCGGGCGACACCGGAACACGCGTTCCGGTGGGTGGAGCCTCGTGCCGTTCGAGCAGGGATGGATGACGGAACCGAGATGCAAGTGTTGCCAGGACAGTCCTACAGCCTGACCGACGGGCGTTCGCGCACCGCCGCTGCGCAGTCTGCGCTGTGAGGCGGCTTGTCGACATTCGCCCGACGCGGGGCGCGCGGCTGCTGCTCGGCGCGCTGCCGATCGTCGTGTTGCTGCTGCTGTACCTGATCGCGTCGGAGGCGCGCCACGCCGACAATCCCGCCGACAAGGTGCTGCCGACCTTCTCCGCGATGGCGCAGGCGATTCACGGCTTCACCACCGATCGCGATCCCGCAACCGACCGCATCGTGCTGGTCGCGGATACGATCGCCAGCCTCTATCGGCTCGGCATCGGCCTCGCCATCGCGACCGGGACGGCGCTGATCCTCGGCCTGCTGCTCGGCGTCGTGCCGCTGGCGCGCGCCATACTGGGCCCAGCGATCGCGGTCATCGCCGTCATTCCGCCGGTCGCGGTGCTGCCGATCCTGTTCATCGCGCTCGGCCTAGACGAGGCTTCCAAGATCGCGCTGATCGCGATCGGCATCGCCCCGTTCATGGTGCGCGACCTGACGAGCTTCACCGCCAACCTTCCCGCCGAGCAGTTCGCCAAGGCGCAGACGCTCGGCGCCAACAGTTGGCAGCTCGCCATTCGCGTCGCGCTGCCGCAATTGATGCCGCGCCTGATCGAGGCGCTGCGGCTGTCGATGGGGCCGGCGTGGGTGTTCCTGATCGCCGCCGAGGCGGTCGCCTCCGATGTCGGGCTCGGCTACCGGATCTTCCTGGTGCGGCGATATTTCGCAATGGACATCATCCTTCCGTACGTCGCGTGGATCTCGCTGCTGGCGATCGCCGCCGATGCGCTGCTGCTGTTGATCAGCCGGCGCGGCTTCCCCTGGGCGCATGGAGCCGGCCGATGAGCGCGCTCCTCGAACTCCGCAACGTCTGGGTCGAATATGGCGAGAAGGTCGTGCTGGAGCGCGTCGGCCTCCAGCTTGCCGAGGGTAGCTTCGTCGGTGTGGTCGGTCCGTCGGGTGCGGGCAAGAGCACATTCCTCCGCCTGATCCTCGGCCAGGAAGCGCCGACGCGCGGCCAGGTGCTGCTCGACGGCACGCCGATGCGTGCGGAGTGCGGCCCCGATCGCGGCGTCGTGTTCCAGCGCTATTCGGTGTTCCCGCACCTCACCGCACTGCGCAACGTGATGTTCGGCATCGAATGTGCGCAGGCGCCGTTCGCCGTCCGGCTGTTCGGGTCTAAGCGGCGCGATGCACGCGACACGGCGGTCGAGATGCTCGCGGCGGTCGGCCTCGAACACAGTCTGGACGTGTACCCGGCACAGATGTCGGGCGGGATGCAGCAACGGCTTGCGATCGCGCAGGCGCTGGTGAAGCACCCCCGCATCCTGTTGCTCGACGAGCCGTTCGGCGCGCTCGATCCCGGCATCCGGCTCGACATGCACGCGCTCATCACGCGGCTGTGGCAGGAACACGGGCTGACCATCGTGATGGTCACGCATGACATCGGCGAGGCGTTCAAACTCGGCACCCGCGTACTCGCCTTCGACAAGCGCCGGGTCGATCCGCACGCGCCGCACCGCTTCGGCGCGACCGTCACCTACGATCTGCCGCTCGACCGCAAGACCCTGCCGCCAGCGGCGCTGGTCGAGGCGCTCTACGGCGCAGACTTGCCACAGAAAGACCTCGCATGACCACCAGCACCGCCGATCCGCACGGCGCCCGCGACCACGCCCGCGCGATGGCCGGCACCCGCGTCGATGCCATGCCCATCCTGCCCCCGGCCGCCGACGACGCACCCGAAGGCGTGGTGTGGGAGGAGACGATCGCACCCGGCGGCTACGCCTCGCGGCGGATCGCGCGCGGCACGCGCCTGCGCCTGATCGACCTCGCCGGGGACGCCTGCGCCTCGATGCTGCTGTTCAACGCCGAAACGCCGACCGAGCGGCTGAACGTCGCCGATACGCTCAAGGTGCAGTGGAACGGCTACCTCGGCGCGGACCGGTTGCTGCTGTCCGACATGGGCCGGGTGATGATGACCATCCTGGAGGATGAGGCGGGCACGCATGACGCATTTTGCGGCGCCTCCAACGAAGCTTCCAACGCGCGCGCTTACGGCGAGGGCAAGAATTACGGCGCGCACCCGAACGCACGCGACCGCTTCATGCTCGGCGTGGCGAAGCACGGCCTCGGCCGCAAGGACGTCCACCCGTGCATCACCTGGTTCAAGGGCGTGCGCATCGCCGAGGACGGCACCACCGAGCCGGATCTCGGCCCGTTCGTGCCCGGCCGCGCGCTGCTGCTGCGTGCGGAGATGGAGCTGATCGTGGTGCTCGCCAACTGTCCGCATGTGCTCGACGAACGGCCCGACTTCACCGTCACGCCGCTGCGCGCGACCGCCTGGCGCGGCGTACCGGCGGCGGAGGACGACGCGATCCGCACCGCCACGCCCGAGGGGCTCCGCGCCTTTCTCAACACCGAAGACCTTTACCGGCGCTGAAGAGATGATGACCGACATGACCACATCCGACCTCCCCGGCACGATCCGCCACGACGAGACCGTGCCCGCCCGCGCGCCGTGGATGCACCGCGTGCAGGGCGGCGAAACGCTGCGCATCATCGATCTCGAAGGCAATCAGGCGGTCGATTTCCTGATGTACGCCGCCGACGACGATGCCGAGCGCTACAGCGCGCAGGACACGATCGCCGCACAGCGCAACATCTTCCTGCGCGAAGGAGCCGTGCTGCTCTCCAACGAAGGCCGGCCGATGATGACGATCACCGGCACCAATGTCGCCTATCACGACACGATCGGTGGCGCCTGTTCGTGTGAATCGAACACGCTGCGCTACGGCCATCACACCAAGGCGCAACATAGCTGTGTCGACAACTTCCTCGACGCCAACGTCCGCGCCGGGCGCGGCAAGCGCGACATGGTGTCGAACATCAACTTCTTCATGAACGTGCCGGTGGAGGCGGACGGCACGCTCGGTATTGTCGACGGCATCTCCGCGCCCGGCCTGACGGTCGACCTGCGTGCCGAGATGGACGTGATCGTCGTCGTCTCGAACTGCCCGCAGATCAACAATCCCTGCAACGGCTTCAACCCGACGCCGGTGCGCATGCTGGTGGCGGCGTGATGTTCAAGAAGGTCCTAATCGCCAACCGCGGCGCGATCGCCTGCAGGATCATCCGCACGCTGAAGGCGATGGGCGTCGGCTCGGTCGCGGTGTTCAGCGATGCCGATGCCGGTTCCGCGCACGTCGCGCAGGCGGACGAGGCGGTTCGCATCGGGCCGGCGCCCGCAGCGGAAAGCTATCTCAACGTCGAGGCGATCCTGGCGGCGGCGGAGGCGACCGGTGCGGAGGCGATCCACCCAGGCTACGGCTTCCTGTCCGAGAACACCGCCTTCGCGGAGGCATGCGCCGCGCGCGGCATCGTCTTCATCGGGCCAACGCCCGACAACATCCGCGCGTTCGGGCTGAAGCACACCGCGCGAGACCTCGCCGCCGCACAGGGCGTGCCGCTCGCGCCCGGCACCGACCTGCTGCGCGATGAGGCGGCGGCGATCGAAGCGGCCGCGCGGATCGGCTACCCGGTGATCCTGAAGGCGACCGCCGGTGGCGGCGGCATCGGCATGAAGGTCTGCAACGACGAGGCCGATATCCGCGAGGGCTTCGCCACCGTCGCGCGGCTCGGCGCGGGCAATTTCGGCGATGGCGGCGTGTTCCTGGAGCGCTATGTCGCGCGCGCACGCCATATCGAGGTGCAGGTGTTCGGCGACGGCACGGGTAATGTTGTCGCGCTCGGCGAACGCGACTGCTCGCTCCAGCGGCGCAACCAGAAGGTCGTCGAGGAGACCCCCGCCCCGCTGCTTCCCGCCGCCACACGTCAGGCGTTGATCGACGCCGCCGTTCGCCTCACCGCCGCCGCCAAGTACCAGTCCGCTGGCACGGTCGAGTTCCTCTATGATGCCGAGCGCGACGACTTCTTCTTCCTGGAGGTCAACACCCGGCTCCAGGTCGAGCATGGCGTAACCGAGCAGGTGACCGGGGTCGATCTCGTCGCGTGGATGGTGCGGGGCGCGGCTGGGGATTTCTCGTTCCTCGATGGCTTCGCCGCCGCGCCCGAAGGCGCCTCGATCCAGGTGCGCCTCTATGCGGAAGACCCGGCGCAGGATTACCGGCCAAGTTCGGGCAAGCTTGTCGGCGTATTGTTCCCCGATGGCCCACGCGTCGACAGCTGGATCGCCGCCGGCACCGAGGTTTCCGCATGGTACGATCCGATGCTGGCCAAGCTGATCGTCACCGCTCCGACCCGCGAGGCCGCGGTCACGGCCATGCAGGACGCGCTCGACAACACCGCGATCGCGGGGATCGAGACCAACCTCGACTGGCTGCGCACCGTCGTGCGCGCGCCCGCCTTCACCAGCGGACAGGTTTCGACCCGCGCGCTGGCGGACATTCCTTATACACCACGCTCGATCCGGGTGCTGGCGGGCGGCGCATCGACGACCGTGCAGGATTACCCCGGTCGGCTCGGCCTGTGGGATGTGGGCGTGCCGCCGTCCGGCCCGATGGATGCGTTGGCCTTCCGGCTCGGCAACCGGCTGATCGGCAACGACGAAGGCACCGCTGGCCTTGAGATCACCGCCGCCGGCCCGACCTTGCTGTTCAACACGGCCGCGCGCGTCTGCCTGACCGGTGCCGACTTCGCCGCGACGCTCGATGGTCAGCCCGTTCGCTGCTATGATCCGGTCGAGATCGCCGCCGGCCAGACGCTCAAGATCGGCCGTGTCACCGGTGGCGGTATGCGCGGCTATATCTTGGTCGCCGGGGGTCTCGACGTGCCGCTGTTCCTCGGCAGCCGCAGCGCCTTCACGCTCGGTGAGTTCGGTGGCCATGCCGGGCGCGCCGTGATGACCGGCGATACGCTGCACCTCGCCCGTACCGCTCCGACAGCGCCGTCCGCGACGACGTTTGCCGCCGCCGACCAGCCCGCGATCACGCGCGAATGGACGCTCGCGGTGCTGTACGGTCCGCACGGCGCGCCGGATTTCTTCACGCCCGACGACATCGCCATGCTGCGCGAAACCGCGTGGAAGGTGCATTACAACTCCAACCGCACCGGCGTCCGCCTGCTCGGCCCCAAGCCGCAATGGGCGCGCAAGGATGGCGGCGAGGCCGGGCTGCATCCCTCCAACATCCACGACAACGCCTATGCGATTGGCGCGGTAGACTTCACCGGCGACATGCCGATCATCCTCGGGCCGGACGGGCCATCGCTTGGCGGCTTCGTCTGCCCGTTCGTGGTGGCGCAGGCCGATCTGTGGAAGGTCGGCCAGCTCGCGCCGGGCGACAGCGTGCGCTTCATGGCGATCGACAACCCGACGGCGGTGGCGGCGGAGCAGGCGCAGGACCAGCTCGTCGCAACCCTGACCGGTGCACCCATGACCGCAGCAGGCGAAGACCTCGGCTCCCCAATCCTGCGCGCGATCGCCGCACAGGGCGTGCGCCCGGCGGTGACGTACCGCCAGCAGGGCGACCGCAACCTGCTGGTCGAATACGGCCCGATCGTGCTCGATCTCGAACTGCGGCTGCGCGTCCATGCGCTGATGCTGGAAGTCGAGAAAGCGGCCCTCAGCGGCATCATTGAAGTGACGCCGGGTATCCGTTCGCTCCAGATCCACTACGACAGCCGGCAGCTCTCGCAGGCGGCACTGCTCGATGCACTGGCGGCGGCGGAGGAGCGGCTCGGCGGGCTCGATGATTTCGAGATCACGTCGCGCGTGGTGCACCTGCCGCTGTCGTGGAAAGACCCGGCGATCTACCAGACGATCGACAAATATATGGAAGCGGTGCGCGACGATGCGCCGTGGTGCCCGGACAACATCGAATTCATCCGCCGGGTGAACGGACTCGACAGCATCGACGACGTGCAGCGCATCGTGTTCGACGCGGAATACCTGGTGATGGGCCTCGGCGACGTCTATCTGGGTGCGCCGGTGGCGACGCCGATCGATCCGCGTCACCGCCTCGTCACCACCAAATACAATCCGGCGCGCACCTGGACGCCACCCAACGTGGTCGGCATCGGCGGTGCGTATATGTGCATCTACGGGATGGAAGGCCCGGGCGGTTACCAGTTGTTCGGGCGCACCATCCAGGTGTGGAACGCGTGGCGGCAGACCGAGGCGTTCCGAGACGGCAAGCCGTGGCTGCTGCGCTTCTTCGATCGCGTGCGCTTCTTCCCGGTCAGCCATGAGGAGTTGACCGAATGGCGGCGCGACTTCCCGCTCGGTCGACGTGCGATCCGTATCGAGGAGGAGGTGTTCCGGCTGTCCGAATACCGCGCCTTCCTCGCCGAAAACGCGGAGTCGATCGCCGCGTTTCAGGCGCAGCGGCAGGCCGCGTTCGACGAGGAACGCGCCGATTGGGAACGGAGCGGCGAGTTCGACCGCATCGCCGCCCTCACCGAAGAAGCCGACAGTGGCGCCGCCGCAGCGGAGATCGACCTGCCAGGCGGCTGCGAACTGGTCGAGGCGCCGTTCGGCGGCAGCCTGTGGAAGCTGCTGGTCAGCGAGGGTGCGATCGTCACCGCCGGTGACACCATCGCGATTATCGAGGCGATGAAGATGGAATCACCGGTGACGAGCCCGGTCAGCGGCATCGTGCGGCGGATCTACGCGCAGGAACGCCAGCCGCTCGCGCCGGGTGGCGCGATGCTTGCGGTGGAGGTGGCGTGATGGACCTGCCGTTCGACGCCACCGCGATCGCCGCCGCCGTCTCGTCGCGCGAAACCAGCGCCGTAGCCGTCGTGCGCAAGGCGCTTGCCCGCATCCGCGACTACGCAGCCATACAGCCTGCGGTGTGGATCACACGCGTTGCCGACGAGGTGGTGCTCGCAGCCGCCGCGCGGGTCGATGCACGAGTCGCCGCCGGCGAGGTGCTGCCGCTGGCGGGGGTTCCGTTTGCGATCAAGGACAATATCGACCTCGCCGATACGCCGACCACCGCCGCTTGCCCCGACTTTGCGTACACGCCCGCCACCTCCGCAGAGGCGGTGGAGCGCCTTATCGCAGGCGGGGCGATCGCGATGGGCAAAACCAACCTCGACCAGTTCGCGACCGGCCTCAACGGCACGCGCAGCCCGTATGGCGCGCCGGCCTGCGTGTTCAACCGCGCCTATGTCAGCGGCGGGTCGAGTTCGGGTTCCGCCGTCGCGGTGGCAGCCGGGCTGGTGGCATTCGCGCTCGGAACCGATACGGCGGGATCGGGGCGCGTACCCGCTGCCTTCAACGGTCTGATCGGCATGAAGCCCACCAAAGGCCGCTGGAGTACCACCGGGCTGGTGCCGGCGTGTCGTACCATCGACTGCATCACTGTACTCACCCAGACGATCGCCGATGCCCGCGCCGTCGATGCGGTCGTCGCCGGCTTCGACGCCACCGACCCCTATTCGCGCCACCGCGAGGACCATCCGCGGCGCACGCGGCGGATCGGCGTGCCCAAGCCCGATCAGCGCCTGTTCCTCGGCGATGTCGCGGCCGAGCGGCTGTACGATCAGGCGCTGGCGACGCTGGCCACCGGTGGCGCCGATCTGGTCGAGATCGACATGACGCCGCTGCGCGAGGCGGCGATGCTGCTCTACGGTGGCCCATGGGTGGCGGAGCGTACCGCCGCCGCCCTCCCGCTGCTCGACGAACGGCCGGACGCGATCGACCCGACCGTGCGCGCGATCATGGAAGACGGCCGATCGGTGAGCGGTGTGGCGGTCTTCGAAGGGCAATATCGACTGGCCGAACTCCAGCGCATCGCCGAAACCATATGGCAGGACATCGACCTGCTCGCGCTGCCGACCACGCCGACGATCTACCGCATCGCCGAAATGCGGGCGGCACCGATCGCGCTGAACAGCAACCTCGGCCTCTACACCAACTTCGTCAATCTGCTCGACATGGCCGCGCTCGCACTGCCCGCCGGCTGGCGCGACAATGCCACCGGCTTCGGCGTCACGCTGATCGCGCCGGCCTGGACCGATCAGGCGCTGCTCGATGCGGGCGAAGCGTATCTCGCCGCGGCGGCCCTTCCCCCAGCACCTCCCCTGCACCTAGAGGAACCGTTTATGGACACCGTGAAGCTCGCCGTCGTCGGCGCCCATCTCGAAGGTATGCCGCTGCATTGGCAGTTGACCTCGCGCGAGGCGCGTCTCGTCGCCACGACCACGACCGCGCCGAACTACCGCCTGTACGCGATCGCCAATTCCACTCCGCCCAAGCCCGCACTGATCCATTCCGCAGACGGCGCCGCCATTGCGGTGGAGGTCTACGAACTCGACGTGGCGGCGTTCGGCAGCTTCGTCGTCGAAGTGCCCGCCCCCCTTGCGATCGGCTCGGTGACGCTTACCGACGGCAGCGTCGTTAAGGGCTTCGTCGCCGAACCTCGCGCTACCGATGGCGCCGAGGATATCACCGCGCTTGGTGGCTGGCGCGCGTATATCGCATCGCTTGCGCGGCCGGGCGGGTCATGATCGCGGGCGGCGACGACAAGGATGACAAACGTGCGCCGGACGTCGCCGAACTCCAGCGCGCGAAGGCCTCGGCCGAAGCGGCGAACGAGGCGAAGACCCGCTACCTTGTCGCGGTGAGCCACGAAATCCGCTCGCCGCTCAACGTCATCTACGGCTATGCGCAACTGCTGGAACGCGATGACACGATTTCCGGCGCGGAGGCAGGCACGATCATTCGCCGCTCCGCCGAACACGTCACCAATCTGGTCGAGGGCCTGCTGGAAATCTCGCGGATCGAGAGCGGCATGCTGACGATCCGGTCGGACGTGTTCGACGTGCGCAGCCTGCTCGGCCATGTCGTCGACATGTTTCGCAGCCAGGCCGCCGCCAAGGGTCTCGACTTCAAGCTGATCATCGAGGATCGACTGCCCGACTGCGTGAAGTCGGATGAGAAGCGGTTCCGGCAGATCCTCATCAATCTCGTATCGAACGCGATCAAATACACGCAGACGGGCGGCATCACCATCACCGTGCGCTACCGTAGCCAGGTCGCCGACATCGCGGTCAGTGATACCGGCATCGGCATCGCCGCCGACGATCTGGACCGCGTGTTCGAGCCGTTCGATCGCGGCAGTTCGGCCGAGGCGCAGCGGCAACCCGGCATCGGGCTGGGGCTGGCGATCACCCGCGTCCTCGCCAGCGTGCTTGGCGGCGACATCGCCGTCACCAGCACGCCGGGTGTCGGCAGCGTCTTCCGGTTCCGGACGATGCTGCCCGCGCCCGCAAGCGCGGCGCGGTCGCCCGCGAAGGGTGGCCGGATTACCGGATATCAGGGCGCGCGGCGTAGCGTGCTGGTGATAGACGACGACCCTGCGCAGCGCACGATCCTGCAATCGCTGCTATGTCCGCTCGGCTTCGACATGCAGGTCGCGGCCGACGGCATGGGGGGGATAGCGCTTGCCGCAGCGCACGCGCCGGACATCGTGCTGCTCGATATCCAGATGCCCGGCATGAACGGGTGGGAGGCCGCGGCTCGGCTTCGCGCCGCGCATGGCCCGGCGCTGCGGATCGTGATGGTTTCCGCCGACGCGCATGAGTTTCGTGCCGGCGGTGACGGGCGCAGCAATCACGACGCCTTCGTCACCAAGCCCGTCGAGCTCGACGCGCTGGTGGCGGTGATCGGCACACAGCTTGATCTTCGCTGGGAGGAAACCGAGGTCGCGGTTGTCGCGGACGCACCTGCACCCGCGCCCTCGGCGCCAGCGGACGCGGCGCCCTTCCTTCAGCAGTTGCGTGATCTGGCCGAAGTCGGGCACATTCGCGGCATGGAGAGTGCCCTAGCCGACCTGGAGCGCGCCGTTCCGGCTGCCGCTCAACTGGTGGCGTTACTGCGCCGGCACCTTGGCGACTTCGACCTGCGCGGCCTCGTGAAAACGATCGACGATGCCGCGCGCTGAACCCGCCGACACGACGCGGCCGGTGATCCTGGTCGTCGACGACGCGCCGGAGGCGCTGCGGTTCCTGACCAGCACGCTGGAGGGGGCCGGCATGACCGTGCTCATCGCGATCGACGGGCTCGCCGCGATTGCGCTGATGAAGAACGTCACGCCCGATCTCATCCTGATGGACGCGGTGATGCCGAACCTCGACGGGTTCGAGACAACGCAGCGGATCAAGGCCAGTCCGGCGCACCAGCATCTGCCGATCATCTTCATGACCGGCCTGACCGACTCCGAACATGTCGTGCGTGGGCTGAATGCCGGCGCGATTGATTTCGTCAGCAAGCCGATCGTGATCGACGAGTTGCTGGCGCGCATCCGCGTCCACCTCGCCACCTCCCGCGTAGCGCACGGCAGCCAGCTCGCGCTTGACATGAGCGGGCGACCGGCGCTGGCGGTCGACGGCGCGGGCGAGCCGCACTGGCTGACCCCGGCCGCGAGCGAGATGCTGGAGCGGTTGTTTCCGGATTGGTGCGCCACGTCCGGTGGGCTACCCGATCCGTTTCTGGCCGCGCTGCGACGGTTGCAGGCGAGCGCACCGACGCCGGGCGCGCGTCTGGCGGTCGAAGTCGGTGAGCGCACGCTCGAAGCGGGCCTGCTGCGCTGCACCGCCGCCGGCCAATGGGTCTTCCGTCTGTCCGAACGTCACGAGGGGGAGGAGAAGCAACTGCTCGCGGCGCAGCACGGCCTCACCTCGCGCGAGGCGGAGGTGCTGCTGTGGATCAGCCGCGGCAAGCAGAACCGCGAAGTCAGCGAGATCCTGCAGATCAGCCCGCGCACCGTGAACAAGCATCTCGAGCAGATCTTCGAGAAGATGGGCGTGGAGAACCGCGCCTCCGCCACCGCGATCGCCGTCACGACACTGGCGCGATGAGGCAGCGCGGATGACGCTGCCCGCGCAGGCGCATTCGCACGGCGCGGCTATCCGGCTGATGCTCGCGCGGGGCGATCACCACGCCGCCTTCGCCGCCGCCGACCAGTGGCGCAACGCCGCGCCGACGGATGCCGAGGCGCATTTCCTCGCCGGGATCAGCGCCGCCCTGCTCGGCAAGGTGACGGCCGCCATCGTCATGATCGAAGCAGCCGTGGCGCTTGCGGGCAACGGCGAATATCATGCGCAACTGGCGCGCCTCTACACGCTCGTGCGGCGCGATCGGGACGCGGCACGCTCGCTCGCCGTCGCCGAGCTGTCGCCGCCCGGCGATGCGCTCGGGCGCGACACGATGGGGTGCGTCTATGCGCGACTGGGCGATCATGCCGCGTCGCTGCCGCACTTCGACGCGGCGGTGCGGCTCGCGCCCGCGAACACCGCATTCCGCTACAACCAGGCCGCGGCGCTGAGTTTCGTCGGTCGGCAGGAGGCGGCGGAAGCGGCGTTGGAGGCGTTGCTAGCACTGACGCCGGAGGATGCCCGCGCGCACCACCTGCTCGCCGGCCTGCGTCGGCAAACGCCCGAGCGCAATCATGTCGAGCGGCTGTCGCACGCCCGCGAGGCCGCACGTGCGCCCAATGATCGGCTATTGCTTGGCTACGCGCTCGCCAAGGAGATCGACGATCTCGCCGATCCACACGCCGCGCTTGCGGTCCTGGTCAAAACCAACGCCGAACATCGCGCCACCCTGCCCTATCGCTTTGCCGACGATGCCGCGAATTTCGATGCCATCGAAGCCTGTTGGCCACGCATCGCCCGAGCGCGCGTGACCGATGCGCCGTCGGCAGCGCCAATCTTCATCATCGGCATGCCGCGCACCGGCACCACGCTGGTCGATCGCATCCTCTCCTCGCACCCGCAGGTCGAGAGCGCGGGCGAGCTTCAGGCCATGCCGCTCGCGGTCAAGCTCGCCGCCGGCACGCGCAGCCGGACGGTTCTCGACCCGGGCACGATCGCTGCGCTGGCGACCGCCGATCTGAGCGCGATCGGGCGCGACTATCTTGGTCGCGCCGCGGCGCATATCGGTGGGGTGAAGCCACGCTTCGTCGACAAGTTCCCCGGCAACTTCCTGTACGCGGGCGTGATTGCGCGGGCGCTGCCGAACGCGACGATCATATGCCTGCGCCGCAACCCCATGGACACCATCCTCGCGAACTTTCGCAATCTGTTCGCGATCGGCTCGCGCTATTACGATTACAGTTATGACCTGCTCGATATCGCCGCATATTATCACCGTTTCGACCGGCTGATGACACTCTGGCGGGAGGCGCTGCCCGGCCGCATCCTAGAACTCGACTATGAAGCACTGGTATCCGAGCAGACGCGGGAAACCGCCCGCCTGCTCGACCATTGCGGCCTCGGCTGGTCCGACGCCTGCCTCGACTTCCACACCAACAGCGCCCCCGTTTCGACGCCAAGCGCCGCGCAGGTGCGCCGTCCGCTCTACAAGGACGCGGTGGATCGCTGGCGACGCCACGCCGATGCGCTGGCGCCGGCGCGCGACTTTCTCGCCGCGCGCGGGATCGTGGTGGATTGATCCGCCCGCCGGGTACGTCATTCGCACACCTGCGGCCGCCGATCACGCCCGGTACCGTCCGTGATGACGATCATGGGTACACTGCGATGAAGAAAATCCTGCTGAGCTATGTCCAGCCGATCATGGTGCTGGGTATTCTGCTGTTCTGGGCGTTTGGCCCGGCTGCCTGGATCAAAAGCTCCCGGTCGGTCGTCGTGGCAACATTGCTGACGATCGCGCTGATCCAGGGTCTGGAGTGGGTCAACGAACGCCATTCGAGCTGGCGCCTGACCAAACGTGAGTTCTTCACCGACGTTTTCTATGTCACGCTCAGCTATACCGTCATCTCCTGGCTGACCGCGAAGCTCGCCGACGAGCCGCTGGGTGCGGTGAAACAGTCGCTCGGCATCTCCACCGCCTGGGCGATGCACCTGCCGTTCGTGTTTCAGGTCGCGCTGGTGATCTTCCTGGTCGAGTTCGGCCAATATTGGATGCACCGGCTGATGCACAATCAGGCGTTCTTCTGGTCGACCCATGCCCCGCACCATCACATCACCCAGCTCAATGCGATGAAGGGCGCGGTCGGCAACCCGATCGAGCTGTTCCTCATCAGCCTGAGCGTGGTCGCCGTATTCGATCTGCCGCAAGCCGCCGTCTTCTGCGCGATCAACATCCTCGCGGTGATCTCGACCTTCGCGCATGCCAACACCCGCTTCGATCCGCCGCGCTGGTACGCGTTCGTGTTCACCACCATCCAGCATCACAGCCTGCACCATTCCACCGGCTATGAACAAACGCGCTCGAACTATGGCAATTCGCTGATCCTGCTCGACCGGATTTTCGGCACCTATAGCGACGGCGAGGCGGAACTGGTCGGTCAGGACGATCGTCGCCGTCTGTCGATTCCCGAGCAGTTCCTGTTCCCGGCGCAACCGCTCGTCGGGCGACTGAAGGCGCGGCGCCGGAGCGAGGGCGTTACTAAAGTCGCGGGCTGATCCACTCATTGGATCCCGCGAGATACCCGTACGCAGGAGCGCAGATTGACGCGATTGATGAAGACAATGACCTGGCTTGCCGTAGCCCTCGGCACGGGCACCGCGCAGGCCGGCGCACCGGCCACCCCGACCGCACAGGTGCAGACCGTGCCCGGCTTTGCCGATTTCCTCGCGGTGGATGGCGATACTGTATGGGCGACCAATGTCGGCCGGGTCGAGCAATGGTCGCGCCACGGCAAACGCGCGGAGGTCGCCGTGGCGCACCCCTGTGGCGCGATGGCGGTCGCGTACCGTTCCTTGTGGGTGGCGAATTGCAAGGATCAAACGCTCGATCGTATCGACCTGAAGAGCGCCCGGATCACTGCCGTTATCCCGACCGGGATCGCCAATCCAAAGGGCGAACTTAACGTCGTCGCGGGTGCGGGGTCGATCTGGGTGGCGAGCGACGCGAAAGGCACGATCGCGCGCGTCGATCCCGCCACCAACCGCGTTACCGCGTCGGTGCAGACCAATCCCGATGCCTTTTACCTGGCGTTCGGGCTCGGCTCGCTATGGGCGGTCAGCGGCACGCAACAGACCCTCCAGAAAATCGACCCCGCCAGCAACCGTGTCGTCGCAACGACGCCGCTTGGCCGCGAACCGGGCTTCCTCGTCGCGGGCGAAGGCGCGGTCTGGGTTCAGGAACAGGGCGACGGCACGCTGGCGCGGATCGACCTGGCCAGCGGCGCGGTGTCCGGCCGGGTCAAGGTCGACGAGACGTTGAAATACGGCGATATCGATGCGGGCGGCGGCAAGGTCTGGCTGCGTACCACCGCCGGGCAAACGTTCGTCGTGGTCGATCCCGCGTCGTTGGCGATCAAGGCACGGGTCGGCACGGCAGCTGGCAGCGGGGCGCTCCGCTACACGCGGGCGGGCGTGTGGACCACCGCGCATAACGCGCACACGCTGTCATGGTGGCCCGACCCTGCCGCGATCGGTCGCTGATCTATCAAACGCGCTTCAGTTTGGTCGCGGTGCCACGGGATAGACGATGAAGTCGGCATGGCGGTCGATTGTCGGTGGCGATTTGGCCGCCGCAACTGCCTTATCCAGTTCCGCGATCGCTGACGGGGCAAGCGCCAGCCCGTGTTCGGCGGGATGCGCGGGCGCCTCCATCGGGTAATCCTGCCCCGGCGTGGTTGTCATCTCGATATGCGCGCCGAGCAGCGCGCGGATCGGATGATCCTTGGCGAACGCCGCGAGCCGGTCCGCGCTGGCATGGAACGCATCGAAACGGTTGAGCGGTATGTACAACCGGCCCGGATACAGCATGTCGCCGGAGAACAGCAGCCGGGTACGCGCATCATAGACCATGATGTGCGCCGGTTCATGGCCGGGCGTCGGCACGATATCGAGGATGCGACCGCCGAGATCGTAATGACCGATCTGGCGCGGCCAATCCTGTATCCCGAAGAACGCGGCGACCTGCTCCGGCGTCAGCCCGACGACATCGGTGTCGGGTCGGTCGCGGAACTCGGCATCGCCGCCATGATGATCGCCGTGGCCGTGCGAATGCGCGACGATCAGGCGGACGGGGCGATCACCATGACGCGCGCGCCAGTCCGCGATCAGCCGGTCGATCGTGGGGCGGATCTCCAGCCCGCCCGCGCCGGTGTCGATCAGCAGCGCACGGTCGCGTCCGAACAGCAGGTACAGGAACGGCGCCTCGAAGTTGGTCTTGACCGACTGGCGGATCACGAACGTATCTGCGTCGATGCGCTGTACCTGCGTTTCCGGCTCGTGCGGCGTTGTGCCGTCGATCCAATGCGCAAATCGTGGTCCGACGCTGGCCGGGGCAGCACCAGCGATGGCGAGGGTGGCAGCGACGAGAACACCGCAACGAAAAACGGCGGCAACGCGGCCGCCGTTTTCTACGAGATTGAGTAATTTCATGCGCAGACCATACGGTCGGGCATATTCATCGCCATACGCCGTTTGACGGAGCCGCTCGCAAGCAATGCTGGCAGCGGCTCCGGTCCAGGCGTCATCGCATCGCCAGTTGCGTACCGCCAGCGGGCGCGCGCGCCGCCGTCGCCGCGCCAATACGGGTACGGATACCGGCGATCACGTCCGCGCGGCATTCCCGCGCCTGTGCGCCGAGCGCAAGATGGATCGAACTCATGCCCTCGCCGCACACCGCATTCGCCGCCTGGTCCATGCGGATCGCAAGGCGCTGCTGCCCCTCTACGCTGGTGAGATCGATGCCGCGCAGGTTGAGCACGGCGGTGTCGGCCGAAAATGGATTGGTGCCGGGTGCGGCGACGGCGGGCGATACCGCCAGAAGTGCGGCACATGCCGCCAGTGCGAGCTTCATCATCATCTCCTGCAAACGCTGCCCATCGCTCTCTGGCGATCAGGTGGACGTTATGTAGGAGTGGCCCGGCACGATCACAAGCGTGGGCGGAGCGAGAGTGCGGGCGTCAGCGGCCGCTCACCACCAGCGACGCAAGCTCAACGTGCGACCCAAGTGAACCGGGGGGGAGCGGTACGCTTTGTATGCGCTCGGTACCCGCTGCCGCATCAGCGAGTGTTACCCGCAGCGCATAGCCGCGCGCGAGGGGCCATGTCCGCGCGGTCGCAAGAGGGACCGTCGCCCGCCAGTCCCGCCCGCCCTCGACGGCAAGCTCGCGCCCGCCGACGCTGACCGCCGTCGTCGCATCCGGCCGGTGCCCGGCGAGGCGCAGGCACGTGTCCGCGCCGCAATGCACCAGCCGCGCCTGCGCGGCGCTCTCCGCCTCCACCGGTACCGCGAACACCACCAGCCCGCAGATCAAGGCGGCAGCTTTTGCGACTGCGGACACAGGAGCGTTAGTGACCATGATCGTCGGCTACCGCATGCCATGTCATAACGGCATCCGCCGTTTGACGTAGGCGCTGCCGATCACCCGCCGCTTACGTCAAACGCCCCATGTCGGTTTGGCCATAATACCCACACTCTCAAGGAACGCGCATGGACCCGGACGAGGTGCCGGCGCGACGCAATAAGATCGCGCAGGAGCGACAGCGTTAGACAGTATCATGGGGGCTTAAATGGTAACACGATTCTCGCGCGCGGGTTTGTTGTGCGCGACCGCGCTGGTGAGCGTTGCGGGTACGCCCGCATGCGCGCAGGACATGCCGCAGACGCCGGCCGCATCCCCCGCCGCCGCTGCTGATGCGGGCGGCGTCAACGATATCGTCGTGACCGGCAGCCGGCGGCGGACGACACTTCAGGATGCGCCGATCAACATCAGCGCCGTCTCGGCCGAGCTGATCCAATCGCAGCGCCTCGACGATATCCGCTCGCTCGCCAACTTCACGCCGGGCGTGACCGTGGCGGACACCGGCCCGGCCTCGACCGGCGGCATCATCCTGCGCGGCATCGCATCGGGCGATACCAGCGTCGACGGCGCCAACAGCGGCAATTCGGTCGGCGTATATCTCGGCGAGGTTCCGCTCTATCTCGACTTCAAGCTGATCGACATCAGCCGGGTCGAGGTGTTGCAGGGGCCACAGGGCACGCTCTACGGCCTCGGCACGCTGGCGGGCGCGGTTCGCTACCTCCCCAACCGGCCGGACACGGAAAAGTTCTCGATCGATCTGCACGGCCGCGCCTATGCGGAGTCACATTCCGATGATTTCGGCGGGATCGGCGATGTCGCCATCAACGTGCCGATCATCAAGGATCACGTCGCGTTCCGCACCTCCACCGGCTATTACAACAACGCCGGCTTCATCGATTACAACCACATCCTCCAGCATCCGGGCGCGTCCGATCCACAGCCGGACCGTGCCACCGCTACATCGACCGGATCGTTCGGCACCAACGACGATTATTACGCCAATTTCACCCGCAAGAAGGATGTGAACTACGAACACACCTTCACGACGCGCAACCAGTTGCTGCTGGAATACAACCCCAACATCAAGGCCTACCTCACCTACGCGCACCAGACCACCAAGACGGGCGGACGTCAGGCGAATGGCGGCGGGGTGCTCGACACCGACAAATACGAAGGTCCGTGGCGGTACAGCGAGCCGTTCAACCGCAAGTCCGACCTGTTCTCGGCCGAACTGAACATTAATCTGTTCAACGTCGCCCAGCTCGTCAGCACGACCGCCTTCACGAAGCAGCATTTCACCAATACCGACGATAACACTGATCTGCTGCTCGACCTCGACTACGGGTACGAGGCGTTCCCGCAATTTTCCTCTTACGCGAACAACCAGCGTGAAACTAAGCAGTTCAACCAGGAAGTTCGGCTCGTCTCCTCGCACGGCGGGCCGATCAACTGGGTATTGGGCGGCTTCTACAATCGCCAGAAATACCATTCGTCGCGGCAGGAATACACGCCGGGCTTCGCGGAATATTCCGATCTGTCCCGAACGGACAACCTCGAATACGTCTCTGACCTGCGAACCAAGAACGTCGAAAAAGCCGTTTATGGCGAGGCCACACTCCACCTGACCAAGGCGTGGCAGGTAACCGGCGGCCTACGCTACTTCAAATATACCGCCGATGTCGTAGGCGGATCAGCATTGCCGTTGATCGGCGTGGGCGTCGCCGCCTATCCATCCACCACCATCCTGCCCACCCGCTTCCGACCAGGATCAACCGGCAAGGACGGATTGGTTTGGAAAGCGAACACGTCCTATAAGTTCAGCGACCAGTTGCTTGCCTATTTCACCTACTCGACCGGGTATCGGGTCGGCGGCGTCAACTCGGTGGTCGCCTGTACCGCTGAGGATCTGGCGCGGGCCGCGGCCGGCGGGCAGGTGCTCTGCGCGCTGCCCAACGAGCTGTTCTACGGGCCGGACAAGACCCGCAACATCGAAGTCGGCGTACGCGCCAGCCTGTTCGACAAGCGCCTTCAGGTGACGGTGGACGGCTTCCATGTGAATTGGAACGGCGTTCAGGTGCCGAGCCAGACCGTCAACGGCGCGATCGGCATCACCGTGAACGGGGCCGACGCGGTGTCGCAGGGTTTCGATTTCCAGGGAACGGCGCGGATCACCCCGAACCTCTCCGTGACTGGCACCTATTCGTATGTCGACGCGCATCTGACCAAGGACGTCACCGGCCTCGTCGTCAGCCAGGGGATTCGCTACGATGCGTCGTCGGGCGACCGCCTGCCGGGTTCCGCCAAGAACTCCGGCAGCGCGCAGGTGAACTACAGCTATCCGCTGGGCGACGGTCGCAAGATCGAGGCGAACTGGGCGACGATCTACCGCGGCAACATCTATTCGCGCGTCGGCCTGCGCGGCAACGGCGAGATCATCCCGTCGTACGTGACGCACAGCGCCTCGCTGAACTACGTCACCAAGCAATATGAGATCGGCCTGTTCGCGGACAACATCTTCGACAAATACGCTATCACCGCGATCAGCAACGACAAGTCGTCGCTGAACCAGGTGCGGACAGACGTGGTCGAACGCTATTACGCGCAAGGCGTGCTGACACCGCGCCGTGTCGGCGTCGATTTCCGGGTTCATTACTGAACTGGACGCCTGACGAAGTGCAGCGTCGGCGTGGCACGCCGGCGCTGCACTTCGCTTTGCGGCGTACCGCCTGCCGCAGGTCCGCCCCCAGTAAGGAGCGACGTTCGGCCTCCACGATCGATCGCAGTCTGACATTATGATCACGCGGACGCTCCGACGCCGAGCAGCGCGTAAACCCCACCACCAGACCTCAGGATACACTATGGCCAAGTTGATCGTCACCACTCGCGAAGGTGAAACCCGCGAACTCGCATCCGCATCCGGGCAGTCGGTTATGGAGATCATCCGCGACGCGGGAATCGACGAGTTGCTCGCGCTGTGCGGGGGCTGCCTGTCCTGCGCGACGTGCCACGTGCTGGTCGATCAAGCCGATTTCACCCGACTGTCGCCGATGACGAGCGACGAGAACGATCTGCTCGAAAGCACCGATCATCGTCAGCCGACCTCGCGCCTGTCGTGTCAGATCGCCTTCGACGACACGTTGGACGGGTTGCACGTCACGATTGCACCAGACGCGTAAGCATCGTGCCAGCGGCACACCACGAGATTGTTTGGCGCGATCTCCCGTCTCGCGCGTTTTGAGCGAGCAGAAGGAGAGCCATATGGCGGATCATAAGCCCAGCGAGCCGAAGCCGAGCGACTTCCGGGAGGCACCTCGACCAAGCGGTGCGGACGATCATGTCGACACCGGCACGGACCAGCAGCCCACGCAAGGCGGCAACGACGAGAAGGAGAGCGAGGCTCACCCAAGCTAGGCGGTGCCGCTGAGCGGTGCCGCCGAGCCGCTCCTGCGGCCAAGGGTCACTTCGTCCCGAGCAGCAACTGTCCCACCCCGACAATGCCGGTGATCATGATCTGCACGCCGATGCACAGGAGGAGGAACGCTACGAGGCGCGACAGGACGCGCGCGCCTGCCGGCCCGAGCCAGGCGGTCACGCTGTCCGACCAGCGATAGCAGACCCAGACCATCACCGCGATGCACGCGGCGGCAAGGCTCACCCCCACATAGAAACTGAGTAGACCGCCCTGCCCTCCAGGACGCTGCGAGGCGAGCGCGATGGCGACGGCGATGGTCCCCGGCCCTGTGGTCAAGGGCATCGTCAGCGGGAAGAACGCCACGTCTTCGGCCGATTGGGCGGGCTCGGCCGAACTCGCCTTGCGCTCCTCGTGAACCTCCGGCTGCATGAGCAGGCCCCATGCCCGTACCGCCACGACAAGACCGCCGCCGATCCTGAGCGCGCTCAGGCTCACGCCGAAAAAGTTCAGGACGATGCCGCCGAGCAGAAGCGAGGCGAGCAGCACGATGAGCGAGTAGCTCGCGATCCTGCGGGCGAGTTCGTGCCGCTCCGCGCGCGTGCGGTTGCTGATAACCTGATGGAAGATCAACGCCGCACCGACCGGATTGACGACGGAGAACAGCGTCGGAAACGCCAGCAGGAACGCGCCGATCACGCTTCCAAGTGGCAGCGGGTTGAAATCCAAGACCAATCCTTCCCGCTTACGCGCATCGCACCACGCGCCGATCGGTATCCGCCGCTGGGCCGACGCCAGGTCCGGCTTTAGCCGCTACAGGCGCGTGCGCAACCGGTGGATCGAACAGCCTGCATATGCCTGCGCCGCACTATCATGTTCCGCATCGTTCAGCCTTTCGCGCGGGCTTCGACCGCGGCCTCGCTGCGGCGGCGACCATAAATGAAGTAGATCGCCAGCCCGATCGCGTTCCACAGGATGAAGCGGACCAGCGTCATCGGCGGAAGGCTCGCCATCAGATACAGGCACCCTGCGACCGCCAGCCCGCCGACCAGATACGGCGCGGGGCTGCGGAACAGCCGGACCGCATCGGGCGCCTTGCGCCGCATCGCGATCAGGCAGGCGCCAACCGCAATGAAGGCGAGCAGCGTGCCGGCATTGGCGAGTTCGGCGATCTCATCGAGCCGGAAGATGCCCGCCACCACCGCGATCGAGATGCCGGTCAGCAGCGTGATGAGCGTCGGTGCGCCGGTCCGCTTCGACACCTTGGCAAGACCGCGCGGCAGCAGGCCGTCACGCGCCATGACGAAGAACACGCGGCTCTGCCCGTACATCATCACCAGGATGACTGACGGCAGCGCGAGGATCGCCGCCAACGCGATCAGGTGCCCAGCGACCGGCTGGCCGATCGTGCGCAACACCAGCGCGAGCGGCTCGGGTGAATTGGCGAGCGCGGTGAACGGCAGCGCGCCGATCGCCGAGAACGCAACCGCGATGTAGATCAGCGTGCACAGGATCATCGATCCGATGATGCCGATCGTGAGGTCACGTTTGGGGTTCTTGGTTTCCTCCGCCGACGTCGCCACCGCGTCAAAGCCGTAAAAGGCGAAGAACACGATCGCCGCTGCCGCCATCACGCCGTGCTTGCCCTCGCTGCCGAAACCGTAGGGCATGAACGGGTGCAGGTTCTTCGCATCGAAATGCGGGGCGGCGAAGGTCACGAAGATCGCCAGCGCGACCAGCTTTATGACCACCAGCACGATGTTGAGGGTCGCACTCTCGCGCGTGCCGGCGATCAGCATACCCATCACCGCCAGCGCGACCGCCACCGCCGGCAGGTTGACGATGCCGCCACCGTGCGGGCCGACCAGCAGCGCGTGCGGCAGGTTTACGCCCGCCGATTCGATCCAGCCGACCAGATAGCCCGACCAGCCGACCGCCACCGTCGAACACGCCAGCGAATATTCGAGGATCAGGCTCCAGCCAACCACCCAGGCGATGCCCTCGCCCAGTGCCACATAGCTGAACGTATAGGCGCTGCCCGCCGCCGGGATCATCGTCGCCATCTCCGCATAAGCGAGCGCCGCGCACCCGCACACCAGCCCGCAGATCAGGAAGGCGAGGATCACCGCCGGTCCGGCCCGCTCCGCACCGACGCCGACCAGCGTATAGATGCCGGTGCCGACGATCGCGCCGACGCCGAGCGCGATCAGGTGCGGCCAGCTCAGCGTCTTGGCGAGGCTCTGCCCGGCGGCATGCCGGGCGACGCCTTCAAGCGATTTGGTCGGTCCGAACATGTTTTCCCCCGGATGTGCGCGTCAGCTGGTGGCGTCGGCTGCGAATTGTGTTTTCAGATCGTCGAGCGTCGCCTGAATATGCGCGCCGAGCAAGCTGGTGATACGCTCGTGGTCGCGCGACAACCACGCGTCGAGCATCTCGCGATGTTCCAGGTGCGCGCGCGCGTCACGTCCCGCGGGTTCGAGATGTGCGACGACATAGCGTTCGGCCAGGATCGCCAGCCGCTCGACCAATTGGGTGGTGAGCAGGCGTTGCCCGGGCCGCACCATCGCGGTGTGGAAGTCGCGGTTGCACATCGCCACCTCCGCCACGTTACTGGCGGCGGCCCGGTCGAGCCGCTCGAACGCCGCGATCGTCGCCTCGCGATCGGCCTCGGTCGCGTGGATGGCGGCGCGGGCGGCGGCGGCCGGCTCGATCGACAGGCGCAGCTCGTAGATCTCCTCCGCCTGCCGGCCCGACATCGGTTGCACGAAATAGCCGCGATTGGCCTGGCTGGTGAGCAATCCTTCCTGCTCCAGCCGCGCCAGCGCCTCGCGCAGCGGGATCTTGCTGACGCCGAGTTCGGCGGCGAGCGCATCCTGCCGGATCGGCAGTTCGTGCGGCAGCTTGCCCGTGACGATCTGTTCGCGAACCACCTCGAACACGCGTTCCGACAACGTACGAACGACTAAACTCATCGCGAGGCGGCTCCGATCGGGCAAGCGGGAATCACTTGACCTGGAAACCTTCCCAGAAGCGGTCGGCGCGATCAATCCAGATCGTGTTGAATCCCGTGCTGATGGCCGATCCTTCGATTGACGGGATGATTGCGGGCTGGTCGCCGAGCATCGTCGCTGCCTCGACGCGGCCGATAAAACGGCTGCCGATATAGCTTTCGTGGACGAAGCGGTCGCCGACCGCCAGGCGCCCGGTTGCGGCAAGATGCGCGAGCCGCGCCGAGGTGCCGGTCCCGCACGGCGAGCGGTCGATCGCGCGGTCGCCGTAGAATACCGCGTTACGGCCGTCGGCATCGTTGGCACGGGGCCGGTCCGCCCACAGGATGTGGCTGACGCCGCAGATCGTCGGGTCGGACGGATGCACGGGTTCATACTGCGCCTGTACCGCCTCGCGCACGCGCGCGCTGAGTTCCACCAGCCGCGCCGCGCCGAGATCGTCAAGGCCGGTGTAGCAACCCTGCGGTTCGACGATCGCGTAGAAATTTCCGCCGTAGGATACGTCGATCGACAGCGCGCCGATCCCGTCGACATCGACCTGAATGCCGCGTCGCGCTACATAGGCGGGGACGTTGACGATCCTGACGGAGGTGACCTTGTCGCCCTCCACCTCATAGGCGATGTCGATAACGCCCGCCGGCACCTCGATGCGCAGCTTGCCCGGCGTGGCGGGCTGGATCAGCCCGTGCTCCAGCCCGAACGTAACCATGCCGATCGTGCCGTGGCCGCACATCGGCAGGCAGCCCGAGGTTTCGATGAACAGAATGCCGATATCGGTGTCGGGCATGGTCGGCGGGTAGAGGAACCCGCCCGACATCATGTCATGTCCGCGCGGCTCGAAGCATAGCCCGGTGCGGATCCAGTCGAACCGCGCCAGGAAGTCCTGGCGCCGTTCCGACATGGATGCGCCCTTCAGCAACGGCGCGCCGCCCGCGACGAGGCGGACGGGATTACCGGCGGTATGCCCGTCGATGCAGAAGAAGGTGTTCCGCATAGCCGCCCCTCGCCTTATGCCGCCAGCGCGCGTTCGATGACCGGGCGCGTCGCCGCCGCCTTCTCGACCATCGCGATCACCTCGGCACGGCGCGCACCGATTAGCGGCAGGCGCGGCGGCAGCACGCGCTCGGAACCGCGTCCCATCACCTGCTCGGCCAGCTTGATCGACTGAACGAGGTCATGCTCCGCATCGAGATGCAGCAGCGGCATGAACCAGCGGTAGATTTCGAGCGCCTTGGCATGATCGCCGCGATCGAACGCAGCCACCAATTCGACCGATTCCTTGGGGAACGCGTTGGTCAGCCCAGAAACCCAGCCCTGCGCGCCGAGGTACAGCCCTTCGAGCGCAACGTCGTCCAGACCGGCGAACAGCACGTAGCGATCGCCGAATTCGTTGCGGAAATCGGTGAAGCGGCGCGTATCTGGCGCGGATTCCTTGACGCAGACGATGTTCTCGACCGCGACCAGCGCGCGCAGCACGTCGCTGTCGATGGTGGTGCGATAGGCGGGCGGGTTGTTGTAGAGCATGATCGGCAGGCTGGTGCTTTCCGCAATGCCCTTGAAATGCGCGATCAACTCATGGCTTTGCGGTACGTAGACCATCGGCGGCAGCACCATCAGACCATCGGCGCCGATGCTTTCGGCAGCCTGGGCATAGCGTACCGAGCGGCGTGTGTCGTACTCCGAAACCCCGGTCAGCACCGGCACGCGCCCCTTCACCGCCTCCACGATCGCGGCGAGGACGGTCTTCTTTTCCTCGAACTCGAGCGAGTTGTTCTCCCCGCAGGTACCGAGCGCAATAATTCCGGTGACACCGTCCACGATGAGATCGTCGACCACGCGTTGCGTCTCGTCGAGATCGATCGACAGATCTTCGCGAAGTTGCGTCGTCACTGCGGGGAACACGCCGCTCCAACCGATTGCCATACCGTAAAATCCGTCCTGTAGTTTCTTTCTGGATACGGTATACGATAGGTTATGTTGCGCGGCAACAGGAGATTAAGACGATGAAGATTGCGATTGTCGGCGCAGGTGTTGTGGGGCTTGCCTGCGCGATCGCGCTGGCCGAGGCGGGGCACGCCGTCGAGATCCTCGAACGATCGAGCGGCAACGATGCCGCATCGTGGGGCAACGCGGGGCATATCGCCACCGAACAGGTCGTGCCGCTCGCGTCGCCGGCAACGCTGCGAGGCGCGGTGCGGCGGCTGTATCCGCTGGGTGGTGCGCTGTCGCTGCCGCCGGCGATGATGGGCGCGTGGCTGCCGTTCGCGCTGCGCATGGCCGCCGCATCGACCCCGCGCGCCTTCGCAGGCGGCAAGCAGGCGCTGTCGGCACTGCTGGCGGACGCGCTGCCTGCGTGGCAGCGACTGGGTGGCCTGCTGGGCGATGGCGATCTGGTCCGCGACAGCGGCCATTTCGTCGCGTGGGAGACACCCGCCCGCGCCGCACATAGTCTTGCAGCGTGGCGCGCGACCGACACCGGCACCGCGCGTTTCGACTCCGCTTCCGCCGGGCAACTGGCGGCGATCAACAGCCTGACCGCGCGACCGGTCGCCGGGGCGATCCGCTTTTCGGGCAGCGCGCAGATCGCCGATCTCGGCCGGCTCGGAACCGCGATGCGGAACCGCTTCACGCAGGCGGGCGGCCGGATCACGCCATGCGATGCCGATCTCATCCACGCCGACGGACAGGCGCAAATCCCGGGCGTCACCGCCGATCTGATCGTGATCGCAGGCGGCGTGCGGTCGGGTGCGCTGGTCGCGCGGGTCGGCCACCGCGCGCCGATCATCGCCGAACGCGGATACCACATCCGCGCCGCTGCCGATCGCTGGCCGCGTGATCTGCCGCCGATCGTGTTCGAGGATCGATCAATGATCGTCACCCGCTACGACGACACGGTACAGGCGGCGAGCTTCGTCGAGTTCGGCACGCCCGACGCCCCGGCGGATGCACGCAAATGGGCGCGGCTGGAACGCCATGTCGCCGAGCTTGGCCTGCCGATCGCCGGGCCGTTCACCCGCTGGATGGGCGCGCGGCCGACGCTGCCGGATTACCTGCCCGCGATCGGGCGGTCGCGCCGGGTGGACAATCTGATCTATGCGTTCGGGCATCAGCATCTCGGCCTCACGCTCGCCGCCATTACCGGCGAGATCGTGCGGCATCTCGCAGACGACATCACACTACCGTTTACGATCGACAGTTTCGATCTCGAACGGTTCGGCGGCAGAGGAGGAAAAGCATGATTGGCGGATCGACGGCGGAAGCCGAACTTGGGGCCCTCACGCGCTGGGCGAGCCCCGCGCCGGGGATCACGCAGGCCGAACGACTGACGCGGCTCGACCGGCTGCGCGCGCTCGGAGCCGAGCGCGGCGCCGACGCGGTTCTGGTCAACGCTGGGCCGAGCCTGCACTATTTCGCCGGGGTAAGCTGGCGCCCGACCGAGCGGCTGGTGGCGCTACTGGTGCCGGTAAACAGCAAACCGCGGATGATCTGCCCCGCGTTCGAGCGTGGATCGCTGGAGGCGGAACTCGCGGTGTCGGCCGACCTGCTGCTGTGGGAGGAGGATGCCGATCCCGTGCGGCTGGTCGCGGATGCTCTACCGAGCGGCGCCACGCTTGCGGTCGATCCGCTGCTGCCGTTTCAGTATGGCGAGACCTTGCGGGCGGCTGGACTGACGCTGATCGACGGCGCCTACGCGATCGACGGCTGTCGGATGGTGAAATCGCCCGCCGAACTCGCGCTGATGCGGCAGGCCAAGGCGATAACGCTGGAGGTGCACCGTCGCGCCGCCCGCATTCTTGCCCCCGGCATCGCGGCGAGCGCGGTGGTGCGCTTCATCGACGCCGCGCACCGTGCGCTGGGGGCAAGCGGTTCGAGCTTCTGCGCGGTCCAGTTCGGCCGCGCGACCGCGTTTCCGCACGGCCTGCCCGGCGATCAACTGCTGGAGGAGGACACGCTGGTGCTGATCGACACCGGCTGCACGGTGCACGGCTACCACAGCGACATCACCCGCACCTACGCGTTCGGCACGGTCAGCGACGAAGTGCGCTCATTATGGGCGCTGGAGAAGGCAGCACAGGCCGCCGCGTTTGACGCGGTCGCGCCAGGCGTTCCCTGCGAGGCAGTCGACGCGGCGGCGCGGCGGGTGCTGGAAGGTGCCGGCCTCGGCCCCGATTACCGCCTGCCCGGCCTGCCGCACCGCACCGGCCACGGCATCGGCATGGCGATCCACGAACCCGCCTATCTGGTGCGCGGCGATCGTACCCCGCTCGCACCCGGCATGTGTTTCTCCAACGAACCGATGATCGTCGTGCCGGATCGCTTCGGCATCCGGCTGGAGGACCACTTCCACGTCACCGAAACCGGCGCGGCGTGGTTTACCGAACCGCAGGTGTCGATCGAGCGACCGTTTCCGTGACCGGCTACGGCCTTACTCCTCGTCGGGATAAGGCCCCTTGCCGCCGTCCCTGATGAATTGATCGGTGCGCGCCTCTATCAGCGGGAGCGGCACCGATCCCAGTTGCAATACCGCATCGTGCCACGCGCGGATGTTGAACTTGGTACCAAGCGCCTGCTCGGCATGCGCACGGGCTTGTTCGAACGCCAGTTCGCCCATGTAATAGCTCAGCGCCTGCCCCGGCCAGGCAATATAGCGATCGACCTCCGTCTCGATCTCGTGATCCGACAAGGCGGTATTGTCGTGGAGGAACGCCTGCGCCTGTGCGCGGCTCCAGCCCTGCGCATGGATGCCGGTATCGACCACCAGCCGCGCCGCGCGCCACATCTGGTAGCTGAGCATGCCGAAGCGATCATAGGGATCGTCGTACATCCCCATGTCGAGCCCAAGCTTCTCGCAATACAGCGCCCAGCCCTCGCCGTATGCCGACAGATAGGCATCGCGGCGGAACTGCGGCAGCCCCTTGTTCTCGGCGGCAAGCGGCATCTGGAAGGCATGACCGGGCGCGGATTCGTGCAGCGTCAGCGCGACCATCTGGTAATAGGGCCGCGACGGCAGGTTCCAGGTGTTGACCAGGTAGATGCCCGGCCCACCGCGCCCGCCGGTATAGAACGGCGCGAGATCGGCCGGCACCGGCTTGATCGCGAAGCGGCTGCGCGGCAGATGGCCGATCCAGTCGCTCGCCTTGCCGTCGAACGTCTTGGCGATCCACGCCGCGCGGTTGAGCAGATCCTGCGGCGTCTTGGGATAAAAGCGCGGGTCGGTGCGCAGGAAGTGCAGGAACGCGGGCAGATCGCCGTCGAACTTCACCTGACGGATCACGTCGAGCATTTCGCCATGGATCTTGGCGACCTCGGCCACGCCGATCGCGTGAATTTCCGCGGGCGTCTTGTCGAGCGTGACGAACTCGCGGATCTTGGACTGATAATAGGCCTTGCCGTCGGGCAGATCATAGGCGGCGAGCGTCTTGCGCGCACCCGGGATATAGTCGGTACGCAGGAAGGCGAGCAGCCTGGCATGCGCGGGCACGACGTCGCGTGCGATCGCGGTGGCGGCCTCTGCCTTCAACGCGGCTTGCGTGGCGGGCGTCATGCCGGCGGGAAACTTCAGGAACGGCTCATAGAACGGGTTGTCGGTGACCGTCTTGGCCTCGGCGACTTGCGCCACACCGATATCGCGGCCCTGCAACGTCACCTGCGGCGGCGTGAACCCCCGCTTGAGGCCGGCGCGCATGTTGACGATCTGCGCGTCGAAATAGCGCGGGATGTCGCGGAGCAACGCGAGGTAATTGCGATAATCGGCTTCCTTGCGGAACGATCCGCGCGACGCTTCGGCGACATCGCCCCAGAAGCTGGTGTCGGCGTTCAGCGGCTTCTCGTAATCGCGATACTGCTGTTCGGCCAGCAATGCGTCGATCTGGCCCTTGTAGACGGCATAGTCGATCTTGCCCGCGGCCGACAGGTTCGCCACCGGGATCGCTGCCAGCTGCCGTTCGGTATCGCTCCAGCGCGCGAGCTTCGCCGCCTGCGCCGGCGCGCTGACGTCGGGCAGGTGTTCGGTGGCATTGGGGCCGCTGTTCTCATCCGGGCCTTGCAGCGCCTGCCGCCACGTATATTCGGCGGTGTAGATCGCCCTCAGCCGATCGTCGGCGGAGTTTGCGTGAGCGACCGGCGCGGCGGCGTGTGCCGCGATCGGCGTGCCGCTCAACGCCAGCGCCACCGCCAGCCAGTTCGTCCGTGCGTTCATGCCTGCTCCACCAATGCTGCGATATCCGAGAGAAGGCGCGCCGGCACCCGGACGCCGTGCGCGAGACTCTCCGCGCGCGCTGCGTAACGGCGCTGCGACGGCAGCCGTGCGCCCTGCCCCTGGATGGCGGCGAACAGCCGTTCCGCACGCACGAGATGCGCGTCGACCGCGTCGCCGACGAAACCGGCGGGATCAATCGCAAGGATCAGTTCACCGCCCAATGGCGATCCGCCCGCGCCGCCATCCGCCGCAATCGATTCCCGGCTGGTGAGATCGCCGATCAGCGGGCCGGCGATCAGTTCGACCATCGCCGCCAATGCCGATCCCTTGTGGCCGCCAAAGGTGCGCATCGCGCCGTTCAGCGCGGCGAGCGCGTCGGTGGTGGGTGCGCCATCCGCGTCATAGCCCCAGTCGTCCGGGATCGGCCTGCCGGCGCGGCGGTGCAGTTCGATCTCGCCGCGCGCCACCGCGCTGGTGGCGAAATCGAACACGAACGGCGGGGTGTCCGGACGCGGCCAGCCGAACGCGATCGGGTTGGTGCCGAACACCGGCTTGGTACCGCCGGCCGGCGCGACCCAGGCGTGGCTGGGCGTGAACGCCAGCGCCACCAGCCCCTGATCCGCCAGCCATTCCACCTCCGGCCACAGCGCGGCGAAATGCACGACATTGTTCAGTGCAAGCGCGGCGATGCCATAGGCCCGCGCCTTCTCCACCAGCATGCCCCGACCGGTTTCGAAAGCAAGTTGCGCGAAGCCGCCGCCGCCATCGACCCGCACCAGCGCGCGTGCCGGCTCGCTCAGTGTCGGGACAGCATCGGTCCGCACCGTGCCCGCGCGGATGCTGTTGGTGGCGACGAGCAGCCGGTACAATCCGTGCGAGGTGCAGCCGTCACGCTCACCCGCCACCATCGTCTCGGCGACCGCATCCGCGTGCGGCGCGGACAGGCCAGCGCGCAGCAGCGTGGTGCGTGCCAGCATGCGAACCGCGTCCAGCGACATCGCGACGTCGGCAGCGTCTGCCGTCATGCGGCGGGCTTCGGCTTGGCGCTGAACAACACCACGCCGAACACCGGCCCGGCGGTATGCTTGGCATGTGGCACGAACCGCACCTTCAACTGCGCCTTGCCTTGGGTCAGCCCGATCGGCAGCGGATATTCGACATCCATGAACTTGCCCGGTTGGTCACCGCCGAGGTGTTGCGTGGCGATCTTCACGTTATCGACCATGATGTCGAAATCCGTGCCACGCTCGTCACCCCAATAGGTTGCCTGCAGGATCAACGGTCCGGGCTTCGCCTTCACCGTGAACTCGAAAAACCCGCCCGAGCGTGCATCGCGTCCGTTGCGATTGCGGTAGCTGACCGGATACGACAGTTCCGAGATCAGGCCGTGGTCATGTTCGGGCTGCATCTCGCCAAGATGGACGACATCGACCGAGCGCGCCGCGATATCCTTCAACCGCGCCTGTTCGGCGACGAAGGCGGCCTCCTCGGTCTTCCATTCGTCTTCGGAGAAGCGCTTGAAATACACCGCGCTACGCCGCTCGTACTGGCGGTAGAACGGCACAAAGGTAAGGTCGCCCGGGCGCGCGATACCACTGGTGGCGTATGTCGCGGTTTGCGCGCCGGGCCGAAAGCCGCTCAGGAGATCGCCGCCGACCAGTGCGGGATCGGCGCGCGACCAGTCGCCTTCGGTGGTGCCGAGATCGGCCGCCATCACCATCGGCCCGCGCAGGAACGCGATGGTTTTGTCATCGCCCGGCGTCGGCTCGATCCGCAGGTCGAGCGGCAGCGTGATGGTGAGCGTGTCGCCCGCCTGCCAGCGCCGCTCGACCACGGCATAGCCGCGCGCGAAAGCGGGCGTCACGGGTGCGCCGTTGACGGTGACGATCACCTTTCCAGCTGCCCAGGCGGGCACGCGCAGTGCGATCGGGAACCGGCCCGGTCTGGCGAGTTTGGTGAGCGTCAGCGTCGAGGTGCCTTCGAAGGGATATTTGGTGTCCAGCACCAGCGATGCGCCACGCGCGGCCCAGGTCGCCTCCGCAGGGATGTAGAGGTTGACGAGCAACGCCTTGTCCCGCGCCGCATCGCCTTCCCAGAAGATCGACTCGCCATGTTTGGCGTGGCTCTCCATGCCGGTGCCAACGCAGCACCAGAATGCATCGTCGGCCGATGTCGAATAGGCTCGTACCGCGCCGGTCAGCAGCGGAGTCATGTAGGTAAAGCCGGCGGTCTTCGGGTTCTGCGCCGCCATCACGTGGTTGAGATGCGCGCGTTCGTAATAGTCGAACAGCGCGCCGTCGGGTGACCACGAATACAGCTGCCGGGTCAGCTTGAGCATGTTGTAGGTGTTGCAATGCTCGCACGTCTGTTCGGTGATGTGCGTGGCGATCGTGTCGGGCGCGGAGAAATATTCGCGATCCGCATTGCCGCCAATCACATAGCTGTGATGCTGCGTCACCACCTGCCAGAAGTAGCTGGCGGCAGTCGCCTTGGCCGGCTCGCCGGTCAGTTCGTGGATGCGCGCCAGCCCGATCAGCTTTGGCACCTGTGTGTTGGCATGGAAATTGGCGAGCCTGTCCTCGCGATGTTCGAGCGGGTCGAGCATCTTGCGGTCGTACAGCCGCTCGGCAACGGCGAGGTAGCGCTTGTCGCCGGTGCGGGCGGACAGTTCGGCGTAACTCTCGTTCAGCCCGCCATATTCGGTGCCGAGCATCTCCTGCATCTGCGCGTCGTCCAGCGCGGCGAACACCGGCTCGAAATATCCGGCGAACGCGACAGCCACCGCCAACGCCTTCGGATTGCGCCAGCTTTCGTGGATGTCGAGCAGCCCGGCGAACAGCTTGTGGACGGTATAGAAAGGCGACCATGCGCCATTGAGATCGAACCCGCCGGAGCGGATGTCGCCCTTCATGATCTCGGGGAAGATCTCGATCGCGTCGACGACCTTGCCATCTTTGCGCTTGCGCTGCATCGCGCCGATATAGCCGTTGCCGCGCGCGACCTGCGCCGCTGCCAGTTCATCGACGATGTAATCGGCGCGGATGCGGAGGGCGGCGTCGCCGGTCTGTTCGTGCATGCGCACCAGCGCCGTCATGTAATGACCGAGCGTATGGCCGGCGATGGTATCGCTTTCCCAGCCGCCGTAGATCTCGCCCTTGGGCGGCAGGCCGGCATACAGGCGGAAGTTGTGGAGCAACCGGTCCGCGCTCAGACGCAGCAGATAGCTGCGATTGACCTCGACCGCGGTGGCGAAATCGGAAGGGTGCAAACGCACGGCGGAGAGCGGCAACGGCGTGGCTGTACGTGGCAACGCAGCAGCTAACACGGTGGCCGCCCCCGCTCCTGAAGCCCGCCCGAGCAACGCGAGTGTTGCGGCGCCCATCATCATCTCGCGTCTTGTGGTGCGCATCGCCCTCACCTTCCGAATATGGTATACGATTATCGGTCGCCGCGAAGAAGGTCAACCGCTGACCGCCCTGCGCACTGCTTTAAATATACCGTATAATATTGTTGACCAGCAAACCGCATCCTGCTTGTTGTAAGCGATGTCATCTTCTCCGCACATCGTATGACACCGTTGGTGCAGCGCACCCGCCTCCTGGTCATAGCTTCGGCACTTGCCATTACGCCGGCGGTGCTTGCGCAGGAGCCGCCCAAGCCGAAGCCGGTGTTCATGCCGATCGCGACGACACCGCTGCGGATCGGCAGCTTCGACCTCGCGCTACGCCGCGATACGCAGACGCTGGCGCGGCTCTCGCCAGCGGCGGTGCCGGAGTTCGACTTCGTGCCCGGCAATCGCGAGGCCGAACGGCAGGGCGATGGCTACAATCACATCGGCGATATCGATATCCGGCTGCGCACCACCGGCGGCGCGTGGCGCGATTTTGCCTCGGCGCACGCACGCAAGCCGATCCGCTCGCTCGCCGCCACCGGCAGAACGCTTGCCGCGGCCGACATCACCGCGTCGATGGGCGCGGGGTTTCCGCTGCGGGTCGAGCGGCGCTGGATCGATGCGGGCGGGTCGCCGCTGTTGCGCTTCACGCTCGCCAACACCTCGACGCAACCGGTCGAGATCGGCGCACTCGGGCTGCCGATGGTGTTCGACAACATCATCGATGATCGCACGCTCGAACAGGCGCATGCGCAGGCGAGCTTTACCGACCCCTATATCGGCCGCGATGCCGGGTATCTCCAGGTCACGCGGCTGAGCGGCAAGGGGCCGGCGCTGCTGGTGCTGCCCGACGCGCACAGTCCGCTCGAAGCCTATGTGCCGCTGCCCGATGCACGCGCCGCGCCGAATGCGGTGTTCAGCGAACGCAGCAAGCGCAGCCAGACCTCCGAAGGGTTTTACGACTGGACGATCGCGTCGAAGGGCTATGCCGACAAGGAGTGGGCGAAGGCGGGCGCGCAGTGGAACGTGCCCACCAGCATCATCCTAGCGCCGGGCGAAAGCCGCAGCGTCGGTGTGCGGTTCGCGCTGGCGCCGCAGATCCGGGGAATCGAGGACACGCTCGCCGCGCAGCACCGCCCGGTCGTGGTCGGCATCCCCGGCTATGTCGTGCCGACCGACATGCCGGCATCGCTGTTCCTGAAATACCGCGCGAAGGTGGCAAAGATCGAGTCCTTCCCAGCAGGGGCACTGGTGGCGACGCGGGCCGCGCCGACCAAAGGCTGGGCGCGCTACACCGTGCGGGCGACCGGCTGGGGACCGGCGCGGCTGACCATCACCTATGCCGACGAAACGGTGCAGACGGTGAGCTACGACATCACCAAACCGCTGGATCAGGTGATGGCGGATCTCGGCCGCTTCACCACCACGCGGCAGTGGTATGACGACAAGGCCGATCCGTTCCACCGCAATCCGGCGATCCTTACCTACGACCGCGAGGCCGGCAGGATCGTCACGCAGGAACCGCGCGTGTGGATTTCCGGCATGAGCGACGAGGGTGGTGCGGGCGCTTGGGTCGCCGCGATGATGAAGCAGCTCGACAATCCCGATGCGGGCGAGGTCGCCAAGCAGGAAACGCTGGTCGACAAGACCGTGCTTGGCACGTTGCAGGTGGCGGACGGGCCGCATGCCGGTGCGGTGAAGAAGAGCATCTTCTATTATGCGCCCAAGGAGCATCCCGGTTATTACGACCCGGCGACCGACTGGAAGACATGGACGTCATGGTCGCATGCCCAAGCCGACGATATCGGCCGCGCCTACAACTACCCCCATGTCGCGATCGGGCATTGGGTGCTCTACCGCCTCGCCCGCAACCACCCCGGCCTCGTCACCGCGCATGACTGGCGGTGGTATCTCGACCATGCCTACACCACCGTCACCGCGATGATGCGCGATGCGCCGTATTACACGCAGTTCGGGCTGATGGAGGGCGACGTGTTCGTCGACATCCTGAAAGACCTGAAGCGCGAGGGGATGACCGCGCAGGCCGCCAACATGGAAACGCTGATGAAGCGCCGCGCCGACCATTGGAAGACGCTGCAATATCCGTTCGGCAGCGAGATGGCATGGGATTCGACCGGTCAGCCCGAGGTCTACGCGTGGATGCGCTATTTCGGCTATCAGCCGCAGGCCGATACCACGCGCGAGGCGATCCTCGGCTATGATCCGACGATCCCGAGCTGGGGTTATAACGGCAATGCGCGACGCTATTGGGATTTCCTGTACGGCGGCAAATATCCGCGCATCGAGCGGCAGATCCACCATTACGGATCGGCGCTCAACGCAGTGCCGCTGTTCGATGCCTATCGCGCCAATCCGGCCGACACGCACCTGCTGCGCGTGGCGTATGGCGGCATGATGGGCGGCATCACCAATATCGACCGTGACGGCTTCGGATCGGCGGCGTTCCATAGCTGGCCGGACCGGATGGCGTGGGACCCGTATACCGGCGATTATGGCATGGGCTTCTTCGGCCACGCCTATGCGGCGGCGACGTACCTCGTGAACGATGCGACGTTCGGCTGGGTGGCGTATGGCGGCAACCTCACGCAAGGCGGCGGCATGGTGACGGTGGTGCCGAAGGACGGCGCGCGCGCGCGGCTGTTCGTGGCGCCGGCGGGCGCGTGGATCACGCTTGAGGCGGGCAAGATTGCTTCGGCCAGCTATGCGCCGAAGACGGGCGCGATCACGCTGACGCTCGACCCCGCCACGCCCGCGACACCGGCGGCACGGCTGTTCGTCGAGGCGACCACCGGCGGACGCGCTTACGCCACCACCAGCGGCAGCGACGAACGCGGCGGACGCACTGTTCCGCTTGGGAGCACCGCCACCGTCGTCCACCTGATGCCATCGCGGTCGTGACCGTCATGCGGCAGCGCCATCCACGCGGCTTGGCCGTGCTGGCGATGACGGAGGCGTGGGAGCGCTTCTCCTTTTACGGCATGCAGGCGCTGCTGCTGCTCTACATGGTGACGACGCTACTGCCGACCGCACCCGAACGGCGGGTGTGGGGGTTCGCTGGCTTCCGCGCCGGGGTGGAGGCGGTGACCGGAGCGCTGTCCGATCAGGCGCTCGGCTCGCAGATCTTCGGGCTGTATGCCGGACTGGTCTATCTCACGCCGATCCTCGGCGGGCTGATCGGCGACCGGGTGATCGGCAGCCGGCCCACCGTTCTGCTCGGCGCGGGGCTGATGGCGGGCGGGCATTTCCTGCTCGCGTTCGATGCGACCTTCCTGATCGCGTTGGCGCTGCTAATCCTCGGCTCGGGGTGCCTGAAGGGCAATATCGCCACGCAGGTCGGGCGGCTGTACGACGATGGCGATCCGCGCAGCGACCGCGCGTATCTGCTGTTCAACCTCGGCATCAATATCGGCGCGTTCGCCGGGCCGCTGGTGTGCGGGACGATCGGTGATCTGCGGGGTGCGCACTGGGGCTTTGCCAGCGCGGGTGTCGGGATGCTGATCGGCATCGCCCTTTATGGCGCGGGCTGGCGCTACCTGCCCGCCGACCGGGCGCGGCGTGGCGGGGCTGTCATGGCCGGGCGGCAGGCCGGAGATGGCAGGCGGATCGCCGGGCTGATCGGGCTGGTCGCGCTGACCGCGTTCTTCAATATTCCGTTCGGTCAGGGCTATAATCTGTTCCCGCTGTGGGTGAGCGGCGCGGTCGACCGCCATATCGGCGGGTTCGAGATGCCGATCGCCTGGTATCTGGCGAGCGACGGGCTGGTAACGGTGCTGGCGACACCGCTGGTACTCGCGCTGTGGCAACGGCAGGCGGCGGCGGGCCGTGAACCGCGCGTCGCCGGCAAGATCGCGATCGGCTGCGCGATGCTGGCGGCGGCGGACCTGTTGCTCGCCGGGTTTTCCGCGGCGTTCCCGCAGCCGCATGCACTCGGCGTGATGTGGGGGTTCGGCTATTTCCTGCTGTCGTCCTCGGCCTATCTGTTCGTGATGCCGGTGCTGCTCGCGGCAGTAGCACGCGCCGCGCCGCCGCGATTGGCCGCGACGCTGATGGGCGTTGCCTATGCCGGCCTGTTCGTGGCCAACCTCACCGCTGGCTGGCTCGGCCGTTTCTACGCGCCGCTTGGCCCAGCCCGGTTCTGGCTGCTGCATGCCGCAATCGCGGGCTTCGGCGCAGGCGTCGCAGTGCTAGTCACGCGTAAACTGTCGCATTTGCTCGACCCCGAGCAGGCGCTGCCCACAGACATACCCAATCTGCGCCACCTTGCGAACGGCGCATAATGGATATCGTATATTTTATTTGACAGTGTGTCGTCTTCGTGGTGCTGTTCGTCATACGAACAACAAGGGGACATGGCATGGTGCGCACTCGCGCTTGGGGACATCGCTCGGCAGGACTGGGCGCTTTGGCGATCGCGCTGCTGTCGCCACCGGCACATGCCCAGATCGCCTCCGCGCCACCGCAACCGAGCACCGGCGATGCCGCTGACGTCGTCGTCACCGGCACGCGCATCAAGCGTGCCGACCTTGAGAGTAACAGTCCGCTGACCACGGTGAGCGACGCGGAGATCCGCCTGCAGGGCGCGACCAGCGTCGAAAGCGTGTTGAACCGGCTGCCGCAATTCACCGCCGACGCGAACGAGAACGTCTCGAACGGATCGGACGGCACCTCCAACGTCAACCTGCGGCACCTGGGGTCGAACCGGGTGCTGGTGCTCATCAACGGGCAGCGCATGCTGCCGCAACAGGCGGTCGACACCAACTTCGTGCCGTCCGCGCTGGTCATGAGCATCGACGTCGTCACCGGCGGCGCCTCCGCCGTATACGGATCGGACGCGATGTCTGGCGTGGTCAACTTCGTGCTGCGCGACGATCTCAACGGGCTGCGGCTGGATGCGCAGAGCGGCATCTACCAGCATGAGAACGGCAACACGAGCCTACAGGCGCTGTCCACCGCCAAGGGCTATCCCAATGCGCGCGGCGGGACGGTCGATGGCGGCAAGATCGACGTCAACGGCGCGTTCGGGCACAATTTCGCGGACGGGCGCGGCAACATCACCGTCTACGGCGGCTATCGCCATACCGATCCGGTCACGCAGGATTCGCGCGACGTGTCGGCCTGCGCGCTCGATCCGGTCGACGATGCCGGATCGGGGCTGACCTGCGGCGGGTCCAGCAATAATCCCTGGGGTCTGTTCACGCTGCTGAGCGGGCCGAACAAGGGCAAGACGCTCAACAACACCAAGGACGGCGCACACACCTGGACGCCGTACAACTCGGGCTTCCTCTACAATTACGCGCCGACCAACTACTTCCAGCGCTCGGACGATCGCTACACCGCGGGCAGCTTCGCCAAGTTCAAGCTGAGCGACCTGGTAGAGGTCTATGGCAGCTTCATGTACATGAACGACCATACCAACTCGCAGGCGGCGCCCTCCGCGCTGTTCCAGGGTACGACGTTCGCGATCCCCTGCAACAATCCTTACCTGTCGGCGTCCCAGGCAACGACCTTGTGCGGCGCCGCCGCCGGCACAGCGCAGACGCAGGACACCTTCATCGGCCTGCGCCTGTACACACCGCGCCGCGACGACCTGCGGCATGAGGACTTCCGCTATTCGGCCGGCGTGCGCGGCACCTTTGCGAAAGGGCTGACCTATGACGTCAACTTCCTGCAATCGCAGGTGAACTACGACGAACACTATATGAACAACGTCGACAACGTGAAGGCGCAGCGCGCGCTCAACGTCGTCAACGTCGCCGGCAAGCCGACCTGCCAGTCGGTGATCGACGGCAGCGATCCGAGCTGCCTGCCGATCGACGTGTTCGCCTACAATGCGATCGACCCGAACAACCTCGGCTACATCTTCTCCGACTCGCGCACCGCCAGCCGCAACCGGCAGACGGTGATTTCCGGCACGATCAGCGGGAACCTCGACAGCTACGGCATCCAGAGCCCGTGGGCGGACAAGGGCATCGCCTTCGCGGTGGGCGGCGAGCATCGCCGCGAATCGCTGAAGTTCACCGCCGACGCAGTGGCGCAGCAGAACGGCACGTTCAATTCGGACGGCATCATCAGCGTGAATGAAGGCTATGGCGAGATCGAGATCCCGATCCTGTCCAACCTGCCGCTGTTCAAGGCGCTGACCATCAACGGCGCGACGCGCTATTCGTCCTACCATAACGAACAGGGTTCGACCGGCTTCTCGTCCGATTACAACGTCTGGACGTACAAGGGCGAAATCTCGTGGTCGCCGGTGTCCGATCTGCGCCTGCGCGCGAGCTATAACCGCGCGATCCGCGCGCCCAACATCGGCGAACTGTTCGGCGCGGTGGCGCTCGGCAACGTCACCGCCACCGATCCGTGCGCGGGCGCGAACCCGGTGCTGTCGCTGGCCACGTGCGAGCGTACCGGCGTCACCGCCGCGCAATACGGCACCATCCCGCAATGCCCGGCCGGCACCTGTGTGCAGCAATATGGCGGCAACCGCGACGTGAAGCCCGAGAAGGCCGACACCTATACGATCGGCCTCGTGCTGACCCCGCATGAAGTGCGCAACTTCACGCTGTCGGTCGATTACTTCCACATCAAGATCAACGATTACATCAGCACCATCGACCCGTCGCTGTCGATCAGCCAGTGCACCGCGACCGGCGATCCGTTCTACTGCAACCTGTTCCACCGCGATCCGAAAAGCGGCGTGCTGTTCGGCAACGACGGCTATGTCGTCGGCACCACGCTCAACACCGGCTACCTCAAGACGTCCGGCCTGGACATCACGTCGAGCTATGCGTTCGGTGTGGGCCGCTTCGGTCGGATCAGCCTTGACCTGGTCGGCACCTATCAACTCGACCTCACCACCGAACCGCTGCCCGGGCTCGGCACGTATAATTGCAACGGGCTGTACGGCTATACCTGCGGTGAGCCCGCGCCCAAATGGCGCCACCAGTTGCGCACCACCTGGGATTTCGGCGGCGCGAGCCACCCCGCGCTGTCGCTGGCATGGCGGTATTTCGGCGGCGTGCGGCTCTCCACCACGTCGGACAATGCGTATCTCGCCGATGCCGGATCGCCCAGCATCGTCAACCGCAAGATCGACGCGTATAATTACTTCGATCTCGCCGCGACGATTACCGTCGAGAAGCGGCTGACGCTTCGCGCCGGCGTCAACAATTTGCTCGACAAGGACCCGCCCGCGATCGCGCAGGGCGTGCTGGCGAGCTTCGGCAACGGCAACACCTATCCGGGCGTGTACGATCCGCTCGGCCGCTCGATCTTCGTCGGCGCCACCGTCGCGTTCTGATGCCCCTTACGGCCGGTCGCGCGCCCGCGACCGGCTGACACCGTGCTCAAGATTGACCCGTCGTGGCCGGACCCGTCGCACGCCCCTGCTGCTGGCGTTCGGACTGGCCATTTCACCACATCCGGCAGCGGCGCAGACGGCGGGGCTGAGCGCCGCGCCCAGTCATCCTGTCACCGCGCTGCGCCGGCCCTGCACCGGCTTCGCGTGTCGGCCACTCACGCTTCTCATCCGCAATCAACTCGGCGCAGGCACTTCGGACTGGCCCCTCCCGGCTTCGGCAGCGCGGTACCCAGCCTAGGAGTTCACTCCCCCGCGAGCATGTTCGTCCAGCCGGTCGAGGACTTGACCGCCGGCACGCCGCCCTGCAGCGGGCTGGCCGCCTCCAGCCGGGTGACGACTCCCTCCACCACCTTGTCGAGCGCCTCTTTCGAAAAGAACCCGCCCGCAACGAGACAACGATCGATCAGCACGCGGCGGAAGGCGGCGAAGGTTTCGGCGTCGGGCTTGCCGGGTTTGCGCCAGAAATCGTCGAGCCGCCCCTGGTAGGTGACGTCCGCGATGTCGTACACCGCCTGCCCGAGCGCGATCACCGGCACGTCGAGCGCCAGCGCCAGCGTGCCGCTGGTGCTGTTGATCGTCACCACGCCTTCCGATCGGCGCGCGACCGGCACGATATCGCCCGTCTCGAGATAGTCCACGCGATTGCCGACACCGTGCATACGGGCGAGCGCGGCGGTTTCCTTCCGCCAGTCCCGCACGCCGTTGTCGAGCGGATGCTCCTTCACCACCAGCCGCATCCCCGCCGGCGCATGGCTCGCGAACGAGGCGATCACCATGCGGAGCGCGTCGGCGATACCGGCGAAGGACGAGTGCAGACGGATCTGCGCGTCCGAATCGAGCTGGAGCGGGAACAGCATGTACGGCTCGGCGCTTGCCTCCAGCGCTGCCAGTACCGCCTGCGACCGAACCGCCGCCGCCTGCCGCCGCAGCAACCGGCGCAGCCAACCCATCCCCTCGACGAGCGGATGCCACGGCCGATGCGTCTCCCAATGCGGATAATGCCAGCGGGTCAGCACGTCGGCGGCGTTGTAGGCGAGCCCCTCCAGCGCGCGGCGGCGGAACGACGAGGGTACCGGATGATGCTCGGGCGCCGGCGGCAGCGCGGCGGCCTCGGCACGGTACCAGGCGGGATCGCGCGGCAGCGTCGAATGGCCATTCACGCCGCCCAGCTCCAGCGTCACCCAGTCGGGGCGGATATAGCCTTCCTCGAAGACATGCACCGGCACACGCGCTTCGCGGCACACCGCGATCGCCGCCATGTGCAGCGGGCGGCAATCGCCGAACAGCACCACGTCGGTGATCTGGCGCTCGGCGATGATCCGGGTGAGCGCCGCCGGCCATTCCTCGGGCGTCCCCTGATAATCGATGCCGCCCGGCAACCGCCAGAACAGCCGGTCGCCGCCATTGAAGTTGACCTTGTAAACGCCGTAGCCATCGCGGCGCAGCGCCTCGCCGACGCGCCGGAACAGCGGGCCCATCAGGCCCTGCAGCAGCAGCACGTTGCGGCTCGGCAACGCCTCCGGAAGCCCAGGCGCGGCGACATGTGGCGCTACGGCCACTCCGTCGGCGAACAGCTTGGACATCCGGCATTCCTCTTTCGTCGTCAGCGGCGCCAACATGCACCGTACCCGTGCGGCGCCGCAATAAACATCGCACCGACACTGGCAAGCGCGGCCGGTGCAAGCGGTGACACTCTCACGGCAGCCGGTTATAGAGCGCGCTGTCGCAACGCTATAGTGGGCGCGACACATGGCGTAATCGAGGCGGGCAACGCGATACTTGTGACAACGATCGTGTTTTTCCTGCTGGCGTCGCTTATCGTCACGCTGCTGCTCGATGCGGGGGTACACCCGCGCCGCGGACGATTGCGGCGTCTGTCCGGCGTCGCCGTGCATGTGCTGACGGTGACGGGGGTGTTCGGCCTGTTCCTTGCCGTCGCCGGCAACAGCGTGGTGGCGGCAGTGCTCGCCACCGGAATGGTCGCGGTGCTGGCCGTCGCCTCTAATGCCAAGCACCGGATGCTGGGTGAGCCGCTGGTGTTTTCCGATCTGGCGCTGCTCGCGGCGGTGGTGCGGCACCCGCGCTTCTACTTCACCGCCGTATCGTTGCGGCAACGCTGGCTGGCCGGCGTAGCGACGCTGGCCGCCGCGCTGGTGCTGATTTCGCAAGTATCGTGGAGCGCGCCCGCGCATCTCACCGGCGCTGTCCTGACGGGGGGTGCGGGGATCGGGTTGTTGCTTTGTCTACGGAGCCGGTGGCTCGTCGAAGCAATGCAGACCCCTGCCCTCGAACCGGATCTACGCGATTACGGGTTGATCACGACGTTGCTGACATACTGGCTGCGCTGGCGCGAAACCGCCGATCCGCCCGCCGCCGTTCCGATCCAGGTAAACCGGTCACATCACGCCCCGCCCGAGGTGATCGTCGTCATCCAGTGCGAGTCGTTCGCCGATCCGGTCGCGATCACCGGCGATGCCCGCCATGCGCTGCCCGGCCTCGCCGCGGTGCGCGCGCAGGCCTGGCGCCACGGCGACCTCGCCGTCAGCGGGTTCGGCGCGTACACGATGCGCACCGAATACGGCGTGTTGTTCGGCCGCAGCGAGGCGGCTTTGGGGTTTCGCCGTTACGATCCGTTCCTCAGCGCGCACGGTGAAACCTCACATGCATTGTCCGCGCGATTCGGCGGCGCAGGCTATCGCTGTACGTTTGTGCACCCACACGACATGCGCTTCTACGGCCGCGACCGGCTGATGCCGGCGAGCGGGTTCGACCGGGTGATCGGGCTGGAGGCGTTTGCGTCGACCTCGCCGCAGGGCGGCCGCTATGTCGACGACCGCACCCTCGGCACGATGCTCGGCGATCTCGTCGCGGGCACGGCCGGCCCCACCTTCGTCTATGCGGTGACGATGGAGAATCACGGCCCCTGGCACGGCGAAGACGGCGCAGCCGGCGAACTCGACTCGTATCTGAAGCATGTCCGCAGCAGCGACGCGATGCTGACCGATCTCACCGCGCGACTTGCCGCCGACGGTCGGCCGGCGCTGCTGGTGTTCTACGGCGATCATCGCCCGAGCATCCCCGGCGTCAGCATGCCCGGCGCGGATCGCCACACGCCGTATGTCATGCTCCGCTTCGGGCCGGGCGGCACGCCGATCGGGACGGGCGAGCGCGTCGATGTGACGCCGGCCGACCTGCACCACGCCGTGCTGGCCTGCGTCAGTGCCCCGGCGGCGTAAGCGCTCGCAACAGACGGTCCCGCAGACCGCGCGGCAGCAGCCGGTCGAACCAGCGCAAGCCTGCGAACGGCCACCGCATCACGACATGCGCGCGCCCCTGCGCCGCCGCCGCCGCGATACGCGCGGCCGCCTGCGCAGGCGACAGGCTGAACGGTTTCGGACCCGGCGTGGCATGGGCGGCGGCGGTTTTAATAAACCCGGGCGAGACCAGCGTCACCGATACGCCATGCTCGCGCGCGCCGATCCTTAGCGCATCCGCGAACCGCGCCAGCCCGGCTTTCGAACCGGCATAGCCGCTTGCGAACGGCAACGCGTGGAACGCCGCCGCCGAACCGACCAGCACCACCTGCCCCCGCCCGCGTGTCGCCATCCGCGCCGCGATCGCGGACGCCAGCGCCGCCGGCGCGACG
Organism: Sphingomonas sp. GC_Shp_3; assembly: GCF_026540945.1. Lineage (NCBI taxonomy): Bacteria > Pseudomonadati > Pseudomonadota > Alphaproteobacteria > Sphingomonadales > Sphingomonadaceae > Sphingomonas > Sphingomonas sp. GC_Shp_3. Next base: position 347,459 of record NZ_JALNUT010000002.1, read on the forward strand.
AAATTGACGATGCCCAGCCGCGCGACCTGTCCGGCATCTTCCACACGCGCACCCGGCGCGCGAATGTCGCCAAGCCCGGCGGCGAATATCGCCAGGTCGATCGTGCCGGCGGCATCATCCGCCTCGATCGCGGCGATCGCGGCGGCGACGTCGGTCAGGTCGAGCGAACGGATCGCCACCACCGCGCCCGCCGCCCGGCTGGTGGCGGCAACGGATTCCAACCGGGCACGGTCCCGCCCCCACAGCAGCAATGTCCGTCCCGGCGCCGCATATTCCCGCGCCAGCGCCATCCCAAGCCCGCCCGAAGCCCCGGTGATGAGGATGCGGTTCACGAAGCAGCAACCCCTTGCCGCGTAACGGTCATCGCACTGTGGCTTACATACATCCCATCGTCACCTTTCGGGCTTGCAGCGCGTTTTGCTGCATTGCAGCTTGACAGGCGGTGGCGGGCGGTGGCCATACCGTGCTAATGTATGTGCGTCGATCCGGGAAAAAGCGAAACTGTCGATGATGAAGTCCGGGGCCGACCCGAAACGTGTCAGACTGTTTCGAAACGATCTGCTGGAACAGTTCACGCTGATCTCGCCGATCGCCTTTGCGTTGACTTGGACGGTGTTCCTCGCGGTCGCGCTGTGGGCGAGCTGGGGCGTGACCAACGTGTTCGCGTGGGTCGGGCTGGTGTTCGCCGGCCTGCTGATCTGGTCGCTGTTCGAATATGCGATGCACCGGTTCCTGTTCCACATGAAGCTCGAGTCGCGGTTCGGCCGGGCGCTGATCTTCCTGACGCATGGCAATCATCACACCGTGCCGAACGACCGGATGCGCAACCTGATGCCGCCGGTGGTGAGCGTGACGATCTCGCTCGGCGTATGGGCGCTGCTGTACGCGATGTTCGGACCGGCCGGGTCGGTGGTCTTCCTCGGCTTCGGCATCGGCTATGTCAGCTATGACTGCGTGCATTACGCCTGCCACCAGTTGCCGATGCGCGGCCCGATTTTGCGCCAGTTGCGTCGCCACCACCTGCGCCACCATCACGCGCGCGAGGAGGGCAATTATGCGATCACCGCGATCTTCTGGGATTGGGTGTTCGGCACCGAAGTCCCCGCCAAGCGCCGCTAACCGCGCAACGCCTCGATCGCGTCGCACACGACCGTGATGTGATCCTCCCAGGTCGGCGAACGCCACTGCGCCACGCGGCGTAGCTGCGCCGCCCGCATCGGGCCGCCACCGTGGTGATCGAGGACCGCCGCGCGCCAACCCGGCCCGTCCAGCGGATCGAGGAAGTCGGGCGCATCGCCACCCGCCTCGCGCAGTGCCGGCAAATCGCTGCACAGCACTGGCGTGCCGACCGACAACGCCTCCGCCACCGGCATGCCATACCCTTCCGCGAACGACGGCAGCAGCAGTGCGCGCGCACCGCGCAGGAGAACGGTCAGCGCCCGGTCCGAACAGCCGTTGCGCTCCTCGACATGGCCGACCAGCGCGGGGCAGCGTTCCAGCATGTCGACGACCTGCTCGTTCTCCCACCCGCGCCGCCCGACGATGACGAGCTTCGGCACCGCAACTGCCGGCAACGACTCGGCCATCGCGCGCCACAGGTTGAGCAGCAACAGGTGATTCTTGCGCGGCTCGATCGTGCCGACGCAGAGGAAATACGGATCAACCGGCACCGCGCCCAGTGCGGGACCGGCTGGCAGCGCCTGCGTACCCAGCAGGGCGACGTGGAGATCGACCTTGCGCCCGCTGCGCTCCAGCCATGGTTGGATCGAGGCGGCCGTCGCGGCGGAATTGGCGATCACCCCGTCCGCGCACGCCGCCATCGTCTCGATCCGCCGGCGATGGAGGTCGGCGCCGTTGGGCCGGGCATATTCGGGATAATCGATCGGGATCAGATCGTGGACGAAGCACAGAAACCGCGCCTGCTCCCGCGCGAGGATGCGGCGCACCAGATCGGCCTTGGTAAGGTGATGCGGCGAGGCCTGCACATAGACGCTGCCCAGCACCGGCCGGGGCGCCTCCGGCAGCAGGCCGAGCAATGCCGGCAGCACCTGCGGCAACGAACGCGGGCTGACGTCGCCATCTTCCTCCGCCCAGCGTGCTTCGAGCAGATCGAGAAACCGCACCGCCTTGCCCGCTGGCAGCCGCCCGTAGCGTCCGAACGGATGCACGATGGCGTAGCGCAGCCGGTCGCCGTACCGTTCCTGCAATCCCCGCGCATACGCCATCTCGACCCGGTCCACCCCCGAGGGCGTATGGTGCCGGATGCGCGAGACCAGCCGCGATATGTCGAGGATCACCGCTCCGCTCATGTCCGCCGCTTCATCAGTCGTCCCTGCACCTGCTTCAGCCGCGTTACCCAGCCGAGCCGGTTGTGCGCGGCGCCGTCCTGCATCCGGCGGATCAGGATTTCGGGCGCGCACGGCAACCCGGTAACCGGATCGAGGTAGCGCGGATAGGCAATCAAAACCCCTGCGACCAGCGCGTCCAGCGTCAGCGCCCGCCCGCGCCGATCCGGCACGGCAGCAAGATCGCGGGTCAGCCCCCAGCCGGCGTAGAACGGCACGCCGTGGCAGGTCACGTCGCGCCCGCGCAACAGCGCCTCGAATCCGCTCAACGAGGTGAGCACGTGCACACCATCGACGATATCGAGCAGCGCCGCCATGCCGCCGCCGCGCACCACCCGGTCGGCATGAAGCAGCGCATCGGCGTCCCGCACCGCGCCGACGCGGTGGCCAGCATCGACATCGGGGTGCGGCCGGAACCAGATTTCGGCATCCGGCTCCAGCGCACGCGCGCGACGCACCAGATCGAGATTGCTGGTCAGCCCCGCGCCGCCGAGCCGCACCGACATGTCATCCTCGACCTGCCCCGGCACCAGCACCAGCCGCTTGCCCGGCATGCGTTCCGGGAACACATGCGCGCCGCCGCTGGCGTATTTGCTGATCCCCGCCCGCACGATCGTCTCGCGCAGATGCGCCGCGCGGGCGAGCAGTTCGGGCGAGAAGTCGTCGTGCGCTAGCAGGTGTTCGAGGTCGCTTTCCCGCGCAGGATCGTAATGGATGCCGCGCCGGTCGACCGTCACCGATGATGGCGGCACCAGATTGCTGCCGAGTCCGACCGATCGCACGAATCCGTCCTCGACCCGCACCAGCGGCACGCCCTGCGCCGCCGCCTGCTCCACCATCGCCGCCGATACGCGTGACGGCCACACCGCCACCGCCCCGCCCTGCCGACGCGCATAGCGGAGCGCGCCGGCTTCGGAACGGAAGAAGCGCAGCCGCTGCGTCGGCGTCCACAGGAACCGCGCGATCTCGCGCCGTTTCCACCAGCTAAAGCCGCAACCGGCGACGATCCCGCGGTTCGCCTCGAACAGCCGCCGCCACTGCGCCAGCTTTGCGATCGTCTCGTCGATGCCCGCCGCCGCGCCGGAGTACGGGTCGCGGTACTGCGTGGTCAGCAGGTCAGCGGCGACGCGGCCGCGCTGCGCCGCCGGGTCCGCACCCGGCACCCCGAAGCGCCCGGCGGACAGCAGCCGGACCTCACATCCCGCGATGATCGCCAGCGCCACCCACGGATCGTCCCCGTGCGCGATCAGCGTGAGCCCGGCACGAAGCAGCGACCACGGATCGGTCGCGTCGTCGCGCGGCACCGCAAGCACCGTCGCGGGATCAACCTCGTCGAGCAGCGAGCCAGCCTCCGCCAAGCTGCCGCGCACGATCATGGTGGCGCTGCCGAGCGCGGCGGGCGCCGCCCAGAAGCACCCGCCGACGCGCGCAGTGCGGATTGCGTCGAACACCCGGTCGATCGCGCTTGGCGTCACCCGTTCAGCCGGTGGCGCATCACCGGCGCGCGACACGGTGGCGTCAACGCCGGGAAACGGCGGTGCACGGAGCAACGGTGTGTCCATCGACGGGCTAGAGGGCGGCTGCGCGGATCATCACGCGCGCTGTCGGGGAAGTGCCGCTGCGTTGCAAGCGCGGCGTGACGCCCTCAAGGCCGCTGGTCCCAGCCGAGCAGGCGGAGAGCGCCCGCCTCGCGCACGATCGTGCCGTAAGCGCCGGTGCGCAGCTTCAGCGAAGGCAGCGCCGCCGCCTGCCGCTGCAATCCGGCATCGGACAGCAAAGCAAAGCGCGCCGCGCCGTTGCTGGTGACGATCAGCACCCGGCCCGCGCCCTGCGCCCACAGCGCACGCCAGCCGGCAAGGCGGCGCTCGGCATCGACGATCCAGCCATCCGGCGCACGCGCCGCCGAGTCCCAGGCATCGAGCGCGGCATGGCCGATGCGGGCGAGCACATCTTCCTCACGTTGTCCTTCGTCGGGGCCGTGGTCGATCTCGGTCAGCCAGTCCGCCGTGGACAGATCGGGCGCACCCATGCGATCGGCCAGGATCGCCTCGGCGGTCGCACGCGTGCGCTGAAGTGGTGCGGCGAGCACCCGGTCGAACGTCTCGCCCGCAAACGCCGCGCCAAGCGCCCGCGCCTGCGCCAAACCGTTCGCAACCAGCGGAAGGTCGGTGCGCGCCCCGATCCGGCGCGGCGGCTCGCCCATCTCGAAGGTATCGCCGTGTCGCACGATCGTGACGATCAGCTCGCCCGTCATCACGTCCACGCCAGATGCGGTTCGCCATGCTCGGCGATCAGCGCCTCCGCCATTGCGATATCCTCGGGCGTGTCGATGCCCGACATCGCGTGGCGCGGCGGCGCGACCTCCACGGTCAGGATATCCGCGCCCGATTCGAGGAAGCGGAGCTGCTCCAGCCCCTCCAGCACCTCATACGGCGTCGGCGCGGTCTCCTCAAAGCGGCGCAGCGCGGCGTAGCGATACGCGTACAGCCCGATGTGACGGTACACCGGCGACAGATCGCCCGACGCGCGCAACGCCGCCTCGCCACGGATCGCGGGAATGATGGTTTTCGAGAACCACAAGGCGCGATCGTCGGCACCCCGCGCGCAGGTGGTGCCGCTGAACGGCGACGCCAACTTGTGCCGGCGCAGCGCATCGAGTGCGGCCCAGTCGAGCCGCACCACCGGCGTCGCGACCGCGCAGTCCGCAGCACGCAGCGCGTGGATCAACGCGGCGATCATCGACGGCGCCGCGAACGGCGCGTCGCCTTGCAGGTTGACGATGATCGGCGGCGGCACCGACCGGCCGCGCGCGACCGCCCACGCCCGGCCGGAGCCGGAGCTGATCGCGGTGTCGGTCATCACCACCTCGCAGCCGAGATCCCGCGCGTGATCGGCGATGCGGGGATCATCGGTCGCGACGACCACATCGGCGTTGCCGACGCGGGCGGCGCCTTCGCGCGCGATCGCGACGACCCGCGATAACAGGCTGCGGCCGGCAATCTCAATCAGCGGTTTGCCCGGCAGCCGCGTCGAACCGTAGCGCGCCGGTATGACGATAAGATCCGGTGGCAGGTCCGGAGGCAGATCGGAACGCACGTCGGCGGGCAGTATCGCGTCAGGCAACGCCTGCCCGCAGGATATCGTGGAGGTGGATCGCGCCGACCAGCCGCTCGTTTTCGCAGACGAACAGCACCGAAACCGCGCGTTCGTTAAGGATGCGCAGCGCATCCGAACTCAGCGTCTCCGGCACGATCGAGATCGGCGTCGCGGTCATGTGGTGGCGAATGTCGTCGCCTAGATGCTGGCTGGTGAAGCTGCGGCGAAGATCGCCATCGGTGAACGCGCCGACCAGCCGGTCGTCTTCATCCACCACCGCGGTACAGCCGTAGCGCTTTCGGCTCATCTCGATCGTCGCGTCGACCAGGCTCGCGCCGATCCGCACCACCGGCACATCATCACCACGCGCCATCAACTGGCCGACCGTGGCAAGCTGCGCGCCGAGCCGGCCACCGGGGTGGAAGGTGAGGAAGTCCGACCGGGTAAAGCCGCGCCGCTCGATCAGCGCAACCGCCAGCGCATCGCCCAGCACGACCTGCACCGTGGTCGACGAGGTCGGTGCGAGTTCGTTCGGGCACGCCTCACGCACCTGCGGCAGCGCAAGGCAGATGTCCGCCGCGCGCCCGGCAGTGCTGTCGGGGCACGCGGTGGCGACGATCAGCGTCACGCCGAAGCGGCGACAATACGCGATGATATCGCCCAATTCGGTGGTTTCGCCGGACCAGCTCAGCGCCAGCACAGTGTCGCCATGGCCGATCATGCCAAGATCACCGTGACTCGCGTCACCGGGGTGGAGGAACATGGCGGGCGTGCCGGTCGACGTCATCGTCGCGGCGATCTTGCGCGCAACCAGACCGCTCTTGCCCATGCCGCTGACGATCAAGCGGCCGGTGTGCGAACTGATCTTGCTGACAGAGGCGACGAAACTGTCGCGCAGCGGCGCCATGCGGAGCGCATCCGATAACGCGCGCAGCGCATCCATCTCGATTCGCGTTGTGCGCAGGGCTGATAATAGCCCTGATTCGTCGTACCCACCCGGAGCCGTCGCCTGCATAGTCATACTCAACACTCGCGCATCGGACGGATACCGTCCCCCTAAAGCGCCATCGCATTGACTTCCAGCACTTCTGCGGCGCAGGGAAGCGGCAAGCGACCGCCTGTTCTCCTAGAGAGACGAGCGTATGCAGGGCAAGGAACAAAGGACGATTATGCTTCTGTGTGGCAAGGAGATTGGTCCAGATCGGCGCATCTTCTTCATCGCCGGCCCGTGTGTCATCGAAAGCGAGTCGTTCGCGCTGGCAACGGCGGAACGGCTCCGCGCGATCGGCGAGCGGCTCGGCGTGCTGCTGATCTACAAGAGTTCGTTCGACAAGGCGAACCGCAGTTCCGGCACGTCGTTTCGCGGTCCGGGCATCGACGAAGGCCTTCGCATCCTCGAAAAAGTCCGGGCCGAAACCGGCTTGCCGGTGCTGACCGACGTGCATGACGAGGCGCAGGTGCGTGCCGTCGCGCAGGTGGTCGACGTGTTGCAGACCCCCGCCTTTCTCGCCCGGCAGACCGATTTCATCGCGGCGGTGGCGGCGTGCGGAAAGCCGGTTAACATCAAGAAGGCGCAGTTCCTCGCTCCCGCCGACATGACGCACGTCGTTGCCAAGGCGCGCGCGGCGGCGGAAGCGGCCGGCGTGCCGTCGGACGCGTTCATGGTGTGCGAACGCGGCGCTAGCTTCGGCTACAACAACCTCGTTTCCGACATGCGCAGCCTTGCCATCATGCGCGCAACCGGCTGTCCGGTCGTGTTCGACGCCACCCATTCGGTGCAGTTGCCGGGAGGGCAAGGCACCACCTCGGGCGGCACGCGCGAGCATGTGCCGGTGCTGGCGCGCGCGGCGGTGGCGGCGGGCGTGTCGGGCCTGTTCATGGAGACGCACCCCGATCCGGCGAAAGCGATGTCGGACGGCCCCAATAGCTGGCCGCTCGACCGACTCGAGCCGCTGCTGGAGCGGCTGCTGGCAATCGACACGGTGGTGAAAAGCGCCCCGTTCGAGGAGCAGGATCTGGTCGCCTGATCGCGCAACCCGGCCCGGCACCTGCGCGGTAAGTCGTTATGTTCGCACATGTTCCTGTTGCCATTGGTATCCAGCTGGCGTGCTGGGCGCTGGGCTGGCGGCTTGGTGCTTCGACCCGGGCGTCGCTGTGGCTCGGCTGTTTCGCCGGTGCCGCAGTGTGCATCATGCGCGAGATCACGCAGCGCGAATACCAGTGGATCGAGCAGTTCGGCGGCGGCCACCGCGCCAATATGCCGGGCTATGCCGGGCTGGAAATATGGGACTGGAACGCGCACTCGCTGTCCGAAACCGCCGTGGCGATCGCGGCGTCGGTGGCGCTGGCGGCGGTGGTCACGCGGCGGTAGCGCCCGGCCGACCGGCGCGCGATCATCAGCCTGCGTCCACCCCCTCGCGGATTCGCACATGCCGCACCCGCACATGGCTCCAGGTCGTGCGCAGGCCGAAGTGCCCGCTTGTATAGGGTTGCTCGTCCCGCAGCGTGAACAGCCGCACCCCGTCGCGCTCGACCGCCACGGTATGGCCATCGGCGATCAGCTGGATGTGCGTCCAGACGTTCGGTTTCAGCATGTCGGCGGCTGCGTGGCGGTCGTCCTCGGCCCGTAGCGGCCGGTCACCGGGCCGACCGATATACCGGCGGAAGCGCGTGGTCGTATTGCGGTTGCCGCCGATGCCGACATAATAGGTCTGAAGCGTGTCATAGGCCGCAAACGCGCCGCTGCGCGGATGCGCCAGCACCGACCCGCCACCGACCTCGCGGGCCATCCAGAACGCGTTGAGATCGCTCACCGTATCGTTGGTGCCGCCATGATCCACCATCATCGCATCGAACGCGATCGTGACCGGCGCGTGCAACGGCGTGCGCCACCACAGCGTCAGCCCCTTGGGCGTATCGATGTCGATAGTGCCGTGTCGCTCGGAGACACGGGCCTGCGGCGACTCGGCCTCGATCGACCAGTGTGTCAGCTTCGCAGAAGCGGCGGTGGGAATCACGAACCCAAGGAGCGACAATGCCGCGTAGTATGACCTCATGCGCTGCTCCTGTCGTCGGGGGGCGGCACGCATAACGCAATGTGAAACCATATTCCACGATATGGTTGTTGTTGCGTCCTGTGGGATTGGGCGTAAACCTCTTGCACCGTTCTGGCAGAGGACGGGGCAGCATGGCGACACATAGCGGAGGATGCGTTCGATGGACCTTGAGGCATGACGAGCCGCCGCACTGTGCTGGCCGGCGCACTCGCCGGGATGTTGCCGCTGCCGCTGCACGCACAGGGACCGCTGCGCGCACCCGATACGGCGCTGGCGGTCGAGCGCTTCCCGCTCTGGCCGAAGGCGCCGCCCGGCGGCGACGGTCTCACCGTCGCGGATCAGTTCGTGCAGCGCTCCGCCAGCCGTCCGGACCCGGAGGATATCGCCTGGCCGCATGTCGCCACACCCATGCTGACGGTGGTGAAGCCCGCCCGCCCCAACGGTGCGGCGGTGCTGATCTGTCCCGGCGGCGGGTATGCGCGCGTCGCGGTCGGCCGGCAGGGCAGCGGCATCGCGCGCGATTTCGCCGCGCGCGGCATCACCGCGTTCGAACTGCTGTACCGCCTGCCGCACGATGGCTGGGCGGCCGGCCCCGATGCGCCGCTTCAGGATGCGCAACGGGCGATGCGGGTGATCCGCGCCGGCGCTGGCACGCGCTGGACGATCGATCCCGCGCGTGTCGCCGTCACCGGCTATTCGGCGGGCGGGCATCTCGCCGCGCGGCTGGCGTCTCGGTCGGCACAGGCGGTCTACACTCCGGCCGACGCCACCGACCGGCTGTCGGCACGGCCGATGGTGGCGGGGCTGTTCTTCCCGGTCATCACCATGTTCGACGATGGCGTGCACGCGCAGTCGCGCCGCGAGTTGCTGGGGTCCCACGCCGCCGATGCCGAATGGCAACGCCGCTACGCCGCGCAGCTCGATCTCCCTGCCGACATGCCGCCGACCTATGTCGCCTGCAACGGCGACGATCCGGTCGTGCCGATGCGCAACAGCCTGCTGATGTACGAGACGCTCCACGCCGCCAAGGTGCCGGCCGCGCTCACCGTGTACGAACATGGCGGCCACGGCCCGCCGAGCGCGCACAAGGACGGGACGCCGGTCGACTGGGTGGGTGCGTTCCTCGGCTTCACGCGGGACCACGGCTGGCCGACCTGACAGGTGTTCAGGCCAGCCGTTCGGGCACCGACAACGCCTCCTGCGTGATCGTCGCGGCGGCGCCGACCGCTTCCCACGGGAACACGAACCAGCGTTTGTCGCTGTCCCGGTCGATCGTCTCGGCGCGGTAATCGACCCGCGCTTTTGACCGCACATTGTCCATTACGACGGCGAAGCGCAGATTGCTGCTGTCGCAGCCGGCGTCGGTCAGCGCCTTGCGAATATGATCGATCGTGCCGCCGGTATCGTTGATGTCGTCGACGAACAGCAGCCGCTCGCCGCCCGCGCTCTTGCGGGCGACCTTGCCGAGCAGTTCGTCGGCGAAGTCCGCCACCTTGGAGGAATGATCGATCGAGAGCATCGGCAGGTTGAGCTGGTGCGAGATGAACACCGCCGGCACCAGGCCGCCCCGCCCAATGCCGATCACGAAATCCGGCTGCCAGTCGCCCTGCGCCACGCTCGCCGCCACCGCGCGCACGTCGGCGAGGAACGTGTCGTAGGGGATGTAATAGAGGTCCGGACTCATGATCGTTGGCACATCCGACAGGTTGGCAAGCGCCCCCCGCTATCGCGAACCCGCGCGTACGGCAATCTAGCCACCGCGCTCCTTCACGGTTTCCATCGCGACGAAGGTGGAGGTACTCTCGACATGCGGCAGGCTGGAGATCTTCTCGCCCAGCACGATGCGGTAGCGGCGAATGTCGGCGGTGCGAACCTTGAGCAGATAGTCGAAGCTGCTGGCGATCATATGACATTCCTCCACCTCCGGGATGCGCCGGACAGCGTCGTTGAAGGCGCGCAGTGCCGCCTCGCGCGTGTCGGACAGCTTCACCTCGGCGAACGCGACATGGTCGAGCCCGAGTTTCGCCGGATCGACGATCGCGCGAAACCCGCGGATCACGCCGCTGGCGATCAGCCGACGCAACCGCATCTGCGTCGGCGTCTTGGACAGGCCGACCGCTTCCGCCAGATCGGTCACGGTCATCCGCCCGTCCTTTACCAACGCGGCGACGAGGCGATTGTCGAACTCGTCCAGATCGCCTGCTTTTGCCGCCTTTTCCATGAAGTTTGCCTAGCGCGGGCAACGAAACAAGTCGATCCGGAACACCATAGCCTAGTGAAAAGCCGAAAAGTCTCGGCGCTTTTCGCTAGGTTCGAGGCATGACCAGCCCCGCCCCCTTCACCGCGTTCGCGCCTCCGATCCGCCCCGCCACTGCTTTGCGCGACGCGATCACCGCCGCCTATCGCCGCGACGAGGCCGAGGCGCTCGCCCCGCTGATCGAGGCGGCGACGCTGGACGGTACGATGCGCGCGCACGTCGCCGCCACCGCCCGCGACCTCGTCACCACGCTGCGCGCGCAGAAGCGCGGCGGCGGCGTCGAGGGGCTGGTGCAGGAATATGCGCTGTCCTCTCAGGAGGGCGTCGCGCTGATGTGCCTCGCCGAGGCCTTGCTGCGCATTCCGGACGATGCCACCCGCGACGCGCTGATCCGCGACAAGATCGCCGATGGCGACTGGGGCGCGCATGTCGGCGGCGGCAAATCCTTGTTCGTCAACGCGGCGACCTGGGGTCTGGTCGTCACCGGCAAGCTGGTCGGCAGCGTGGATGAAAGCGGGCTTGGCGCGGCGCTGACCCGGCTGGTGGCGCGCGCAGGCGAACCGGTGATCCGGCGCGGCGTAGATCTCGCGATGCGGATGATGGGTGAGCAGTTCGTCACCGGCGAGACCATCGACGAGGCGCTGCGTCGTGCGCGCACGGCTGAGGCTAAGGGCTTCGGCTACAGCTATGACATGCTCGGCGAAGCGGCCACCACCGCCGCCGATGCCACCCGCTACCTCGCCGATTACGAACGCGCGATCCATGCGATCGGCAAGGCCTCGGCGGGGCGCGGCATCTATGGCGGGCCGGGCATCTCGATCAAACTTTCCGCGCTGCACCCGCGCTATGTCCGCGCGCAGGCCGCGCGGGTGATGACCGAACTGCTGCCGCGCGTGAAGGCGCTGGCGCTGCTGGCGAAGCGCTATGACATCGGCTTCAACATCGATGCGGAGGAGGCCGACCGCCTCGAACTGTCGCTCGATCTGCTCGAAAGCCTTGCGCTGGACCCGGATCTGAGCGGCTGGAACGGGCTTGGCTTCGTCGTGCAGGGCTATGGCAAGCGCTGCCCGTTCGTGATCGACTGGATCGTCGATCTTGCCCGCCGCGCCGATCGCCGCATCATGGTCCGCCTCGTCAAGGGTGCGTATTGGGATGCCGAGATCAAGCGCGCGCAGGTCGACGGCCTCGCCGACTTCCCGGTCTACACGCGCAAGCTTCACACCGACATCGCCTATGTCGCCTGCGCGCGGAAGCTGCTGGCGGCGCGCGACGTCGTATTCCCGCAGTTCGCCACGCACAACGCGCAGACGCTCGCCACCATCTACCACCTTGCCGGCCCGGATTTCGTCACCGGCGACTACGAGTTTCAGTGCCTGCACGGCATGGGCGAACCGCTCTACGAACAGGTGGTCGGCGGCAACCGGCTCAACCGCCCCTGCCGCATCTACGCGCCGGTCGGCACGCACGAGACGCTGCTCGCCTATCTGGTGCGCCGCCTGCTCGAGAACGGCGCGAATTCGTCGTTCGTCAACCGCATCAACGATGCCGCGGTGCCGATCGAGACGATGATCGCCGATCCGGTAGAGATCGTTCGGGCGATGCCGCACCCCGGCGCGCATCACGACCAGATCGCACTGCCGGCCCGACTTTACCCGGATCGGGACAATTCGGCCGGTATCGACCTTGCCGACGAACATGCACTGGCGGCACTCCATGCCGCACTTCGGGAGAGTGCGGCGACCGGTTGGATCGCCACGCCGCCATCCGGCGAGGGTGAAGCGCGCCCGGTGCTCAACCCCGCAGATCACCGCGATGTGGTCGGCACCGTGTTCGAGCCGTCGGTGGCGCACGCGCAAGCCGCCGCCACCCGCGCGGCCGCTTCGACCTGGGCTGCAACGCCCGTCGCCGAGCGCGCCGCGATCCTTGAAGCCGCCGCCGAGGCGATGCAGGCGCGCATGCCCGTCCTGCTCGGCCTGATCGTGCGGGAGGCGGGCAAGTCGATCCCCAACGCCATCGCCGAAGTGCGCGAGGCCATCGACTTCCTGCGCTATTACGCACAGCAGGCGCGCAGCACCTTCACGCTCGAACAGGCGCCACTCGGCCCGGTGGTGTGCATCAGCCCGTGGAATTTCCCGCTGGCGATTTTCACCGGACAGGTCGTCGCCGCGCTCGCCGCCGGCAATCCCGTGCTCGCCAAGCCCGCCGAGGAAACCCCGCTGATCGCCGCCGAAGCGGTGCGCCTGCTTCATGCCGCGGGCTTACCGATGGACGCGCTGCAACTGCTCCCCGGCGATGGTGCGATCGGTGCGGCGCTGGTCGCCGCGCCGCAAACGGCAGGCGTGGTGTTCACCGGCTCAACGGACGTGGCACGATTGATCCAACGCCAGCTTTCCACCCGCCTGTCGCCCACCGGCAACCCGATTCCCCTGATCGCCGAAACCGGCGGGCAGAATGCGATGATCGTCGATTCCTCCGCGCTCGCCGAACAGGTGGTGTCGGACGTGATTGCCTCCGCGTTCGACAGCGCGGGCCAGCGCTGCTCTGCGCTGCGCATCCTGTGCTTGCAGGAGGAGGTGGCGGACCGCACGCTGGCGATGCTGAAGGGTGCGCTCGCCGAACTCAGCCTCGGCCGTACCGACCGGCTTGCGGTCGATATCGGCCCGGTCATCTCCGCCGAGGCACAGGCGGGCATCACCACCCATATCGAAGCGATGCGCGCGCGTGGCCACCGGGTCACGCAAGCCCCGCTTCCCAAGGACGCGGCGCATGGCACCTTCGTGGCACCGGCGATCATCGAGATTGCGTCGATCGGCGATGTCGAACGCGAGGTGTTCGGCCCTGTCCTGCACGTGCTGCGCTACCGCCGCGACGGCTTGGCTGCGCTGGTCGACGCGATCAACGCGACCGGCTACGGCCTGACGTTCGGTCTACACACCCGGCTTGATGCAACGGTGGCCAAGGTGACGGCGCGGGTGCAGGCCGGGAACCTGTACGTGAATCGCAACGTGATCGGCGCGATCGTCGGCGTGCAGCCGTTCGGCGGGCGTGGGCTGTCAGGCACGGGTCCGAAGGCGGGCGGGCCGCTGTACCTCGGTCGACTGACGCAGATCGCACCCGACGTTGCCGAACATACCGGCCGCTTTCCCAAGGCGTTGCGCGACTTCGCCGACTGGCTCGGCAACGCCGACCCGGACGCCGCCGCGCGGGCGCTGCTTTATGGTGCGGCCTCGTCCGTCTGGCTCGAGCACGTGCTGCCCGGGCCCGTCGGCGAACGGAACCTCTACGAACTTCACCCGCGCGGCCGCGTGCTGCTCAAGCCCGCCACGCAAGCCGGACTGATCGAGCAGATGGCGGTGGTGCTGGCGACCGGCAATACCGCCACCGTGGCGGGCATGCCGCTCCCCATCGGCCTGCCCGCCACGGTGGCGGCGGTGTTTTCGGAAGGCAGCGTGCCGCCGTTCGCGGTCGCGCTGGTCGAGGATGACGCCTCCGCAACGCTCGCGGCAGTGGCGGCCATGCCGGGCGCGATCGTCCCGGTATACCGGGCCAATCCGTCACGTCCGCTCGCCTACGATCCGATCTGGCTGGTCGAGGAGGTTTCGACATCGATCAACACGACGGCCGCTGGCGGCAACGCCAGCCTGATGGCGATCGGCTGAAACGGTCGTGACGCCGGCGAACGCGCGAGCGCGTCGGCCGGCGCGCAACCTTTCCGCGCCCTTGCGGTTTCCATTCCCATCGCCCGCGCCCATATACCCCGCTCACCCCGGCACGCCCGCGTGACAGATGGACGGCCTTCTCGCGGGAGAGCGGTCAACTTCGTCCACGGGTAATCGTCATGTCCCTTCTCCACCCCTCCGGCCCGAGTTCGCGGCCACGGCGGCGCGGTGTCGCCTCGGTCAACGCGGAGGTACGCGACGGCATCATCCCGGCGGCGGGATCGCTGACCACCACGCAGGATATCGGCCCGGCGACATCCGGCCCCAATTACCGGATCGTCGCGCTCATCATCGCCAGCGCACTGTTCATGGAGTTCGTCGACGCGACCGTGCTCGCCACCGCGCTGCCGACGATGGCGCGCGATTTCGGCGTCCGCGCGCCGGAAATGAGCATCGCGCTCACCTCCTATCTGCTCGCGCTTGCGATTTTCATCCCGGCGTCGGGCGTGCTGGCGGATCGCTATGGGTCGCGCACCGTGTTCCGCACCGCGATCGTGCTGTTCATGCTCGGCAGCCTCGCCTGCGGGCAATCGCGCACGCTCGAGATGATCGTCGTGTCGCGGTTCCTGCAGGGCATCGGCGGCGCGATGATGATCCCGGTCGGGCGACTGGTGCTGCTGCGTTCGGTCGCCAAGCAGGACATGGTCAACGCGATGTCGTGGCTGCTCGTGCCCGCGCTGATCGGGCCGATCATCGGGCCACCGCTGGGCGGGTTCATCGTCACCTATCTCGACTGGCGCTGGATCTTCTACATCAACCTGCCGATGGGCGTGCTCGGCGTGTGGCTGGTCGGGCGCTTCATCGCCAACATCAAGGAAGACGTGCCGCCCGTGTTCGACGTGCGCGGCTTCGTGTTGAGCGGCCTGTCGCTCGGCTGCCTGCTGTTCGGGTTCGAGATGGTCAGCCGCCCCGGCGAAGGCACGTCGGCGGCGGTGCTGGTCGCGATCGGCGCGGTGGCAGGGTTCTTCTACATCCGCCACGCACGCGGGCGCGAGGGCGCGATCCTGGATCTGTCGCTGATGCGCGATCCCACCTTCCGGCTGTCGGTCATCGCCGGCTCGATCACCCGCATCACGCAGGGCGCGCAACCGTTCCTGCTGCCGTTGATGATGCAGGTCGGCTTCGGCTTCACCGCCGCGCGCAGCGGTACGATCACGGTGGCGACCGCGATCGGGTCGCTGGCGATGAAGGGTCTGGCGCAGCGCGTGTTACGCCGTCTCGGGTTTCGCCGCGCGCTGATCTGGAACGGTGTGCTGGCGACCGGCGGCTATGCGATCTGCGGACTGTTCCGGCCGAGCTGGCCGGTGTGGGCGATGTTCGGCATGCTGGCGATTTCGGGCTTCTTCATGTCGTTCCAGTTCACCGCCTACAACACCATCGCCTATGACGGGGTCGACAAGCGCCACATGAGCAGCGCCACGTCGTTCTACTCGACCTTCCAGCAGTTGATGCTGTCGCTCGGCATCTGCATCGCCGCGATCGCGCTCCATCTGGCGATGCTGGCGAACGGCCACATCACGCCGGCGCTGGGCGATTTTTCAGTCGCGTTCTGGGTGGTGACGGCGATCTCGCTCAGCGCGACGCTGTGGAATGTCCGCTTCGCGCGCGATGCCGGTGCGGAGATCAGCGGCCACCGTGAGCCGGCGACTGCGGAAAAGGTCTCCGCCTGAACCGGCGCGCTCAATCGCCGAGCTGGCCGATCCGCACGCGTTCCTCCGGAGGGATCAGCCCTTCGAGCACCGCCCAGAAGCCGCTCACCGCCGACTGCCCCGCGCTGGCATAGGCAGCGGACAGCCGCTCACGCAGCGCATCGAACAGCTGGTTCTCCAGACCGCGCCCGGCATCGCTCAACCGCAACAATCGCTGCCGCCGATCGCGGTCGCCCGGCCGCATCTCGACCAGGCCGCGTTCGATCAGTTCGTTGAGGACGCGCCCCAGCGACTGTTTGGTGATCGCCAGCAGCCCGAGCAGCTGGCTAACCGTGAGATCGGGCTGACGCGCGATGAAATAGAGCGCACGGTGGTGCGCCCGGCCCAAACCCTGGTCCGCGAGTCCCTGATCGATGCTGCGCGTCAGATGGCTGTTCCCGAAATACAAAAGTTCGAGCCCGCGCCTAAGCTCGGGTTCGCGCAGGAATAGCGGCGACGCGGCGGTGTTCTGCCCTGCCATGTTGACCGGATTTGACCCTAACCCTATCAGGGTTCAACCCAAAATTTGTATCAAGATGTACGAAGGTTGCCATGCCCGATCAGATCGAACTCGCTACGGATCGCGGCGCCAGCGCCCCGTCATTTTCATTCGAACGCCACGCCAGCCCGGTCGAGGCGAACGAGCGCGCGCGCCTGCTGGAGAACCCCGGCTTCGGGCGCGTGTTCACCGATCACATGGCGCTGATCCGCTTCACGGAAGACAAGGGCTGGCATGATGCCAAGATCGTGCCGCGCGCCGCATTCCAGATGGATGGCGCATCGGCCGTACTGCACTATGCGCAGGAAATCTTCGAGGGCATGAAGGCCTACCGCCTCGCCGACGGCAGCACCGCGTTGTTCCGGCCCGAGGCGAACGCCCGCCGCTTCCACGATTCCGCGATCCGCATGGCGATGGAGCCGCTGCCCGAGGATCTGTTTCTCGCCTCGGTACGCGAACTGGTGAAGGTCGAGCAGGACTGGATCCCGGAGGCCGAGGGCGGCGCGCTGTACCTGCGGCCCTTCATGATCGCGAGCGAGGTGTTCCTCGGCGTCAAGCCGTCCTCCGAATATCTCTACGCGGTGATCGCCTCGTCGGTCGGCGCCTATTTCAAGGCCGGCGCTGGCGCGGTATCCTTGTGGGTGTCGCAGGATTACACGCGCGCCGCCCCCGGCGGCACGGGTGCGGCCAAGTGCGGCGGCAACTATGCCTCCAGCCTCGTCGCGCAGGCCGAGGCGATCCGCAAGGGCTGCGACCAGGTGCTGTTCCTCGATGCGGTCGAACGCCGCTGGATCGAGGAACTGGGTGGCATGAACATCTTCTTCGTGTTCGACGACGGCAGCCTCGCCACGCCGCCGCTGACCGGTACCATCCTGCCCGGCATCACCCGCGATTCGATCATCACGATGGCGCGCGACATGGGGCTGACCGTGCGCGAGGAGCCCTATGCGATCGAGGATTGCCGCGCCGATGCGGAGAGCGGCCGCCTGCGCGAGGCGTTCGCCTGCGGCACCGCCGCCGTCGTCGCGCCGATCGGCATGATGAAGATGGCGGACGGCGACTTCACCATCGGCAGCGGCGGCCCCGGCCAGACCACGATGCGCATCCGCGATGCACTCACCGGGTTGCAGCGTGGCAAGGTGGTGGACCAGCACGGCTGGGTCGAGCGGGTCGCCTGATCGAGACGATCCTTTGCAAAAGGGTCTTTCCACCGACGAAGGCTGCGCCTAAAGGCCTGCCTTCGCTGTTGGGGCGTAGCCAAGTGGTAAGGCAGCGGCTTTTGATGCCGCGTACCGCAGGTTCGAATCCTGCCGCCCCAGCCAGTCACTCCGATCGCCGTAGCCGATGCGTTCAGGCGGGACTGGTTGATGCGCGCACGTGGCGGCCATAGACCAGTTCGAACAGTGGCCCCGCCATCATCGTGGTGACGATCGCCATCAGCACCAGCATCGCGAACAAGGTCGGGCCGATAATGCCCTTCTGCAAGCCGATGTTGACGATGATGAGTTCCATCAGCCCGCGCGAGTTCATCAGCGCGCCGATGCCGAGCGCGGTGCGGTTGTCCTCCCCGGCCAATCGCGCCGCAAGGTAACAGGCGCCACCCTTGGCGAGGATCGACGCGGCCAGCACACCCAGCGCGATCAGCAGCAGCGTCGGCGATCCCACCATGTCGAGGCGGGTGTTCAGCCCGGAATAGGCGAAGAACATCGGGAGCAGCAGCACCACCGTGACTGGTTCGAGCTTGCGGCGGATTTCCTCGGCAAACGCGCCGCGCGGAATGGCTACGCCCAGCACGAAGCCGCCGAAGATCGCATGGATGCCGCACGCGTCCATCAGGAACGCGGACAGGCAGAACAGCGCCAGCACGCTGGCCAGTGTGGCATTGCTCATCGCGCCGTCGCGCTCGACGACACGCGCGAGCGGCCGCAGCAGCTTGGGGCCGAGCAGCAACACCGCCACCGCCCATGCGACGCCGCCGCCGATCGCCAGCACCACCACGCCCGGCCCGCCGCCGAACGTCGCGAGCACCAGCGCCAGCACGCACCACGATGCGACATCGTCGAACGCACCCGCCGTCAGCGTCAGCGTGCCGAGCGCGGTATCGGCAAGTCCGCGTTCGTTGATGATCCGCGCCAGCATCGGAAATGCGGTCAGCGCGATGCAGGCGCCGAGGAACAGGGTCGCGTCGGTTCGTGATATCGCGGCGGCGAACAGGCCCGGTATATTCAGCAGAAACGGCGTGAGCAGCACGGCCACCACGAATGGCGCGGCGATCCCCGCCATGGACACGCTCGCGGCACTGCGAACCTTGGACCGGATGTGATCGACACGCAGCGTGGTGCCGACCAGGA
The DNA here is from genome assembly GCF_026540945.1 of Sphingomonas sp. GC_Shp_3. Taxonomy (NCBI): domain Bacteria; kingdom Pseudomonadati; phylum Pseudomonadota; class Alphaproteobacteria; order Sphingomonadales; family Sphingomonadaceae; genus Sphingomonas; species Sphingomonas sp. GC_Shp_3. The sequence goes on from NZ_JALNUT010000002.1 coordinate 366,470, forward strand.
ACATGTATAGCCCCACCCCCACCTGCGCACCCGCATAGAGCACGTTCCGCGTTTCCTTAGGGAACACCGCGCCGGCGACATCGGGCAGGAGCAGACCGAACAGCGAGGGGCCGAGCACAACGCCGGCGATCATCTCGCCCACCACCTGCGGTTGGCCAAGGAAGCGTTGCGCGAACCAGCCCACCACTTTGCAGGTGAGGAGGATCACCGCGAGTTGCAGGAAGAAGTGTACGGAGAAATCAGCCGGCGCATAGCTGGCGGGCATCGCCGGAGCAGGCGCGCCGTGTGCGGACAGAATGCCGCCAACGGTATGGATGAGACTGTCAGAAACCCGTTGCATCGTCAGCCCCACACCCCCGGCGTCGGCGACCGCTCGTACGGCGACGCTGCGACTGCGTACCCGCGCTATCACGCGCGACCGTGGCTGGGCAACATGCGCGCCGCACGGATGCGGGTGTGGTCAGGCCCTCTGCACGGCATGCGCCCGCGCCGCGCCGGCAAAGTGGCGCAGCGCGGTGGACAGGTCACCGCGCCGGTGCGCGATTGCCATGCGCACGCTGCGGCGCACGTCGCTGAGGTCGAGGTAGACGACACCCTGGATCAGCGCGCTCCGCATGCTGTCGGGCACCAGCGACACGCCGAGTTCCGCCGCGACGAACGCCAGCACCGAGGCGATCTGCGGCGCGGACTGGCCAAGCATCGGCTCGAACCCGGCGTCGTGGCAGGCTCCGATGGCAGCATCGAACAGCGTCGGGCCGAGATCGCGCGGGGTCAACACGAATGCCTCGCCCGCGAGGGTTGCGAGCGGAAGCGCAGCGTTCCGGGCGGCCGTGTGCGCGACCGGCACGGCGGCGACCAGCTGCTCGTCGTCGAGGTCGTGGATCGCGAGCCCGGCGAGATCGACCGCATCGGGGCGCAGGAACGCCGCGTCGAGCATGTCGTCGCGCAATGCTGCGACGAGATCGAGCGAATTGCCCTCACGCAAGCTCAGTTCAACGTCGGGGAAGCGGCGGCGGTAGGCGCGGATCACGCTCGGCACGATCGGGTTGAACGCCGCTGATCCGGTGAAACCGACCCGCAACGCGCCGGTTTCGCCACGCCCGGCGCGCTGCGCTGCGTGAATCGCGGCCTCCGCCAGGTGCGGCAGATCGCGCACCCGCGCCTGAAACGCCGCCCCCGCTTCCGTCAGCTCCGCGCCGTGCGGCACGCGGTGGAAAAGGCGAGCGCCAATCTCCGTCTCGAGATCGCGGATCTGCTGGCTGAGCGGTGGCTGGCCGATCCCAAGCCGTCGCGCGGCGCGGGTAAAGTTTCCCTCCTCCGCCACCGCGAGGAAGTAACGAACGTGCCGCAGCTCCATAGCTATCTCCAAAAGCTATCACGATGATGCATGCCAGATATTAGACCAATGACCGGCGATACGCCACATGATGTGCAACGGAGACTCGCTCATGTTCACCGATTTTGACGCTTTTGGTTTCGTCCCAGCCGTTGACGATCAGGATTTCGCCACGCTCGCGCCGGTCCCACAGCCGTTGCTGCCGACGGTGTTCCTGCCGGGCCTGCTCTGCGACGCGGCGTTGTGGCGGCCGCAGATCGACGCGCTCGCGCCGCTGGTCGCGCCGATGGTGGCGGACCTCACCCTCGACGACAGCGTCCCGGCGATGGCGCGGCGCGTGCTGGCGGCGGCGCCACCGCGCTTCGCGCTCGTCGCGCTGTCGATGGGCGGCTATGTCGCGCTCGAAATCCTGCGGCAGGCGCCGGAGCGGGTGACCTCCGTCGCGCTGCTCGACACCAGTGCGCGCGCGGATTCGGCGGAGCGCGCGGAACAGCGCCGGGTGGGGATGGCCTCGCTTGAACGCGGGCGCTTCGTTGGCATCACCCGGCAGTTGCTGGAGCGGCTGGTCGGCGCGGACAAGACGGACGGGCCGGTCGCGGAAGCGCTGAGGGCAATGGCGCTACGCGTCGGTGGTGCTGCGTTCCTGCGCCAGCAACATGCCATCCTCGACCGCGCCGACCTGCGCCACATCCTGCCCGGCGTTCGCGTGCCGGTGCTGGTCGCGGTCGGCGATGGTGACCGCATTACGCCGCCCAGCGACGCCGAGGAAATCGCGGCGCTGATCCCCGGCGCGCACCTGCATGTGTTCGAAAACTGTGGCCACCTGCCCGCGCTGGAACTGCCCGAGCAGACCACCGCGCTTCTGAAATGGTGGCTGGCGCGCGACCGCGCCGCCTAGCAGCCGGCTTCGCAGTCGGTGGTTTCGACCTGCACGGTGGCGTGGCCGATGCCGAAGCGCGTGCGTAGCATCTCCTGCGTTTCGAGCAGGAAAGCGTCGCCCGGCTGACCGGCTGGCATCAGCAGATGCGCGGTCAGCACCGTCTCGGTCGTGCTCATCGGCCAGATGTGGAGATCATGGATACGCGCCACACCCGGCAGCGCCTGTAGCGCCGCCCCGACCGCGTCATAGTCGATCGCGCGCGGCACCGCCGCCAGCGACATTTCCACCGATTCACGCAGCAACCCCCAGGTCTGCCACACGATCAGCAGCGCGATGACGATGCTCACCGCCGGGTCCAGCCAAGTGAGGCCAGTGAGCAAGATCACGCCGCCGACGATCACTACGCCCGCCGACACCGCCGCGTCGCTCGCCATGTGGAGGAATGCGCCGCGGATGTTGATGTCGTCCTTGCGCCCGCGCGCGAACAGCAGCGCGGTCGACAGGTTGATGACGAGGCCGACCGCCGCGACCGCCGATACCGTCGCGCCCGCCACCGGCGCGGGCGTGGCGAGCCGCTGTGCCGCCTCCAGCACGATCGCGCCGAGCGCGACCAGCAGGAAGATCGCGTTGAACAGCGCGGCGAGGATAGTCGAACCCTTGTAGCCGTAGGTGAAGCGCTTAGACGGCGCACGCCGCGCGAGCGTCGCGCCGCCCCATGCGACCGCGAGGCCGAGCACGTCGGAAAGGTTGTGCCCGGCATCCGCGAGCAGCGCCACCGAATCGGCGACGAAGCCGAACCCTGCCTCCACCACGACGAACGCGATGTTGAGCGAAATGCCGATCAGGAACGCGCGGTCGAAGGCTGCGGGCGCGTGGGAATGCCCGTGGCCGTGGCTGTGGCCGTGCGCATGGTCGTGGCCGCCATGATCGTGCGCGTGATGGTGATGGCCGCCCAAGGGAACTCCGCGCGTTGCTTGCTTCCGCGACGGTTAGCACCGCCGCCGCAGGTGATACTAGGACAAGACAGGTAAAATCGCCGTCATGCCGACAGGCGGACACGACTTTCGCGCGCATAGGCCTGCGCCTATGGCAAGGATCGTGACCGAACCCACTTTGCCCGTCCTCGCCGTTCTGCCTGACCTGCTAGCCGCCCTGCGCGCAGGAGCGAACGCGGTGCTGGTGGCACCACCAGGGGCGGGCAAGACGACGGCGGTGGCGCCAGCCTTGCTGGGTGAGGATTGGTGCACCGGCGAGATCCTGCTGTTGTCGCCGCGCCGGCTGGCGGCGCGCGCGGCGGCGGAGCGGATGGCGGTTCTGGCGGGGCAGACCGTCGGGCAAACCTACGGCTATGCGACGCGGATGGATAGCAAACGCTCGTCCACGACCCGCGTCACGGTCCTGACCGAGGGCATTTTCGTCAACCGCATCCAGAGCGACCCGGAACTGACCGGCGTGTCGGCGGTGCTGTTCGACGAGGTGCACGAACGCAGCCTCGACAGCGATTTCGGATTGGCGCTGGCATTGGACGCGCAAGGCGGGTTGCGACCGGACCTGCGGCTGGTGGCGATGTCGGCGACGCTGGACGGCGGGCGGTTCTCGGCGTTGATGGGTGCAGCCCCGGTGATCGAGAGCGCGGGGCGGATGTTTCCGCTGACGCTGCATCACCTCGGTCGCGCAGGTGAGGCGCGGATCGAGGATGCGGTGGCGGCCGCGATCCGCACCGCGCTGCGCGAGGAGGACGGCGGTGTGCTCGCCTTCCTGCCCGGCGTCGGTGAGATCGAGCGTACTGCCGAGCGGCTGGCCGGATTGGGCGACGGCATCGCGCTGCACCGGCTGCACGGGAACCTAGACCCCGGCGCGCAGCGCGCCGCGATCGCGGCCGACCCGCACGGGCGGCGCAAGATCGTGCTGGCGACCGCGATCGCGGAAACCAGCCTGACGCTCGACGGCATCTCGGTGGTGGTCGATTGCGGCCTCGCGCGGCGCCCGCGGTACGACCGCGCGGCGGGGATGACCCGGCTCGTCACCGAACGCGCGAGCCAGGCGGCGGTGACGCAGCGCGCCGGCCGCGCCGCGCGCCAGCGGCCGGGCACAGCCTACCGGTTGTGGGAGGAAGCCGCCACCGCCGGGCTGCCGCGCTTCGATCCGCCCGAGATCCTGGAGGCGGACCTGTCGGCGCTGACGCTCGACTGCGCACTTTGGGGGGTAAGCGACCCGCGCGGGCTGGCGTGGCTCGATCCGCCACCCGAGGCCGCTGTCAATGAGGCGCGCGCGCGGTTGCGCACGCTGGACGCGATCGACGACGGCGGACGCCCGACCGCGCATGGCGCAGCCATTGCGAAGCTGCCGCTGCCGCCGCGCCTCGGGCATATGCTGGTGCGTGCCGGAGACATCGGGCTGGGCGCGGTGGCGGCGGAGGTGGCGGTGCTACTCGGCGAGCGTGGGCTTGGCGGCAGCGACGCCGATCTCGAAATGCGGCTGCGGCGCTGGCGTGGCGAGCGGGGTGCGCGCGCGGAGGGCGGGCGGCGGCTGGCGAAACGCTGGGCAAGCCTGGTCCGCCACGCGGGCGCGGCGGGTGAGGACGGCCTTGCCACCGCGATCGCGCTCGCCTTTCCGGACCGGATCGCGCGGCGGCGCGATGCCAGCGGCGAAGCATGGGCTTCGGTTGGCGGACGCGGCTTCCGGCTCGATCCGACCTCATCGCTCGCCCGCGCGGAGTGGCTGGCGGTGGCCGAGACGCAGGGCATGGCGGCGGGCGCGCGCATCCTGTCGGCCGCGCCGATCGACCAGGCCACGGTCGAAGCGCTGTTCGGAGACGCTATCGTTACGCACCGCACCGTCGCGTTTGATCCGGCGACCGGGGGCGTGCGCGCCACGCGGGAACGGCGGCTCGGCGCGATCCGGCTGTCGAGCGGCCCGGATGCCGATCCCGACCGCGATGCGATTACCCAAGCGTTGCTTGATGGCGTTCGCGCAGGTGGCTTCGCGCTGCTGCCGTGGAGCGAGGCGGCGCAAGTGCTGCTCGCCCGGATCGCGTTCCTGCGCGATCAGGGCCGCCCGGTCGAGGCGATCGACGCGGCGGCGTTACTGGCGCGCGCCGACGAATGGCTGACGCCGCTGCTGACCGGCAAGCGGCGGCTCGACGCGATCGACCCGGGCGCGCTGGCGGAAGGCTTACGGGGGGTGATCGGCTGGGACACGCTGCGACTGCTTGATGCCGAGGCGCCGACCCACTTCCAGTCGCCGGCCGGAACCAGCCACCCGATCGACTATGCGGCCGAAGGCGGCCCGCGCGTCGACCTGCGCCCGCAGGCACTCTTCGGGCTGGCTGCACACCCGAGCGTGGCGGGCGGGCGCGTGCCGCTGGTGCTGAGCCTCACCTCGCCTGCCGGCCGGCCGATCCAGACCACGCGCGACCTGCCCGGTTTCTGGAGCGGAAGCTGGGCCGATGTCGCGCGTGAAATGGGCGGTCGCTACCCGCGCCACCCCTGGCCGGACGACCCCGCCGCCGCCGTGCCGACGACGCGCACGAAAAACGCGGATGCAAGGGCGCGTTCCACGCGTTAAGAGGGTTCGATCAAGAGGGAAACCGAACACCGATGGCTACCGCCCGTATCTACCAGCACCCGAAGAATGCGATGCAGTCGGGCCGCGCCCGCACCAACGGCTGGATGCTCGATTTCGAGCAGGCAGAAGCACGCTCTGCCGATCCGCTGATGGGCTGGGCTGGCTCGGGCGACACCCAGAACCAGGTTCGCATGGCGTTTCCGACATGCGAAGCCGCAGTCGCCTATGCGGAACGCGAGGGGCTGGAATACTTCGTCGTGGCTGCACCCGAACGGAAGCTGAAGTTGCAGGCGTACGCGGATAATTTCCGGTAAGCTGGCCTGCCTTGCAGCGTCGTCCGGCCCTGCCGCGATGGCAGGCGTTGCGAACGTTTACGCGCGGGCGGGAGACTGCTTACGCCCAGTCGCGGACATTGCGGACTCATCCGTTGTCCGCCACACCGTGCCCGAAGCTGGAGGCGTTTGGCTGTGATCAGTGATCTGCTCAGCTATGCGTCAGCTATCTGCGGCGTCGCGGTTGTGATCATGATGGCGATGCGGCCACAATATCTTCCCGCACTCGCGCGCTACGCTCTGGTAGGTTCGGCCTTCGGCTTGTTTATGTCGAGCCGATACGCAGAAGTGGATCATTCCGTTCACGCCACCGTTTTCGCATGCGGCGTCGCAGGAATGATGATTCTTGTAACTGTGCGTCACATACAGGCATTTCCGCCCGTCCGTTGATCCTCCAATCGGCCGCTTGCCACCATTCTCGAAGCAAGTTCTGCCGGTTCCCGGCAACCACCGGCAAGCCGTTCACCCCAAAATCGACGCACCCAGCAGCAGCAGCAACTTTACATCCACCGCCAGCCCTTCGCCGCGTTTGGCGGCGATGAACTTCGGTAGCGCGGTAAGCGCCACGCGGTGAACGGTGATGTTCTCGCCCGGCACGCCGCCGCCTTCGCTGACTTTGGTGAGGCCGCTCGCGCGCACCAGCGTGAAGCTTTCCGACACCATCCCCGGCGAGGAGCAGAACGCGCCGATCACCTCGATATGCGCGGAGCGATAGCCGGTTTCCTCCTCCAGTTCGCGCGCAGCCGAGTGAGCGATGCTCTCCCCTTCGGTCTCGTCGCCGACGAGGCCCGCAGGCATCTCGATACAGGAGCGGCCGAGCGGCACGCGATATTGCTCGACCAGCAGGACGTGGCCATCCTCGACCGCAAGGATCACCGCCGCGTGGATGTCGCGTGCGCGGCCGACATATTCCCACGTGCCCTGCTTGCGCACGGTGATGAACTTGCCCTGCCATACGGTCTCGACAGGATCGCTCACAGTTCGATCACCCGGTCGGGGAGTTCGTTCACGTCATCCTCCGTCTTGGGGAAGGTCTCCGACAGGATCGCGCCGATCGCTCCGACGGCGGCGACCATGCCGTCGCCAGCGCGGCCGTCACGGACATGCGCGACGAGCGCGGCCATCGCGTCGCCCCAGCGTTCGGGCGGGACCGCGCGGTGGATCGCCGCGTCTGCCACGATCTCCGCCATGCGTTCCTGCGTCGAGAGGTAGAGCAGGATACCGACGCCCGCCTGCGTGCGGTTCTCCGCGCCGATCTTGAAGCAGAGCAGCGCGCGCCGCCGCACCCGCCGCCGCCGCGTGGTGCGCGGGGTGAGCGCGGCGCGCACCGGCGCCCAGCCGACGAAGTAGCGCACGATCAGGAACACGACCGTCTGCACGACCAGCAGCACCAGCAACGCACGGCCGAAATCGGGTTCGGCCCAGGCATCGGCACCGATCAGCAACCAGTGCCATCGGAACGCGGCCAGTGCGGTGACGAGCAGCATCGCCAGTGCCGCGAACTGAAGCGGCACGTCGTTATACCGGTCCGAGTCGCGGGCGACGATCGTGACGATCTCGCCATCGGTACCGCGCTCGGCCTCGGCGACCGCGGCGGTGATCCGGTCACGATCGGCTGGGGTAAGGGCAAAGCGCGCCATCACCAGTCTCCCGAGGCGCCACCGCCCCCGAAATCGCCACCACCGCCCGAAAAGCCGCCGCCATCGCTGCTGCCGCCGCCCCAGCCGGACGATCCGCCACCCCACGATCCACCTCGGTCGCGGCTCGACAGGCCATCGAGCACCGACCACAAGGCGACGTTCGCCACCGTGCTGCCGATGCCGCTTCCGCCTACGCCGCCGCCCCCGCCGGTGTAACGCTGCCCGCCGGCGCCACGCCGGAAGAACGACAGGCCGACAAAGGCGACGACCAGCACGATTAGGATGACCGGCACCGCCGCGAAGCCGGCGTTGGCGTCCTGCCGACGCGCCTGCTGCTGCTGCTGCGTGGCGAGAATTTTGGCGGAGCGTTGTTCGGCTGCCTCCAGCGGCAGTTTCATCTGCTCGGCGATGGCATCCGCGCCGGCGACGATGCCGCCGGCCATGTCCCCGGCCTTGAACTTGGGCAGGATCGTCTGGTTTATGATCACGCTCGACAGCGCGTCGGTCATGATCGGCTCGAGCCCGCGACCGACCTCGATGCGGACCTTCCGCTCCTTCGGCGCGACGATCAGGATGATGCCGTTATTCGCGCCCGCCTGCCCGATCTTCCACGCGCGGCCAAGCTTGTAGCCATATTCCTCGATCGGAAAGCCTTGCAGATCGGGAAGGGTGGCGACGACGAACTGTCGCGACGACGCCTTCTCGATCTCAGCCGAACGCGCGGTGAGTTGCGCGATCTGCGCCGCGTCGAGCAGATGCGCGTCATCCACCACCCGCCCGGTAAGGGGCGGAAACGTCTGTGCCGTCGCCGGCGCGGCCACCAGCAGCGCAGCGAGCAGCAGCAACATCCACCGAAGCAGCGGCATCGGCCGCATCCGGCTCAGTTACCGTTCCCGAAATCGACCTTTGGCGCGGTTTCGGCGGCGGGCGTCGTCGCCTTGAACAGCACCATCGGCTTGGCGCCGTAGAAGATCTTGGCGCCGATCGCGTCGGGGAAGGTGCGGATGGTGACGTTATACGCCTGCACGGCGGTGTTATAGTCCGACCGCGCGATCGTGATGCGGTTCTCGGTACCTTCGAGCTGGCTCATCAGCGTGGTGTAGTTGCCCTGCGATTTCAGGTCCGGATACGCCTCCTGCAAGCGTTGCAGCGACAGGCTCAGCGCACCCTGCACCTGCGCGAACTGCTGAACCTTGGCGGGATCCTTCAGGTCGTCGCCCGACACCTTGACCGTGTTGGCGGCGGCGCGCGCCTGCGTCACCTCGACCAGGATCGATTTCTCCTGCGCGCCGGCCGCCTTCACGGTGGCGACGAGGTTCGGGATGAGATCGGAGCGGCGCTGGTACTGGTTCTCGACCTCGCCCCACTTCGCCTTGGCATTCTCCTCGGCGGTCGGCACGGAGTTCAGCCCGCAGGCGGACAGCATCGCGACGGCGGCGATCGTGAACACGGCACGAAACTTCATCGATTACCTTCCCTCAAGTCTTGGCGGCACCGTCTTACCCGGATAGCATCGTCGCGCGGAAGCAAAATCGCATGGGGAAGCTGCTGTGATCCAGGAATTCAAGGCGTTCATCGCGCGCGGCAACGTGCTCGATCTCGCGGTTGCCGTCATCATCGGCGCGGCATTCGGCAAGATCGTGTCGTCGTTGACCGACGATATCATCATGCCGGTGATCGGCCTCATCACCGGCGGCCTGGATTTTTCCAGCCATTTCATCATCCTCGGCAAGGTGCCCGAGGCGCTGGCGGGATCCTCCGATTATGCCGCGTTGAAAAAGGCCGGCGTCGCGGTGTTCGGCTACGGCGCGTTCATCACCGCCGCGGTCAACTTCCTGATTCTGGCGTTCATCATCTTCCTGCTGGTGCGCGCCGTGCACCGGCTGACGGTCAAGCCCGAGGTACCCGCAGCTGTCGCGCCGCCGGAGCCGGCAGACATCGCGCTGCTGCGCGAGATCCGCGACGAACTGAAGAATCGCCCGACAGTCTGATGGTAGTTCAGGCGGCGGCGAGCACCTCGACCGCCGCCGCGTCGGCGAGGCTGGTGCCATCGAGGATGCGCGCGGTTTCGTCGCGAACGCGCAGCATCGCACGGCGGATCGCGCACGCCGCCTCGCTCTTGCAATCGGTGCAGGAACGATAGGCGGTGCGGCTGACGCATGGCACGAGCGCGAGCGGCCCCTCGATCACGCGGATGATTTCACCCAGCGAGATCAGGTGGGTCGGCCGCGACAGGCGGTAGCCTCCCATCTTGCCGCGATGGCTGTGCAGGAAGCCGGCTTCGCGCAGATCCGCGAGGATGAGTTCGAGGAACTTGCGCGGCACGTTCGCTTCGGTGGCGATGCGGTTCATCGGAATGGGCGCGGTGTCGGCGGGAGCTTCGGCAAGGAAGATCATCGCGCGGAGCGCGTATCGGGAACGCTGCGTCAACATAGTTCAAGCGCTATGGGCGCCTAATGTGGCGAGCGGAAGGCGCCCCTTTGCAATACGTTTCGGCTGCCCTATATGGATCGTGCAGGCCGGTTCGTCCGGTGGCTATGGCGATAAAGTGCGGCGTGAAATAGATGCAGCGGACCCGGGGGCAGTACCCGGCGACTCCACCACAGCCTGTTCTTTCAGGACGGGCTATGACGGGGTCGAACCAGGATCGACGTGTATTGAAAGGCGCTGTTTTTGCCCGGGCTGAGTAACCCGTTCAAGGCTCAAAACCACAAGTGCTAACGATAACGAAGCACTCGCGATTGCCGCGTAACTGAAAGCCTAACGGCTTAGGTTACGACGCATAAACGCGGTTCGGGCCGCACCGGGCAACAGAAGCGGACACCGGCGGTACGGGGGGCACCGAGCAACAGAAGCTCCCCACTTCCTCTTCTATGCATTCCGGACGGCGGACTACCGGTCGCCACCGTTATCCATGAGGCCGGAGCGACCGGCGTTCCGTCAGGCACGCTGACGTCAGCACACGCGGCGCTGGTTCTGCGGCACCCCCAGGCTGAACTCCGGTGTTCGCCGCAGCGAGCGGAGCGGGCGGAATGGTAGCGGACGTGCCACCGTCCGCCCCGCTTCCACCCTGACGCTTATTCCCGCTCGTCGCTGCTCGGCGGATTGGCCTTGGCCTCGGCGCTTTCGATCGGCTTGCGCTTCTCGTACACCTCGGCGAGGTGGGCTTCGGTTTCGTCGGAGAGTTCCTCGGCAGCGGCGGGGAACATCTCCTCCTCTTCCTCGGTGATGTGGTGCTCGTAACGGCGGCGCATGTGGAAGAACTTTTCGCTCCAGGCGTCCGAGCCGAACTCAAGGTCGCTCATTTCGCCGATGAGATCGTCGACTTCCTTGTGCTCCGACACCGAATGGCGCGCATCGTCACGCAGTTCGGGATCGCCAAGCATGGTCGCGTACAGCGATTCTTCCTCGGCGGCGGCATGGCCCTGCAACTCGACCCGGAACGCCTCAAACAGAGACTGACGCTCCTCCGATGCGCCGGTGAGCTCACCAAGCTGCTTGAGCATGTCGCGCTGCTTGTCGTGATCGCGCTTGAGATCGAGGTAGATTTGCGCTTCGGCCATAACGGTCCCCTGTGCGTGGAGTATCGCGGCACCAACACTCGGCGGCGTGCTAAGGTCCGCTCAGGCGGCGAGCAATCCGGTCGCGCCGCCAAGATCGACCGAGACCAGGCGGCTGACGCCCTGTTCGATCATCGTCACGCCGAACAGCCGGTGCATGCGGCTCATCGTCACAGCATTATGCGTGACGATAAGGTAGCGGGTCAGCGTCTCACGCGCCATCGCGTCGAGCAGGTCGCAGAACCGTTCGATATTGGCATCGTCGAGCGGCGCATCCACCTCGTCGAGCACGCAGATCGGCGCCGGGTTGGTGAGGAACAGGCCGAAGATCAGCGCCACCGCCGTCAACGCCTGTTCGCCGCCCGACAGCAGCGTGAGCGATTGCAGCCGCTTGCCGGGGGGCTGCGCCATGATCTCCAGCCCCGCCTCGAGCGGATCGTCCGAATCGATCAGTTCGAGATGCGCCTGCCCGCCGTTGAACAAGGTAGTGAACAGCCGCCGGAAATGCGTGTCGACCGCCTCGAACGCGGCGAGCAGGCGCTGCCGCCCCTCGCGGTTGAGCGTGCCGATCGAGCCGCGCAGCCGGTTGACGGCGAGGCCGAGTTCCTCGCGCTCGGCGGCGTTGCCGGCGCTGGACGCTTCAAGCTCGGCGAGTTCCTGCCCGGCGACGAGGTTGACCGGGCCGATCCGCTCACGATCGATGCTGAGTTTCTCGTGAGCGGCGGATTCTTCGGCCGGTGTCCGAACGGTGGCGCCGTCGAAGCCGACGCGTTCCGGCAGCAGTACCGACGGGCATTGGAAGCGTTCGCCGGCAAGCCGGTTCATCTCGATGCGGCGCAGTTCCTGGTTTTCGGCACGGGCGGCCGCACCGGCACGCGCTTCGCGCGCTTGCGCAAGCGCCTCGGCAGCGGCGTGGGTGCGCGCTTCGGCGTCGCGCAGGGAAACCTCGGCGGCGCGTTCGGCAGTTGCGGCCTCGTCCGCGATGGCACGGGCTTGAGTATGCGCGGCTTCGGCGGCGGCGATCCCGGCGGCGAGCGCGGCGGGGCGGTCGGCCAGCGTCACCGCCTCCGCGCTCAAGTCGGACGCGCGCCGGTCCATTTCGGCGATGCGCTTGGCCGCCTCGCCCGCGCGGGAGCGCCAGCCCTTCGCCTCGGCAGTGCCGGCGGCAAGACGCTCGCGGGTATCGGCGATCGCGCGGTCGAGCCCGGCGCGTTCGGCGCGGATGGTGGCGATGGCGGCGCGTTTCGCCTCCGCGTCGGCAGAGAGCGCGGCGACGCGGGCGCGGGTTTCGCTGCCGTCTGGTAGCGCGGCGCGGGCGATGGTGGCGCGATCGACCTCGGCGGACGCCTCGGCATGTTCCCCGCGCACGCGCTCACTCCGCGTGGCGAGATCGGCGCGTTGCGCATCGAGCCGTTCGAGCGCGGTGGCGGCGCGATCCTCGGCGCGGGCAGCGTCGCGCGCGGTGGCTTCGGACGAATCGAGCAACCGGCGGGCGTCGGCGGCGACGCGGCGCGCATCGGCGATGGTGACGTCGATGCGGCGCAACTCGCCATCGGCGGCGTCCACCGCGCGCACCAGATCGGGCCGCACCTGTTCGATCGCGCGCAGGCGGTTGAGCCGTGCGAGCCGCTCCGCCGCCGCCGCCCCGCCGCTGCGCGCGACATACCCGTCCCAACGGCGCAGCACGCCCGCCAACGTAACGATGCGCTGACCGACCGCGAGCGGCGCGCCCGCGTCCGTGTCGGCAACGAACACCTGCGCGAGCCGCCGGCCGATCGCATCGGGCGCGGCGACGTGGCCGATGAGCGGCGTCGTGCCGGATGGCGCAAGCGGATCGTCGGGCTGGATCGACGCACCCGCCCAATGGCGCTCGGCGGTCGGGTCCAGCCCGGCTTCAAGGTCGTCGCCAAGTGCCGCCGCCAGCGCGCGTTCGTAGCCGGGCTCGGGGCGGACGTGATCGAGCAGCCGGTCGCGTCCGTCGCCCCGGCGCGTCGCCTTGCTGAGCGCAGCCGCCTCGCTATCGAGTGCGGCGAGGTCGGCGTGCGCGGCGGAGCGCTGCGACTGGGCATGGTCACGTGACCCGATCGCGGCGCGTTCGCTGGCATCCGCGCCGGCCAGCGCGGCCCGCGCCGCCTCGGCATGACGCAGCGCCTGTGCGCGAGCCTCGGCGGCGCGGGCGCGTTCGGCGAGCAATGGTGCGGCGTCGGCGAGTGCGTTCGCCTCGCCAGACACGCGGGCGAGATCACGCGCGGCGCGCTCGACGCGGGCGCGGGCGGCGGCGAGCGCGGCATCGGCGACGCGGACGTCGGCGATCTCGCTGGCCTGCGCGGCGAGCCCCTGCGCGAGCATGACCTCGGCATCGCGCCCTGCCCGCTCCGCCTCGGCGACCGCAGAGTCGAGTTCGGGTGCGCGCGCAGCCGCCCCGGCAAGCCGTGCGTCGAGCGCCTTCGCCTCGTCCGCCAGCCGTGCGATCGCCGCGGCGGCGTCGCTCGCCAGCGCGCCCTCCCGCGTACGGTCGGCGGCGAGTCGGGCGGTGCTGTCGTCGAGATCCTTGATCCGGCGCAGCACCGTGGCATGATCGGCGCGCAAGCCGGCGAGGATGTGCCCCGCCTCGCTCGCCGCATCGCGAGCCACCTGCGCGGCGGCGCGGGCCTGGGCCACGGTTTCGGTCGCTTGCGCGCTATGAACAGCGGCGGCGCGCTGCGCTTCGGCGGCTTCGCTCACACGCGTTTCGCAGGCGGCGGCTTCGGCCTTGGCGGCATCGGATGCAGCTTGCGCGTCGCGCCAGCGTGCGAAGATCATCCGCGCTTCGGCGATGCGGATCTGATCGGAAATGGCGCGGTACCGTTCCGCCTGCCGTGCTTGGCGGCGCAGCGACGCGACGCGCGCGTCCTGATCGGAGATCAGTTCGTCAAGCCGGGCGAGATTGGCTTCGGTGGCGCGCAACCGGGCCTCGGCATCGCGGCGGCGGACATGCAGGCCGGCGATCCCCGCCGCTTCCTCCAGCATCGCGCGGCGTTCGGCAGGTTTGGCGGCGATCACCGCGCTGATCCGGCCCTGGCTGACCAGCGCCGGCGAATGCGCGCCGGTGGCCGCATCGGCGAACAGCAGCGACACGTCCTTGGCGCGCACGTCGCGCCCGTCGATGCGGTAGGCGGAACCGGCGCCGCGTTCGATGCGGCGGACGATCTCGGTCTCCTGCGGGCCATCCGGGCCGTCGACCTCGGTCAACATCGACACTTCGGCGAAGTCGCGCGGCGGGCGGGTGGAGGTGCCGGCGAAGATCACGTCCTCCATCCCCGCCCCCCGCATCGACCGGGCGGAGGTCTCCCCCATCGTCCAGCGCAACGCCTCGAGCAGGTTCGACTTGCCACAGCCGTTCGGGCCAACCACGCCGGTCAGGCCGGGTTCGATGCGCAGATCGGCTGGATCGACGAAGCTTTTGAAGCCCGACAATCGCAGCCGTTTGATCTGCACGCCCCCGCCCCCGGTCGGCCGCTTTACAGTGCGCCGGCAGCCTTCAGCGCGGGTTCGAGCTGTTCGTAGGCGGCGGCATTGGGCACCACCTTGCCGTTGACGATGAAGGTCGGCGTGCCGGTGATGTTGTACTTCTGGTTGGCGGTATCGGTCTGCTTGGCGATCGCCTCCAGCGCCTTGGGATCGTTGAGGCAGGCGTTGGCCTTCGCCTCGGGCACGCCGCGCTGCTTCACGAAATCGACATAGCCGTAGAAATTGGCGAGATAGCTGATGACCTGCGCGGGCGAAGCGTTGCTGAGCTTGGCCTGCTCGGCGGGCGAGATCTGCTCCTTGCGATAGATCAGCGTTTCCTGGTTGGCGAACATCTGGTCGAGCATCGGGAAGAACTGCGCCGGCTCGACACACTGGCCGAGCAGGATCGGGCCGAGATCGAGCTGGTTGTGGACCGGATAATCGTGGAATTCATAGGACAGCTTGCCCGCCGCGATCGGCCCGGCCTTCAGCTTGGGCAGACCCTCGGCATCGAACACACCGCAATGCGGGCAGGTGCGCGAACCATATTCGATCAGCTTCACCGGCGCGTCGGGATTGCCCATGCGATAGCCGCCATCGTCGGTCTTGGCGACGACATCGACCCACTTCTCACCGGCAGGCGCCGCCTTGGCGGTGGCCGGCGCGGCGGGGGATGCGGTATCGGTGTTGGCGTCGGCGGCGGGCTTGCAGGCGACGAGGGTGGTTGCCGCGAGGATGGCGACCGCGAAACGGGTGTTCATGGGTAGATCAGCTCCTGAGGGTGTCGGGATCAATGGGCGCCGGCGGCGCGGAGCGCCTTTTCGAGATCGGGCCAGCCTTTATAGTCATAGGCCGCGCCGTTGAGCAGGAAGGACGGGGTGGCGTGGATCGCCTGCCACGAGGCGTCACTCATCTTCGCGATGGCGTCGATCGCGGCGGTGTCGGCAAAGCAGGCGTCGAACGCGGCCTGGCTCATGCCGCGCGCACGCATCAGCGTGTCGAGACCGGCGCCGGCTGCGACCTTCTGCAACTGCACGTTGATCGGATAGCTGGCGATCCGTGCAGCATTGAATTCGCTATATTTTATCGCTTCCGGCAACCAAGTGTCCTGCGCGGCGAAGATCGCTTCGGTCGCGCCGGAGAAGCCCGCCGGGCCGGCACAGCGCGCGAGTTGCGCAGCGGCGAGGTCGGCGCGGTCGCGGACCGCGTTGCGCAGTTCCACGCTGACCGAGCCCGATTTGACGAACTGGCCCTTGAGCGTGGCGGCCGATTCCTTGCTGAACGCGGCGCAGTGCGGGCAGGTGTAGCTGAGATATTCGACCAGCTTCACTTTCGCCTTGGGATTGCCGATCACGTACGATCCGGTCGCTGTTTTGGTGGCGACTTTGGTCCAATCGGGCGCGGCTACGGCAGGCAACGCGGTGGCAAGCCCGACCAGAACCAGCAACGCGAACAACCAACGCTTCATTCTTCACCCTTTCCGATCACCGGCGTGCCGCGCGTCGAGGCGACACCTGCCGCCAGCGCTTCCAGCACCGCCTTCAATTCGGGATCGGCGATGGTGCGGAGACTCATGCCAAGCTCGGCCGGCACCGGCTTGAGCGACGGCGGTGCCGCACGCGGGCGCGGCGCGGGCACGTCGCCCTGCCGGATGATGACGCGCGCCACCGCCGCATAGCCGAAGAAGCGGTTGACCCGCTCGACGATCTCGGGCGCGATATGCTGCATCATTGTGGCATGCGCGCCGCGCACGACGAGGTTGAGCGTGCCGCCGGTACGCTCCCCCATCGGGAAGCGGATCGATTCGGGGGCGGACACGCCGGCATAGCGGCTGCCGACGATCTCACCCCAGCGGGTGACCACCGCGCTCTGCACGAAGCCGAAGCGACGAAACGCGGTGCGCGTCGCATCGGGCAGCAGTTCGGACACCGCACGTGCCGCACCGCCGCGCCGGGCGGGCGGCGCCGGTTCGGTGGGAGGACGGCGTTTGCTCATGCGGCCGTCCATGCCATAGCCGGGGCGTGCCCGCCAAGCTTTCATCCATCGCCGCCGCTCTCCTCGACTGGTACGACCTCCACGCCCGCGCGCTACCGTGGCGCAGCCCGCCGGGGGAGCCGCGCGCCGATCCGTATCGGGTGTGGCTGTCCGAGATCATGCTCCAGCAGACCACGGTGGCGGCGGTGCGGCCGCGCTTCGAGTCGTTCGTGGCGCGCTGGCCGAGTGTCGAGGCGCTGGCTGCGGCGGACGATGCCGAGCTGATGGCGGCGTGGGCAGGGCTTGGCTATTATGCCCGCGCCCGCAATCTGATCGCCTGCGCGCGGGTGGTGGCGGCTGCGGGGGCGTTCCCGGAGACCGAGGCGGGGCTGCGTGGCTTGCCCGGCGTCGGCGCCTATACCGCCGCCGCCGTCGCCGCGATCGCGTTCGGCGAGCGGGCGGCGGTGGTCGACGCCAACGTCGCGCGGGTGGTGGCGCGGCTGTTCGCGATTGCCGCGCCGCTGCCCGGCGCAATGGAGGCGATCCGCGCCGCCACCGACACGATCACCCCCACCGACCGGCCCGGCGATTTCGCGCAGGCAATGATGGACTTGGGGTCAAGCATCTGCACCCCGCGCAAGCCCGCCTGCCTCGCCTGCCCGCTGCATCCATCCTGCGCGGCCTATCTGGCGGGGGAGCCGGAAGCGTATCCGGTCAAGCCGGCCAAGACCGCCAAGCCACAGCGTTACGGCACGATCTTCTGGCTGGAGGATACCGGCCGGGTATTGCTGGTGCGCCGCCCGCCCAAGGGTCTGCTCGGCGGGATGCGCGCGCTGCCGACGGGTCCGTGGGCGAGCGTGCCGCCGGTGCTGGAGGCGGCGCCGGCACCGTCCAACTGGCAGATGCTGCCGGGGACGGTGGGCCACGTCTTCACGCATTTCCGCCTCGAACTCGCGCTTGCGGTCGGGCAGGCGCACGGGCATGCGGCGGCGGGCGAATGGTGGCCGGTGGCGGACCTCGAATCGGCCGGTCTGCCCACCGTGTTCGCCAAGGCGGCGGCTGAGATCAGGAGATTGAGCGCATGATCCGACAGATGGTTTTCGCCGGCGCCCTCGCCGCCGTGCTGGCGGGAGCGGCGTTCGCCGGTCAGGCCGTACCGTCGCCTGCCCCCAATGCCGCCCGCCCAAGCCCGTTGCCCGCAACGCAAGCACTGTTCGACAGCTATATCCGCGAGGATAAGATGCCGGGCATCGTCGGTGCGTTCGGCGCGGGCGATATGCCAACCGTGTTCGTCTCGGCCGGGCGCATCGCCGACGAGGCGACCGCCCCGGCCGCCGGGCCGGACAGCCTGTGGCGGGTCTATTCAATGACCAAGCCGATCACCGCGCTCGCCGCGATGATGCTGATCGATGAGGGCAAGATCAAACTCGACGAGCCGGTGTCGGACTTCATCCCGGCGTTCAAGAATATGCGCGTGCAGATCAGCCCCGATTCGCTCGCCAGCAAACCCGCCGCGCACGCCATCACGATCCGCGAACTGCTGACGCATACCGCCGGGCTCGGCTACACCATCGTCACGCGCGGGCCGCTGCTCGATGCGTATGAGAAGGCGGGCATTACCCCCTTTACCGCCGATTCGAAGAGCGAGGCGCGGATGCGGCTAACCCGCCCGAAGACGCTGGAAGAGTTCGCGAACAAGGTCGCGACGCTGCCGCTGATCGCCGAGCCCGGCACCAAATGGAGCTATTCGATCGGCCTCGACGTGATGGGCCGCGTGATCGAGGTGGCGAGCGGAATGCCGTTCGATTACTTCCTGCAATCCCGCATATTCACGCCGCTGGGCATGACATCGACGTTCTTCACCGTGCCGGCGCGCGCGGCGAACCGGCTGGCGACCGGCTATGTCTGGGTCGGGCAAGGCCGCATCCCGCTCGACCGGGGGATGAGTTCGGTGTTCCTCCAACCGCCGAGCTTCCCCTATGGCGGTGCCGGGCTGGTGACGTCGGCGCGCGATTACGATCGCTTCACGCATCTGTTGCAGGATGGCGGCACGCTTGGCGGCGTGCGGCTGCTGAAACCGGAGACGGCGGCGCTGATGATGTCCAACCTGTTGCCGCCCGGCGTCGTCTACACCAGCGTATCGGGCGCGACCGGCGGGACGGCGGGCGGGCCGGCGACAGTCGGGTTCGGTGCGGGTGGTTCGGTCAACCTCGTCGATGTGCCCGGGCGCGCGGCGAAGGGCACCTATGCCTGGGGCGGTGCGGCGGGGACATTGTTCTGGGTCGATCCGGTGCGGCACACGCGCGGTACGGTGATGGTCAATTATCTGCCGAGCGACAAATGGCCGATCCGCAGCGACGTGACGCACGCGCTGCTCACCGATCTGGCGCGCTACCGATGATCGCGACGGGGTTTACCGGCGGGCTGCTCGATCGCTCGGACGCGTTGCGGCATGATGCCGAGGGGTTGCGCGCGGCGATTCGCGATCCCCGCGCGCGGCTGTTGCGGCTCGACGGGTACGAGCCGGATGTGGACGGCGACGGGCGGCTGGTGTGGGACGCGATGGCGGATGCGCCGGCGGGGGCCGAACCGGTGCTGCTCGGCGTCGACGCGGGCGTGCCGTATTTCGCCGCGTTCGTCGCGGCGGGTGCGGCGCCGTCGTTCCGTTCGGCGCGGGTGATGGGGCTGCTCGACCAGTTCGCACCCGGCGAGGCGGCGACCTATGCGGCAGCGCGCAGCGTGCTCGACTGGCATGCGCGGCACCGGTTCTGCGCGAACTGCGGCACCGCCACCGCGCTGTTCCGCGCCGGCTGGGGGCGGCGCTGCCCGAACTGCGGGACCGAGCACTTCCCGCGCGTCGACCCGGTCGTCATCATGATCGCCGAGCACGACGGGCGCGCTTTGCTGGGGCGGCAACCGGCGTTCCCGCCGGGGCGCTACTCTGCGCTCGCCGGGTTCCTCGAACCGGGCGAGAGCATCGAGGAAGCGGTCGCGCGCGAGATCCACGAGGAAGCTGGCGTGGCGGTGACTGACGTGCGCTATATCGCCAGCCAGCCGTGGCCGTTCCCGTCATCGCTGATGATCGCGTGCGTGGGGACCGCGCTGGACGATGCGATCACGCTCGACACGCATGAGCTTGAGGATGCGATCTGGGCGACCCGCGCCGAGGTTCGCGCCGCACTGGCGGGGGAGCCGGGGCGGTTCATCACGCCACCGTTCTATGCGATCGCGCATACGCTATTGAAGGTGTGGGCGGAGCAGGACTGACCGGGCGCCCGCGCGACGTCACCCCCGCGCGCGCGCCCTCGGATAGGCGCCGAGTACGCGCACCGACTTGGAATGGAACCCCAGTTCCTCGAGCGCGCGGTCGACGTTGGCGTCGCCGGGGCGGCCTTCAATATCGCAGTAGAATTCGGTCGCGGCGAAGGTGCCGCCCTGCTGGTAGCTTTCCAGCTTGGTCATGTTGACGCCGTTGGTCGCGAAGCCGCCCATCGCCTTGTAAAGCGCGGCGGGGACGTTCTTCACCTGAAAAATCAGCGTCGTCATGTACGGCCCCTCCCCAACCGGCGGGTGCCCCGCGCGCGCCAGCACGACGAAGCGCGTGGTGTTGTGATCGGCGTCGGCGATATCGCTGGCCAGCGTTTCGAGGCCGTAAATCCCGGCGGCACCCGGCGGCGCCAGCGCGGCAGTGGCGGGGTCGCCCAGTTCCACCACCATCGCCGCCGCACCGGCGGTGTCGGGGTAGCTGACCGGCGCGATGCCGTGTTCGCGCAGCCAGTGGCGGCATTGGCCGAGCGCTTGCGGATGGCTCATCGCGTTGCGCACGCCGCCGACCGGGCCGAGGCCCATCAGCGCGTAGCGGATCGGCAGGAAATGCTCGCCGGTGATGACGAGGCCCGATTCGGGAAGCAGGAAGTGGATGTCGGCGACGCGGCCGTGCAGCGAATTCTCGATCGGGATGATCGCGCAATCCGCCCGCCCGTCGCGCACCGCGTCGATCGCATCGGCGAAGTCGAAACACGGCAGCGGCAGGCAATCCGGGAACGCCTCCAGCGCGGCGATGTGCGAATTGGCGCCGGGCGCGCCCTGGAAGGCGACCGCGCGGGCGGGTTCGGCACTGGCCTGTTCGATCATGCGCGCGACGATCGGTCGCGCGGGCGCTGCGAAGTTTTCCATGATCGGCGAGGCCGTAGCGACGGCTTCGCGTGCGCACAAGCACGGCTTGCGGTGGCGCGCGCGCGAATCTAAGGATGATCCAAACATCGGAGAGGGGCCCACGCACGATGGACAGCCGTACCAACACGATCGCGGGGTGGACGCTCGGCGCGTGCACTGCGGCGCTGGCGCTCACCATCGCGGGCAGCACGCTGTTCACCGCCGAAAAGCCGGAGAAGGCGGGCTACCCGGTCGAGGGCGTATCCGCCGATGCGGCGGGCGGTGGCGAGGCGGAGGTGCCGATCGCCGATCTGCTCGCCAAGGCCGATGCGGCACACGGCGCGGAAGTGTTCAAGAAATGCGCCGCCTGCCACACCATCAACCAGGGTGGCGCCAATGGCATCGGGCCGAACCTGTATGCGACCGTCGGCGAGGCGAAGGGCCAGGGCAAGGCGGGCTTCGCCTTCTCCGACGCGCTGAAGAGCAAGGGCGGGAACTGGGACTTCGAGTCGCTTAATTCCTGGCTGGCGAGCCCGCGCAAGTTCGTTCCCGGCACCAAGATGACCTTCGCCGGGCTTTCGGCGGGCAAGGACCGCGCCGACGTGATCCTGTACCTCAACCAGCAGGGCTCTAACCTGCCGCTGCCCGCTCCCAAGGCGGGTGCGCCGACCGCCACGGATGCGAAGGCGCCGCCGGGGTCCGCGCCCGCGACACCGGGCGACAAGGCCAAGCCGAGCGTCGAAGGCCTGTCCAATGTGGCGACGCCGGCCAACGTACAGGCGCCGGTGGAGAAGTAAGCGGGCGACAGATTTCCACCCGCCCTTCTCCGTTCGGGCCCTTCTCCGTTTCGGCGAAGTGCGCGCCGTTATTCCGCCGGGAACACCGCCGGGTCGGCATCGCGGTAGAAGTCGCGCACCACGTCCCAACCCTCTTGCGCGGTCTCGACGAAGGTGAAGATGCCGAGATCCTTGCGTGACACCACGCCTTCCTCGACCAGCGCCTCGAAATTGACCACGCGGTTCCAGAAGTCGCGACCGTAGAGCAGCACCGGGATCGGCGCGATCTTGCCGGTCTGGATCAGCGTCAGCAGTTCGAACAGCTCGTCAAACGTGCCGAACCCGCCGGGGAACGCCGCCAGCGCACGGGCATGCAGCAGGAAGTGCATCTTGCGCAGCGCGAAATAGTGGAACTGCATCGACAGCGCCGGCGTGACGTAGGGGTTCGGTGCCTGTTCGTGCGGCAGCACGATGTTGAGGCCGATCGACTCGTGGCCCGCCTCCGCCGCGCCGCGGTTCGCCGCCTCCATGATCGACGGGCCACCGCCCGAACAGACCACGAAGTGGCGCTTGCCATCCGCATCGTTGGGGAACGCGCTGGCGAGGCCGGCAAGCTCGCGCGCGACGTCGTAGTAATGCGACTTGGCGACCAGCCGCTCGGCGATCGCCTTTGCCTCGTCGCCCTGCGCGAGATCGAGCATCGCCCGTGCCTTCGTCGGTTCTGGGATCCGCGCCGATCCGTACATCACGAAGGTCGAGGCGATGTTCGCCTCCTCGAGGATCAGCTCGGGCTTGAGCAGTTCGAGCTGGAACCGCACCGGCCGCAAATCCTCGCGCAGCAGGAAATCCATGTCCTGAAAGGCGAGGCGGTAGGCCGGCGTTTCGGTTTGCGGGGTGCTGATGCCGGTCTTGGCTTTTTCGGCATCCTGGCGAGCGCGCGGGAAGACGCGCGACGGTACGTTGGTATCACTCATTTGTGCTTATGTAAGCGAAAGCGGCACGGGTTTGAACCCTCCCCTCACCGGCAAAAACTCTTGTGATCGTCCTCGAGGTGGAAGTGGTTGCGATGCGCACTGTTGTAGTCCGGGCTCAGCACCGTGCCAAAGCGCTTGCAGGCCGAACCGCGCACGGTGCGCAGGAAACCGCGGATCTGCGCGTCGGGCGAGTTCCACCCGTCCAGCACGCTGATCCGCCGCCCGTCCTGCAGCACGAACGCCGCCACGTCGACCGCGTTGGCAATGGCATGACCGGACAGCCGCGCATGCGCCGTGCCGATCGTGTTGCGGCAGACATAGGTGCCATAGGTTTCGATGCGGACCAGATCGCTGCCGAGCATCTGGTGCGCCGCAGGCACCGCCGCATGGCGCGCCCAGCCGGTGAAGGCGCGGGCAAGGCCGCAGCGCATCGGCTTGAGGTTGGTGACCGGCAGGCCGATGTCGATCAGCTGCACCGCACCGATGATCTGGCAGCCGCCGCCATAATCGCGATCCGGCAGCGGGCTGAAGCGCACGTCCTCGCGCGACAGATCGGTAAAGCAGGCCTGCGTCTCGCGGCTGGTGGGGATGTTCAGCGTGATCGGTTTCGACCCACGCGGGCGTGGCGGGGGTGGCTTTCCGCCGCAGCCGGCGAGACCGAGCGTTGCGATGAGCGTCGCGAAAAAGAAAATCCGGCGTAGCATTCTCGCGCGTTTAGCGGGGCTTGCCGTCCAGCGCGCGCGAAATGCGCCGAACCGGCGCGGTTGACAGCCGGTCGTTCGCCGCTAAGGCCGGCGACGGGCCACGCGGTCCCAACGCCGCGCGTGCTCTCTGTAAGGAGAGACTATATGACTGATCTACCCGCGCTTCCGGCGACGAAGCCTGCGCGTCCTTTCTTCAGCTCCGGCCCCTGCGCCAAGCCTCCGGGCTGGTCCGCGGACCGACTCGCGACCGAATCGCTCGGCCGCTCGCATCGCTCGAAGATCGGCAAGACCCGCCTCGCCTATTGCATTGACCTGATGCGCGAGCTGCTGGAACTGCCCGATACCCACCGCATCGGCATTGTCCCCGGCTCCGACACCGGCGCGTTCGAGATGGCGATGTGGACGATGCTGGGCGCACGCGGCGTCACCACGCTCGCCTGGGAAAGCTTTGGCGAAGGCTGGGTGACCGACGCGGTCAAGCAGTTGAAGCTCGATCCGACCGTGATCCGTGCTGACTACGGCCAGCTTCCTGACCTCACCACCGTCGACTGGTCGACCGACGTGCTGTTCACCTGGAACGGCACCACCTCCGGCGTGCGCGTGCCGAACGGCGACTGGATCCCTGAGACCCGCGAGGGGCTGTCGTTCGCCGATGCCACCAGCGCGGTGTTCGCCTACAAGCTGCCGTGGAACAAGATCGATGTCGCCACCTTCTCGTGGCAGAAGGTGCTGGGCGGCGAAGGTGCGCACGGCGTGCTGATCCTAGGGCCCCGCGCGGTCGAACGGCTGGAAAGCTACACCCCCGCCTGGCCGCTCCCCAAGGTGTTCCGCCTGATGGCGAAGGGCAAGCTCGCGGAAGGCGTGTTCAAGGGCGAGACGATCAACACCCCGTCGATGCTGGCGGTGGAAGACGCGATCTTTGCGCTCGAATGGGGCAAGTCGATCGGCGGCGCTGCCGGCCTGATCGCGCGCAGCGACGCCAACGCCGCAGCACTTGACAAGATCGTGGCGGAGCGTTCGTGGCTCGGCCATCTTGCCGCCGACGAAGCCTCGCGTTCGAAGACCAGCGTGTGCCTGACGGTGGAAGGCGCGGACGAGGCGTTCATCAAGACCTTCGCCGGGCTGCTCGAAAAGCAGGGTGCGGCCTATGACGTGGCCGGGTATCGTGATGCGCCCGCCGGCCTGCGCATATGGTGCGGCGCGACCGTCGACACCGCCGATATCGAGGCGCTCGGGCCGTGGCTCGACTGGGCCTATGCGACCGCCAAGGCGCCGGCCGCCGCGTAACTGATACCGCACCCCGGCGAGTCGCCGGGGTCGCCCTCCGCATCAAGTGCCGTGAGGCACGCCCTCCCCGTGCGCGGGGACGACAAAGGATTTCCCATGCCAAAAGTTCTTATCAGCGACAAAATGGACCCCAAGGCCGCGCAGATCTTCCGCGAGCGCGGCGTCGAAGTGGACGAGATCACCGGCAAGACGCCCGACGAACTGAAGGCGATCATCGGCCAGTATGACGGCCTCGCCATCCGCAGCTCGACCAAGGTGACGAAGGATATCCTCAGCGCCGCGACCAACCTCAAGGTGGTCGGCCGCGCCGGCATCGGTGTCGACAACGTCGATATCCCCGCCGCTTCCGCCGCCGGCGTTGTCGTGATGAACACGCCGTTCGGCAATTCGATCACCACCGCCGAACACGCCATCGCTTTGATGTTCGCGCTCGCCCGCGATCTGCCCGAGGCCGACAAGTCGACGCAGGCCGGCAAGTGGGAGAAGAACCGCTTCATGGGCGTCGAGGTGACCGGCAAGACGCTCGGCCTGATCGGCGCGGGCAACATCGGCTCGATCGTCGCGGACCGCGCGCTTGGTCTCCGCATGAAGGTGGTGGCGTTCGATCCGTTCCTTAGCCCTGAGCGTGCGATCGAACTCGGCGTCGAGAAGGTTGAGCTCGACGATCTGCTCGCCCGTGCCGACTTCATCACGCTGCACACCCCGCTGACCGACCAGACGCGCAACATTCTCTCGGCCGAAGCGCTCGCCAAGACCAAGAAGGGCGTGCGCATCGTCAACTGCGCGCGCGGCGGGCTGATCGACGAGGCGGCGCTCAAGGAAGGGCTCGACTCGGGGCATATCGGCGGCGCGGCGCTCGACGTATTCGTGAGCGAGCCGGCCAAGGAGTCGCCGCTGTTCGGCACGCCGAACTTCATCTCGACCCCGCACCTCGGCGCGTCGACCAGCGAGGCGCAGGTCAACGTTGCGATCCAGGTCGCGGAGCAGATGGCGGATTACCTCGTCTCCGGCGGGATCACCAACGCGCTCAACGTGCCGTCGTTGTCGGCGGAGGAAGCGCCGCGGTTGAAGCCGTACATGGCGCTTGCCGAAAAGCTCGGCAGCCTGGTCGGCCAGCTTACCCGTGGCGCGGTGCCGCGTATCTCGATCCACACCGAGGGCGCCGCGACCGAGCTGAACGCCAAGCCGATCGTGTCTGCCGTGCTGCACGGTTTCCTGCGCACGCAGACCGACACGGTCAACATGGTCAACGCGCCGCTGCTCGCCAAGGAGCGCGGCATCGAAGTGCGTGAGGTCAAGACCGAGCGTGAGGGCGATTACCACACGCTGCTGCGCGTGTCGGTGAAGACCGATGCGGGCGAGCGCTCGGTGGCGGGCACGTTGTTCGGCGATGCCGCGCCGCGTGTGGTCGAACTGTTCGGCATCAAGGTCGAGGCCGATCTCGCCGGGCCGATGCTGTACGTGGTGAACGAGGACGCGCCGGGCTTCATCGGGCGGATCGGCTCGCTGCTCGGGCAGGCCGGCGTCAACATCGGCACCTTCCACCTCGGCCGCCGCACCGCCGGTGGCGAGGCGGTGCTGCTGCTGTCGGTCGACGAGCCGGTCACGCCCGAACTGATCGCGCAGGTGCGTGACCTCGCCGGCGTTAAGACCGCGATGGCGCTGGCGTTCTAAACACCGATAGCGGAAGGGCCGTGCCGCGCGAGCGTGCACGGCCTTTTCGTGTCCTGCCCGGAAAATCGCGACTCGAGGTTGACGACACCGCGCGCGCAAGCGACGGAACGCGCGATCTTTGCCGAAACGGCGACAACAAGGCTTCCGTGATGACTTCGCTTCTCCCCCAGGGCTTCCGCGATCGCCTGCCCCCCGTCGCCGATGCCACCGCGCGACTCGAACAGGCCGTGCTCGGCGCTGCATTTCAGCATGGCTATGAACGCGCCGATCCTGCGCTGGCGGAGTTCGAGGAAGGACTCGCCGGTCGCCTCAAATCCGCCACCGCGCAGGATGCCGTGCGGTTCGTCGATCCGGTGTCGCAGCGCACGCTGGCAGTGCGGCCCGACATCACCGCGCAGATCGGCCGCATCGCTGCCACTCGCATGGGCCATCATCCGCGCCCGGTGCGATTGTCCTACGCCGGCCCAGTGCTGCGGCTGCGCGCCTCGCAACTCAGCCCAGAGCGCGAGATGCTGCAAATGGGCTGCGAACTGATCGGCCTCGGCACGATCGCCGCCGCCACCGAGATCGTCAGCGTCGCGGTCGAGGCGCTGGAAGCGGCGGGCGTGCACGACGTCTCGATCGACTTCACCCTGCCCGATCTGGTCAGCACGCTCGCCAAGGGGCCGCTGCCGATCGACGACGCGCAAATCGCCGCACTGTGCGACCGGCTCGACGCCAAGGATGCCGGCGGTGTGGCCGAAATCTCGCGCGCGTACCTGCCGCTGATCGAAGCGGCGGGGCCGTTTGCGGCGGCGCATGACCGGCTGTGTCAGTTCGACGTTGGTGGCGCGCTGCGCTCGCGACTCGACGGGCTGTGGGCGATCGCGGAAGCGCTGAAGGGCCGCGTCGGGCTGACGCTCGATCCGACCGAGCGGCACGGTTTCGAGTATCAGAGCTGGCTGGGCTTCTCGATCTTCGCGCGCGGCGTGCGCGGTGAGATCGGCCGGGGTGGCAGCTATTCGATCGTGCACGAAAATGGCGCGGAGGAAGTCGCGGTCGGCTTCTCGCTCTACGCCGATGCGATCGTCGCGGCGGGGCTAGGCGAGATCGACCGACGCCGGCTGTTCGTGCCGATCGGCACCGATCCGGCAGTGGCGGCGACGATGCGCGCGGACGGCTGGGTCACCGTCGCCGCGCTGGAGGCGGGCGACACGCCCGAGGCGCAGCTCTGCACGCATGTCCTGGCGGAAGGCGAGCCGCGCGCGCTGTAACCGCGCCGCTTGCCCGAGGCGTTCAGCCGAACTCGATCGCCTCGAACCGGATCGGCTCGCCGACTGCCGCATTCGCAAGCGCGCCATCCCACATCACGCGGTTGCCGCGCACGATCGTGCCGATCGGCTTGCCGGTCAATTCCATGCCAGTGAACGGCGACCAACCGCAGCGCGACGCCAGCCAATCCTCGGTGATCGTCCAGCGCTTCTTGAGGTCGACCACGGTGAAATCGGCGTCGTAGCCAACCGCGATCCGCCCCTTACCGACAATCCCGAAGATGCGCTGGGCGCCCGCGCTGGTCAGGTCGATCACGCGCTGGAGTGTGGTGCGCCCCTCGGCAAAATGGTTGAGCAGCAACGGCAGCAGCGTCTGCACGCCCGGCATGCCGCTGGGCGAATCAGGATAGGGCTTGGCCTTCTCTTCCGCCGTGTGCGGCGCATGATCGGAACCGATCACGTCCGGCACGCCCTGTTGCAACCAGTGCCACAACCCGTCGCGGTGCGCGCCGGAGCGGATCGGCGGGTTCATCTGCGCATAGGTGCCGAGGCGCGGATAGGCCTCCTCCCCCGCCAGCGTCAGATGCTGTGGCGTGACCTCGCAACTGGCGATGTCCTTGTGCCGCGATAGCAGTTCGAGTTCGGCGGGGGTGGTGACGTGCAGCACATGGATGCGCCGTCGCGCCTCACGCGCCAGCTTGAGGATGCGCTGCGTCGCGATCAGCGCGCTTTCGTCGTCGCGCCACACCGGGTGCGAGGCCGCATCGCCAGGGATGCGTTCACCCGCACGCGCGTTCATCCGCGCCTCGTCCTCGGCATGGATCGCGACGCGGCGGTGGCCGGAGGCAAGTACATCGGCGAGCGAGGAATCCTCCGACACGAGCAGATCGCCGGTCGACGCACCCATGAAGATCTTTACGCCTGCCGTGCCCGGCATCCGCTCCAACTCGGCCAGATCCCGCGCGTTATGGTTGGTCGCGCCGACATAGAATGCATGGTCGCACCACATGCGGTGGTGGGCGCGGGTGAGCTTGTCGGTAATCGCATCGGCGCTGTCGGTGTTGGGCTTGGTGTTGGGCATCTCGAACACCGCGGTCACCCCGCCCAGCACGGCGGAACGGCTACCGCTTTCGAGGTCTTCCTTGTGGACCAATCCCGGCTCGCGGAAATGCACCTGCGTGTCGATCACGCCAGGCAGGATGTCCAGGCCGGTGCAGTCGATCGTCTCACCCGCATCGCCGCTCGCGCCGATCGCGGCGATCCGGCCGCCGATCACGCCGACGCTGGTTTGTACCGGGCCGCTCGGCAAATGCACCGTGCCGCCAGTCAGGATCATGTCGTAGCGTGCCATCGCTGCCTCTTTCGCTTGTCTCGCCTCCCCCCTACCTGTTGCGGATGACTGAAACCACCCCAACGCTGCTCAGCGACCGCGCACTGATCCGCATCGCCGGAGACGATCCGCGCGGTTTTTTGCAAGGCCTCGTCACACAGGATGTGACCGGTCTCGACGCGTCCGGACCACGGTGGGGCGGACTGCTGACGCCACAGGGCAAGGCGCTGTTCGATTTCCTGCTGTGGGCGGACGGCGACGCGGTTCTGATCGACTGCGAGGCATCGGCTGCGGAGGCGCTGACGCGGCGGCTGTCGATGTATCGGTTGCGGCGGGCGATCACCATTGAGCCGGCGCAGGGTGCGGTGCATTGGTCGCCGCTGGACGGCGGCGGAGCCGATCCACGCCTGCCGGATCTCGGGTGTCGCTGGCTGGGCGAAGCGGGCGGCGCACCGGCCGACGCTGCGTGGCGTGCGCACCGGCTCACGCGCGGCGTAACCGAAGGCGTTGCGGAACTCGGCAGCGATCAGACATTATGGCTGGAATGCAATGCCCGTGAACTGAATGGCGTGAGCTTCACCAAAGGGTGCTATATCGGGCAGGAAAACACCGCGCGCATGCATCACCGGTCGAAGGTCAATCGCCGTCTGGTGGTCGCGCCGCTTGGCGATGCGGGGGATCGAACCCGCACGCGTTACGCAGAGCTCGGCCTGATGGTCGAACTGCGCCGGGTCGAGTCGCTGGGCGACGCCCTTTGTCCCGGGTGGCTCGACGCAGCGCTTGCCGAGCCTGCATCAACCTGACAGCCGCGATACTTCCATCAGCCTTTGCGTGTCGGCTAGCCTCGGGGTTGGTCCACGCGCCTATGCTGCTGGCCACCGTAACGTCGCCGCCGCTGCTTCATTCTCGACCAGCACCACGCACAAAAAAAGGGGCCGGTTTCCCGACCCCTCTCTTTGAACTCGCGTTCCGGTCAGATTTACTGGCCCGAACCCGGACCGTACGTGATTTCCACGCGACGGTTCTGGACTTCGCGAACGCCATCGGCGGTCTGAACGCGCAGGTGCGAAGGATCTTCGCCGAATGCCTGCGTGGTCATGGCTGCTTCCGGGATCGAATGCGACGACAGGTAAGCCTTCACCGCGTCCGCGCGACGCTGCGACAGACCGACGTTGTACTTCGGCGTACCCGAGCGATCGGCGAAGCCGGCCAGCATGACCTGTGCGTTGCCGCAAGAAGCGTACTGAGCGATCGCGTTGTCGAGGATCGACGACGCTTCCGGCGTGATGTCCGACTTGTCCCACTCGAAGAACACGATGAACGGACCAGGCGAGCAAACCGGTGCGGGCGGCGCTGCAACCGGAGCTTCCGGGGGCGGCGGCGGCGGGGGCGGCGGCGGCGGCGGCGGCGGCGGTGCTGCCGGCTCGCCGAAGTTGTAGGTCAGGCCACCGAGCAGGCTGTGCGAACGATAGCGCGTCTCGTACTGCGCACCCTCGACACCAACCAGCTTGACGTTGTCGGCGTTGAAGAAGCGATACTTGAGCGAGAGATCGACATGGTTCGACAGCGGAGCGCGAACGCCCGCGAGGCCCTGCCATGCGAAAACCGTGTCGCTGTCGTCCAGGAAGCTCGCTGCGTTGCCGGCACGCGGACCAGCAAGCGTCACGCGCGCAACACCGACACCGCCGCCGACGAAGCCCTGAATGGCATCGTCATCGCCGAAGTCGAGCAGGCCGTTGACCATGAAGCTCAGAGCCGACGTGTGGCTGTGCGGGCTGTCATACTGGCCGGGGCGTGCGAACGCACCGGTGTTCACGAACGGCGTGTTGACCGACGAACGATAGGTGTCGCCCTTGGCGAACTTGTAACCGACTTCGCTTTCAACCCGGAACATGCCCAGGTCGTAACCGATCACGCCATCGACGTCATAACCGGTCTTGGTGTTGTACGTTCCTGCCGAAGGCGTGTTCGCAATATCGAACTTCATGTCTTCGACGATCATACCACCGCCTTCAACGCCGACGTACCACGACTTGTCGCGGGCAAGAGCAGGCGTTGCAAGAGCAGTGGAGGCAAGCGCTACGATAACGGCTAGCTTCCGCATAGAAATCCCCTTTCCTTAGGTGTCACTCGGACAGCCCAAACTCCCTAGTCCTGCGTTCGTTTCCACGCAAGCGCACAAAAACCGGCTACTGTTGCATATCCGCAACATCGAGCGATACCCTCTTGGAAAATGCGTTCACGTGCCGATCAGCCCATGGTTGTGCAGTGCAGCAACGACACTGGCAAGCGCGCCGCGCGCCTCGGCATCGATCACCGTGCCACCGGTTGGTTCCGCGATGGCCGGCTGGCGCTCGCCTACTACCTGTACCCCGCCGATTTCCACGCCTGCCGCTCGCAGGATGCCGACGCTCCAGCCGGTGCCGTCAAAGCGGAGTTGCGCACCATCGGCAAGGCTCCAGGCGCACATGCCGGGAACGGGCAAGCAGAACCGCCAGCCGCTTTCGCTCCATCCGGCAAGAGCCTGTGCGGAGCCGCTCCACGCGCCGTCCGGCTTGGTTCCGACGATCCAGCACTGGCCGGCCACCGGCGCTTCCGGAGGAACGTTCACGCCGGCCGCAACCACGACCGTCTGGGTCAGCAGATCGAGCAGCGTCAAGGCCTCGTTATGCGTGATTTCCTTCTGCGCCTGGCCGGCGTTCAGGAATGGAAGTGCGAGTCGTGGGGAGAGATCGTCGCTCATGATTGTATCTCCAAAGACGGGATGAACAGGCTGGCGCCGGTGGATTCGCCAACCGAACCGATCTGTCGCACGCTGACGGTCGTGCCGCCGCCGCGCTCGACCGCGGCAAGCCTGACGCCGGGCGAATCGACCTCGGCCGTGCGCGTGCCGTCGCGCCATGTCAGCGTGACGCGGTAGCGCTCCCGTTCCTCGACCAGCGGCGCATCGACGCCGTCGATCCAGCGCCAACCCGCGCGACTACGGCGGGTCCAGGATATCGCCACATCGCCACTGCCGACTTCGTGCCAGCGCAACGCAACCGGCGATGGCGGCAACACGGATGCGCCACCGATCACGCAAGCGGCCGCCGCCGGACCGGCGACATCGCCGACGCCTGCCGCCAGCACCCGCACCGTTCCGCCAAGCGTCGTCAACGGCAGATCCAGCGACAACGACGTGCCGGGTTCCAGCAAAACGAAGCGATCTTCCGGCCGCTGTGTGCCGATCGCCGATTCGGTCCCGCGCCGCCCGCGCAACAAGGCCGATAATCGCCAGCGCGCCGGGCCGATCTGCTCGGCGTTGGCGAACTGGAGCAGCTCGTCGCCGCACAGCGCAAGGTTGGCACCGGCGTCGATCGTACCCGCCGTGGCGCTTGCAAGGCTCATCCCGTCATGCGCCAGAACGACCTCGAACACCGAACGTCGGTCGAGCAAAGCGGCCGGCGCTTGGCCGGGAGTACTCGCCAGGTTGCCGAGCGTGGCGGGTGCCGCCGTCGCACCGGCGTTCGCCCAACTGGTCCCTCCATCCATACTATAAAGCAACGCTGCACGCCGCCAGCCTGGTGCGCTGCCCGCGGCCATGATCGTCAGTCGCGGTGCACTCAGCGGCGTATCGTCGAGCGGCGGGATCTCGAAGGCGTGGACGATCGTCGTGCCGCTGAGCGCATCAGGAGTCGACAGCACGCGACCGGCGCTGGCCCGCACCGGCTGTGCCGCCGCGGCGAGTCGAACGCACTCCAGCGACAGCACCATCCGCTCGAACGACCAGCCGGTCACGCGCCATACCCCCGGTGCGCCTTCGATCGCGACGCGCGCACCCGGGCCGATCCCGATCGAGTCCCAGCCGAGCGAAACCGTGCGCCGTACCCGCCCCGCCTCGGCACGATCGAGCGCCGCCTGCGCCATCGTCTTCGCCGCCACCGCCTCGAGCGCAGCAGGCATGTCGATGCGATCCTCGGCGTAACCGGCTCCCGGCCGCCGCACGCGCTGGAGCCCACTTTGGTAATCCCGCGCCGGATCATAATGCGCCAGCGTCATCGTGCGCGGCACCGTCTCGATGGCGGCGGTAGCACCTGTCCCGCGCGCGCCGCCGGTCGTGCCGGCGGCCACGCCGCTGTCGATAATCGTGCAGTCTGCCGCATCACCGGCGCGCATCGTCAGCCCACCACCGGCCGGCGCGTACCAGCCGCCAGTCGCGGAGCCGATCGTTTCGATCACCGCGCGCGCATTGCCATAGGCAGCGAAGCCCGACACGGGCAGCGTCACGCCGGCGCCGTCAACCAGACCGTCGGAAAGCTCCGCCACGATCGCCCCCGCCGAGACCGGCGCTGCATCGGCGACAACCTCGAACGTCAATGATGGAATGCGATTGCCATAATCCGCCAGTTGCAGGGTCTCGAACACCGCATAAGCGACGCCGCGATGCGCCGGCGAAAGGCTTTGACCTTCCGCCGATGCGATCAGCGGATCGACCGCCTGATCCTCGCTGCCGAGGTGCAGGCGGAAACCGGTCGTCACCTTCCAGTCGTCGGCCGCACCGCGCAGCAGATTGCCGTCCGCCCAGATCCGCCTCACCCCCAGGATCGGCCGCCCCGACAACGCCACCGCGAAGGATGCGGCATAGCTGTAGCTGGTCGCGCTTGGCTGGCCCTTGCCGCCGCCGGTGGAGTTCCGGCTCTCGATCAGGTCGGTCGACCAGATCACGCTGCCTGCCACCCGCATCGTGCCGAATACCTTCTGGATCGGCGTTCCGTAGGAAGATGTCTGCACCGCGAGTTCGGTCAGGCGTGGACCCTCGCGACCTTCCGGTCTGAACAGCACGTCGCGATCGACCGCTTGCCCCAGGATCGCACCGAGCGCGCCGCCGATCGGCCCGCCCACCACGCTGCCGATCGTCGTCAGCACCAATGTCGCCATGTCAGTCCTCCCCTTCGAAACACCACGCGCCGACCAGCGGCCAGGGCGGCGTCCCGGGCCGTTCGACGACGCGGCGCAGCATCGCGTCGGCATGGACGATCCCGCCCGGCACCATCACGGCGAGATGAAATTGCGCCGGACCTGCCGCGAACAGCAGCAGGTCGCCCGGCGCGGCAGGCACCGCGCGCGATAAACCCGCCGAGTCGATCGCGCGGCTCGGGTCGGCACCCCGGATCGCGTAATCGGCAGGGATCGCCCCCGCGAACCCGCCACCGCGCGCGGCGATCGCGGCGAGTCCGACGCAATCGAGCCCAAACACCGGGTCGCGCCCATGCAACCGGAAGCGCGCGCCGATCGCACCGCGGGCCGCCGCCACTGCGTCCTCGCGGCCGGTCATGCGCCGGGATACCGCGTCAATAGGTCGATGCCGGGCAGATACGGCTCGCCGCGAAAGTTCACGGCGTTGCCGAACCGTGCGGCGCACGTGGCAAGGCTCTTGTCGCAGCCCTCGATCAGCTCGATCAGATCGCCCGGCGCGGGCGCGTATACCGGCTCGCTCCGCAGCGTCACCACTGCGCCATCCGACAATGCGATCGCGCTTTCCAGCCCGGTGTTCGCACCACCAAACCATCGCAGCAGCCCACCGCCACAGGTATTCTCGGCCCGTTCGGCCTGATCGATCGTTACCGCTCGCGCGGCCACCGAAACGACGCGAGCAAACCGCCGCCGTCCCGCCATCGCCACGCGACAGCGCGTGTCGCCAAGTTCGGCGCGACACTCCGCCGACGTTTCCTCCGCCACCGGTCGGTCAAGCGCCGCGCTCCACCCGCGCAGTTCGGCGGTGAACGCGCCGTTCTTCGTCTCGACCGCCCCGATGGTCCCATCGCCGAGATCGACGCGACCTGCGCCGCCAGTCCAATCCACCGCGAACAGCCGCACCGCCGCCCCGTCCCACCGCCCGGCGGCAAGATCGGCCGCGCTGATCGCATTGCTGGTCAGTGCACCCGCAACATCCATCGTGTCGGCATCCAGCCCGTCGCTGCGCTTGATCGCGGAGGGCGTCATCCCCGGCGCGGCACGGTGGATCAGGCCGTCGATCGTCAGGTCGCGGTCGTGCGAGGTCAGCCCAATCGCAATTCCGTCACGTCGCTCGATCTGCCAGCACAGCGCGATCGTCGAGAGAGGTCCATCGAGGAAGCTCATGCCTCGCGCACCTCGATCAGCGGCACCGATGCCGCCGATCCCGCCAGGAACGTCGCGCGCGTCACGCTGAGGCTATCCTCGGCGAAACGCACCGGTACATCGAACAGGAACCCCGCCGTCACCACCGCACCCGCCGCCGGCGCGGTGTCGAGTTCGACCATGCCGCCATCGGTAAGCGAGAACGCCACCGTCGTTACCCCGTCCACCGCCACCGTCACGCTGCCGCCGACCGGCCGGGTGATCCGCCGCACCGCCTCGCCGTAATGTTTTACCAGCGCGAAGCGGGTGCCGAGACCATCGCCGATGCCGAGTTGCTGGTCGAGCGCACCGGGCACCGCGCCGCCGGACGACGCATCGAACGGATCGCGAAACCGGAAGCCGCGCGCCGGCCCTAGTCGCGCGCGGAAGAAGGCGAGCAGTTCCGCGATGTCAGCCTCGGACCGGACGCCCGGTCCGACATCGTACCGCGTCCGCGCTGCCGCCCAGTCGGCGTTGCGCGCCTCGCTGCCGCCCGCGCTCGTCACGATCGCGGTGGAATATTCCGGCGTAACCTCCGCCTCGCGGCCAAGCGCGAGGGGAAACAGCACATCATCGAATGCCTGCACGTCGCCTGTCTCCTCATCGAAATGGACGTATCCATCGCGGATCACCTGCGGCAGCGCCCAGATCACCGCGCGTTTCACGCCGCGCGCCCGCGCCACATCCGCCGCCGCGTCGATCGTCGCCCAGTCGGACGAATCCTCTGGCTTGAGCACGAAGCCGGACAGATAATCGGTGTGGTCGCTCGCATAGCCGAGCCGCGCCTGCGCCGCCGCGATGGCACGCGCGCTGAGCGCGGTGTTGCCGGCGGTGACGTAATCGTAATCCTCGAGTTGCAGCACATCGAACGCAGGAGCCGACCAGCCGAGCGGCAGGTTGACACGCCGCACCTCCGGCGCGCCCGCCGCCAGCACGCTTGGCAGATAGGCGAGCAGATGCGTCTCGCAAGTTGGCGCCACGCTGCGCACCGCCGCGACCAGCGCCGCCGTCGATGCACTGAGCAGCACTCCCGCCGCATCCAGCAGCACGACCGCCGCCGCCGGCTGCGGCCCACGCACATCGGCGATCTCGACTGGCATCCCGAACGCCACGCGCGCCGCCGCATCGTACAGGCAGGGCCGGCCATCCGCCATCACCCACCACCACGGCTCGCCGACCTGGAACTTCGGCGCCAGCCCCGCCGCCAGCGCGATCCCGATCACCTCGACCGCCACGGCACGCAGATACGCCATCGCGTCGCGATGCGCGGGCGACAACAAAGTCGAGGGCGGCACCCACCCGGTCAGCGCGGGCGATCCATCCCACGCGCGCTGCTTCCAGTCCGCCGGGCAATGCGCGTCGAACAGTTCGTAACTAAGCGACCAGATCAGATCGTAGCCGAGCGCCTGCGCGCGCGCCGCATAATCGCGCTGCCACGCCCGCGCCGCCACGTTGAGCGCACCGCCCTCCAGCGTCACCAGCAGCCCGTCGCCGAGCCGGAAGTAATGGCTCATGCCGAGATAATGAACGATGGCGCCGCGATAGCCGAGCTGCACCGCGTTCCTCAGCAGCCGCGCCGGGGTGAGGTTGTAGCTGTCGTCATACCCGCCCGCAATCTCGAAGCCGTGCGCGGGCACCACCACGTCGCCGATCGCCAGCACCGCACCCGGCCCGTCGCAGGTAAGTTCGCTCAGCTCGACCCATCCCTCCGCCGGGGCAGGCAGCACCGCATCGCTGCCGTCGTAATCCGGTGGCACCAGCGATACGAACATCCGGTCGATATCGCCCGCCCATACCGGCACCGCCTCGCCCGGCAGCAGGAACCCACCGTCGACACGCGCGAAGTCGATCGCCACGCGCGCGTCCTCCGGCGTGCCGGTCGCATAGTTCCACAGCCGCACGTACCACGCGCGCGCCGCGCCATCCGCGTCGCGCCCCTCGATCGTCAGCACGGGTCCGTTCACCGCATCGAGCGGCTTCACCCCACCCGACCGCCACCGGAACGCCAGCCGGCACCCACGAAAATCGCGCGCCGTCTCGTACGTCAGCAACGGATGATCGAACCGGTCCTCCGCCTCCCAGATCAACCCGGCAAGATCGTCGGCGCGGTAGAACACCGCATCCACTCGCAGCGCATCCGCCGCCGTGGTCGTCACCGCCGCCATCATCGGACGCGGGAAGTTCACCGTCCAGAACCGCGGATCGAAGCGCGAGATCACGCCCTCGCTCTGCACCGTCCGTTCGAACGCCAGCCAATATGCCATACTTTTACTCCGTCGCCAGCGCGGCCTTCACCGCGCGCGCCACCTGTCGGCTCGATGCGGTCAGCGCCGCGCCGCTCTCGCCCTTAGCCGCGTTGATCGTGATCGCGACGCGAACGTCGCGGCCACCGTCGCCGCCGCTCGCCGCCGGCACCACGCTGCCGCTGGTGGTCGGCACGAACAGTTCCGGCCCACGCTCGCCCACCATGTACGGGCGCATCGGCGAGACCGGCCCGCCGGTCGCCCGCCCCGGCGATCCGCCGAACAGGCTGCCGAGCGCAGACAGCAGCCCGCCGCCCGACACCCCGCCGCCGCCGCTCGTGCCGCCCACCACCGCGCCGATCCCGCCCCGGATCGCCGCGCCGGCGATGTCGCCCAGCACCGACAGCGCCACCTTGCGCAGATCCTCGAAGCCGAGCGATCCGGTCTTCGCCGCCTTGACCAGCGCGCTCTCGATCGATCGCCCCGCCCGATCCGCCCCGCTCGACAATGGCCCGTCGAGACTGGCGCGCATCGTATCCACGTCGCGCGCAAAGCCGCTGGTGTCGGCGCGCACGCTCACCACCAGCCGGTCGATTTCCTCATCCATCCGGAAATGCCTCCTGCAATGTCCTGATCGTCGCGGCATCGGGCGGCGCGACACCCTCGCCCGCCAGTACCGCCACCAGCGCCGCCAGTTCGGCGGGCGTCGCGTTCCAGAACCGGTCGGGCGACCAGCCGAACGCCACCCCCGCCAGCCCCGCCAGCCGGCCCGCCGCCAGCGCAAAGCGGTCGCTCATCGCCCGCCGAGGATCTGCGCCAGCAGCACCCGCAACACCGGCGTCGCCGCCGCCAGCCCGCTCGTGACGATGCTCTCGCCGAATGTCTCGCGGCTGAGCGCGGGCGGGGCGGCATGGCGGCAATGCCAGAACAGCCCGACCAGTTCGGCGAGCGAAAGCTGCCCCGCCGCCGCGCGCTCGACCAGCGCGAACAGCGGCCCGAGTTCCGCCTCCGCCGCGACCAGTGCTGCGAAGCTCGGCCGCAGCACCACCGTCTCGCCCGCGATCCGCAACGCCGCCTCGCCGCGCACAGGGTTGGCGCCGCTCATGCCGGCACCACCGGGCCGGAGCTTTCCAGCGCGATCGTGTAGCTGCGCTCGCCGTTGTAATCGCCGGCGTAATCGAGCCGCGTGACGAGGAACCGCCCGGTCAGCGTCTCGCCGCTTTCGAAGCTCAGCCGGTAATCATCGATCACACCGGTGAGCGCATTGCCCTTGAGCCGCACCTCCGCGCCCGAGCCGGTGAACACGCCCGCCCCCGATACGCTGACCGAGCGCACCCCCGCGCCCGACAGCAATTCGCGCCACCCACCCGAATCCTTCGAGGTGATCGCCACCATCTCGCCGTTGATCGACAACTGCGTCGTGCGCAGCCCCGCCACCGTGGTGAAGGCGGGCGGCGCACCGCCATCACCGACCTTCAACAGAAACGCCCTGCCACTTTCCGCGCCCATGTCTTGCTCCTCGCTGTTCTGAAAACCCGTTGCGCTAATCCGCCGCCAGCACCCGCACCCGGTGCTCCACCACCACGCTCCACCGCCCCGGTGCCGGCCGCAGCAACCGCGATCGCACGAACACCAGGCTCGCTATCCGCCACGCGCCGAGATCGCGCGGCACGCCCGCGATCGCGGCACCGACCGCGTCGCCAAGCGCCTGCGCCCGTGCGGACAGCTCACCCACGTCGCGCACCGTCACCATCAGCCGCAGCTCGCGCCCGTCGCGGTCCTTCACGCTCCAGTCGCCGCTCAGCGTCTCGCCGAGCTCGGCATAAGGTGGCGTCGCCTTGACCGGCGGCCCCTCGAATACGCCGTTGAGGCCCACCACCCCGCGCAACGCGGCGAGCAGCGCAGCCTGCACCACGCCTTCCGCGCTCATGTCAGCACACTCCCGATCCAGCGCAGCCGCGCGTCTTCCGGGTCAATCCTCCCGGTCAGAACGATCGCGTCGGCCTGCGCCGTCACCGCAAGCTCCGGAAACGCCGCCTGTAACCGCGCCGCGCCTTCCGCGATCGCACGCGCCTGCGCCGCCTCCGCAATGTCGCGCCCGCGCGCCACCACTCCGCTCAACACGCGCGCACCCTCAGCCCCAGCGCCATCCGCCGGAACGGCCGCCACAGCGCCGTCACCGCCGCCGGCACCGCCGAGGCGGCATCTCGCTCGGTAAACAAATGCGCCGCCAGCAGCACCGCGCCCTGTCGGATCGGCGTGGGGATCGCGCCCCACCCGTCCGCCAGCCCCGCCACGAACGTCACTGCGACCCGGCCCGCACCGCCCGCGTCGATCACCCGCACCCAGCCATCGCCAGCGGCATCGATATCGATCGCATACGCCTCGCTCGCCAAGGCAGCCCCGCCCACGACGGTAAAGTCCACCGCCGCCACCGCGCCGATTGATCGCACCGGCGCATAGGCCAGCCGCTGCCACGCGGCGCTCACCGGCAGCACGTCGCGCATCTCCCGCGCGATCAGCGCCTGGCCGATGAACTGCTCGGCCAGCCCCAGCGCGGTTTCGGCCAGCGCGGCGATCAGGGCATCCTCCTCAACACTAACCAGCCGCAGCATCGCCTTCACCTCGGCCAGCGCGGCGGCGCGATCCCCGGCCTCAAGCGTCACGTCGTTCATGCCCAATTCCCCACTTAACCCGTCAGGGGTGGGGCGACCCGGAGGTCGCCCCGAACGATCAGTTCGCCGCGAACTTCATCAGCTTGATCGCCTCCGAATTGCTCACGCAGCCGCCGATCCGCTTGGTCGCGTAGAAATTGACGAACGGCTTGTTCGAATACGGATCGCGCAGGATGCCGGTCTCGCCGCGCTCGGCGATGAGATAGCCCGAGCGGAAATCGCCGAACGCGATCGCCAGCGCATTCGCGCCGATGTCGGGCATGTCCTCCGCCTCGATCACCGGATAGCCGAGCAGCGTCGCCGGCTGGCCGGCGCTCAAGCCCGGCGTCCAGATGAACGCGCCGTCGCTGGTCTTGAACTTGCGGATCCGCGCCAGCGTGGCGGAGTTCATCACCCACGTGCCGTTCTGCCGGTACGGCCCGCGCAGGGCCTGCACGAGGTCGATCAGCCGGTCCTGCGGGCTGACCGCGAAATCGCCCGCCGCGCCGCTCGCGAGATATTGCAGCGTACCGAACGCGCGGGCACCATCGTTCGCGCTCGACACCGGCGCGGCGAGGAACCCCTTCGGCCGCCCCACGCCGGACCCGCTCACGAACGCCGCCCCCTCGGCGCGCGCAAACTCACGCGCGATCTCGGTGGCGAGCCAGCCCTCCACGTCGAATAACGCATCGTCGAGCATCGCCTGGCTCGCGCTCGGGTTGGCGTAGAGATCGCCCATCGGTGGCGCGATCTCGAAATAGGTTGGCGTACCCGTGTCGGGCCGCGCATCCACCTCGCTCGCCCAGCCCGACGGCGTGCCGCCCGCCGTCACCAGCTTGCGATAGCCGGCCGAGCCGACCTGCACGACATTGGCGATGCTGCGGATCGGCGAAACCGAGGCGAGCGTCGCCCCGATCACCGCATCGATCTCCCTGGGGATCGCATAGCCGCCGCTGTCGCCGGTCACGCCGGTGAACGACTTCATCTCCACGCTCGCGCCCGATCGCAGGAACCCGCCGAACGCGCCGTTCTGCGCCCGCGCCCCGCTCAACAACGGCCGCGCCACCGCGCCGCCCGGTTCGACGCCCGCGAACGTCGTTTCGAGCGCATCTGCCTTCACTTCGATCATGTCATTCTCCCATGCGAAACCCGTCCCGGCGACACCGCCGCCGGGCTTGAAACCTGTTGAAACTGTGGTGTTGTCAGGCGACCGCGTGGACTCGCGCGAGCGGCTGCATCGGCTGCGCCACCAGACTGACCTCGATCAGATCGAGCGCGGTCAGTTCACGATAGTGGCCGTGGTGAGCGGCCTGCACGCGGTAGCCGAACGACAGGCCGGACACCGCGCCGGAGCGCACCAGCCGTGCCAGATCGGCATTGTCGATCCGCCCGATAACGCGAAGCCCGCGCGCATCCTCGCCCGCCTGTTCGATCACGCCGACCGGTTGCCCACGGTGCTGCCACAGCAGCGGCACCGGCCCGACGTCGCCGAACGCACCACCGCGCACCACGTCGCCACCGCGATCCGCGCGGTCGAACACCGCCGCATAGCCGGCGAAGCGCGTCACTTGATCCAGTCCGAAAAGCCGTAGCGCGTGGCGAGCGCCGCCAGCAGCAGCGCCCCGCCGATCCGCGCCACCCAGCCGAGCACCGCCTTCCACGCCGAACGCTTGGCATCCCGCCACGCGCCGAGCAACTCGCGCAGCTCCGCCATGTCTTTGGCCGCACCCGCATCATCCAGCCCGAGCCTCGCCAGCGCCCGGCTCGCGCCGAGTTCGCCCGCTTCCTCGGCGATCGCGCGCAGCGTCACGAGATCGCCGCCCTCCGCCTGCCCCTGCGCCATTAACTGCGCCAGCACCGCACCTTTGGTCATGCCGTACCTCCTGCTTCCGGCGCGAGCCCGAGCATCGCGCGTTTCTCGTCGTCGCTGAGGAATTCCGCCGCGCTCACCTGCGCCCACAATCGTTCGCGGTCCTCGGCAAGCGCGGTCACCTTGTCGACGTTGACGCGCAGCCACGGCGCGTCGAACCAGCCCGCCAGCCCCTGCGACAGCCCCGCGAAGATCGTGTCCGTCAGCGGCAGGATCGCGAGCCGCCACAGCGCCCGGCTCGCCTCCTTGTAATTGGCATAGGTCGCGTCGCCGGGCAGGCCGAGCAGCATCGGCGGCACCCCGAAGCTGCACGCGATCTCCCGCGCCGCCGCCGCCTTCAGCCCAACGAAATCCATATCGGCAGGCGTCATGCTCATCGCCTGCCATTTCAGGCCACCCTCCAGCAGCATCGGCCGCCCGGCGTTGGCCGCGCCGGCAAAGCCCGCCTCCATCTCGGCGCGAAGCCGGTCGAACTGGTCGCGCGACAGCACCGAGCCATCCCCCGGATCATGCACCAGCGCACCCGACGGCCGCGCCGCATTGTCGAGCAGCGCCTTGTTCCAGCGCGCCGCCGCATTGTGCAGCGCGACCGCACCCGCCGCCGCGCCGAGGCACCCCAGACCATTGTGATCGTCAAGCGGATGGAAGCTCTTGAGGTGCACTACCTCCGGGCGCGGACCGTCCGCGATCAGCCGCGTCACCCGCTCGCCGACGCGGTAGCGATACGCCACCGGCCAGCCGCCCGCATCCGCCTCGACGCTCACCCGTTCGGGGCGCAATGCGAACAGTTCCGCGACTTCACCGGCGGCATCGACCATGATCTGCACATAGGCGTTGCCGTGCAGCAGCAGATGCGCCGCCACGGTCTCGATCAGCGCCTGCCCGCCCGATCGCGCCGCCACCAGCGCGAGCAGTTCGGGCGAGGATGCCTCGACCGGCGCGCTCGCCAACCCTTGCGCGACCAGCCGCACCGAACGTTGCGCGATCGCATTGTTGAGATACCCGCTGCGGACCTGCGCGACGTAATCGTCGCTCCATTCGCCGCCTGCGCCACCGCCAGTCCACAGGCCATGCCGCGCCAGCACCGGACGCACGTCGCGCCCGGCCGATTTCCAGCCGAAGAGTTTCATGGTGTTGTCCTTGTTCGTGCGTGCGTCAGTGACGCGACCTCACCTTCCCCGGCGCGAGCCGGGGTTTAGATACAGAGCCGTCGATAATCTTGGCCCAGGCCGCCGCCAATAAAAGGCCTACGAAAGCAGCGCCGCGCTAAACCTTCTTCGCGAACCAGATCACGTGGCGCGCGCCCTTGCCGCTGGCGCGCGCGCGGATCGTCACCTCGTCCACCGCCATATCCGTCTCGCGCAGCCGTCGCGCGAACTTCACGTCGGGCGCCGCCGACCAGATCGCCAGCACCCCGCCCGGCCTGAGCGCAGCCCGCGCCGCCTCCAGCCCGCGCGGCGAATAGAGGCGATCGTTGCCGCGCCGGGTCAGCCCGTCCGGGCCGTTGTCGACATCGAGCAGGATCGCATCATACGTCCCCCGCCCGTCAGCGATCACCGCGCCGACATCGTCCTCGATGATCGCCACGCGCGGATCGGCAAGACTGTCGCCGGTGAACGCCGCCATCGGCCCGCGTGCCCATTCCACCACCTGCGGCACCAATTCCGCCACCGAAACCAGCGCCTTCGCACCCAAGTGCGCCAGTGCCGCGCGCAAGGTGAAGCCCATGCCGTAACCGCCGATCAGGAAGTGCGGCGCTTCCACCGACACCCGCTCGCACGCCATCGTCGCGAGAGCTTCTTCCGAACCGCTCATCCGGCTGCTCATCAATTCCTCGTTGCCGAGCATGATGAAGAAATCGGGCCCACGCTGCACCAGCCGCATCTCGCCGCCGCCCGGCACCTGTGCCGTATCGATCAAAACCCTTGGAACCATACGTCCTCCTAACGGCTCGCGCCGCGATAACAACTAAAGCTCCGGACTACAGGGTCCGCACGCCCGCGCGGCCCACCGCGCCGGGCAGCAATTCCGCCAGCGCCCATACCATCGCATCCGCGCGGTCGGGCGATCGCCCCGGCCCCTGATAGCGGCCACCTGCGATCAGCCCGCACATCTCGTCCTCCAATTGCGGGAACGCACCGACATGATGCACGCGCCTCCGCGCATATTCGATCGACACCGGCTCCGCGCGCGCCGCCTTGCCGCGCGTCGCATTGACGGTGACGATCGGCAGCGACGGCTCGGCCCGTTCCAGCACCGAACGCACCATCTGCCCGCCCTGGTTGACCTCCGCCACCACCCGGTCCGCCGCGTGGCGGCCAGCGCATGCCACTACCGCACGCGCCCAACCCTCCGGGCTTTCGCCGACCACGCTGGCATCCTCGATCACATAGCCATGGCCATCCTCGCCCAGCCCGGCCGCGACGATGCCGCACGCATCGCCGTCGCCGCTCGCCGTGCCAGCGGGCGGATCGACGCCGACCACCACGCGCACCAGCGCGGGCGCGTGTCGCACCCGGCACGCCTCGATCCCGGCGCGCGTCCACAGTGCGCCCGGCAGCTCCTCGATCAGCTCGCCGTCGATCTCCTGCCGCCCGGTGCGCGTGCCGCCATATTCCTGCTCGATCGCGGCGACGAACGCCGCCGCCAGATGCGGATTGTCGCGCGTGGCGCCGCCGGTCGTCGCCAGACCGTCCATCGCCATGATCCGCCTGAGCAGCGGCACCGGCCGCGGTGTCGTGGTCACCAGCACCTGTTGCCGCTCGCCCAGCCGAAGCCCCAGCATCAGATTGGTCCAAACCGCCTCGCCATGCCGCCATTTGGCGACCTCGTCGCACCACGCGACATGATGCTGCGGCCCGCGCAATTTCTCCGCCGCCTCCGCCGAATAGGTGTAGGCCGATGCGCCGGAAGCGAAAACGATCTCGCCGGTGCTGCGCTGCCAGCCGACACTTTCGTCGGGTCGCGCGACCGACAGGATGCCGCTGTCGCCCTCCACCATCACCCGCGACACATCCTCGATCGTCGCGCCGACCAAA
Source organism: Sphingomonas sp. GC_Shp_3 (assembly GCF_026540945.1). Taxonomy (NCBI): domain Bacteria; kingdom Pseudomonadati; phylum Pseudomonadota; class Alphaproteobacteria; order Sphingomonadales; family Sphingomonadaceae; genus Sphingomonas; species Sphingomonas sp. GC_Shp_3. The sequence continues at coordinate 411,341 of NZ_JALNUT010000002.1, forward strand.
GCGATCCGTGCCCCCGGGCGTTGCCGCGCGATCTCGCTCACCCACTCCGCGCCCGCGCGGGTCTTGCCGAAGCCGCGCCCGGCCTTGATGAGCCACACCCGCCAGTCGCCAGCGGGGCGGTACTGCCCGGTATGCGCCCAGGCGATCCAGGCCGCGTTGAGCGCGCGCTTCTCCTCTGGCGGCAGGCTGCGGATTACCCGCACCCGGTCCTTCGTCGGCAACGCCGCAAGCTGCCGCACCAGCAGCACCAGCCCTTCTCCGTTCACGATGCCACCGGCATGCGCTTGGCCAAAGCCGCCAGCTTGCGCGTCAGCGACCGCTCAACCGTGTCGAGCGAGGCGGTGCGCTCCGTGCCCGCCCGCATCCGCCCACGCGGCACCTGTGATTCGTAGCGCGCCAGCACCTTCAGCGCCAGCGCCGCGTCAAAGTCGACCGGCCGGTTGCCGATCGCACGCGCCAGCAGCTCCGCCTCGAGCCGGGCGTAGACGGTCGCCACCGCCGCGTCCCAACCCTCCGCGAACGCCGGATCGCGCCGCCGCAGCGCATAAGCGCTATCATGCGTCCCACCCGCCGCCTCCGCGGCCTGCCGCACGTTGCCGCCCAGCGCCAGCGAATCGAGAAACACGCCGCGCATCCGCTTCGTCCACCCGACCATCGCGCGCCCACGACGTCGCGGATCATCAACACCTTCACCCATCCCGCATTCCCCCGCTGGAGGCGACGCCCCGTCATGCCAAGTCTCCTAGACGTGGCGGGATGCTGTAGGACAGAGATTTTTATCCTATTTGGTTATACACTTCCCGTAGCTACGAGGTGGGCCATCTGCGCGGCGGTGAGCATTTGCGTGAAACGGATGCCGATCAGGTCCGGCTGCCGCCAGCAGATCGTGCCTGACAGCACCTCGCGCATCGCACCGACCCGCAGTTCCACCGTCGTGCCGACCACGACGTCGCAGCCGCCGCGCAGCTTCATGCCGCCGGGCGAGATATCCGCCGCCACCATCGCGAAGCACCGGTCGCTTGCGGTGAGCACCACCGGCGTTTCGATCGCCACGCGCGGCGCACGCGGCACGTCGGCGTCGCGCCGGAGCGATACGCTCAGGATCACTTGCGCGTCCTGCACGGACTCGAACTGCACGCCACCGAACTTGCCGTCGTACCAGCGCACGCGTGCCGGCGTCGGCGGCAGGCCACGCATCGCCAGCGTCACCGCCTGCCCGACCGCTAGCGCAACCTCGCAGGCGATACCCGCTCCCGCCTCCGACAGGTCGCGCACCATGCACGGATGCTCGACCCGGCCGATCGCGATCTTGCCGATCGTCAGCAACGTCACCGATCGTCGCCGCGCGCGCCGCTCCGCCGGCATGTCGAGCAGCACGCGCTGCTCCTCGTCGAAGCCGCTACGGGCACGGTTGATCCCGCCCAGCATCCGCGCGCGAAATGCCGCGCGTTGCAGCGTCACCGCATCGTCGAGCCGACGCTCCCGAATGGCGGTGGCGATGGCGGATTCGATGGCAAGTGTCCCGCTTGCCGCCGTATTCTCCAACAGGTCCGCCGCCCTGCGCGCGATGACCTCGTCACATCCGGACAGGCCGATCGCGCGCGGTGGCCTGGTCTTGGTCATGGCTCTCTCCCTATCTGATCTTCACCCGGTACCGAAGCTGGAATGCGGTCGAAGTCGCGAAGGTGCCCGCCAACGTGATTCGGATCGCACGGATGCTCGGATTGTAATTCCCGGATGTGGCACTGGCATTGGACGTCCAGGTGCTGCCGTCGGTGGAAAACTCGATACTATCGACCACCGCCGGATTGTAGGTGTAGGTCAGCCCGCTGCTGGCCAGCCCGGTGCCGAGCAGGCTGCCGTCGAGGAACTCGACCGGCCCCTTGCTGGTGCCGGCGAGATCGGTGACCTGAAGGTCGCAGTTCGTCGGGATGTTCTCGACGATGACCATGTTCCGGACCGGCGTGAGCGCATTGCCTAGCGGGTTGTTGAAGGTCAGCTTGTAGTCCATCACCGAATCCGTGAACAGGCGCGGGTTCGCGTTGTTCATGGTGTCGGAGATCACCGTCGTCGCCCGGGTGATCGTGATCTGGTCGGCAAAGGCGCTGCCCGGCGCCAGTACCGACAGGAACGCGATCAGGGCTGTCACGATCCTGTTCATCGCCCCGCTCCCATGAACCGCCGCCCGATCGACCCGAGGCCGAGCTGGTCGAACTTCAGCCGCATCGTGACATATGGACCCTTGCGGGTATAGCGGTCCTGTTCGAAATCGCGGTCGCGGTAGCCCGCCACGTTGTAGCCCGCGCTGATCCACAGGTTCGGCGCCGGTGACGCCCCCGCCGACGGCCCGCCCGAGAAGGCGAAGCTGCCGCGGCCCCAGGCGTGCTGGACCGAACCTTGCACGCCGATATCGAACTTGCGGCCGATATCCTTGCGCAGGTCGAAGCCGGTCACGTCGATATAGCCGGTGTAATCGTCCGCGCCGAAGCTGCCGCGCACCCACTTCGCGCCGTAATAGACCGTCGCCTCAAACCCGTGGCCGACGCCTTCCGCGCCGCTGCGGTAGTTGAGCGCGAGATTGTTGACGAGCCGCAGCGTGGTCTGCCCCGCAGCACCATAGCTCGACACGCCCAGCACGTTGCCCGCACTCACGCCCGCATCCGCCTTCTCGTTGCGCAGTTCGAGCCGTTCCAGCACCGACCAGCGGCTGTCGAGCGGTCGGTAAGCGAGCGCGAGATCGGCATCGAGGAAGGTGGCGACTTTGCCGGTCTTGTCGGTCACGCGGTTGTACTTGACGCCGGAAGCGAGCGTCTTGCCTTCGCCCAAAGTGCGCAGCAGGTTGCTGGTGAAGCCCCAGCGCGTGTCGTTGCTGCCACCCCGATATTCGCCGCGCCCGTTCCAGGACCATTTCGCCGCGCGGTAGCCCGCACCCAACGTCACCGCGACGTAATTGCCGTTGGCGTCCTGCCCCTGCTGCGACAGGCTCCCGCCAGAGGCGACCGGCTGGAACGCGTTGATGACCGCACCCGTTGGGATCTTGCCGCGTACCGTGGTGCTGGCGTCGAGCGAGGCGTCCAGCGTCCAGTGCTGACCGATCGGCAGCGACTGGTTCATGCCATATTGCGCAAAGGTACGCTGGCCGTTCTCGCCGATCGCCTGCTGGTTGATCGTGCTCATCAGCTTGGCGCCGGTCCACGGCTTGACGTCGAAACCGACCTGCGCGGTGTTCGCGCTGTAATCCTTGCCATTCGCGATCTCGTAGCCGCCGATCAGGCGGATGCCGGGCGTGATGCGATACGATGCGGTGATCTGGTGGCGCACGGGAAAGTCCACGCTCGCCTTGTCGCCGCCCGGCGCGAACTGCGTCTGGCCGGTGATGCCGAGCTTGCCGCCCATCAGCGCCTGCGTGCCGCCGAGCGTGAGGAGCCGCGAGTCGCGATCCTTGCCGTCGATGCCGCGATCCATCGCCAGTTGCCCGCCGACGAAGATCGTGCCGGTGGCGCGGCGATATTCCGCGCGAACCTCGGCGGCGGTGCGGGTGCCCGCCGTGTCGAGCTGCTGCTGATGCCAGGCGCTGCCGGTCACCGTGATCTTGGGCGTGACGACGACCCGGCCGTCAAACCCGAACTTGCGCGTGCCCGCCTCGACCACGTTCTGCTGGCCGACGCCGAAGCCGTAATCCTGCTGGCGCACGTAGAACAGCCCGTCCTTGCCCGCCGAATGATGCTCCACTTCCGCCAGAAACGCCTTGCCATCGGAGAGGCCGGTCTTGCCGCCGGTCGAGGCTTCCGCGCGAATCTCGGTGGTGCGGGTCGGCTTGGCCTTTACGTCCATGCCCAACAGCGAGGCGTTGCCCGCCGTCTCGTCGTGCAGGCCGCTCACGCCGACCTCGACCTTGCCCTTGGCAAAGCGCGTCGCAACGCGGCCACCGCCGACGACCTTGTCGCCGCTACCATAGGTCTCGTAATCGACCACGATGAAGGTCGGGTTGAGGTTGGCATCGCGCGTCAGCACGGGCGAGCGGAAGCGCAGCGTGCCGAGCGAGGTGTCGATGTCGTAATCGATATGCCGCGTCAGCTGCGTGGTGGAGACGATCAGCTCAGACCGGAAGCGGTCGCGCACCTCGATCCGCACCTGATCGCTGTTCGGCACGATGTCGCGGCCGGACAGGCGGTACGGACCGGACAGGCCATTGCCCTGGATCTCGTCGCGCGCATAACGCTGGTCGGTCTTGGCGGCGAACGCGGTGACGAGCAGGTGGCGGCCCTCGTAGCCGACCTTGGCGCCGTTCAGCGTGCGGCTGTAGCGCATCAACTGCGTGTCGGTGAGGCCAGTCTCATAGTCGCCGAACAGCGCATAGAGTTCCTTGCGCTCGAGCCGGACGTAAAGCTTCTTCGCGGTCGGCGCGTCATAGCCCTGGCGCGAGCCATCGCCATAAACGGTGTAATATTTGTCGGGGTCGATCTGGCCGAGCAGGCCCCGATCACGGTCGTACTTGCGGTCGCTGTCGTAAGCGAGCGTCAGCAGCCACGATCCCTTGACGCGGCCCTTGGCATAGAACGCCATCTGCCCGTCGGTGACAACGCGGTTGCGATCGGCGCGCGGCAGCGCGCTGGAGCGCGACTTCAGCGTGTCGTAGCCGAGCGTCCCCGCACCGAACCCGACCACGGTCCACTGCTTCGCGGACCCGGCCAGCCACGCACGGATGTCGCTGTCGCGCGTAACCTTCTCCTCGGTCAGGCTGACGGTGGCGTGTACCGCGCCGGCCTGCGTGGTGGGTTCGAGCGCGATGAAGGCGAGGCCGTCGTCGCCGGTCACGCGCGCGGTGGTGGCGCTGCGGCCCTTGCCGGCGGTTTGGCGCGCCTGTTCAAGTTCGGCCTCGACCGCCGCGGTATAGGGCTGGTCGACACGGAACGGCACGATCGTCCCGTCGCGCACCGGGCGGCCGTCGCGGTCCGTCACACGCACTGCGATCAGCGGGCGGGTCAGGCTATCGGCGACGAGGCGGCTCTTGTCGGGCGCGAAGGTCGCGCGCACCGCGATGCTGCCGGAATGGACCGTGCGGGTCAGCGTGGTGACGAGGTTGCTCTGCGCGTCGAGCACGCGTGCTTCGAGCTGGTTATCGCCTTCGTTCAGGGGGATACCAGTCCAGCGCGACACCGCCACGCCGTGCGCGGCATCGGTATCGGTGGTGTCGAACGCGAGCGTATCGACCGGCGCACCGTTGATGCGGAGCGCGACACGCTGGCCGGGGAGATGCTTGATGACGACACGCAGCGTCGGCGCGCGCGGGTTGTGGCCCTCGGCGGGGAACAGCATGGCGACGCCTGGCGCCTGACCGGCCAGCCAGTCGCGGTTGCCCGCCGCGTCGGCATCGCTTGCCACCGTGATCGGCAGCGGCTGCGCGGCGGCGGCCTTCTTGCCGGTCGGGCGGAGCTGGTAATCGACGCGCTTGAGCAGGCCCCCATCCGCCTCGACGAAGCGCGAGATCGCGCTGCCCGCCTGCCGCGTATCTTTGTCGCACGCCACCGCTTCATAGGTCGCGGGGATGCTCTGCGTATCGAGCTGGACGACATGCCGGCCGACGCGGACGCCCTCGAAATGGTACAGGCCGTCGCGATCGGTCGACACATAGGTGCCGTCCTCCATCAGCAGACGGATTCCGGGCAGCCCCTTGCGCTTGGAGACGGGATCGCCGCACGCGCCCTCGGTGACGCGGCCGATGATGGTGAAGCCGTCGGTGAACAGCAGCGGGCGCACGCGCACCGATGCCGCCGCCTCGTTCGAAGTCGCGCCGTTGCTGCCAGACCCGAGCACGCGGTTGAGCGCCTCGCCGGTGGCCGCACCGGGCTTTACGGAAACCACATAGGTTACATCGATCGACTGCGCCGGCGCGAGGCGCGGCACGATGAAGGCCAGATTCTTGCCATCGGTCGAGACGGTCGGCTCCGCGACCCCGCGTGCCGAGCCGCGCTCATAGCGCAAGGGCGACGGCAACAGGTCGGTGAGGTGGATATCGGTGACCGGAATCGTGTCGCGGTTGGCCAGCGTCAGCCGGTACTGGACGAAATCGCCCGGCGCCGCCTCGCGCACTGACGCGGTCTTGGTCAGCAGCAACATCGCGTCCTTCGGCCGGTCGAGCGGGATGTCGGTATAGAACGGGTTGGCGTCGGCGATAGTGAAGCGCCCGCCGGTCGAGGCCACGTTCAGAATGAACGGCTTGCCGACCGGATCGCGCAACGCCGCCAGCTCCGTCGCCGACTTCACGGAAGGCGCGGTATAGTGCCCCGGCGGCGTCACCTTGATGTGGTAGGTACCCGGCGCAACCAGCGGGAAGCGGTAATTGCCCTGGCTGAAGGTATATACGCGGCCGCTCGCATCGTTTGCCGACGCGCCGCTGGTGACGGTGGAGGGATAGGCGCTGATCCCGTCGTCGCCATAGACCTTGGCGGGCTGGTCGTTGTCGTCGAGCAACGTGACGATCGCGCCGTCGACCAGCGCACCGGAGGTGGAATCGAACACATAGCCGGCGGGATCGACCAGGATCGAGGCGGTCGATCCGTAGCTGTCATCGTCCTCGGCGAAGGACAGCGAAAGGTTCACGCCGCGATCCGTCTGCGGGTTGCATGCTGCGATCCCGGCGCTGTGATCGGAGATCGCGGGCACGCCTCCGGCGAAGACACCCGTGTTCGGCCCGGTTTCCAGCAAGGGCAGCGGGTTGCTGTGACCACCCGACGTTACGGTGATCGCAACCGTATCGCGCGTGTTCGGGTCGTGGTTCGCCCCGGCATTTTCCAGAACGATGATCTGCGCTTCGTTCACGTCCAGCGTCTTGGTGGGCGGAGCTGCCGCGAGCGTCGCGGCGTCGATCGGCGCCGGTGTGAAGCGGACCGCGGGCACGGTCTCGCATGTCATACCGGTGAGCTGATAACCGATGGGGAGAAGGCGGAAGCTCAGCCGGGTCGGAACCTTGGTCCGGTCGACCGCGAGGCTGACGGTGTTTGATGAAATCGTGGTGGGTCCGCGCGCGCCCGTAAAGGTCAGCGTGGCGGTATTATCGACATGATCCACCGTCTGCGCGCACACGGGTGCGGCGACAGTGCCGAGACAAAGCGCAACCGCGCTGGTCTTCAAGGCGTGGCGGAATATGGACATGGGGTGTCACGTTCCGGCGCGCGTGGCTGCGCGCGCCGGAAGCGCGGTTCTCCTGTAGTGCGATTGGGGTCTGGTAGCGCTTAGTTGATCGTCACGCGGAATGACGCAGCGACCGAGGCACTGCCGGCGACGCTCGGGATCGTCGCCGTCACCGTCTTGGTCGAGGTGTCGTACGCACCGGTATAGCCGGTGGTGGTGCCGAGCGATGCCAGCGTGCACGATGTGCCGGCCACGCCGGGCGCGCCGATCGTCAGCGTGTTGGGCACGAACGTCGTGTTGGCCGGTACGACGTCGGTCAGCACCACGTTACTGGCTGGAACGCCGGCGGTCGCGTTGTTGACGGTCAGGCAATATTCCACGACGGCGCCGGGCAGCGCCTTCGGATTGACCAGATTGTTTACGTCGTCGGAGATCACCCGCGCGGTCTTGGTGACGGTCAGTGCCACATTGCGCGCGCCGGCTTCATATCCGGCATAGGCGATCGCCTGGCCGTTACGCGCGATATCGCCGAGGTACAGCGTACCGTCGCTGTCATTGTCGGCGAACACGATATCGACGGTCTGGTCGGCATTGGCGAGGTTGAGGTCGGTCGGGATCAGCGCGGTGCCCTTGACGTTGGCGGCGTTGCCGTCCGCCACGGTAGCGTGCAGCGCGACCTGCGCGAGGTTCGAGCTGCCGGTCGTCGGCACGTCGCCGACGATGAAGATCTCGACCGAGGCATCGGGCGCGAGCTGGTCGACATAGGTTGCGGTATCGGTGCCCGGATCGTACACGCCGTTGCCGTTCGCATCGACGAACACCTTGATGTTGTTCAGCGTGAAGTCGGGCGTGCCGGGCAGCGCGCCGAGCGGCACCGCTTGCGCCGTATCGAGCAGGAAGTCCTGCGTGCCGTTGGTGGTGTTGGTCAGCTTGTAGCTGGTGACCGCACCGATCTGGCCGACGTTGACCTTGGTGTTCGACGTCTGATCGGTGATCAGCGTGAAGTTGACCTTGCGATCGACCACGAAGGTCGCGGTCGTCGAATTGGTGGTCTGCGCCGAGCCGTTGACGGTGTAGGTCACCTGCGCGGTGTTGGTGATGGTAGTGCCCGCCTGGGTCTGCGCGGCTTGCGCCGTCCCAGCGGTGGCGATGATGGCCGTGCCGGATAACAGCATCAGCCTGACCTTGTTGACGAACATGTAGTGTAACTCCCTGCGATCATTTGGTTTGGTTGAGGACGGGTCGGGGATCATTTCAGCACGGCCTGGAACGCCAATTGGCCATGCGAGCCGGCCGTGATCGGGCTCGTCAGGCGCCACCGGACGTGGGTGACATCATCGGGGCTCGCGGGGCGCGTGCCGCCGGCGGCGGTCCGCACGCGCAGTGCGCTGAGCTCTCCATAGGTGTGGCCGTCGACCGAAACCTCGGGCGTGGGCGATCCTTGCGCGGCGCTGCGGTAGGCGAGCTGCTGCGGGACCGGATTGTCGAGCACCACGTTGCCGAGCGGCTGCGTGCCGGTGTTGCGGTAATCGAGCACGAACACGACCTTGTCGCCCGGCACGACCTTCGTGGCCTGCACCAGCGCGACGCGGGTGGTGCCGTCGGCGGCGGCGGTCTTCTTCTCGGTCAGCACCTTGGAGGCGACCTGAAGCGGACCAGCCGCGAAGGCCGGTGTGGCGAGCGCCGCCGCAAGCGCGGCGGCGGCGAACAGTCGGATGGTCTTGGCGTTGCGGTTCACGGGTGCACTCCTCACTGGATCGTCGTTTGAAAGGTGATGACGCGGTCGCCCGCCGCCGCGATGTCGCCGAGCGCGACGCGGACGGTGCTGCCGTCGAAAGAGCCGGCGTCGCCAAGCGCACCGCCGTCGAGCCGGAGCGAGCCGGCGCGGTAGCGGGTGCCGGCGGGAACGGGATCGGCGATCACCGCCGCCGGCGTGGCGCCAAAGAAATGCGCGGTGAGCGTGTAGGTGATGGTCGCGCCGCGGATCGCGCGTGCGCTGCCATCGGGCGCGGCGACGCTCTGCGCCTTGACGAGCGTCGGCGCGGCGACCGCGCGTACCAGCAGCGCCTCCGCGCTGGCCGCCGCTCCGGTCGTGCCAACCACCGCGTCGCCGCCACCATCCCCCTGACCCGCAAAGGTCGTTCCTGGCGCACCAGTCCCCGTGGTCGCGCGCACGCTCGTCGTGACCGTAACGTCGTCACCGGCGACGCCGGCAGCGGCGACCAGCACCAAGACGCGCTGCTGCACACCCGCGCCGATCGCCGGCAGCACGGCACCGCTCAGCAGCGTGTCGACAGCGGCATCGTAAGCGCCGTTGCCATCGCGATCGATCGCGTAGCCTGTCACGGTAGCCGCTGCTTGGTTGGTCGTCGCGGAAAGCGCGAACGCTTCGCTGCCGTTTCCTGTGTTGGTGACGACGAACGGCACGCCAGTGACGGCAGCATCGCCGGTTATAACGGTACGTGGCGTCACGACAGCAACTGCAACATCAAGCTTCTCCGCGATCTGCACGGAGGCTAGGTTTGATGACGTTGAGTTCTTCGCCCCGCTTGTTTCGTATATCGCAGTCGCCACATTAGGAATTATAGTGCCGGCAGCGACCTGCGCAGACGCAGAGGAGTAAAATACCTCGGGTGTAATTGCTGCAAGCAACACACATGACACCGCAATACGGCGAACACACCGGATTTTGTCTTGCTGTATCGAAAGCGGAGACATTGCAACGACCCTTGCGCACTTTGATGTGCACAGGGGCAAGAACACGCACCTCGGTTAAGCAGCACTTACAAGCGCACTACGTATCAGGCGCATTTGCGACCAAGGTCTAAGGCTGATTCGACCAACGTCGCAGGAACTTTCGACCAGGGTCGTAAAGGCAGAACGGGTCGCACGTCGGTCATGACGTCACAGCGTCATCGCGGCACGGTATCTCGATGCGCTCCTCCACCTAGCGATTCGGCACGTCGGTGCCTAGGCGGAGATCTCGGCGTAGCGACGTCGCACTGTCCGTGCCAGCGACATCGGATCGAATGGCTTCGTGATGACGCCGTTCGCGCCAAGGTCGAGATACGCCCGTATATCGTCGGGGCGCGCGCTCGCGGTGACGAAGAGCACAGGCAGCGCCTCCAGCCCGGCGCGCATGCGCAGGGCGCTGAGCAGGTCCGCCCCCGACATGTCCGGCATCATCATGTCGATCATGGCGATATCCGGCTTCCAGCCGCCCGCATCGACGATGCGCAGAGCATCCGGGCCGGATTCCGCCATCTTGACGTCAAGACCAGGGTCGAGCCGGAATGCCAACGCCACAATCGTGCGGATGTCGGTCTCGTCGTCGACATAAAGAATGTTCATGCGTCACCGCTCCACAGCGGCAGTTCAAAGCAGAAACGCGTCCCCTGTTCGGACGGAGCATGCCATATGCGACCGCCATGCGCCCGCATGATCTCGCGCGCGATGGTCAGCCCCAACCCGGATCCCGCCGATGCCCCCGCCGGGCGGGCACCTTGCCCGAAGCGCGTGAACAGTCTCCGGCCGAGCTCCGGATCGATTCCCGGCCCCGCGTCCTGCACCGATACGATTGCGCGCGCGAGCGTCACCTCCAATGATAGCACCACCGCGCCGTTTTCTGGCGAAAATCGGACGGCGTTCGACAACAGGTTGCTCAAGACCTGCACCAAACGGTCGCTGTCGCCGTGCACGATCGCGGGCCTCTCACCGGTCTCAAGTCGCAGCGCAACGCCGCGCCCCTCGGCCAGGCCGCGCATCGTCTCGATGGCGTCCGCCATCGCGCCCCGCAGATCGAATGACTGGAAGTCGAAACGCATCGCGCCCGCCTCCAGCGTCTCGATATCGAGCAGATCGTTGACCAGCCGGATCAGCCGGGTCGCATTGGCTTCGGCGATCGCCACCAGCCGCTGGGCTTCCGCCGGTACGCCGGCCACGATGCCGCCGCGTAAAAGCCCGAGCGCACCGATCACCGAAGTCAGCGGCGTGCGCAGTTCGTGGCTCACGGTCGAGAGGAAGCGGGCTCGGAGTTCCTCTGCCCGCTCACGCTCACTGACATCGCGGAAGGCGACGACGACATGCGTGCCATCAGGCAACGCCATCGCACCGAGCGACGCCTCCACCGGAAGCAGCGCACCGTTCTGCCGCCGCGCGTGCAACTGCGTTCGGAACGGATCGGCCAGCCCTTCGGCACGATAGCCGAGCCGATCAAGAAACAGTCCCTTCCCCGGTGCGAGGTCGACCAGCACAGCGATATCGCGCCGCAGCAGGTCGGGCGCTGCATAGCCGAACAAGCGTTCTGCGGCAGGGTTCACCGTTTCAATGCATCCATGCGGATTGAGCAGGACGATGGCATCCTGCGCGGCATCGAAGATGGCGTTCTGATGGATGCCGAAACGCACCGCCTTCAGCGCAAGACTGTGGGCGTGGCTGCGAGCGCGCCAGAACAGATAGCCGAGCACGAACGCGCTAACCGCCATCGTCAGCACCAGTTCCCAGATCATCCGGCGCGTCGCGGCCACGCGCGTGCGCTGGCGAGCGAGGCCATCGCGCAGCAAGCGATTCTGTTCGTCGACCATCGCGGCGTGTATGTTACCGATCGCAGACATAAGCCGCGCGCCCTCGCCTTCGCGAACGCCTGCCGCGGCTGCATCGAGCCCCTGCGCTGCCCGTAGCGCGCTCATCTTCTCCATTTCGGCGAACTTGGCCGTGGCAAGCTCGCGCAGCCGCGCCAGCCTGCGTTGTTGGCCCGGTAGATGGCGAAACGTATCGCCAAGCGAGGTCGCCTGCCGCTCGAAGCCTGCCCGTGCGGTGCGGTAGGGAACGAGAAACGCCGCATCGCCGGTGATGACATAGCCGCGCTGAGCCGTCTCGGCGTCCCGCAGGGCGGCGAGCAACGTGTCGATCTCGACCCGTTCCCGATACGTGCGATTTACGTTTGCGGAGGTCTGGGTGGAATGGTCGTATTCCACCCCGAACACGGCGGCGAGCAGAAACAGGCCCAGTGACAGTGCGGCGGCGGCACCGAACGTCCGCCACAGCTTCGGTTCCCAATTTGGCGTGAGAACCGGGATGTCGTTCACAGGGAATGTTGCGGATTGAGCAACGGCTGCATCGTTAGGATCGCCTGCACGCGGTTCTGCACACCGATCTTGCGGAAGATCGCGGTGAGGTGCGCCTTCACGGTCGCTTCGGTGACGTTGAGATCGCCCGCGATCTGCTTGTTGAGCCGCCCCTCGACCAGCGCCACCAGCACGCGCCGTTGCGACGCCGAAAGCGTGGCAAGCCGCATCTGAAGAGAGTCTAGCGCGCCGCTGTCAACGGGCGGAAACACCCTTTCACCGGCAAGCAGCGCGCCAACCGCACCAACCAGCGCGTCAAGCGAGTCCGCCTTGGACAAAAACCCCGACGCGCCGACCGCGCGCGCGGCAGCGACCAGCGTCGTGTCGTCACTTGCCGAAATGATTGCGATCGGCCGGTTTCCGAGATCCTGCTGCAACTCGAAGAACCCGGAGAAACCACGCGCGTCAGGCAGCCGAAAATCAAGCAGGACCAGATCATAACCGCCATGGGCCGCGATCAGCGCGCGCGCACCGGCGATCGTCGTGGTCGTGTCGATCGCAATGTCCGGAATGCGTGCATGCACGGCGAGTTGTATGCCGTTGCTGATGAGCGGATGATCGTCCGCCACCAGAAGCCGCCGCGCCGCGACCATAACCGCCCTTTCGCTTTATTATATGACCTTGTTTACTGGGCAATTCTTGTCCAAATTGCCAAAACGATCAAGCGACGTTGTGAGGACAAGCCGATATTCCTCCGATATCGCCGCACAACGCCCCAGAGAAGCCGCCGATGTGACCAGCGCTGCCATTCTATTCAGCGACGACATCGATCTGTGCCGCACATGGGCGAGCTTGCTGACGCCGAATGGTTGGCGCACCACCATCACCGCCGATCCTGATCGGGCGATCGGTGCGCTCACGCCGGATGTGGCGCTGGTGCTTCTCGACTCGCGCGCGGTCGGCGCTGCCGACGTACTCGCCCGACTGCGGGGCACCGCACTGCCTGCCGCCGGCGTGCCCGTACTCCAGCATGGCGACGTGCGCTGGCCCGGAACAAATGCCCTGTTGCCGCCTGGGGACGCGGCCATGCTGGTGGCTGCGATCGAGGTCTTTACGGGGGCCTTGAGCGATCACGCATTGCGCGTTGCGCCGTTCTCCCCGTTCTATCGGCTGGTCCGTCTGCTCGGCGCGCGCGACGCTGCGGCCATGATCGCACGGTTCGCCGACACGCTCTGCACGGCGCTGGCAGAAGACACGGATTCTACCGATCAAGCGCACCGGCTCGCGGGTATCGCCGGCGCGCTCGGCTATACGGACCTCAGCCTGGCATGGCGTGCCGCTGAGCAGGACATTTCCGCGCGTGGTGCTGCCGTAGCGGCGAGCCGAATTGTCCTAGCCCAGATCGAACACGATGACCTCGCCCGGTATGGAGCGGGACCGCTTCTTTAACATCGCCGTCGATCGGGCGGCTGCGATGAGGCCCGGGTCAGGGTCTGCGCCAACCGCGCTCAGACCACCCGATTATGCGCTCCGGTAATATCCGGCGTATTTGCGCGAGTAGTAATACAAGCCGCCGACACCTTCCGCACCCGCCCCGACCATCGCATACACCATGCCGATCGGGTTGGCGCCGTCGGTCCGCAGCCAGTTGATCGCGGAGGAGGCCGCCGCCGCCGGTGTATCGTCCCACTTCACCACCAGAATCGTCGCATCCGCCAGCGCCGCCAGGAAACGGCCGTCGGCAAGACCCATCAATGGTGGCAGATCGAGCACGATGTGATCGTAGCGTCCTCGCAATTCGTTGAGCAGCCGATCCATCGCGCCACCGCCGAAGATATCCTCCGAGCTGAAATAGCGCGAGACGACCAGCATGTGGTCGAGCCCCGGCACGTCGCCCGGCACGATCGCCTCGTCCACCCTCGCATCGCCGTGCAGCACCTCGACCAGACCAGTGCGCGGCGGCGCGCCCTTGACCATGCGCTGCATGACGGCGCGGCGAATGTCGCATTCGATCAGCAGCGTCTTGGCGTTGGCGATGGCGAGCGTGCGCGCGAACGCCAGCGCCGTCGTGCTCTTGCCCTCGCCCGGCAAGGCAGAGGTGAGCGCGATCACCTTCGGCGTCACCTGGCCACGCTGCCCCAGCACCGCCGCGCGCACGATGCGCAGTGATTCCGAGAAGAACGAGGTCGGTTCGGTGATGAGCAGATCGGCCGGATTGACACCCTTCGCGACCTTGGGGATCGCGGCGAGCATCGTCAGGCCGAGCGTGCGTTCGGCGTCCTCGGCCGAGCGCAAGCCACCCGCCATGAGTTCCTGCACCGCGATCACCACGCCGCCCGCGATCAGGCCGAGCACCAGCGCGACGGGATAGAACAAGAGCTTGTTCGGGCTGGTCGGCTTGGCTGGCGGCTGCGCGACCTCGACCACCTCGGCCGGCGCGATCGAGACGCGTGCCTCTTGCATGCTGTCGAGCGCCATCAGCGACATGCGATCGTACAGTGCACGCTTCGCGGTCGCCTCCCGCTCCAGGCCATCGGCGATCACGGCGCTACGCGTGTCGTTTGCCCGCCTGGACTCCAGATCGGTCATCGCGTGTTTCAAGCTCGCAACGCGCGCCTGCGTGGAGGCGGCATTTGCCGCCAGTGACGACATCACGCGGCGTTCTTCGTTCTGGATCAGCGTATCGATGCCGGCAAGCTGGTCGCGCACGCGGATCGTTTCCGGGTGCCGGTCGCCGTACCGCACGCCGATCTCGGCTAGGTTGCGGACCAGCTCCGCGCGCTGGCGGCGCAGATCCTGCACCACCGACGAGCTTAGCACGCCGCTGACCGAATCGCGCGCACCGCGTGCGGTCTGGCCGCGTGCCGCGTTGAGGTCCGACTGGGCGGCGGCGGCATCCGCCTGCGCGGTAGCGAGCGAGCCGGCGAGCGGCGCGATCTGTTGATCGGTGATCGTGCTGCCGTTCGAGTTGCCGCCGTCGCTCTCGACGATGCCGGCCTTGGCGCGGTAATCGGCAACCTGCGCATCGGCCGCGCGGGCATCGTCGGCGAGCTCCTTCAGGCGGCGCTCGAACCATTGCGACTGGCGGTCAGCCGCACCCGCCTTGTTGCCGATCTTCGCCGCAATATAGGCTTTGGCAAAGGCATTGGCGATGCGCGCGGATTTGATCGGATCGGGCGACGTGAAGGCAACGTCGAGGATGTAGGTCAGTTTTTCACGCTGCACCGAGAGCTTCTTCAGAACCGCGTTGGCAAGCAGCGTCTCACGGTTCTGCGGGTTCGACGGACCGGTGCCGCTATCCTTCAGCACCTTTGCGTAATCGGGATCGTTCTCCAGGTGAAATTGCTGCACGATCCCGCGCGCGAGCGACAGCGACTGGATCGTCGCGACCTCGGTTTCGATCGCCTCGGACGTAAGCTCGGCTTTGCCGTCCGCCGATTTGGTGGCGAGCGGGTTCAGCGTCGGGTCAATGCGCACTTTGGCGACGGACGAGTAGGACACGGGCAGGAACTGCACCGCGGCGATACCCAATGCCGACACGGCCAGGAAAACGATAAGCAGCACCGGCCACCGACGCATGACGGTGTCGCGAACCATCTCGACGATATCCGCGAGTTGCGCCTCGGACTGCCCGGCTTCCTGTCTGACTTCCATGAGCGTCCTGTTACCTTGCTAGAAGCGTTCTGTTCCGGAGAACGGATTAAATCCGGAAGGTCAAACCAATCTCACTGCGGATTTCATCGAATGGATTTCCGAGGACCGCCGAAGCGGCGCTGCGGTTGCCGTACTTCAGCGAAGCATCGACCATGACCCGGCGTGACGAGAGATACTGCGCGCCGAGCCCTAGTTGATAAGACTTCGCTATCAGGCCGGACTGGATGTAGCTTTGCTTGAAACGTTCCGCGATGACGTCGACCAGGACGCTGTGCCAGATCTCGCGATCCACCCGCAGCGTGAGCTGGTTATTCCAGTAAGCACCACCGGTATAGAGGCTGGTGACCTCTAGCGTCCGGCGCGCGCCGAGCAGTACGGTCGTCAACCGGGATGGGAAGACCTCAACCCTCGCTTCGACCGAAACACCGCCGACCGGTTTATAGTTCGGCGCGGTGAAGGTCTGGTGCGTATAGCCGACGCCGAGGGAGCCGCGTGCGAACCCGGGATCGTCGAAATTGAAACCACTCAGCACGCGATATGCGGTTGAATCGAGGTTCGGCAGCGTCGCGCTTAACCGCGTCTTGAACGCCTGATCCGCGTAGGATGCCTGCACGAAGAACGCCAGATCGGGCGAACGGGCATATTCGAACTGACCGGTCGCGCGCGCGACGTTGCGGTCGCGGTTTTCCTGGCTGCGGATTCCGCCGGCCAGCAACGGCAGCGGTTTGAAGCAGAATAGTGCATAGTCGGTTGCGACGGTCAGTCGCATCCGCCCGACCTGATTGACCGCGCGCAGGCTGACGAAGTCGCGGCGATACCGCGATAGCGCGGCCACGGTCGGCGCCGTTTCGCCCGAGAACTGATTTTCGGTAAGCTGTGCCGAGATCTCCTCGAGCGTGACGGTGGTGAAGCGGCCGAGGTCGACGCGGCCCCGCGCGTCGGTCTGCCAGGTCGTCTCGTTACGGCGCGGCTGGCCGATATACTGACGGAACGTGCCTGTTCCCGACAGCATCAACTGGTGTCGGCTCCAACGCGAAATCAGTTCCGCGGCTGGGGTCGTGGTCAGGAATGTCGAGGCGACGGGGTCAACGGTGTAATAGGTGTTCGAAGTGGCACCTGCCCCGGATTTGATCGACGGAAACAGATCGAATGAATTGATCCGGATCCCGACCGGGTCATAGGCTTTGCGTGGCAGTTCGAGCACGCTCTGGTTGCGGCCACGGTCGAAGCCCGGTGGGATCACCGGCGGCAGCAATAAAGATTCGCCGACCTGAGCCTGCGCGGAGCCGACCACCAACACCGGCATCGCCGCACAGATCAGCAGCCGCGTAGCCAGCGCCCTTCCAAGTGAATCAACGCCCGTAACGATGCCCGACCGAAGCGAGCGGCCGCAACTCCCCGTTTGTTGCCTGCAACCGATCAGAAGAAGCGTTCCCCGATACGCACCGTATCGCCCGGATAGATCCGCAGGTTCGGCATCGCTTGGTAGGTTTCCTCCACGGCCGCACCCTCACGTCGGATATGAACCGTGTAGCGGTCAGCACGGGGCGTGAACCCTTGCGCGGTTGCGATCGCGTTGAACGCCGTCAAGCCGATCGAGTAAGGATATTGTCCCGGCGTGGTGACTTCACCCAGGATGAAGAACGGCCGAAAGCCGACCACTTCCATATTGACCTGTGGGTTGCGAAGGTAGCCGGCGCCGTACCGGGCGGCGGCATCGCTGGCCACGTCCTCGACCCGCCGCCCAAGCGCGGGGGTCTCCCCGATCAGCGGCAGCGCCATCGTGCCGTTGGGGCCCACCAAGAACTCTCCCGACATGTCGGGCTCACGGAACACAGACATACGAACCTTGTCACCGATACCAAGCCGGTAATCGGTGACGCCCGATCGATCGGAGACGTAGCGTTCGCCCGTCGAGATGACGTTGCCGCCGTGCCCGCCGCACCCTGCCACCAGGACGAGGACGCACAACACTATCGCTGATCGGATTCCCACTAAAGCTCCCGTCACAGCGCTCTGCGGCGCGAATTGTGCTGTGCAACAATTGGCACAGCCGAGTACGCCAGGCAATATACCGCGCCATCTTGTTGCGGCGCAGCGTCGCGGGTCGAGCAACCGGCGTACGCGAAACCTGCCGATCGCAACGCGCGCCTGTGTGTCGTGAACCGAAGATCAACCAGCATGTTCGGCAGCATCGCATTTCGATGTAACGCGATGATGCTCCGCGCACAGGTTTGACGGCACACAATCTCACCACCATAGGCTTCGGTCCGGTAAGTAGGCTGCGCAACACGCAACCATACTTTCGGTACCAGTCGAGCTTGTCGCGGTCGGTTTTACCGGTGTCCCGTTCTGAAGAAGAGTCGCCTTGAAGATCGTCTTTGTGCCTGGATCGGACGGGTGCCGCATACGGGATAACGCTGCCGGCCAGTTGTGCACCACGGTGTCTCGCGCGCACCTCTCACGGGTGTGCGGCAGCGTTCCGGCATGACGCGATCGCTCATCATCCTCGGCATCCGCGGCATCCCCGCCGCGCACGGCGGGTTCGAGACGTTTGCGGAACGCCTCGCGCTTTGGCTGCGTGATCGCGGCTGGACCGTCACCATCTATTGCCAGGGTTCCGCCAGCGGCAAACGCGAAGAGGACGAGTGGGAGGGCATTCGCCGCATCCACATGCCGGTGAAGGCTAAAGGGCCGCTCGGGACCATCCAGTTCGACATCGCCTCTGCGGCGGACTCGCTGAAGATTCCCGGCACGATCCTGACGCTCGGATACAACACCGTTTCCTGAGCGGCTATCTGCGTGCGCGGCGGCGCGTTAACCTCATCAACATGGACGGGCTGGAGTGGAAGCGCGCCAAATATACCATCGGGCCGCGCGTGTTCCTGTGGGTCAACGAGCGGTTGGCCGCACTGTCGGGCCACGCCCTGATCGCCGATCATCCGTCGATCGCCGATCACCTCGCCACCCGCGCGCCGCGCACCAAGACGGTGGTGATCCCCTATGGCGGCGATCCGTTGGTCGACGTGCCGACCGCACCGCTCGCGCGCTTCGGGATCGAGCCCAACCGCTTCTTCACGCTGATCGCACGGCCCGAGCCGGAGAATTCCGTACTGGAGATCGTTCGCGCATTCTCTCGCAAGAAGCGTGGCGTCAAGCTGGTGCTGCTCGGCAAGTACGACCGCGCCAACCCCTATCACGCGACGGTGCTTGAGGCGGCGGGCCCGGAAGTGATCATGCCCGGTGCGATCTATGAACGGCTCACGGTCGACGCGCTACGGGCGCACAGCGCGGCGTATCTTCACGGCCATCAGGTCGGCGGCACCAACCCGTCGCTGGTCGAGGCGCTCGGCGCGGGCAACGCCATCATCGCGCATGATAACCGCTTCAATCGATGGGTCGCCGCGGACGCAGGGCTATACTTCGCGTCAGAGGATCAGATTTCCGACCTTATGGACCAGATCATCGCGTCCGAGCCGTTGCGCGCCGAACTGCGCACCGCCGCCGTCGCGCGCTGGCGGGAAGAGTTCACCTGGGACATGGTGCTGTCGAAATACGAAGCCTTGATCGAGAAATGGTCGGACTGACGCCCTTCCTGCCGGTCCGGACAACCGCTAGTCGACCGGGACACCCGCGATCCGCGCGATCAGCGCGATCTGGTTGGCGACGCCAACATCGCCGAACAGCCGGCGCACCTCGGCACGTCCTGCCGGCGCATGCGGATCGGCCAGCGCCGAGACGATCGCGTTGGCGAAGCCGGCTGCATCGTCGTGTACCTGGAACTGCCCGTCGACCTCCGGGCCGAACCCCTGCGCACCGATGGTCGTCGTGACGATCGGTGCGTCATAGCGCAGCATGTCGATCGACTTCACGTTGACGCCGCTACCCGATCGGATCGGGTTGATCAGCACGCGGCCGTTCGCCAGAATGCGGTCGGCGCTCGGCGCGTTCGGCACCAGTTCGATATCCGGCGCGCGCGCGAACATCGCCAACGCCGCCGCGCTCGGGTTGGCACCCGCGAACACGATGCTGAGACCCGGCCGCGCCGCGCGGAGATGCGGCAACACCGCATCGATGAACCAGCCGATGCCGCGCAGGTTGTTAGGCAGGCGCAGGTTGCCGATATAGGCGATGTCCCAGCGTTTTTCCGCCGGTGGCAGGATCGTCACCGCCCCGGCATCGGGGAAGACGGTCGGCACCCACGAAATCCGCTCGATCCCGCGTCCGCGCCAGAACGCCACGTCATCGGCGGAGATATTGAATGTCCAGGCGACGCGACGCACAAGCGCGTCTTCATACCGTTCGAGGCCAAATCGCGCGATGGTCCATGCCAGCTTCGAGCGCAGGCTGGTGGTCGCCGCCGCCTGCTGGGCGAGATAGCGATGTTCGATGTTATGGCCGCGCAGTATCGCCGGCACCCCGCACGCCCGCGCTAGTGTCTCGCCGAGCACACCGCCATAGATGTTATCAATTACCACCGCCGCCGGCGCAAACGCCATCGCCTCGCGCGTCAGCCGCTTCCGCGTCGTCGCAGCTGGGATGCGCGAGGCGACATGGCTGGGATAGCGGCCGAGCCGCGCGATCCTTGCCGCCAGCGCGGGCGGGCGGTGCGGGATCGGCAACACGTCGATTGCCTCGAATGTGTCGCGCAACACGCGTTCGTCCTCGGGCGAAACCGGTGGATCGTTGGGCGACCGCCAGCAGATCAGCCGCAACCGCCAGCCCTGTGCGGCAAATGCGCGCCAGCGATGATACTGATCCACCTTGTGGCCGTGATTGGGCGGATACGGCAAATCGTTGGTCAGAACGATCAGGCGCTTGTCGGCGGCCATGTTATTCCCCCTGCGCAATTGGAGCGGGCGCCTGACCGGCCAGCATCGTCGCGGCAATATCGGCGATGCGGCGCATGTAGAGGCGTTCATCGAAACACTCGGCGAAACGCGCCTGCCCTGCCCGGCCCTTCGTCACCGCCAGCGCAGGATCGGCAAGATAGCGCTGGATCGCGGCCGCCAGCGCTGCGGGGTTGCCGGGCGGGACGTGCGTCCCGCTCACCCCGTCGACGACGATCTCGGCAAGCCCGCCATGCCCCGCAGCCACCACCGCACAGCCTGCTGCCATTGCCTCGATCGCGACGAGTCCGAACGGCTCGGGCTCGGTCGAGGGCACCGCGACCACGTCGGCCCATCGATAGTGTTCGGCAGGATCGGGCGTGAACGGCATCACCGTGACGCAATCCTGCAGATTCAGCCGTTCGATACGATCGCTAATCGCGTCGGCGAAGTGGTCCTGCCCCTCGTAGGCGCTGCCGACCAGCCGCACCGCCAGCCGCGCGCGCTCCTCCGGTTCGAGCAGCGCAAGCGCGTCGAGCAGCAGCGGCTGACCTTTCCAGGCGTTGAAACGCCCGATCAGCAGCAACTGCAACGGCCCGGCGCTGACCCCGCGAGACAGGACCGGCACGGTGCGCGTACCGTTCCAGACGATGACGGCGGGCTTCGCGTCGAGCCAGTGAAAGCCGCAACGGGTCGCGTCGGAAATATACACCAGCACGCTGCGCGACAGCCACAGCAGCGCGGAAAACGCGATCCGAGTCACGCCCGTCGGGAGTTCGTGGACATGAGTGAGAACCCGCTTGCGCTGCAACCGGCTCGCCAGCAGATGATCGAGCACCACTACCGTGTTGATATAGGTGAGGTCATGTGCGGCTATCGCACGCCGCGCGCGGCGCATCGCCGCGATCAGCGCGGGCAAGCGGAGCAGGAACTGCGGGCCGAACTCACTGCGGCGTAGCACGAATATGTCCTGGTACCGGATATCCTCCACGATCTCCGCCATGGGTTCAGACAGCGGGCCGGGTCCGGGCAGCAGCACCGTGATCCGCGCCGCAGGCCAACGTTCCCGCAGCGCCCGCACCGATTGCAGAAACGTGCGATCGGACCCGTAAAGTTCGCGATTAGGGTGAACGCACAGGATCGACGGCGCCTCTGTCGCGACCACGTCCCCCATTCGGCTCACAGCGCAGCGCGGCGCAGCAGCGGCTGCCACCAATCCTCGCGGGCGAGATACCAGACCAGCGTCTCGGCGAACCCTTGCGGGAAATCACGCTTGGGCTCGTAGCCAAGTTCGCCCCGGATCTTGCTCTCGTCGATCGCGTAGCGGCGGTCGTGGCCCTTGCGATCGGTTACGTAGGTCTTGAGCTCGAGGCTCGATTCGCCGTTCGCCGCCGGTGCGTCCGGGAACCGCCTGGCGAGCTCCGGATCGGCGGCGAAGGCGGCATCGACGCCGCGGCAGATCTCCTCGATCACCGCGACGTTGGGCAGTTCCTGCCCGCCGCCGACGTTGTAGACCTCGCCGACACGGCCCTTCTTCAGGATCAGCTCGATCGCGTAGCAATGGTCCTCGACGTGCAGCCAGTCGCGCACGTTCATGCCGTCGCCGTAGATCGGCAGGTTACGCCCGGACAGCGCGTTCAGCGTGAACAGCGGGATCAGCTTCTCGGGAAACTGGAACGGGCCGTAGTTGTTCGAGCAGTTGCTGGTGGTCGTCTGAAGGCCATAGGTGTGATGATAGGCCCGCACGAGATGGTCGGACCCGGCCTTGGACGCTGAATAGGGTGAGTTCGGTGCGTAGGCCGTCGTCTCGCTGAAGGCGGCATCGTCGGGGTCGAGCGAGCCGTACACTTCGTCGGTCGAGACATGGTGGAAGCGGTGTGGACGGCCGGTGCCGGTGTCCAGCCACGCCGTCTTCGCCGCCTTCAGCAGGCTGTGCGTGCCGACCACGTTGGTGGTGACGAACGCATCCGGCCCTGTGATCGAACGATCGACATGGCTCTCGGCGGCGAAATGGACGAGCGTGTCGACCCCGCGCTCACGAAGCAACCTGCCGACCAGATCGGTATTGCAGATATCCCCCTCGACGAGATCGATCTGATCGAGCCCGTCGAGATTGGCGCGGTTGCCCGCATAGGTCAGCGCATCCAGCACGACGATGGCATCGTCCGGGTTCACCTTGCGCCAGTGATGCACGAAGTTTGCGCCGATGAAGCCGGCGCCGCCGGTCACGAGAATGGTAGTCATAGCGTTTGCGATCCTGTCAGGGCGATCGGATGTGTCGTTGAAGCGCTGTTCGTCATGGTGATACGCCGCGCCTCACAACTGGTTTGGCAGTGCGCGCGCTGGCGTTCGCCACGGTCCTGTCCAGTATTGCAAGAAAGTCCGGCAGCAGCAGGTCATCCCCGAATGCGGTAAGATGATGCGTATCATAATAGATCGGCTTGCCGTCTTTGTAGCCATTGCAGAAATGAGCGTCACACAGCATCGGCAACGGGTCCCACAAGTGGATCGCAGGCAGGTGCTGCTGGATCGACACCAGCGCGGCGAGCGGGCGGCTGCGGCGTTGTTCGATCTCCGCGCGCGGTACGCGCCAGCCGGGGCGGCAATAATCGTTGTCCCGGTTGAACCAGTCGGCGCAGCGAAACACCGCTGTCGGCATATTGGGCTTCGGCGCCTCGATGATAATCGACAGCCCCTGCTTCAGAAAACCGCCGAGCAGCGCCTGCGACCGTGCGATCTTTGCCGGGTCGAGCGGCAACTCCGCCTTGCCCAGACCCGTGTCGGCGGGAACCGCATCGTCCCAAATCTTGCGGTAGAGCGGCGTATACAGGCCGGGCAGGAACAGCAGATCGCCCGGCTTCGCTGCCGCACGCACTTCGGCCAGCGCAGCGTCGCGGAAGCCTTCGCAGCCGGCAAGAAGCACCGAATCGTCGATATCGAGCACGCGGCAACCGCCCGACCAGTACAGCACGATCGGGGTCGCGCGTCGCGCCGCGACGTGGTTCATCATCAACTGATAGGCGCCGGCATGGGAATCGCCGACGACGAAGATGCGGCGCGGCGCGACCGACGCGCAGGTCGGACGATAGCTGATTTTCAGGCCGGTGCCGAAATCGGCGCTACTCCGCGCGATCGGACAGGTTCCGGCCGGCTCGGCGACAGCAACCCGAGCAGGATCCCAGATCTCAACTTCGTTCGAGGCTGCAAGGCCAAGACGCGGTTTTTCGTGCAACAACGCAAGACAAGTACCGGCGATGACGACGCCGACCAAAGCGTAGATCCCGAAAAATAACGGCGTTCCCAGCGCGAGCAGACGGCGATCATGCCGCAGCGGCCGTTCGACGAAGTGATAGCTCATCAGTGCGAGCGCCAGCATCAACGCAACGGCGATCAGTTGCAGCGGCAGCGTGTCGAGCCCGACCGTCCAGCGCATCAGCACCACCACGCCCCAATGCCACAGATAGAGCGAGTAACTGAGATCTCCAAAAAAGCGTAACCCGCGTAATTGGAGCAGTCGGTCAAGCCAACCGCCCGGGGCAAGCCAGACGATCGCAATCACCACGGCGGTCGCGAAACACGGCACCAGCGCGCCCGGCCACGGAAAAGCGTTTGTCGATGTAAGAACGAGACTTGCCAGCAACGTGCCCAATACTGGCACCGAACCGGCTGCTACGACGCGGCTGCGACCGGCTAAGGCGACGCCGCGTACCAGTCGGAAGCCTTGATAGCGCAGCAAAAAGCCGATCCCCAGTTCCCACAATCGCGTCGGCAGCATGTAGAAGGCAAAGGCCGGCCAGCGATGCGTGAAGTACCATGCCGAGGCGAGCGACAGCAGGCAGGCGGCGACCACCGCCGCGACGGACAACATCCTCAGGCGTGGGCTGCTCGGCTTCCTGACGATCAACCAGTAGGAGAAGATCGGGAACAGGACGTAATATTGCTCCTCCACCGCCAGCGACCATGTATGCGTGAAGGTGTTGTATTCACTGGACGTCGCGAAATAGCTTCCGGCTTTCCAGAGCAGTACGACGTTGCTGGCGCCGAACAATGCGGCGATACCGGTCGCCTCGACATATCGGGTCACATCCGACGTCGGCAACACCAGAACCCCAAGGGCCACCACCACCAGAACATACAGGTAGATGGCCGGCAGGATGCGCAGGAAGCGACGACGGTAGAACCAGAAGAAATACGCGCGGAAGGAACTGACCCGTACGTCCGAAACCGAGTGCGCGACCACGAACCCGGAGATCACGAAGAACACGTCCACGCCGACAAAGCCACCGGGCAGCCAGTGCGGGTTGACGTGGAATACCACCACCGACAACACCGCGATCGCGCGCAAGCCGCTGATCCCGCCGATAAACCGCGATCGTGCGCGGGGCGCGACATCGAGACCGGCGGACGCCGCCGCCTGCTCAGCCATGCGCAACGATTTCGGCGATCATGGTGCGCAGGTTGGTACGCCAGTGCGGGGTCGGGCCGCCGAGCGCGGCGAAGGTCGAAGCCTTGTCGAGCACCGAGTAGCTCGGCCGTTTGGCAGGCGTGGGGAAGTCGCTTGTGGCGATCGGGATCACCGGCGCTTGCGTGGACAAGAGGCCAGCGGCAAGCGCCTCCTCCTGAATCGCGACGGCGAAGTCGTACCAACTCGCCACGCCCGCATCGGTGTAGTGGTGGATGCCGGTGACGCCCTGCCCCACCATCGCCCACAGCGCTGCGGCCAGCCCCGGCGCATAGGTGGGCGTGCCGATCTGGTCGACGACAACGCGGACCTCGCGGCGTTCGCGCATCAGGCGGAGCATCGTGCGCACGAAGTTGCCGCCGGTCGGCGCATACACCCAGGCGGTGCGCACGATCAGCGCGCCGGGACCGGCCAGCCGCTCCCCGGCGAGCTTGGTGCGACCATAGGCGCTTAAGGGGTTGGTCGCGGCACTGGGCGTGTAGGGCGTGCCGGCCTGACCATCGAAAACAAAGTCGGTCGAGACATGCACCAGCTTGGCGCCATGCTTCTCGGCCGCATCGGCGAGGAGGCCGACCGCCGCCGCGTTAACGGCATAAGCCGAAGCTTCGTCGCTTTCGGCTTTGTCGACAGCGGTATAGCCAGCGGCGTTGAGGATCAGATCGGGCGTTTCCGTCGCAACCACCGCGTAGACGCTGGCCGCATCGGTGATGTCGAGCGTGGTGCGCTCAAGGGCCACAAGCTCGACACCTTCGGGCGCGGTGACGGCGAGACAACGGCCGAGCTGGCCATCCGCGCCGACGATCAGCGCCTTCATGCAAAACCCTTGATATTGGCAAGCGGCGTGCCGGCGATGTCGCTTGCGGACAAGTTGAGCTCGAGCCCATCGAGCGGCCAGTCGATGCCGAGCGAGGGGTCGTTCCACAGCAGCGAATGTTCGCTCGCCGGCTCATAGAGCGCGGTGCACTTGTAGAGAAAGTCGGTATCATCCTCGAGAGTGAGGAAGCCATGCGCGAAGCCGGGCGGCACCCAGAACATCCGCTTGTTGGCGGCCGACAGCTCGACGCCGACCCACTTGCCGAAATGCGGCGACGAGCGGCGCACGTCGACCGCGACGTCCCACACTGCACCTGCGGTCACGCGGACCAGCTTGCCCTGTGGATTGGGGTTCTGGAAGTGCAGCCCGCGCAGCACGCCCTTGGCCGAACGGCTGTGGTTGTCCTGCACGAAGGCGAGGTCGAGCCCGCCATCGCGGAACTTGGCGACGTTCCAGCTTTCCAGGAAGAAGCCGCGATCATCGCCGAACACTGCCGGCTCGACGATGATCGGCCCCGGGACGGCGGTCTCGATGAACTTCATGCGATCACCTTGCCGTCGAGCAGATCGAGCAGATACTGGCCGTAGCCGCTCTTGCGCAAAGGCCCGGCGATGCGTTCGAGCTGGGCGTCGTCGATGAAGCCCTGTCGCCAGGCGATCTCCTCGGGGCAGGCGATCTTGAGGCCCTGCCGCTCCTCGGTGATCCGCACGTAGAGTGCTGCATCGAGCAGCGAGCCGTGCGTGCCGGTGTCGAGCCACGCATAGCCGCGCCCCATGATCTCGACCGAGAGCTTGCCCGCTTCGAGATACAGCCGGTTGAGGTCAGTGATCTCGAGTTCACCGCGCGGGCTTGGCTTGAGATCCCGCGCCAGCGCAACCGCATCCTGATCGTAGAAATACAACCCGGTCACCGCATAGTTCGACTTCGGCTGTTCGGGCTTTTCCTCGATCGTCTCGGCGCGGCCGTTAGCATCGAACGAGACTACGCCGTAGGCGGTCGCGTCCTTGACGTAATAGCCGAACACTGTCGCGCCTGCATCACGGTCGGAGGCGCGGCGCAGCAGGGCGGGCAGGCCATGGCCGTAGAAGATGTTGTCGCCGAGCACGAGCGCCGAGGGCATGTCACCAACGAAGTCGGCGCCGATATGATACGCCTGCGCAAGACCCGCCGGCCCGGGCTGTACCGCATACTCCAGCACCATGCCGAGCTCTCTACCGTCGCCGAGCAGTGCCTTGAACGCCGCCTGATCGTGCGGGGTGGTGATGATGAGCACCTCGCGGATCCCCGCCATCATCAGCGTCGACAGCGGGTAATAGATCATCGGCTTGTCGTAGATCGGCATCAGCTGCTTCGACACGCCCTTGGTCAGCGGATACAGTCGCGTGCCCGAGCCGCCCGCGAGAATCATACCCTTGCGCAAAGTCGACCCCTGTTGTTGCTGTGTTCTACGTACCTGACCAGCTACAGGCTGTAATGCAGCATTCCAAACCGCTAGAACTTTGATGATCAACGGCTGTCGCTAGGCGGTTACACAGTGCCCGGATCAGCATACCAGTATCGCCGACACTCCTTATACGGGCGTTCACACCGCCGGAAAGACCGTTTCAGGATCATCCCGCCACCAAAGTGGGACTGGTAATTACCGGCGCAGCGGTACTCATCAGGTGCCACCCGGTTGGCAGATAATCGACCGACATATAGAAGTAGAAGGCGCAACTTCCGTCATGGCGGTAGCTGCCGCCCTTCAGGATGCCGAATGCGGTCGTGCCGCTGAACACCGGTGCACCGCTGTCGCCGCCCTTGCAGGTCGGCCCCGCCACCGTGACCCAGTTGGGCAGACACGCTCCGCCGCACAACTCACCACCCGGCGCGAAATCCGTCAGCTCGACCAGCGCGCAGCTATACCCGGTGCGCTCGCCGCGGTGGCACACGAAATCGCCCGCCCGCGTCGACGCACGCGCGCGCTGGGCCGCGACCGGCCGCTCGATGGTGCGCGCGGCATCCACGAAGAACAGCGGATCGAGCGGTGCCGCGCTGAGGTTGATCTGCACATCCTGATAGCCCCAGCCCCATTGGCCGAGGTAATCGAGCGGCACCGTGCCGCCGTGCGGGTCACGGTAACTCAAAACATCCGGACAATGGGCCGCGGTCGTGACGCCGAAGCGCGTCCCGTCGGTCACGGTAAACCCGGTCGTGCAGTAATAGCGGCGGCCGTCCTCGGAATTGATCCCCTCCACGCGCGCGCCGCCTTCGGGGGCCAGGTTGATCTCGCGGCTCTCGATCTGGCGGATGCGGACCGGCACGCCGGCAATCGCGCTCATGCGCCCGCGGATCGCCGACTGTTCCGCTGGCGTCGCGCTGCCGATCGCGATCACGAGTTCGCCGGTGCGCGGGTCGAGCCCCATGCTGGGCGGAGAAGGGAGCGCGGCGCGGATCGCGGCCTGATGGTTGGTCATCGCCCACAACACCTGCTCGCGCGTCGTCTTGGCGCCAGTACGGAACAGCACGGGCACGCGCATACCAGCAGCGTCGATCACTTCGGGCGGAACCGCCGCCGTACCGGTCAACGCGACAACGATGCGGTACTGCGGCCGATGCTCGAGCGCGATACCGGCAAGACGCGCGCGAAAGCGCTCCGCCAGCGCATCGGTGGCGGTTACGCTCGCGGCTTGCGCGCGCAAGCGCCGGATCGCTTCCTCGATCGGCACATCATATTGCCGCGCATATTCGGCGCCGTCCTGAAACAGCGACTGGCTTTCACTCTGCGGTCCTGGCTCGGGTAGCGGTTGGCTCATCGCTGGCGACAGGACCTGAGCGCGGGCGACGCAGGCCCAGCCAAGCAAGGCGAACAACAGCAAAGCGAGGGTGAGGCGGCGCACGGTTCGGCCGCCTTAGCAGAGCCCACCGATCCGCATAGCCTCCCCGCGCGTTTCACATCGCCGAGCGCCACGTTGCCCGTACCGCCTCCTGCGCGTAGAGCGTCACCATGCCTGATCCCCGCCCCGCGCTCGCGTATCATTTCACACCCGGCACCGGCCCGGCGATCGTGTTCCTGCCCGGCTACGCCTCGGACATGACCGGCGCCAAGGCGCTCGCGATCGAAGCCTGGGCGAAGGCGAGCGGCCGCGCGTTCCTGCGCTTCGACTATGGCGGCTGCGGCGCGAGCGAGGGCGTGTTCGAGGAGCAGACGCTGGCGAACTGGCGCGACGATACGCTCGAACTACTCGATCAGGTGGTGGGTGCGCCGGCGGTGCTGGTCGGATCGTCGATGGGTGGCTGGCTGATGCTGCTGATCGCGCGCGACCACCCCGAAAAGGTCGCCGCGCTGGTCGGCATCGCGCCCGCGCCCGATTTCACTGATTGGGGCTTCACGATCGAGGAGAAGCTGGCACTTCTGTCCGACGGCCGGCTTGAGCGGCCCTCGCCCTATGCACCGACCCCGACCGTCTACTCGCGCGCGTTCTGGCAATCGGGCGAGGCCAACCGGCTGATGTTCGGGCCGATCGCCATCGACGTACCGGTGCGTATGATCCACGGTTTGCAGGACCGCGACGTGCCGTGGAACCGCAGCGTGCGGCTGGTCGAGCTGATCCGTTCACCCGATGTGCAGCTTACCTTCGTCAAGGACGGCGACCACCGGCTCTCGCGCGATGGCGACATCGCCCGTCTGATCGGCCTGATCGAACAAGTGATGCCCGCCGCATGATGCTCGCAATGGTTCTCGCCACACAAGCCCCGACAGCGCTGACCGCCGACATCTCTCCGGTGCGGCAGCGCTACGAACATTGCCTGGAGCTCGCCGCCAAGGACCCGCCTGCGGCGGAGAAGGAAGCGACCAGCTGGATGCTGGGCGGCGGCACCTTTCTCGCGCATCAGTGCCTCGGTCTGTCCTACACCGCACGCGATCGCTGGTCGGCGGGTGCGGCCGAGTTCGAGATCGCCGCGCGTGGCGCCGATGTCGCGCGCGATGACCGCGCGGCGTATTTCTGGGCGCAGGCCGGCAACGCCTGGCTTGCTGCCAAGGACGCGAGCAAGGCACGCGCGGACCTCGATGCCGCGCTCAGCCCGCACACGCTGGTCGGGCTGCAAAGCGGCGAGGCCTATCTTGACCGCGCGCGCGCCTATGTGGCGACCGGCGACATGGCGGCGGCGCGCGCCGATCTCGACCATGCCGTGGTCGAGGCGGACCGCGATCCGCTTGCTTGGCTGCTGTCCGCGACGCTGGCACGCCGCACCGGCGATCTGGCGCGGGCGAAAAAGGACATCGCGGAGGCGCTCGCACGCGCATCGGACGACGCCTCGGTGCAGTTGGAAGCCGGCAACATCGCCGCCAAGGATGGCGACGAGGCGGGCGCCAAGGCCGCTTGGGGCCGCGCCGCCGCACTCCAGCCGGGCAGCGCCGCCAACAAGAGCGCCATCGCCGCGCTGGCGCAATTCGACACGCCCAATACACCCTGAGGGTGGCGCGGCGTGGTCCGCGCACCTATTTGCGGGGGCGTCACAACAGGAGCCCTTGCGGTGAAATATCTCCACACCATGATCCGCGTTACCGATCCGGCAGCGACGGTGAAGTTCTTCAACCTGCTCGGGCTTGAGGAAGTGCGGCGGATCGACAGCGAAAAAGGCCGCTTCACGCTGATTTTCCTGGCAGCACCCGGGCAGCAAGGCGTCGCCGAGGTCGAGTTGACGCACAATTGGGACCCGGAAAGCTATAGCGGCGGGCGCAATTTCGGCCACCTCGCCTTTCAGGTCGACGATATCTACGACACATGCCAGCGGTTGATGGACGCTGGCGTGACGATCAACCGCCCGCCGCGCGACGGCCATATGGCGTTCGTGCGCACGCCCGACGACATCTCGGTCGAGCTGCTTCAGAACGGCCATCTCGAACCCGCCGAGCCGTGGGCGTCGATGCCGAACACCGGCGTCTGGTAAGCACATGACCGACCTCGAGATCGTCCGCGTGGCGGCGCTCACCGACAATTACATCTGGCTGATCCACGATCCGGTTGCGGACGAGACGGTGGTGGTCGATCCCGGCGAGGCGACGCCCGCGCTCGCCGAGGCCACACGGCGCGGCTGGACGATCGGGCAGGTGTGGAACACGCACTGGCACGACGATCATACCGGCGGCAATGCCGAGGTTAAGGCGGCGACCGATGCGATCATCAGCGGCCCGGCGGCGGAGGCGGCCAAGATCCCGACGCTCGACGTGAAGCTTGCAGAGGGCGATTCGGTGCGGATCGGCAGCCATGTCGCGCAGGTGATCGCCGCGCCGGGGCATACCGCCGGGCACATCCTGTTCCACCTTGCCGGCGATGCGGTGCTGCTCGCCGGCGACACGCTGTTCGCAATGGGGTGCGGCCGGTTGTTCGAAGGCACGCCGGAACAGATGTTCGCCAACATGCAGCATCTCGCTACGTTGCCTGATGAGACGCAGGTGTTCTGCGCACACGAATATACCCAATCGAACGGCCGCTACGCGCTGGTCGCGGAGCCGGATAACAGCGACATTGTGGCGCGAATGCGCGACGTCGATGCGCTGCGGGCCGCCGGCGAAGCGACGGTGCCGACCACCATCGCGCTGGAACGCGCGACCAACCCGTTCCTGCGGGCCGCGGATGTGCAGCAGTTGGCCAAACGACGCGCGGAGAAGGATAGTTTCCGGGGGTAGCGGCGTTGTAGCCAAGTCTCGCAACCGGAGGAACCGCGCGTGTACCGCTTCATCCTGCCCGTCGTTCTGCTCTGCGCCGGCACTGCCGCCTTATCGTCCGATCATGGCGTCGCGGCGCGCAAGGCCGCGGATCGCGCCAAGCTCGACAAGGCGCTCGCCGGGCTGCTACCGGGCAAGCCACAGCAGTGTCTGGACGCGCGCGATGCGGCCGGTACCGAGCGGATCGGCAACACGATCCTGTACAAACAATCCCGCAGGCTGATTTACCGCGCCGACACCAATGGCGGTTGCTACGGCCTCGACCGGGGCGACGCGATCGTTTCGCAGCAATTCGGCTCGCAATTGTGCGCGGGCGATCCGATCCGTACGATCGATCTGCTCAGCCATATTCCCAGTGGTGTGTGCACGATTCGATCGTTCGTGCCATACCGCGCACCGAAATGAGTCAGTGGGTCGCCGCCGGCACGGCGAGCGTGGTGACCGGCGCCTTTTCGGTCAACAAGGGCGCGATGATCTCGGCATAGTCGCGCGCGGTCAGCGCGTTTGCCTGTGCGTAACGGACGATCCCGGCACGATCGATGATGTAGTTGGTCGGGATCGCATTGCCGACCGCGACATAATCGCTGCCAATGTGATCGACGAGCGGGTAGTGCAGCACCTTGGTCAAAGGACGCAGCGCCGACAGCGGCGTCGGGTCCATCGCCAGCACGCCGAAAACCCGCAGGCCATATTGCGCGCCGTTGGCCTGGATCCGGTCGAGCTCGGGCATCTCCCGCTTACACGGCCCGCACCACGTTGCCCATAGATTGAGGATGACGACCTGCCCTCTCAGGTCGGCAAGCGACACCCGCTGGCCACCGGGCAGGCGCAACCGGAAATCGGGCGCGGGCTGACCCACCACGATCTTCCGCGCCGCCGCAGGTGTCGCGACGAGCGCCAATCCGGCCAGCGCCGCACCCCAAAACGTCCGAACTGCCATCGCCACATTTCCCCCGTCGCCACAATCGGCGGCGCGGGAACTGGCGTCAAGGCTACAGGACGAAGCGGCTGAGGTCGGTGTTGCGCGCGATGCTCGCGAGCTGCTTCTCGACATAGGCGGCGTCGACCAGCACCGTCTCGCCCTGACGATCCTCTGCCTCGAAGCTGACTTCCTCCAGCAGCTTCTCCATCACCGTCTGCAAGCGGCGCGCACCGATATTCTCGATCTCGCCGTTCACTTCCGCAGCGATGCGCGCGACCGCGCGGATGCCGTCTTCGGCGAACTCGACCCCGACGCCTTCGGTGCCGATCAGCGCGACGTACTGCTGGGTAAGCGATGCCTTGGTGTCGGACAGGATCGCGACGAAATCGTCCTCGGTCAGCGCCTTCAGCTCGACGCGGATCGGCAGGCGGCCCTGAAGCTCGGGCAGCAGGTCACTCGGCTTGGCTACGTGGAACGCGCCGCTCGCGATGAACAACACGTGGTCGGTCTTCATCGGCCCGTATTTGGTGGCGACGGTGGTGCCCTCGATCAGCGGGAGCAGGTCGCGCTGCACGCCTTCACGGCTGACCGAGCCGCCGCGCACGTCCGAAACTGCGATCTTGTCGATCTCGTCGAGGAAGACGATGCCGTTCTCCTCCGCATCCGTCAGCGCGACGCGGTTCAATTCGTCCTGATCGAGCCGCTTGTCCGCCTCCTCCTCGACCAGCTTTTCCCATGCGGCAGGCACGGTCAGCTTGCGCCGTTTCAGTTGCTGGCCGCCGAACGCCTTGCCCATCATCTCGGACAGGTTGATCATCTGCGGCGCGCCGCCGGGCACTTCGAACGGCATCTGCGGCGCCTGTTCGAGTTCGATCTCGATCTCGGTGGTGTCGAGATGGCCGTCACGGAAACGCTGGCGGAACGCCTCGCGGGTCGCTTCGCTCGCGCCCTTGCCGGTGAGCGCATCGAGCAGACGCGCCATCGCCGCCTCCTCCGCCTTGTCCTTCACCGCGACGCGGCGGCGTTCCTTTTCCAGCCGGATCGCCTCCTCGACGAGATCGCGCGCGATCTGTTCGACATCGCGGCCGACATAGCCGACCTCGGTGAACTTGGTCGCCTCAACCTTGATGAAGGGCGCATCGGCCAGCTTGGCGAGGCGGCGGCTGATCTCGGTCTTGCCGCAACCGGTCGGCCCGATCATCAGGATGTTCTTCGGCGAAACCTCGTCACGCAGATCGGCGCCGAGCCGCTGGCGGCGCCAGCGGTTGCGCAGCGCAACCGCCACCGCCTTCTTGGCGTCGGTCTGGCCGATGATGTGCGCGTCGAGCGCACGGACGATAGCTTTGGGAGTCAGGGCGTCGTTCATGGGGGTCTTTCGGATCAGGCGGCAGCGTCGGCGGCGTTGTCGATCGCTTCGACGGTGAGGCGTTCGTTGGTGTAGACGCACACCTCGGCGGCGATTTTCATCGCCTTGCGGCAGATCGTTTCGGCATCGGCTTCATATTCGACCAGCGCGCGCGCGGCGGCGAGCGCGTAATTGCCGCCCGATCCGATCGCGGCGATGCCCGCCTCCGGCTCCAGCACGTCGCCGTTACCGGTGAGGATCAGCGTCACGTCCTTATCGGCGACAATCATCATCGCTTCGAGATTGCGGAGGTATTTGTCGGTGCGCCAGTCCTTGGCGAGTTCGACGGCTGCGCGCAGCAATTGGCCGTGATGCTGTTCCAGCTTGCGTTCCAGCCGCTCGAACAGGGTGAAGGCATCGGCGGTCGCGCCGGCGAACCCGCCGATCACCGAGCCATCGCCCAGACGACGGACCTTACGGGCGTTGGGCTTCATCACGGTCTGGCCCTGCGTCACCTGACCGTCTCCGGCGACGACGACACGACCATTCTTGCGCACGGACAGGATCGTGGTGCCGTGCCACACCACTCGATGGGATTGTTCGCTCATGGCGGCGGATATGGGAGCGGTTTCCCGCCTCCGCAATCCGCCGCCGCGACGAAGCGGTTTAGTGGACCGCGTCGGTGTGCTTGTCGGGCGTGCCGCCGACGGGGACCGTGGCCGGGCGAAAGGCGTCGCGCTCCGCCGCGGAGACGGGGGCGGTGGGATCGGGCCGGAACGCTTCGGGCGCACGGACGCTGCCGTCGTTGTGCGGCTTGGTCGGCGCGAGATCGGGTGCGGCGTGTTCGTTGGCGGTGCGCGACGCCTTGGCGATGAGCCGGTCGAACGTCCCGAAGCGGAAGGCGGCGGCGAGACCGCCAAGCACCGCGACCGCGCCGGCCGCTAGGCCTATCGTGGCGCTGGAGCGGGTCCGCTCCGGTTTGGGAGCGTTGGTCTTGCGCGCGGCGGGTTTCGGATTTTTCGGCTTGGCGGCCATTGCATCGAGTCCTTTGTGGTGGAGGCGTTAGCTTCCCAACGGGTCGAGCGGCCGGTCCGTTCCCCCGCTTCAGAGGCGGCGGTTTGCCGGAACGTGCCGGTGTGGTAATGGTTAACGCAGGATCAGATGCCTGCCGGCACACGCGCGGGCAGCGTAGCCGAGGAGCTTTCGATGAAACGCTTGTCCCACCTGTCCATTGCCGCGATCGCCGCGGGCGTTGCCGTGTCCGGTGCCATGCCGGCGTCGGCGCAGAACTTCGGGCGCGACGATATCGTTGTCTATGGGCATCAGCCGATCCCCGAATATGTCGACTCGGTGTCGCAGCGGGTGAGCTACCGCGACCTGCACCTCGAATATCCCGAGGACCGCCGCGAGCTGCGCCGCCGGGTGAGCGTGACGGCGGAGGAACTGTGCGATTCGCTGGGGGATCGTGGTTATGGGTCGAGCTACGTGCCGTCCTGTACCGAGACCGCGAAGCGCGATGCGATGCGCCAGGTCCGCATCGTCGAGAGCCGGTATAATGAACGCCCGCGCTATTATGCCGACACCGCGCATGTCTGGCTGCCGGAGCGGCAATGGTCGGTGGAGGATGAGTACACCACGCGGCGGTAAGGATTTCGCAAAGCGAAATCCGAACTAAAGCCGCGTGCGGCCGGCGGCGCCAAAGCGCCGTCCGACGACGCGGGATTTACTCCCGCGTCGCGCGCCGCCGAGACGCCCCGCCCGCCCCGCCGGGCGCCGGCCAATCTTCACCAACATCGCGCGTATACGGCCATGAGCTTTGCCGCCGCACGGGGGCGTGACCGCGCCCACGCCAGCCGTCCGCACCGACCCGCTCACCAGATGCCGCCGCGCTTGCGGACGCCCAGCACCTCTTCCCACGCAGCGATGGTGGCGAGGGTTTCGGGCGAGAGCGGCTGGACGTTGCCGATCAACCGCGCATCGACCAGCGCCTGCCAATGCGCCCGCGCATCGCAATCCGCGCCGGTGTGGACGCCATCGATCTGGCCGGGCCGCGACAGCGGGACCGACTGCGGGTGACGGGTGGTGGACATGGCTGTGCCTCTCGTTTGCCGGAGGACGAAAGGGTATGCGGGATTGGGGTGTGTAGGACAGGGCTACTGGAAGGCTTAGTCATATAACCTGAGCAACTGCGCAAACTTCCTAACGAGCGAAAAACGCAGTGTCTTGGTAATATCCGCAGTCGGCAAATTAACGACTGTATTCGTTTCAGCAACTTGCACGCGTGGCGGACGAGCCGCTAGAGCGCCCAACCTAAACATCGCAATACCAACCGAGATCAAAAGAAATATAGCATATATAGTGAGAAAGCATCCGACAAATGCTCCACCGTAATACGTTACTCCAATGATCAATTCTTTGTAGTTCGATGCTCCAGCTTTGCTTCCAAACTGCCTTATAAAAAAGTCACCTTTCGTACTTAAGGCAAAAAGAAGTGCAAACGCTTGGAACAATATGACGTGAAAAAACGAAGCATTGACAATTCGTATTAGCGGTATACCCGACTTTTTATCGATGGCGGTTGACAAAGCACGGTGAAGTGCGCTGCCCATCAAAGTAAAAGTTATTGTGTAAGCCGCGAGACTGAACCCGAGAATGGTTGGCAAAGAATTTCTTGCAACTTCTCGCCAGTCAAAATCTATTACGTTAAATAAGTACAGCGCTGAAAATAGGAAACTTCCATGAAAAAATGGCGAAGATACCCAAGCGCGATAACCTCCGTTATCACGCCAATATCCTTTTAAAACCATGAATAAAGCTACATACAAATTTTACCGCCTTCTTCGAAAGCTATTTGCCAAACTTTCAAACATTTGAGGCTGACTCATTTCATCCTCATCATACTTATCTTGAACCACTTTAGGAAATCTATCAGTTGTGACCACTTCATGGCCGCTATCACCATAGCCTTTTGCTACAGTCCGCCCGTTCCTGATACTGGCGCGAATAAGCCGGCCCAAATCCTCGTCCCGACTAATTCCTAAGCCTTGTTCAGCCTTATAAGACACGGTCATACTTCTCGCATTTTTATCATCGAGATGTTCCTCGGCCTGCTCCTCAAAGTCAGCGCCCCAAAGGTCTGCATTGGGCTTCTCGATGTAGATCTCGATATCGGTTATCCGAGATATCGAAAAAATACGGTCGATACTCCCACGAGATTGAACAATCGTAGCCTTTACATCGCCAAACTCGCTAGAAATTCTTTCATCGGCCACCAGGTCCTTTATAAAGGACAACGCCGAACTATGTGAAAATCGATGTCCGTTAGCGTAATGCTCAAAGATCATTTCGTGATTTTCTACATCAAAGCGGAATAAATAAGACCTTGAGTTTGGGCGAAGGTTTTCCGGAATGTTGATTTGACGTAATTCGTTGGTTGAGGCTTCTTCTAACGTATCAGTATTAAACCATTTTCCGTCTGAGTCGAACTCCAGGAAAGTAGTAATAACTCCGTTTATATATGCGCTATCAGTACGACTGCGTCCTAAAGAAGTTATCAAGCCCGATCGATCACCCCGTATGTTGGCTACACGCCTTAATTCAAAGAGGCGTTGGAATAGATTCCGGTAGAGATCCTCTGAGTGCGGATGGAGGCGAATGTTGATAGCCCCCACCTCGAGTTTCAACCTTCGCGCCATTAAGTCCTCCCTGTCGGGACAGAGAGGCAGGCTACTTCAAGACTGTCAAGGCGTGTTTAATTGGATGGAGCGCAGAGCTAAAAAAGCAGATCCAATCGGCCCTCACCCCAACAACGGCGCCAAATACCGCCCGGTAAAGCTCGCCGCCACCTTCGCGACCTTCTCCGGCACGCCTTCCGCGACGATCTCGCCGCCCTTCACGCCGCCTTCCGGGCCGAGGTCGATTACCCAGTCCGCGGTCTTGATGACGTCGAGATTGTGTTCGATCACCACCACGGTGTTGCCCTGCTCGACCAGCGCGTGGAGCACTTCGAGCAGTTTGCGGACGTCCTCGAAGTGCAACCCGGTGGTCGGCTCGTCGAGGATGTAGAGCGTCTGGCCGGTGGCGCGGCGGGACAGTTCCTTGGCGAGCTTCACGCGCTGCGCTTCGCCGCCCGATAGCGTGGTCGCCTGCTGGCCGACCTTGACGTAGCCGAGGCCCACTTCCGCCAGCATTGCCATCTTGTCGCGGATCGGCGGCACCGCCTTGAAGAACTCGACCGCATCCTCGACCGTCATGTCGAGCACGTCGGCGATACTCAGCCCCTTGAACTTCACCTCGAGCGTTTCGCGGTTGTAGCGCTGGCCGTGGCAGACGTCGCACGTCACGTAGACGTCGGGGAGGAAGTGCATCTCGATCTTGAGCAGGCCGTCGCCCTGGCACGCCTCGCAGCGGCCGCCCTTGACGTTGAACGAGAACCGCCCGGCCTTGTAGCCGCGCGCCTGCGCCTCGGGCAGCCCGGCGAACCAGTCGCGGATCTGGGTGAAGGCGCCGGTATAGGTGGCCGGGTTCGAGCGCGGGGTGCGGCCGATCGGCGACTGATCGATGTCGATCACCTTGTCGAGATATTGCAGGCCGCTGATCTTGTCGTGCTTGCCCTGCACGATGCGCGCGCCGTTGAGCGACCGCGCGGCGGCGGCATAGAGCGTGTCGATGGTGAAGCTCGACTTGCCCGAGCCGGACACGCCGGTGATGCAGGTGAAGGTGCCCAAGGGGATGCTCGCCGTCACGCCGCGCAAATTGTTGGCGGTGGCATTGTGGACGGTGAGCTTCTTGCCGTTGCCCTTGCGGCGCTTGTCCGGCACCGGCACCTTGCGGCGGCCGGAGAGGTAATCGGCGGTGATGCTGCCTTCGGTGGCGAGCACCTCCTCGAACGTGCCTTGCGCGATCACCGCGCCGCCGTGGACGCCCGCACCCGGCCCCATGTCGATCACGTAATCGGCGGTGCGGATCGCATCCTCGTCATGTTCGACCACCAGCACCGTGTTGCCGAGATCGCGCAGACGGCGGAGCGTGGCGAGCAGCATGTCGTTGTCGCGCTGGTGCAGCCCGATCGAGGGTTCGTCGAGCACGTAGAGCACGCCCGACAGGCCGGAGCCGATCTGCGACGCCAAGCGGATGCGCTGGCTCTCGCCGCCCGACAGCGTGCCCGAGGTGCGATCGAGGTTGAGGTAATCGAGGCCGACGTTGTTGAGGAAGCCGAGCCGTTCGAGAATTTCCTTGAGGATGCGTTCGGCGATTTCCTTTTGCTGGCCGGTGAGGTCTTCGGGGATGGCCGTGAACCAGGCCAGCGCGTCGACGACCGAGAGGTGCGTGATCGACGAGATGTCGCGCATGCCGATCTTGACCGCGAGCGCCTCGGGCTTGAGGCGCGCGCCGCCGCACACTTCGCAGGGGGCGCTGCTCTGGTACTTGGACAGTTCCTCGCGCATCCACGCGCTCTCGGTGGAGAGCATGCGGCGGTTGAGGTTGCCGATCACGCCCTCGAACGGCTTCTTCACGTCGTAGCTCTTGCGCCCGTCGATAAAGGTGAGCGTGACGGGCTTGCCCTCGGTGCCGTGGAGGATGACGCGCTGGACCTCGGGCGGCAGCTCCTGCCACGCCGTATCGAGGTTGAAGTCGTATTCGCGCGCGAGGGAGCCGAGCACCTGCATGTAATAGGGCGACGGCGGGTTGGACTTGGCCCACGGCACGACCGCGCCCTTCTTGATCGACAGCGCGTGGTTGGGGACGACGAGGTCTTCGTCGAACAGCAGTTTCTCGCCGAGGCCATCGCAGGCCGGGCAGGCGCCCTGCGGTGCGTTGAAGCTGAACAGGCGCGGTTCGATCTCGGCGATGGTGAAGCCGCTGACCGGGCAGGCGAACTTCTCGGAGAAGACGATGCGGTTGTCCGGGATGCCGGTGCCCTTCATCTTCTTCGGCGCAGCCTTGCCCTTGGCGATCGTCTCGCCCTCGGCCTGCCCTTCGCTGACCGGCATCGGCGCGTTCCCGGCGAGACCGGCGACGGTCGCGTCGACGAGATCGACATAGGCAAGCCCCTCGGCGAGCTTCAGCGCGGTCTCGAAACTCTCGGCGAGGCGGGTTGCGCTGTCGGCGTTCACGACGAGGCGATCGACCACCACTTCGATGTCATGCTTGAGCTTCTTGTCGAGCGCAGGCGCTTCCTCGATCTCATGCAGTTCGCCGTCGATGCGGACGCGGGTGAAGCCGGCCTTCTGCCACTCCATCATCTCCTTCTTATATTCGCCCTTGCGACCACGGATGACGGGGGCAAGCAGGTACAGCCGCGTCCCTTTGGGCAGCGCCATCACGCGGTCGACCATCTGCGACACCGTCTGCGCGGCGATCGGCAGGCCGGTGGCGGGCGAGTACGGGATACCCACGCGCGCCCACAGCAGGCGCATGTAATCGTAGATCTCGGTGACGGTCGCCACCGTCGAGCGCGGGTTGCGCGAGGTGGTCTTCTGCTCGATCGAGATGGCGGGGGACAGGCCCTCGATGTGATCGACATCGGGCTTCTGCATCATTTCGAGGAACTGACGCGCATAGGCGCTCAAGGATTCGACGTAGCGGCGCTGCCCCTCGGCATAGATCGTGTCGAACGCGAGGCTCGATTTTCCGGAGCCGGACAGGCCGGTAATGACCGTCAGCGTATCGCGCGGAAT
Source organism: Sphingomonas sp. GC_Shp_3 (assembly GCF_026540945.1). Taxonomy (NCBI): domain Bacteria; kingdom Pseudomonadati; phylum Pseudomonadota; class Alphaproteobacteria; order Sphingomonadales; family Sphingomonadaceae; genus Sphingomonas; species Sphingomonas sp. GC_Shp_3. Next base: position 451,960 of record NZ_JALNUT010000002.1, read on the forward strand.
GTCGACCGAAACGTTCTTGAGGTTGTGCTCACGCGCGCCGCGTACGGAAATGGTGGTAAGGGCCATGCCGGTGGTTCTAGCTTTGTTCTGAAGGGGTTTCCAGAGCGGAGATAGGAACGGTTACCGCGCGCTGCGAGGGTGCATATTCGTTTCACCTTCGCCACAAAGCGATTATGGCGAGAACCGCACTGGCCCCCGCAACCTGCGCGCTGCCTATCGCAGCGATCGCGCCCAAGGATGTACTTCGACCATGATCGTGACGACGGTCCGCCGTATCGCCCCCGTACTGGGTGCGGCCGGGTTGCTCACCGGCGCAAGCGCCTACGCGCAGACACGGCCCACCGACGCCGCCCCGCCCCCGACCGACACGCAGAAGCCGCCGACCGATACGCAGAAGCCGCCGACCGCAAAGCCGGCCGCGCCGTCGGCCCCCGTCGATATCGGCGCGCCGGCACCCGCGCCGGAGGCGGCATCCGCAACCGACACGCAGGCACCCGCCAACGCCGCGCCACCCGCCAACACACCGGCCGCGCGGCGTCGCTACACCCACGCGCTGCACCCCTATGACACGTCACCCAACGCACCGATCGGCGATACGCGCTATCAGGCGCCGCCGGGGCTGTTCGGCGACTGGCGCAAGACGCGCACGTACCTTGGCAAGCGCGGCATCGCGGTGTCGGCGCGCTATGCCTCGGAAAGCGCGTGGAACGTCACCGGCGGTGAACGTGAGAAGGTAACCGAGACCGGGCAATTCGACGTCGGCGCCAAGTTCGATCTCGACACGATCGCCGGGATCGATGGCGGCACATTCCAGGCGACGGTGACGTGGCGGCGCGGGCGCAACCTGTCGGACGATGCCGGCCTCAACACGCTGCAACAGGTGCAGGAGGTCTATGGTCGCGGCCAGACCGTGCGCGTTACGGAGCTCTGGTACCAGCAGAAGCTCGGCGATCAGGTCGAGGTGAAGCTCGGCCGCACCAATCCGGGTGCGGACTTCGCGGTGTTCTCGTGCCACTTCATGAACCTGACCTTCTGCGGCGCGCAGCCGGGCAATCTGGTCGGCGACTACTGGACGAACTGGCCGATCGCGCAGTGGGCCGGCATCCTCCATGCCGATGTCGGGCATGGCGCCTATGTGCAGATCGGCGGTTATGTCGAAAACCCGAACGACCTGAAGAACAGCTTCTTCATCGCGCGGTTTCGCGGCGCGAACGGCGTGCTGATCCCGGTCGAGGCAGGCTGGACGCGTGGGTTGGATGGCGGCCATGTCGGCGCGTACAAGATCGGCGGCTGGTATTCGACGACCAAGGGCGACGACGTGCTGCTCGACATCGACCGGCGCCCGATCGTCATCACCGGGCTCGCACCGCTGCGACATTCCGGCCGCTACGGCGTGTTCGCCAGCATGCAGCAGCAGATCACCGGCACGTCCAAGGATGGCAAGGCGCTGACCGGGCTCGGCGTGTTCGCGAATGTGACACAGGCCGACCGCGCCACCAGCGTGACCGACAACCAGGTCGCGCTCGGCGTGTTCTACAAGGGGTTGCTGCCGGGCGTGTCGGGCGACGTGCTGGGCGTCGCGGTCGGCCGTACCAACGTCAACGGGCGCGCGGCGCAGGCGGACACGCTGGTCCCCGGTACGCCGGTGCGCGACGCCGAATATGCCGCCGAACTCTATTACAGCATCACGCCGGTGCCGTGGCTGGAGTTGCAGCCGAACGTGCAACTGATCCACCATCCCGGCGGCGTGAAGACGTTGAGCGATGTCGGCGTGCTTGGCCTGAAGGCGGCGATCACGCTTTAAGAAAAGCCCCCGCGGCCGGCGGGGGCCAGTTCAGTCGCTGCTGCGTGCCGAGGCGCCGCTGGCTTCGGCGGACTGGCTGGTGGGCAGGCGCAGGACGCCGATCAGCCCGCCGGTGATGGTGCCGAGGCCGAACGCCTCGATCTTGCCGATGACATGCTCGCTGATGACGCCCGCCACGATCGCGATCGTGAAGATCAGCGTCAGTGTCGCGAGCGTCGCGAGATAGGCGATAAGATGGTCGCGCTGGCGCATCATCTCCCCTTCCCGCTCAACGGACCGGCAGCGGCTGCATCAGCGTGGCCGCATTGACGCCGCCCGCCGACAGGATCGCACCGCGCGTGCCCGGATGCACGCCGTTCCAGCCCGGCGCATCGGTGATGCGATAGGTGCTGGTCGCATCGGGCACGGTCGTCCACGCATCCGCGATCAGCAGTTGCGTCGCGCTGTTGCCGCCGATGCCGCGAGATTGCCCGGCGCCGGTGCCCGACACGATCTGAAGCTCGGCACCGCGATACTGGCCGGGCGTCCAGGCCTTCGCCGTGTCGTTGAACGCGTTGCCGGGGTTGCTGCCCGAGGAGGTACCGCTCGCGTAGGTCTGCGTGGCCGGTGGCGAGAACCCGCCGTCGAGCGTCGGCACGCCCGCCGCGTTGACCTCCAGTCCGGCGCACGGGTCGGCAACGCGCGCGGTGCCGGCATTGGCGACGCCCGCCACCTGCGCGTTGGCCTGCGCGACGAAGCCGCCCGCGCCGGGATCCCGCAGCCAGTCGTTGAAGAGGACGCGACCCGCTTCGTACACGTCCTTGCTCTGACCCGACAGGGTGAGGAACCCGTCGCTCGACGTCGGCGCCGGCAGGATGGTGGCGGCGACGAATACCTGCCCGGGTGCTGCGCCGCGCGGCATCATGAACTGTCTGGCCGCCTGCAACCGCACCGCCTTCATCGCGGCAAGGGCCTGCGCGGGCGTGTAGCCGAGCGTCCCCAGGTCGTAGCTCAGATCGTTGCGACCATAGGCCCATAGCACGTGCGTCGCATATCCCGACGCTTCCAGCCGCGACGCGAAGTTCCACGGCTGCACCGCATCGACCTCGCGCTCGCCCGGCAGGGCCAGCAGCATATGCGGATAGGCGGCGAACGACCGCAGCGCCCAGCCGCCGGTGAAATATCCGTACCCGGCATCATCGCCCTTGGTGACGATGCTGTCGCCGGCGATCGCGATGGACGGCGCGACCGACCCGTCCGAGCAATAGCCCAGCACCGCCAGCGCGGACCAGCCGGCGGCGAATTGCGGCGCAGCGACGGTGACGTCGCCACCGGCATTGTCGAACGCACGCTCCGCCGTGGAGTTCGCGGCCGAACCTTCGCCGCTGTCGGTGCCGAAGCCGCTGCTGCCGCCACGCAGCGACAGCGCGCTGAAGAACAACTGCCCGGCGGTCGCCACCGTCACCGAGGAGCGTTCGTAGAAGGTCGCCCCCGGCGCGATCGCGCCCGACACCGGATCGGACAGCAGCAGGTTCGGGAAGCCAAGTGCCGCCGACGACGGGCTCATCGTCGCGACCGCCTGACCGCCCCAGCGCACCGGCATGCGCGGTGCCGACTGGTCGGTCTTGGTGCCCGCGAACTCGATCGCGCTGTGCACCAGGATCGTGCCGGGATTCTGCCGTTCCTTGGGCGCGGACGGCGTGCCGCCCGTGCTGGTGGTGGCCCAGCCGTAATTGCCGGCCAGCAGGCGAAGCCCCGATGCCGTGCACCGCGCGAGGTTACGGTGCAGCACGCGCACGGTGTTGTACGGCCCGGCGGCAGGCAGCGTGACACCGATCCCGTACCATTGTTCGGCACCGGAGATGACCGAAAGCCGTGGCATACGAGTGGCGGCCGCGATCTTCGCCTGCAGCGCGAGCGCGCGCGCGGCGCGGTCCTGTTGCGCCTGGGCGGGCATGGCGGCGAGCAGCGAAGCGATCGCCGCGACGAGCGGGACGCGGACCGCCATCATTGTGCCACCACATAATTGAGCGTGCCCGATGCGACGGTGCACAGCAGGTAAACTTGCGTGTTGGCGATCGTCTCGTTCGTGATGATGCTGTTGACCGGACCTGTGTAAGGCCCGCCGGTCGCGGCGTCGAAGATGGTCAGCGGCAGCTTGGTTGCGCCGCCGTCGATGCTGTCGACCAGCTGGCAGGAATAGGCAGCATTGTTGGTCGTCCACAGCTTAAGGCCGACATCGCGGCCGAGTTGCGGCGTCAGCGGGCCGATCACCGCCGAACCGTTGGCGAAACCGGCCGCGCCCGAGCTTGGAGTGACGGTGCCGCTGGTGACAGTGCCGGCCAGCGGCGTCGAGATCGCGGCGGCGAGCGGCCCCTGCGTGATCGGCCATGGCGCGACCGGGCTGACGGGGACGCAGCTGCCGTCGCTTTGCCGGACGCACGGCGCCTGCATCGGCGCAAAGCCGCCAGGTGCCTGCACCGAGGACGCCGTCTGCGCATGAGCTGGCGCACCGGACAGCGGAAGCGCGAGCGCACCGGCCACGGCAAGGAGATATCTCGTCATATCAAAGTCCTTCTGGCTGTGAGCGCCGCTCGCTACCGACACAGACACGCTGTAGGACAGAGTTTTTACCGATTTGGTTACAAATGCGGTTCGGCCAGGTGCACGTGCGCCGTCCTATAATGAGAAGGATGGGCGTGGTTTAGGAGCGGATTAACCATGCGACGCTACGCGAGACCACGCACCGCCTCCTCCACGCGCCTGGTGGAGCCGATCGGAAAGACCTTGATGGCCGTTGAACGCACGCTCCCCCGCCCCGCGACCTTCCCGCCCGCGCTGTCAGGCGCGACGACGCTCGATTCTGCCGACTGGCCGAGCTTGCGCGCGCAGGCGCACCGCATGCTCGACGATATGCTCGATCACCTCCAGACACTTGATGCACAACCGGTCTGGCAAGCTCCGCCACCCGCCGCCCGCGCGGCGATGGCCGGGCCGTTGCCACTCGGCCCGACCGATCTCGTCGATACGCATGCGATCTTCCGCGAGACGATCCTGCCGTATTCCAGTGGCAACCTCCATTCCGGCTTCATGGGCTGGGTACAGGGCGCGGGCACGCCGGTGGGCATGTTGGCCGAGATGCTGGCGGGCGGGCTCAACGCCAATTGCGGCGGGCGCGATCATATGGGGATCGCGGTCGAACGCCAGATCGTCGCCTGGATGCGCGAGGTGTTCGGCTTCCCGGCGTGCGCGGACGGCCTGTTCCTGACCGGCACGTCGCAAGCCAACTTCGTCGCGTTGCTGATCGCGCGCACCCGCGCCTGCCGCACGGTCCGCAGCGGCGGCGTGGCGGCGGCACCGCGCCTGCTCGCTTATGCTTCCAACGCGGTACACGGCTGCGTGCCGCGCGCGCTGGAGATGGCCGGGCTCGGCAGTGACGCGCTGCGGCGGATCGCGACCGACGCGCGCGGCGCGATCGACGTGGCCGCACTCGCCCGCCAGATCCGCGCCGATCGCGCCGCCGGTTTCCAGCCGTTCCTGCTGATCGGCACCGCCGGCAGCGTCGATATCGGCGCGATCGACGATCTTCATGCGCTCGCCAACGTCGCCGCGCGCGAGGCGGTGCACTTCCACGTCGACGGGGCGCTCGGCGCACTCGGCATGCTGTCGGATGCGATCGCGCCGCTGCTCGCCGGCATCGAACGCGCCGACAGCATCGCGTTCGATTTCCACAAATGGGGGCATGTTCCCTACGACGCCGGTTTCCTGCTGGTGCGCGACGGCGCGTGGCAGCACGACACGTTCGCGGCGGAGGCAAGCTATCTCACCCGCGCACAAACCGGCTTGGCCGCGGGCGCGCGCTGGCCGTGCGACCTCGGCCCCGATCTGTCGCGCGGATTTCGGGCGCTGAAAACGTGGTTCACGCTGAAGACCTATGGGCTGAAGGCACTCGGCGCGGCGATCGACGCGAATTGCCAGCTTGCGCGGACGCTGGCGGCACGGATCGAGGATCACCCCGATCTCGTGCTCCGCGCGCCGGTCGCGCTTAACATCGTGTGCTTCGGCTTCGCGCGGCGCGGGGTGGAGGATGGCGACCGCAACCGCCGCATCGTCGAGCGGCTCCACGCCGCCGGGCGCATCGCGCCCTCGATCACGCTGCTCGACGGCGTTCCCGCCATCCGCGCCGCGTTCGTCAACCATCGCACCACGACCCGCGATGTCGATGCGCTGATCGAGGGTGTGCTCGCCTTCGGCCACGCTGACCGCGCCTGAGGACTATCTATGACCGACTCCGACATTCTCGGCCTGCACCGCATCCTGCCGATGGCGTTCGAGCGGCAGGACATGACCGCGCTGTGGGCCGACCGCGCCGCTCGTGTCGCGGCGGACGCCGGCGATGCGGCGGCGATGATGGACCTGTCGATGATCCTGCAAGCCCATGCTCGCACCGACGAGGCGCTGGCGATGATGGCGGAGGCGCTGAAAATCCGCCGCAACTACCGCGTCGTCCACGGCGACGGCAGCGGCATCCGCCTGCTCGCCTTCGTCACGCCGGGCGATTTCATGGCGAACACGCCGGTCGATTGCCTGCTGAACGGATCGGATGCGGTGCTGTGGCTGCACTATGTCGATGCCGAAACCCCCGATCTCGACGATCTGCCCGAACATGACGTCGCGCTGCTCGCGATCGGCGAGGCGACTGCGCATCGACCGGTCCTGGTGCGGATGGCGGCGTTGCTGCCCGGGCTGCCTACTCCCGTCCTCAATGCCGACCCTCACAAGATCGCCAGTCTCACCCGCGACGGCGTAAGCGCGATGTTCGCGGACGAGACCGCACTGCTGGTGCCGCGCACGCACCATGTCGGTCGCGCCGCACTGGCCGCCGTTGCGGCGGGCACCGTGACACTCGAAGCAACGGTTGCCGGCTTGTCGTTTCCGATCATCATCCGTCCGCTCGGAACGCATGCCGGCGGCGGTCTCGACCGGGCGGACGATTCCAGCGAGCTTGCCACCTACCTCGGGTCATATCCGGACGATGCGTTCTTCCTTGCGCCGTTCGTGGATTATCGCGGCGCCGACAGGCTGTTCGGCAAGCAGCGCATCGTGCTGATCGGCGGCAAGCCGTATCCCAGCCATCTCGCGTTGTCCGACCATTGGATCGTGCATTATTTCGGTTCAGGCATGGCCGAGAACCCGGCGAAACGCGCGATCGAAGCGGCGTGGATGGCCAATTTCGACACCGACTTCGCAGCGCGCCACGCCGACGCCTTTGCGGCGCTCAACCGTCATATCGGGCTCGACTATTTCGGCATCGACTGCGCGGAACTGCCGGACGGGCGACTGCTGGTGTTCGAGGTCGACGTCGCGATGATCGTACACGACCTCGATGACGTCGCGACCTTCCCCTACAAGAAACCGGCGATGCAGCGGCTGTTCGACGCGTTCGTTGCGGTGGCGCAAGCACGCGTAGCGGCGCTGGCGAACGCAGCCTAGCCGGAGACGTCGATCGTCGCGTGGAGGCCCGTGCCATTGCTGACCACGGAGACGTGCGCACCATAAGCCAGCGCGGCGGTGATCTGCTGGACGACCTGCCGGACGACGTGCGTGTTGGCACCGCTGGATGCAGCCTCGAAGCGGTCGTCGCGGATCGCATCCGGCAAGGCGGCGAGTGGGACCGGTGCCGAGCGGGCCGGCTGGCTCGATGCGAGCGCTGTCGACGTGGACGTTGCCGTATCCGGTGCGGTCCGCCGGATACGCGGCAGGCTCAGTTCCGGTGCGGATACCCCTGTGATGGCTGACATGGACAAGACCCCTCCCGCGCCGGTCAACACCACCATCCCTTAACCGCCGCTATCCGCGCGTGGTTGATCCCGGCGAAACCACCTTAATCCGCAACCGGACCATGATCCGCCGGGGCCGGGCGCCGCGCCAGCCACACCACCCCGATCAGCACGATCGAGATCCACCCGCACAGCCAGAAGATTTCGAGCGAGGCGAGCAGATACGCCTGCCCGACGATCTGCCGCATCACCGCGCCGACCGCCTGCCCCGGACTCGCGCCCAGCGTCTGAAGCTGGTCGAGCGTCTGCCGGTAGACCGGCGACCAGTTGCTGCCAGCCTCGGCCAGCCGGGTCTGGTGAAGCGCCTCGCGCCGATCCCAGAAGGTGGTGGTGAGCGAGGCCGCGAAGCTGCCGGCGGTGATGCGCGCGAAGTTGGAGATGCCCGACGCCGAGGGTACCTTCTCCGCCGGGATCCCGTCGAGCAGGATGGTGATGAGCGGCACGAAGAACGCCGCCATCGCCACGCCTTGCAGGAAAAGCGGCGTCGCGAGCACGAGGAAGCTCGCGTCCGGCGTATACCAGGAGCGCATGAAGAACGAAGCCGCGTAGCAGACGAACGAGAAGGACGCGATCCAGCGCACGTCGATCCTGAGCCGCTGGATGATCGGCGTCATCACCACCGCCATGATCCCGGCCGGCGCGGCGACCAGCCCCGCCCATGTCGCGGTGTAGCCCATCTGCTCCTGAAGCCACAGCGGCAGCAGCAGATTGTTGGCGAACAGCACCGCATAGCCGAGGCAGATCGCCAGCGTACCCAGCGCGAAATTGCGCCGCTTGAACAAGGACAGATCGACGGCGGGCTGGCCGTCGGTCATCTCCCAAATCACCCAGGCGACGAAGCCGACCACCGCGCACACCGTCAGCACGACGATGGTGGTGTTGTTGAACCAGTCGCGATCCTTGCCGAGATCGAGCATCGTCTGGAGGCTGAACACCCAGAAGGCGAGCAGCATCAGACCGACCGTATCGATCCGCACCTTGCGGGTCGGCGTCTCGCGCGACTTGAGCGACTGCCAGGAGATGAACCCCGCCGCCAGACCGATCGGCACGTTGATCAGGAAGATCCAGCTCCAGTGATAATTGTCGGAGATGTACCCGCCGAGCACCGGGCCGAACACCGGCGCGGCCAGCGTCGTCATCGACCAGATGCTGAGCGCGGTGCCGCGTTTGTGGGGCGGGAAGATCGCGATCAGCAACGCCTGGCTGCCGGGGATCATCGGCCCGGACACGCCCCCCTGGAGGATGCGGAAGAAGATCAGCGACGGCAGATCCCACGCGAGCCCGCACAGCAACGATGCGACCGTGAAGGCGAAGACCGATACGGTGAAGGTCTTCACCACGCCGAAGCGCTGCATGAACCAGCCGGTAAGCGGCACCGTCACCCCGTTCGCCACCGCGAACGAGGTGATGACCCAGGTGCCGTTGTCCGAACTGACGCCGAGGCTGCCCGCGATCGTCGGCAGCGAGACGTTGGCGATCGTGCCGTCGAGCACCTGCATGAAGGTGCCGAGCGCCAGCGCCACCGCCGTCACCGCAAGCGCGATCCCCGCGAGAGGCGGCGGCCCGGCGGCCGCCTGCGGCTGGCTGCTCACCGGGTGCGGCCCAGGTTCTGGTTGATGATCTGGCGGATGCGCGCGTCGATCGCCGGACCGCCGTCAAGGCTCATTTGCGTACCGCCGGCGGGCGGCGCGGCAGCGGCGACGAGCGGCTTGGACTGATCGGCGGTGTCGACCGTCACGCTCGCCGACAATCCGACGCGCAAGGGGTGCTGGCGCAGCTCGGCCGGGTCAAGCGCGATGCGGACCGGCACGCGCTGCACGATCTTGATCCAGTTGCCCGACGCGTTCTGCGCCGGCAGCAGCGAGAACGCGCTACCGCTGCCCGCGCCAAGACCCAGCACCTTCCCGTGGAACACGAGCTTGCCGCCATAGACGTCGGCGGTGATCTTCGCCGGCTGGCCGACGCGAATCTGCTCGAGCTGCGTCTCGCGGAAGTTCGCGTCCACCCACAAGCTGTCAAGCGGCACCACCGCCATCAGCGGCGTACCCGGCGCGATTCGCTGGCCGAGCTGCACGGTACGCTGCGCCACCACGCCATTCATCGGCGCGACGATGTGCATGTGGCTGGAGTTGATCGCCGCCTGTTTCACGTTGGCGATCGCGGACAGCACGCGCGGGTTGGTGTAGATGCTGGTGCCTGCGACGGCACTCGCCGCCTGCGCGCGCTTGGCAAGCGCGAGGTTGAGCGCGGCGTTGGCGGTCGTCACCGCGTCGGCGGCGTGGCTCACCTCCTCGCCCGAAACGGCACCGTCGGCCGCCGCACCCCGCCGGCGCGCCAGATCGCTGCGCGCCTTGGCAAGATCGGCGCGCGCCTGCGCGATTTCCGCACCCGCCTCATCGACGGACGCCGTGTCGGAGCGCACCGCCCGCACCGCTTGGCCGAGCGCCGCCTCCGCCGCTTGCAGCGACACGTCGGTAGTCGCCGGATCGAGATCGATCAGCGGCTGGCCGCGCTTCACCGCTTGCGTATTGTCGGCGTGGATCGCCAGCACGGTGCCACCGTCGCGCGCGGTCACGCTCACCACGTTGCCGCCGACATAGGCGTCGTCGGTGTCCTCGGTCGGCGGCGCGGTGAACACGTGGATCGCATAGACGATCGCGGCGATCAGCAGGATCACGCCGAGGATCATGAAGGCGATGCGCCGTGCGCGCGGTTTGCCGGGCGGTGGTGCTGGCGGAGACGGCGGCGGCGCGGGCGCCGGCGCGGCTGCGACGGGCGCGTCGTCATACGCCTCCGCGCGCAGATCACGGTCACGGTCGATGCGGATGGAGTCTTCGGTCATAGTCCCGCGTCCCTGGTGTTTGCTGCCATCGTCGTGCGGGCGTCGAAGCCCCCGCCGAGCGCGGCGATGAGTTTGATCCGTTGGCCGATCGCATTGGCCTGCGCGTCGATGCGCTGCTGCTCGGCTTCGAGCAGGCGGAACCCGGAATCGACCGCGTCGAGCCGCGATCCGAGTCCCGTCGAGGTTCGCACCGCATCGAGCCGCACGGTCTCGCGCAGGCCGCCCACGATCCTGTCCTGCTGCACCAGCGCGGCATCGGCGGCGCGCACGTTGGTGATCGCATCGGCGGTATCGCGTACCGCCACGACGACGCTGGAATTGTAGCTCGCCACCGCGCGATCGAGATCGGCGGTCGCGCCGCTATATTGCGCGCGCAGCCGGCCGCCCTCGAAGATCGGCAGGTGCAGCGCCGCGCCGCCCGCGACCTGTCCCGACCCGCTCGCAAAGAACGAGCCGAGCCCGAGCGAGGCGAGCCCCGCCAGCGCGGAGATGTTGACGTTGGGCAGGAAATCCGTGGCGGCGACGTGCTGCCCCGCCACCGCCGCGTCGATGCGCGCCTGACCCGCAAGCAGATCGGGCCGCCGGCCAAGCAGATCGGCCGGCAGCACCGCCGGCACTTGCGGCGGGTGATCAAGCGACAGCGTCGGCGTGGTGATCTGCGGATAGAAATCCGCGCCCCGCCCGACCAGCGCGGCGAGCGCGTGGATCGCCAGCTCACGTTGCTGGCTGCTGCGCACCTTGGCCTGCTGCGCCTCGGCCAGCAACGTCTCGGCGGTGCGCGCCTCGAACTGCGTGGCAAGCTGGTGCCGGATGCGCGACTGGACGTAGCCGACCGCCTGCTGGCGCGTCGTTACGAAGCGGTCGGCGATCTCGATCTGGCGATCGGCCTGGACGAGGCCGGCATAGCTCTGCGCGACGGCGGTCGAGATCATCAGCCGTGCGGCCGCGGCATCGAGTTCGGCGGCACGCTCGCTCGACCGCGCCTGCGCGACCAGCGTGCGCTGGCGGCCAAACAGGTCGAGATCCCAGGCGAGATTGGCCTGGAGCGACGGCACCGAATAGACGTGCCCGCCATAAGGCGGCGGGATGATGTAATTTTCGCTGAACCGCTCGACCTGCAAGCCCGTGTCCGCACTGAGCTGCGGCAACTGGCCGGCATGTTGCACCTCGACCGAGGCCTGCGCCGCGCGCACGCGCGCGATCGCGCCGACGAGGTCGGGATTGTCGGTCAGCGCGAGATCGACCAGTCGGCCGAGTTGCGCATCGCCGAACGCATCCCACCAGCGATCCGACACCACCGCCGTTCCGGCGAGGCCAAGCGCGGCAGGTTTCAGCTGCGTGACCTGCGGCGCATCGTGCGGCACGCTGGCACAGCCGGCAAGCAACAGCGCCGTGGCGGCAACGATCCCCCGCCTCATCATCGGCTTCATCATGATATCGCTTCCCCTGCGAAGACCGCGCTTTCCTTGCCGAGCATCCGCTCCGCCACCACCAGCAGCCGCGCCAGCATCGCCGAGAACTGCTCGACCTCGGCATCGCTGAAATCGGCGACCAGTTCGTTCCAGCCCGCCACCACGATCGGCGCGAGCGTCTGGACCAACGCGTCACCAGCATCGGTGACTTTCAGGCCGACGAGGCGCCGGTCCCCGGCGCTGCGATCGCGCGCCATCAACCCGCGCTCCTCCAGCGTGTCGATCAGGCGGGTGGTGGCACCGGAGGTGATGTTCAGCTCCCGCGCCAGCTCGCCCGGGTTCGATACCGCAGCATCCCGCACCACCTTCAGCGCGATCCACTGCGTCACGGTCACGTCCTCCGCCGCGAACCGCCGTTCGAGCAGCGTCTTCACGTCCTGTTCGAGCCGCCGCAGCATCCGCCCTGGCGAACGCTGCGTCGCGCAATCCTCGATGCTGAGTCGTGCCAAGATGCTGCCTCCGAAATATCTGCACGTGCAGATAGTGCGCATGCACGTGGATGCAAGCTGATTTTGGTAGCCGTTACAAAAGTCGGGTTAGCGCGCCATCAAGCGGCAGGTCGCCTTGGTCGTCACCGGCTTTATCGCTAAGGGATCGGACGGGGCTGCGATGACGCTGGGGGAAATGGGCTTGTCACGACCGGCTGGCGACACATTCGAGGTTGTCTCGATCCAGCAGTTACGCGGGCTCGCCGCGATGCTCGTCGTGTTTCAGCATGCGAACGCCGCCACCGACTGGCTGTTCGCGCCCTTCTCGCATCTCAAGTTCGGCATTGCCGGTGTCGATATCTTCTTCGTCATCAGCGGTTTCATCATGTACGTCGCGGCGCGGCGCGAGCGTGCCGATACGTTCCTGGTGAAGCGCGCGATCCGGGTCGTGCCGCTCTACTGGATCGCAACCGCAGCCCTCGTGCTGATGCGGTTCAGCCATTTCGGCGAACCCGATCTCACCGCAACGACGATCGTGAAATCGCTGCTGTTCGTTCCGTATCGCTACGATCTGTCGAGTTGGCACGTCTATCCCGTGCTGGTGCCGGGCTGGTCGCTCAACATCGAGATGGTCTTCTATCTGCTGTTCGCGGTCGGCCTGCTGCTGCGCCGTCCGGCGTGGTTCAGCACGATCGCGATCGTCGTGGCGGTGACGATCGGGATTATCACCCACCCGGAAGACGCGGTGCCGTTCACCTACACGCGTCCGATCATGCTCGAGTTCGGGGTCGGGCTCGGCGTCGCATGGGCCTATGAGAACGGTCGGCTGGCGCGGCGGATGGGTGCGGCGTTGCCGGCAGGGGCGCTGCTGATCCTCACGTCCGACCTGCTACCGCTGGACGACGCCCTCACCCGCGCGCTGGGCGGCATGGGCGTGGTGGTCGGCGCACTGGCGCTGGAGGCGCACGGTACCCGGTTGCAGGCACGGCTCGCAACGATGATCGGCGATGCGAGCTACTCGATATATCTGTTCCATGTCATGGTGCTGATGCTGCTCGGCCGCGTCATGCCGCACTTGCCGCTGCATGGCTGGCCGCAATATCTCGCCTTCATGGTGATGGTTTTCGCCAGCGTCACCACGGCGGGTTATCTGATCTTCCGCTACGTGGAGAAGCCGCTGACCCAAGCGCTGCGCCGCGCGGTACTACGGCCGGCCGAGGCCGCGTCGGTGTTCGACGACGCTATACCGGCGCCACAGCAGCCGTGATGTTCGAGCGGCCTTGCAGCCCCCGGAGAATCCGCTAAGACGCGCTTTCTCCGCACGCGGGGGCGATTAGCTCAGTTGGTAGAGCGTCTCGTTTACACCGAGAATGTCGGCGGTTCGAGCCCGTCATCGCCCACCAGCGTTGCGGATGATACCGCAGCAAGGCTGCGGCGCACATAAGCAACGCCCGGCCAGCGCAAACAAAGCGCGCCACAAGGCACGGCTTTACCGCGACTGACGGCGCGCGACCCGCGACCGCGACGTTTCGACAACCAGAGGTGTGTAGAAATCTTGGTCGGGGCGACAGGATTCGAACCTGCGACCCCCACACCCCCAGTGTGATGCGCTACCAGGCTGCGCTACGCCCCGACCGAGGGACGCGCCAATAAGCGGCACCGCGCCGCGATGCAAGCGCGAACGGCATTGCGCGCTTCCACACAGGCGATTGTTGCGCGCCCTTCGCGACCATGATAGCGCGCGCCGCTTGTAAGCGGGGCGGTTGCCGCTCCCGCACGCCCGGCGCTTGCCGGCGAATCTTTAGTTCGGGACGTTATGTTCGCCAGCCCAGCCTTTGCCGCTTCCGCCAGTTCGTCCGCCGCCGGGTCGGGCGGCATCGCCTCGATGTTCCTGCTGTTCTTCCCGTATATCGCGATCGCGGTGGTCGGCTATTTCCTGCTGCTGCGCCCGCAGCAGCAGCGGCTGAAGGCCCAACAGGCCAAGATCGCCGCGGTGAAGAAGGGCGATTCGGCGATCACCGCCGGCGGCGTGCTTGGCAAGGTGACCAAGGTCGAGGATCAGTATGTCGAACTGGAAGTTGCCCCCAATGTCCGCATCCGCGTCGTCAAGGCGACGCTGACCGAGGTGACCGGCCTCAACACCAAGCCCGCGAACGACTGATATCATGCTCGATTTCCCGCGCTGGAAGATCGCCTCGATCCTGGGGCTGCTCGCCTGCCTGATGGCGCTGGCGATTCCGAGTTTCCTTCCTGAGAAACAGACCGATACGTGGGGCTGGATCCCGCACCCGCACGTCAATCTCGGCCTCGATCTTGCCGGCGGCAGTTACCTGCTGCTGGAGGCGGATACGTCCGATCTCGCCAAGACGCGCCTGAATGCGATGCGCGATCAGGTGCAGAGCGAGATGGCGCGCGCGCCCGCGATCGACATCGGCGACATCGCCAGCGACACCGGCAAGATCAGCTTCATGCTGCGCGACGTCAGCAAGGTCGATGCGGCCCGCGAACGGCTCAACAAGCTGACCGCCGGCGCAGGCCTTACCGGGCAGCGCGACTGGGATCTCAGCGTCGTCGATTCGTCGCGGATTGTAATGACGCCGACGCAGGCCGGCTTCGACCAGGCGCTCAACCAGGCGATGGGTGATGCCACCGAAGTGGTGCGCAAGCGTATCGACGAACTCGGCACCAAGGAGCCGACCATCGTGCGCCAGGGCACCGACCGGATCGTCGTGCAGGTGCCGGGCCTCCAAAACCCACAGGCGCTGAGAGATCTGCTCGGCAAGACCGCCAAGCTTGAATTCAAGATGGTCGACGAAACGCCGGCCGATCAGGCGCAGGCCGCAAAGGGCATCCTCCCGCTCGGCGACCAGATCCTGCCGTATGACGATGGTACGCCCGGCACCACCATCATGGTCAAGCGGCAGGCGATCCTGACCGGCGACCAGCTCGTCACCGCATCGCAGGGCTTCAAGCCAGAGGACAATTCGCCGATCGTCAACTTCACCTTCAACAGCGAAGGCGGCAAGAAGTTTGCGCGGATCACGCAGACCAACATCGGCAAGCGCTTCGCGGTGATCGTCGACGACCGGGTCATCACCGCACCGTCGATCAACACCGAGATCCTCGGCGGTAGCGGCTATATCGAAGGACGCTTCACCGTCGCCAGCGCGAACCAGCTTGCCATCGCGCTGCGGTCCGGCAAGCTGACGATCCCGTTGAAGGTGGTCGAGGAACGCACCGTCGGCCCCGACCTCGGCGCCGATTCGATCCATGCCGGTATTCTCGCCTGCACGATCGCGGTGCTCGCGGTCATCATCTTCATGTTCCTGACCTACGGCCGTTTCGGCGCCTACGCGAACCTGGCCGTCGTCATCAACGTGGTGGTGATCGTCGGCGTGCTGGCATTGCTGAACTCCACGCTGACGCTGCCGGGCATCGCCGGTTTCGTGCTGACGGTCGGCACTGCGGTCGATGCCAACGTGCTCATCAACGAACGCATCCGCGAGGAGCGTCGGCGCGGCCGCAGCGTGCTGCAATCGGTCGAGCTCGGCTACAAGGAAGCGAGCCGTACGATCTTCGAGGCAAACGTGACGCACGCCATCTCGGCGGTCATCATGCTGCTGATGGGCTCAGGCCCGATCCGCGGCTTCGCGATCGTGCTGCTGATCGGCATCGTCACCTCGGTGTTCACCGCCGTGGTCTTCACCCGCATGCTGGTGGTCACCTGGATTCGCCGCACGCGCCCGACGGATATCACGATATGAACCCGTCTCCCTGTGGCGCCCGCTGCGTCCTCCCCAACAAGACCCCGGCTCCTGCCGGGGTGACGGTGTAAAATGCGCCTGCTGAAACTCGTTCCCGATAACACCAACCTGCCCTTCGTCAGCTTGCGGACGTGGGCTTTCGCGCTGACCATGCTGTTGTCGATCGCGGCGGTTGCGCTGACGGTCACACGCGGCCTCAATCTTGGCGTCGACTTCGTCGGCGGCCTGATGATCGAGGAGAAGTTCGCAACGCCGCCCAATCTTGATACGCTGCGCACCACTGTCGATCGGCTCAACCTCGGTGAGGTGCGGCTTCAGAATGTGGGTGACGAGAAGACCGTCTCGATCAAGCTGCCGCCACCCAAAAGTGCCGACAAGGGCGCCACCGACGCGGTCGTCAAACAGGTGCAGGCCGCGATCACTGCCAAGTTCCCCGACGCGCGCTTCTCCAAGCAGGACGCCGTCTCGGGCAAGGTCTCGAACGAACTGATCTGGAAGGGTGCGCTCGCGGTCGTTCTCGCAGTGCTCGGCATCGGCCTGTTCGCGATCTTCCGCTTCGAGTGGCAGTTCGGCGTCTCCACCGTCGTCGCCATCGTTCACGACGTGCTGATGACGCTCGGCTTCTTCGCGCTGACGCAGCTGGAGTTCGACCTCAACATCGTCGCCGCGGTGCTGACCATCATCGGGTACTCGATCAACGACAAGATCGTGATCGACGACCGCATCCGCGAGAACATGCGCCGCTATCGCAAGATGGACATGCCGCAGATCGTCGATCTCTCGGTGAATGAGACGCTGCCGCGTACCGTGATGACCTCGCTGACGATCCTGATCGCGCTGCTCGCGCTGCTGATCTTCGGTGGACATGTGTTGCGCGGCTTCACCGCCGCGATGATCCTCGGCATCGTCGTCGGTACGTATTCGTCGATCTATGTGTCGTCGTCGCTGCTGATCTCGCTCGGGCTGCGGCCCGATCCGACCAAGGGTGACATGCCGACCGGCAAGACGGTGCCGAGCGAAGGCATGCCGACGAAGAAACGCTGATGCGGATGGACAAGAGCCAGGGGAGCGACGGGCCGATCGTCTCGGCGTTCTCGCTCGGCGGCTTCAAGGTCGACGAGGGCGTGTACCGCGCGTTGCTGCTCACGCCCGAGCGTGCGGACGGCTGGGAACCACCGGCGCTCGACGCGCTCACGCCGGAGGCGATCGCGCCGCTGTTGGCGCTCGATCCGAAGCCGGAGTTTCTCCTGCTCGGCACCGGCGCGACGCTGGTGCGGCCACCGGTCACCTTTACACGCGCGGTCGAGGCGATGGGCTTCGGCATCGAGGCGATGGACAGCCGCGCTGCCGCCCGCGCCTGGGCGGTGTTGCGCGGAGAGGGCCGCTGGATCGCGGCGGCGCTGTTCCCGCTCGCCTGAGGGCTGATTAGGCGTGGACCGCGCGCGGCTGGCCGATTAGGGATCGCGCTTCCCGGCGACAAGATGGAACGGATGTTTTGGCGAACGTAGCGGTAATCGGCGCCCAGTGGGGCGATGAGGGCAAGGGCAAGATCGTCGACTGGCTGGCGGAGCGCGCCGATGTGGTCGTGCGCTTCCAGGGCGGGCATAATGCCGGCCACACGCTCGTCGTCGGCGAAGCGGTCTACAAACTGTCGCTCCTCCCCTCCGGCATCGTGCGCGGTACGCCTTCGGTGATCGGCAATGGCGTGGTGCTCGATCCATGGGCGCTCAAGGCCGAGGTCGAGAAGCTGCGCGGCCAGGGCGTGACGATCACCACCGATACGCTGATGGTCGCCGATACCTGCGCGCTGATCCTGCCGCTGCACCGCGACCTCGACGGCCTGCGTGAAGACGCGAGCGGTGCCGGCAAGATCGGTACGACACGGCGCGGCATCGGCCCGGCGTACGAGGACAAGGTCGGCCGGCGTGCGATCCGGGTGTGCGATCTCGCCTATCTCGACGATCTCGGGCCGCAGCTCGATCGCCTCACCGCGCATCACGACGCGCTGCGTGCAGGCTTTGGGGAAGCACCGATCGACCGTGCGGCGTTGCTGGCCGAGCTGCGTGAGATTGCAAGCTTTGTGCTACCGTTCGCACGGCCGGCATGGCGTGACCTGAACGCGGCGCGTGAGCGTGGTCGCCGAATCCTGTTCGAGGGCGCACAGGGCGTCCTCCTCGACGTCGATCACGGCACGTACCCGTTCGTCACGTCGTCGAACACGATCGCGGGCACGGCGGCGGGTGGCTCCGGCCTCGGACCGGCGGCGGTGGGCTTCGTGCTGGGCATTGCCAAAGCCTATACGACGCGGGTTGGCTCCGGCCCCTTTCCGACCGAACTCGAAGACGAGACCGGCGAGCGGCTCGGACAGCGTGGACACGAATTTGGTACGGTAACGGGCCGCAAGCGCCGCTGCGGCTGGTTCGATGCGGTGTTGCTGCGCCAGTCGGCGGCGGTCGGCGGCATCACCGGCATTGCGCTTACCAAGATCGACGTGCTCGACGGCTTCGACGAGGTGAAGATCTGCACCGGCTACAAACTGGGCGAAGGGACGCTTGATTATTTTCCTGCACACGCTGCCGATCAGGCGCGTGTTGTACCCGTGTACGAGACGATGCCAGGTTGGCAGGAATCGACGGCTGGGGCCCGTAGCTGGGCTGAACTTCCTGCACAGGCCATCAAATACATTCGCCGTATCGAAGAACTGATCCGCTGCCCGGTAGCGCTGGTGTCTACCAGTCCGGAACGGGAGGACACGATCCTGGTGCGCGATCCTTTCGCGGATTAAAAGGCGACGCCCGGCAGCGTGAGCCGCCGGGCGTTCCCGATATTAATGACGACGCTTTTTCGACTTCGTCGTCATTTTGGTCGACGTGTCGGTGGTCGAGGTTCCGGCAGTCGATGCCGAGTCCCCGGCCGTACCGGTCGTCGACATCGTGTCGGTCGATGCCGGCGGCGTGGTGGACATCGTCGAATCCGGCGTGCCGGTCGTGGTGCCCATATCCGAGGTCCCGGTGGTTCCTGCGGTTCCGCCTGGCATCGTCTGGCCACCGGTGGTGCCGGCGCCGCCCGTGGTCGTGCCGGTCTGTGCAATTGCTGCTGTCGACAGACCAAGTGCCGCAACGGCGAACATCATGCTCTTTCGCATTGTATCTCTCCAGTATCACCTGATGGTGTTCAGGCTCGGGGGTTAGAACGCACGTATCCCACAATAGAATCTCAGCAGATCGCTAATTTAAAACGGCCTGGCGTTTACCAAGCATTGGGAGAGTAAGACGTGTCGGAGGCGTTGTTCTGACACGCAAGCTCCCGCGTCTGTTGCCGACACCGCGATGCTGTAAAGTTGCGAAGTACAACCACTGACCTTGATCAATGATGTGGTTCAGCGGCGATGATCGATTGCTTCAACGTCCGCTTCGGCAGTCACCCGCATTGTGCTCGGTGGAGGAGCTTCTGGTCGGCCAGCACCAGCGCCACCATCGCCTCGACAACCGGCACGCCGCGTATGCCGACGCAGGGATCGTGGCGACCTTTGGTGCGCAACTCGGCAGCGTCACCGTCGCGGGTGATGGTCGGCATTGGCGTGAGGATCGAGCTGGTCGGCTTGAAGGCAACGCGCAGGGTGACCGGCTGCCCGGTTGCAATGCCGCCGGCGATGCCGCCAGCGTGGTTTGCCGCGAAGATCGGTCCCGCAGGTCCGGGGCGCATTGCGTCGGCGTTCTGCTCACCCGTGAGGGCGGCTGCGGCGAAACCGTCGCCAATCTCGACGCCCTTTACCGCGTTGATGCTCATGCAGGCGGCGGCCAGTTCGGAATCGAGCTTGGCGTATAGCGGGGCACCCCAGCCCGCCGGCACGCCTTCGGCCCGACAGGCGACTACCGCCCCCAGCGACGACCCTGCCTTGCGCGCGTCATCGACCAGCGCCTCCCAGCGCGCAGCGGCTTGCGGGTCGGGGCAGAAGAACGGGTTGTTGCCAATTTCGGCCGCGTCGAAATTGGCGTGATCGATAGCGTCGCCGCCGATCGCCTCGACCCAGGCGAGGATCCGCACCTCCGGGATCACCGCGCGCGCCACCGCGCCGGCGGCGACCCGAGACGCGGTTTCGCGCGCCGACGACCGGCCGCCGCCGCGATAATCGCGGAAGCCGTATTTCGCGTCATAGGCATAATCGGCGTGGCCCGGCCGATAGGCGAGCGCGACCTCGGAATAGTCTTTGGAGCGTTGGTCGACATTGTCGATCATCAGGCTGATCGGCGTGCCGGTGGTTCGCCCCTCGAACACCCCGGACAGGATGCGAACCTGGTCGGGCTCCTGCCGCTGCGTGGTGAAGCGCGAGGTGCCGGGACGGCGCTTGTCGAGGAACGGCTGTATGTCGGCTTCGGACAGCGCAATGCCGGGCGGGCACCCGTCGACCACCGCGCCGATGGCGGGACCGTGCGATTCGCCCCAGGTGGTGAACCGGAAAACGCGTCCGAACGTGTTGAAACTCATGGCAAATGCGCCCCCGGGGAGGGTTCACAGCGGGTGGTGCGCCGGAGCCGCCCCGTCAGCCCCGACCCCTCCGTAGGTCGAGAGGCGCGCCGTCAGGCCAGCGCGATATCCGGCGCGTCCTCGGCCTTCATGCCGATGACGTGGTAGCCAGCGTCGACATGATGCGTCTCGCCGGTCACGCCGCTCGCCAGATCGCTGAGAAGATAGAGGCCGGCCCCGCCGACATCTTCGATCGTGACGTTACGCTTCAACGGCGAATTCAGTTCGTTCCACTTCAGGATCAGGCGGAAATCGCCGATTCCCGAAGCCGCGAGCGTCTTGATCGGTCCGGCCGAGATCGCGTTGACGCGGATGTTGTCACGACCGAGATCGACCGCGAGATACTGCACGCTGGTCTCCAGCGCAGCCTTGGCGACACCCATCACGTTATAGTGGGGAATGACCTTTTCGGCGCCGTAATAGCTCAAGGTCAGCAGGCTACCGCCATTCGGCATCATGGCTGCGGCACGCTGCGCGACGGCGACGAACGAGTAGACCGAGACGTTCATCGTCAGCAGGAAGTTGTCGAGGCTGGTGTCCATGAAGCGGCCACGCAACTCGTTCTTGTCGGAGAAGCCGATCGCGTGCACGACGAAGTCGATCGTCGGCCAGTCGACGGCGAGCGCGGCGAAGGTTCTGTCGAGCGCGGCCATGTCGCTTACGTCGCAATCGAACAGCCGTGCGGTGCCGAGTTGCTCGGCAAGCGGGCGGACCCGCTTCTCCATCGCCTCACCCTGGTAGCTGAACGCGAGTTCCGCGCCGGCCTCGCTCAACTTCTTGGCGATCCCCCACGCAAGCGAGCGATCATTGGCGAGGCCCATGATAAGCCCGCGCTTGCCCTTCATCAATTCGTTCACGCCTATAACGTCCCTGTTGTCGCATCCGTATGCGGTGTCTCTACTCCCGGTTGCAGCGGTTCCGCCAGTGCCGCGTTGAGGTGCGCGCCGAACACGATGCCCAGGCCCACCAGAAAGAAGAACAACAGCGTGATGATGACACCTGCAAGGCTGCCGTAGGTGAGATCGTAATCGGCGAGCCGCGACAGGACGATCGGCAGCAGCGCGGTGATCGACAGCCACCAGGCGGTGGTGAACAGCGCGCCGGGCCATTCCGGCGATTTACCGCCAAAGCGGTATTTGGAGGGCGTGACCGCGACGAACAGCATGAACAGCGCCAGGAACATGACGAAGCCGGGGATCAGGCGCGACAGGCCGATCCATCCCGCGATGTTCTGCGCGAACGGCAGCAGCGTGTAGATGAACTGCTCCACAGCGACGAGCAGACCCTGCACCAGAAACGAGAACACCGCGAGGATCACGGACACGAGGATCACCGCCATCGAGCTCAGCCGGTAATGCCAGAACGGCTTGCTCGATTTGACGCCATACGCACGGCGGAAGATGTCGCGGATCGTCTCGACGAAGCTGCCGACGCTCCACAGGGCGACGAGGCCGCCCAGCCAAGCGAGCGAACTGCCGCTGCGTGCCTGCAGAACATGCGCGATCGGGTCACGCAGCAGATCCGCCACCGATCCGGGCAGCACGTGCAGGAACGAGGCGACCGCGCGCTGCGTCTCCGCGCTCTGGCCGAACAGCGAGGCGATGACTGCGGCCAGAATGAAGAACGGGAACACCGTCAACAACGCCAGATAGGCCAGGTTGCCGGCATGGATGAACCCGTCCGACAAAACACCCAGCACCACGCGTTTCACGATCAACCAGGCGTAGGTGAGCCGCTTGAAACCGACCGGCACATCTTCCGGCTTGAGACCGATGCCCTCCTCGCCGTGCAGTCCGCGTTCTTCGGGCGAGAAGGGTGAGATGTCGGCCATATTTCCTTAGACGCCCAGATTGGCGCGCGGGTTCCTCTTGTCCTGGTCTTTCCAACCCTCGACGAAGGCGACGAGTGCATCGTCGCCGACCGGCAGGTCGACCATCAGCGTGACGAGCTGGTCGCCGCGCCCGCTGCCGTCCGCCTTGTGGAAGCCGCGCCCGCGCAGCCGCAACGTCTTGCCGGAGGTCGATCCCTTCGGCACCGTCAGCATCACCTCGCCCTCCACCGTCGGCACGCGCACGGCCGCGCCCAGCACCGCCTCGGACAGGCTGACCGGCAGGTCGAGCCGCACATTGTCCCCGTCGCGTGTAAAGAAGCGATGCGGCTGGATCTCGATCTTGACGATGCCGTCGCCTGCCCCGCCCGGGCCGACCTGCCCCTTGCCGGCGAGCCGCATCTGCGTGCCGTCCTCAAGGTTGGCGGGCAGTTTGAGGTCGATCGTCTTGCCGTCGCCAAGCGTCACGCGCTGCGGCGTGAGCGTCGCGGCATCGACGAACGGGACCTTCAGTTCGTAGACGACGTTCGGCCCCTTCGGCTGCGGCCGGCGCCCGAACCCGCCAAAACCGCTGGCGAAGCCACCGCCACCGCCGCCGCGCCCGCCGAACAACCCCTCGAAGAGGTCGCTCGGGTCGCCGCCGAACTCGAACCCGCCCTCGGACGGGCGGAAGCCGCCGCCGGGATGCACGCCACCGCCGCCGCCAAAACCGAACGGCGCGGACGGGTTACCGTCCCCGTCGATCTCGCCGCGATCGAAGCGCGCGCGCTTGTCCTTGTCGTTGAGCAGGTCGTACGCCTGCGTCACCTGGCTGAACCGCTCGGACGCCTTGGGATTGTCCTTGTTGCGGTCGGGATGGAGTTCCTTCGCGAGTTTGCGATAGGCCTTCTTGATGTCGGCCTCGCCGGCGTCTCGCGCCACGCCGAGCGTCTTGTATGGATCGGCCACGATATTCCCCGATGTGAAAACTTTGCGTCCATTTGGTGCGTCGGCGCGCCGAACGCAATTGTCGCGTTACGCCGCCGCTTCCATCTCCGGCGCGACGTCGACGCTGACGTCGAGCTTTTGCGCGCCCGCTCCCAGCACGATGCCGTCGATCGGCGCAATGTCGCCGTAATCACGGCCGACCGCCGTGATGATATGGTCGTTCGCCATCCAGATGCCGTTGGTGGGATCGAGCCCGACCCAGCCGATCCGCGCACCACACCATAGCAGCACCCAGGCGTGCGTGGCATCGGCACCGACCAGCCGTTTCTTGCCGGGCGGCGGGATGGTGCGGATATAGCCGGAGGCATAAGCGGCGGGCAGACCGGCGGTGCGCAGGCCGGTAATCATGATCTGCGCGAGATCCTGACACACGCCGGCGCGCTGGACGAAGGCCTCGTGCGGTGACGTGTCGATCAGCGTCGCATCGGAGTCGAATTTGAACTCGCGGCGGATGCGCTGGCACAGCGCCATGCCCGCCTCAAGCGCGCCGCGATCCGGCTGGAGATCGAGCGCGCAATAGTCGCCGATATCGCGGTCGAGCGGGATGCGCGGGGACGGGAACAGATAGGCAGCTGGCCCTACTGGCGAGACGTCGCGGCTGGCGCGTGCGGCCTGCGCGACTTCGGCCAGCGTGGGATCGTCGGCGGCGGGTACCGGTGCGGGCCGATCGACCGCGATACGCGAGATACTGTCGATCGACAGGAACTTGACCGGTTCCTCGACCACCAGCCGCATGACATTGGCAAGCCCGCCCTCGGCGCGGGTCGGATAAGTGCGGCCCGAGGGCGAGATCACCAGCCGATACTCGAGCAGTTCCTGTCCCGGCCAGGCCACCGGCTTCAGCCGCAGGTTGCAGCGCGCGAACTTGGCCTGACCCTGATAGTCGAAGCGCGTGATGTGGCGGATGTCGTAGATCATATCAGGCAAGCGTCATGCCGGCGGCGCGGAGCGGTTCGGCGCCTTGCAGGAAATAGCGGCGCGCGATCGCGTCAGACAGCGCGTAGAGTTGCTGCTCGATCTTCTTGAGCGCCGGTTCGCTCAGTTGCGCGGCGCTGGCGGTCAGCACGGCGGCGAGCAGCGCGTTCGCCTGCGCCTGTTGGTCCTCCGCCATGCCGTCGTCGCCGAGCACCGGCAGCGCGCCGAGATGCTCGACGATGCGCTCGATCTGATAAGCGAGGCTGCGCGGGTTGCCGGGATCGAGCGCGACGAGATCGACCACCGGCACGCGGGCGATGCCGGTCAGGTAGCGCTGGCGATAGCTAATCTGGCTGTCGGCAAGGTCGAGCAACGTCGACAGATCGTCGACGCCGGTGCCGGTCATGCCGAACGCGGGCACCGCGCGCGCCATCGTCAGCGCGCGTTCGATCCGGCGGCCGAGATCGTGGAACCGCCACGCCGCCGTCCGCCCCATATGCTCCGCCGACAGACCGGCAAGCGCGGCGTAGCGGCGTTGCAGCGAGCCGGTGCGATCGAGCATCCCGCCGCGCGTCGGATAGGGTGCATCGAGCAGCCGCACGAAATCCGCCGCGAGCCGGTCGCGCGAGCCCTTGCCGATGCCGCGCGCCGAGCGGTTGATGGCGCGGACGCTGTGCGTGTCCTCGCTTTCCAGCGCGGTGCGGGCGAACTGGATGAGGTCGGCGCGCTTAAGGCTGGCGGGTTTGCTAGCGGCACCGCCGTTCACCACCAGCGCGACCAGTCGCCGGATCGTCTCCACGCCCAAGGCACCGCCGGCATCCGCGTCGATCGAATTGCCGAGCATCACGCGGATGATGTTGAGCAACGCCTCGCCGCGTTCGAGATAGCGACCCAGCCAGAAGAAATTGTCCGCCACCCGGCTCGGCAGCGTACCGGGGTTGCGGCGGATGTGCACGGTGTCGGCGGGCGGCAGCAGCGACACCGCATCGACCGGGTCCGATCCGTGGATCGCGACATCGGCGGACCAGGTGCCCTCGCCCATTACCGTCGCGCGCACGTCCGGCTCCGCACCGATCCGCGCGAAGCCTCCGGGCATCACCGTCCACTGGCCGTCCGCCCCGCGCGCCGCGAACACGCGGAGCGTGAACGGGCGCGGGACGAGCCCGGCCTCGGTAACGACGGGCATGGTCGACAGCCGCACGATCTCCTGCCCGACATAATCCTGCGGGCGCAGCGCCATATCGGCGAGCAGGCGCGCGCGGGCCTGCCCGGTGATCTCGGCACCCGGCAACGGCCGCAGCCCATCCATGCCCTGCGGCTGCACCCCGAACGCGGGGCCGATCAGCAGGTTGTCGAAATCCTCGATCACGGTGGCGCGCGCGCGGTCCTGCCCACACCACCACGTCGCAATGTTGGGCAGGAGGAGGTCGCGACCGGTCTCACGCGCGCAGATGCGCGGCAGGAACGCCGCGAACGCCGCGGATTCAGGCACGCCGACGCCCGGCGCGTTGGCGACCAGCGTATTGCCCGCGGCCATCACGTCGATCAGGCCCGGCACGCCGATCTGCGAATGCGCATCGAACGCGAGCGGATCGAGCAGGCGCGGGTCGATGCGGTGCCACAAAGCATCAATGCGCTTCAGTCCGCCGATCGTGCGGACGTACAGCTTGTCCTCCAGCGCGGCGAGATCGGCACCCTCGACGAACAGGAAGCCGAGGTAACGCGCGAGATGCGCCTGTTCCGCGTAGGAGATGCTGTAGCGGCCGGGCGTAAGCAGGCCGATGCGCGGCTCGGTCCGGCGGCAGGCGGCGGCGAGGCCGTCTCGGAACGCGGCGAAGAATGGCGCGTGGCGCTCGATGTTCAGTCGCGTCTGCAACCCGCCGAACGCACGGCTGATCGCCAGCCGGTTCTCCAGCGCATAGCCGGCACCGGCGGGCGCGCGCAGATGATCGGCCAGCACGCGCCACTCGCCGGTCGGCCCGCGCCCGAGATCGAACGCGACGAAATACAGATGGTGGTCGCCGGTTGGTTCCAGCCCAACCATCGGCCGCAGGAAATGCGGGCTGCCGGTGACGAGTGCCGCCGGGATCAACCCCTTTTCAACCAGCTTGGCCTCGCCATAGAGATCGGCGACGACGTGTTCGAGCAGGTCCGCACGCTGGACGATACCGGTGGCGATCTGCGCCCATTCCGCACCCTCGATCAGCAACGGCACCGGCGACAACGGCCACGGCCGTTCCTCGGATTCTCCGGCGATGCGGAAGCCCGTGCCGATATCCTCGGCATGGTGCTGCACGCGTTCGCGCGCACCCTCCAGATCGTCGCCGCCAACGGTGACGATCTCCTCCAGCATCGCCGCCCACGCGGCGCTGTCGGACGCGTCGCACAGCACGTCGCCGGCGCGACCCTTGGTGCAATAGTCCGCGATCCAGCGCCGCGCGTGAACGGACGGATCAAGCAGGCTCGTCGCGGTCAGCGTCGGCACGTCAGGTCAGCCCCTTTTGCAGTGCGCAGGTGTCACCAACGCATCATAGCCCGCCCGTCGCGTCCCACAAAGCCGCAGCGCGTGCAACCGCCCTTCACAGATCGGGCAGCACCTGATCCACCACGCCCCAGCCGGCGAGCGCGCGGCTGCCGGCGCGCTCGATCAGCGCAGCCGCGTCGCGCACGCCCCACTGGTTCGCATGGGTAATGTCGCGCAATTCCGCCCAGCTCACCGGTGCCGCCACCGGCGCCCCGGCGCGGGCGCGCGCCACATAGGGCAACACCGCCGTCGCACCGCGCTGGTTGCGCAGCCAGTCGATGAAGATACGGCCCTTGCGCTTCGCCTTGGACATGGTGGCGACGAACCGCTCCGGCTCGTTGGCGGCAAGCGCACGCGAGAAGCGGTCGGCGAAGTCCTTCACCGCTGGCCACTCCGCCTGCGGGGTAAGCGGCACGACGACGTGCACGCCCTTGCCACCCGACAGCATCGCGAAGCTGACGAGGCCGATCTCGGCGAGATGCTCTTTCAAGTCCTCCGCCGCTTTGCGCACGATCTCGAAGCCGAGATCCTCGTCCGGGTCGAGATCGAACACCATGCGGTCGGGCTGCTCCAGCGTGGCGACCGACGATCCCCAGCCGTGGAACTCGATCGTTCCCATCTGTACGCAGGCGACGAGGCCATCGGCATCGTCGACATAGAGGTAGTTTTCGGTCGAACCATCGTTTTCGGGGATCGGCACCTGATGAACCTGATCGCCGAAGCTGCCGGCATCATGCTTCTGGAAGAAACACGCCTTGCCGCGCCCCTGCGGGCAGCGCACCAGGCTGATCGGGCGATTTCCCGCCCATGGCAGCATGATCGCGGATACCTGCGCGTAATAATCGGCGAGATCGCCTTTGGTGACGTCCGATTCCGGGAAGATCAGCCGCTCCCGGCTGCTGACGGTGACGTGAATTGCGGGGGTGACAGCCGCCGCCTTTGCCTTCCTGCCCTTCGCGGAGGGCGGATCGACATGGACGGGCACCTCGGCCACGACCTCGGCCGCCGCCTTGTCTTCGCGCAGGCCGATGAAGCTCGAATGGCGCAGCACCCCGTCAGGCGTCGTCTCGGCGAACGCCACCTCGGCGACGAGTTTGGGCGTCACCCAATGGGCGCCGCGCACCATCGCCCGCGGCGCGGTGACGGTGGCGGTCTTGCGCTCCAGCTTCGCCAGTTTGCCCGACAGATCGTCGATCAACGCGGCGTTGAAGCCGGTGCCGACCTTCCCCGCATAGATCAGCCCGTCCGGGCCATGCAGCCCGAGCAGCAGCGAGCGAAATCCGCGCCCCTTGTCGGATGGCAACCAGCCGACGATGACGAACTCCTGCCGACGGATGCATTTGATCTTGAGCCAGTCGGTGGTGCGCTTGCCGCGATAGGGCGCATCCGCGCGCTTGGAGACGACGCCTTCATAGCCTTCGCGGCACATCGTCTCGAACAGTTGCTCACCGCTGCCGATGATGTGTTCGGAATATTGCAGCCGCGCGTCGACGCCGGTAACCAATGGCCGGAGCCGTTCCTTCCGATCGATATTGCTAAGACTCGCGGTATCCTCGCCGTCGAGCTCGAGCAGGTCAAACGCGAAGAACGTCATTTCGCCGCCAGCCGAGATCGCATCCTTCAGGGTGGAGAAATCCGGGCGACCGTCCTTGAACGCGACGATCTCGCCGTCGATCAGAGCGTCGGCCACGTCGAGCGTCGCCGCCGCCTCGGCGATGCCGGGGAATTTGTCGCTCCAGTCGAGGCCGCTGCGGGTGAACACCTTCGCCTTGCCGTTGGCGATGGCGACAAGTGCGCGGTAGCCGTCGTATTTCACCTCATGCAGCCAGCCCGAACCGGTCGGGACCGCATCTATCAGCGTGCATAGCTGCGGCGCGCGGAAATCGGGCGCCTTGCCGGTGCGCCGGGCCTTGGCCGCCCCGCTCGCGGCTTTGGTGCGCGAGGGTTTGGCGCGCTTCGACGGGCTTGCGGCTGGACGGTGCGGTTCGGCGCCCTCGGCGATCTCCGCCATCGTGCGGCCGGTCTTCACGCTGGTCAGCGCGGTTTCGACCAGCGCATCGGTCGCGCCCGCCGCCGCATCGTCGATCTTGCGGAGCAGCCAGTTCTCGGCCTTTTCCTTGCCGCGCGGCTTGAGGCGGATCAGCAGCCACTCGCCCTTCATGCGCTCGCCATTCAGGACGAAATGGAGGTGGCCGTGCTCGATGTCCTTGGCGGATTTTCCCGCGACCGGCGCCCAGGTGCCGTCGTCCCACAGCATCACCGTGCCGCCGCCATATTCGCCCTTGGGGATCGTCCCCTCGAAATCGGCGTAGGACAGCGGGTGGTCCTCGGTCCGCACCGCCAGCCGCTTCTCATTGGGATCGAGGCTCGGGCCGCGCGTGACCGCCCAGCTTTTCAGCACGCCGTCGACCTCGATGCGGAAATCCCAGTGCAGGCGCGAGGCGTCGTGCTTCTGCACCATGAAGCGATTGCCGTGGCCGGGGGCGAGCGTACCGGCGGGCTCGGCGGTCTTCGCGAAGTCGCGCTTGGCGTTGTAGCGTTCGAGCGGATCGGGGGTCGCCATGCCACTTCGCCTCAAGCGCGCTTTTTCGCCGCCGGTTTACGCGCCGGCGCCTTTTTGGCCGGAGCTTTCTCGTCCGCAGCCGCGCCGCTACGGCTCTCGACCGATTTCTTCAGTGCCGCCATCAGGTCGACCACGTTCGATCCACCCTTCTTCGGCGCGTCGCCCTCGGCCTCCTCGACCACCTTGCCGCCTTTGGCCTTGCGTTTGCGCTCGACCAGTTGCTTCAACGCATCGACGTAACGATCGTGGAACTCCTGCGGGTGGAACGGCCCCGACTTCTTCGAGATCAGCGTCTCGGCCAGATCGAGCAGATCGTCGTCCGGCTTGCTTTCCGGAATGTCGCGGAAATACCCCTGCGCCTTGTGGACTTCGTCGGCATAACGCAACGTCTCCAGCACCATGCCGCGCCCGCAGGGTTTGAGGCTGACGACATATTCGCGGCCGCGCATGGCGAGTTGCCCCAAACCGACCTTCTTCGCGCGCCTGAGCGCCTCGCGCAGCACGATGAACGCTTCCTCGGCAAGATCGTCGGCGGGGACCACGAAATACGGCTTTTCGTAGTAGAGCACGTCGATCTCGTCGGCATCGACGAACTGCGTCAGCTCCAGCGTCTTCTTCGATTCGAGCTTCACCGCGTCGATCTCATCCTGTTCGAGCAGGACGTAATTGCCCTTCTCGAACTCGAAACCCTTCATGATCTCGTCGGTGTCGACCGGACCGACGCCGGTGACGACCTTCTCGTAATGGATCGGCTTGCCGGTCGGCTCGTGAATCTGCTTGAAACTGATCTGCGCGCCCGATTTGGTGGCGCTGTAGATCTCCACGGGAATCGAGACGAGCGCGAGGCGGATCTGCCCCTGCCAATATGCGCGTGCCGCCATGTGCCGGTTCCTTCATTACGAAACCGATTCAATTCTCGGCGCGCGGAGTCGTTCCAGCGGCCGCCTGTTTAGTGGCGGGCGATCGCGTGCAGGTGCGCGTACAGCGCCTCGGTGTTCGCACCCCAGGTGAAACGCTCCGCGCCCTTGCGCACCGCGGCGGGTGGGGTCTTGGCGGCGAGCACGTCGGCGATCGCGCTTGCAAACGCCGCCGCGTCGCGCCCGACAACGCGCCCGTAGCCGGGTTCGGTCACCACCTCGCCCGCGCCGCCGGCATCGGTGATGACGACCGGGGTTCCGCAGGCGAGCGCCTCGACCCAGGCATTGGCGAGCCCTTCGGACGAGGAGGCGAGCGCCATCACGTCCCCGGCCGCGACCAGCGCCGGGAGATCACAATGCGGGATCGGCCCGAGCAACCGCACCCGATCGCCTACGCCACGAGCGGCGATTTGCGCCTCCAGCATGCCCCGCGCTCCACCCGACCCGGCGATCAGCAGCGCGACGCCGGGCAGCGCAGCGACCGCGTCGATCACCACGTCATGCCCTTTACGCGGGATCAGCGCGCCGACGGAGACCACCAGCGGCCCGGTCACGCCATAGGGGACCTTTGCCGATGCACGCTCGCGCGGTGCGAAGCGATCGAGATCGACGCCGGTGTGATGGACGCGAATTTTCGATTGGGGGATGCCGATCGCCGCCATGTCGCCCCGTATCGCCTGCGATACCGCGAGCAGCCCGTCCGCCGACTGTCCCGCCGCGATCACCTGCCGGGCGGTGGCGGGCGCGGTGCCCCAATGGTGAATGTCCGCGCCGCGCGCCTTGATCGACACCGGCACACCGAAATGCTTACCGAGCGCAACCGCCGCCGGACCGTCGGGGAAGAAGAACTCCGCGTCGATCACGTCGAACGCGAAATCGCGGCGGAGGTCGGTCAGCACCGGCACCAGCGCCCGCGTCAACGCTGCGGCGTGGAAGCGACCGCGCGTGCCCGGCACGGTGGTGAAGCGCGGGCGGCGCACGTCCAGCCCTTTCCACGTTTCCCGCGCCCGCAGCGCGGCGAGCGGCGCGTAGTGGCCGTGTCGCGACAGCGGCCAGGGCGGGAGCCCGACCGGCGCAACCACCCGCAGATCGACGGCGGGGTGCGCGGCAAGCCCAAGTGTCTGCCGTTCGACGAACACGCCGAGGTTCGGCGCGGCGGCGTGCGGAAACAGCGTGGCGAGGGTCAGGACGCGGAGCATGCCGCCTGCCCTAGCGCCCGAAGGTTAAGGGTGCGCTGCCGGAGCGCACCCTAGCTCAGATCCGCTTGTCGCCGGGATAGGTCAGCAACACGTCGGCACCGGCTTCCGCGACGACATGGCACGCACCGGTTAGCGTCACGCATTCGCCGGCTTTCCACGCCACGCCGTCCGCCACGCCCGAACCGGTGACAGGCACCAGCCACGCCATCACCCCCTCCGGCAGCGTGATGTCGCGCGCGCCGCCGCCGAACCGTTCGATCACGAACTTCGGCCCTTCGGCGAGGATCGTGCGGTCCTTGCCCGCGGACACCGAATCGGGCGCAGGCGTGGGTAGCGGGACAAACGGTACCGGGTTCGACGCGGCGACGCCGGCATCGAGGTGCAGTTCGCGGTCGCTGCCGTAATCGTACAGGCGATAGGTGAGATCGACGTTCTGCTGAAGCTCGATCACCGTCAGCCCCTTGCCGATCGCGTGGACGGTTCCGGCCTGCGAATAATAGAACTCGCCCGCCTTTACCGGTTTCCAGTCGAGCTTGTGCTCGATCGACCCGTCGAGCGACGCCGCGCGCAGCTCGTCCTTGGTCATCGGTTCTAGCGTGCCGAGCGCGATCGTCGCATCCGGCTCGGCCGCGAGGATCAGCCACGCCTCGTCCTTGCCGCGCGGATAGCCTGCCGCGCGCGCCTCGGCATCGTCGGGATGGACCTGCACCGACAGCCGGTCGCTGGTGAACAGATATTTGATGAGCAGTTCGGGCTCACCGGCATGGGGCGTCTGGAACCAGACCTCACCGATTGGCGGTGAATCCGGTGCCGGATCGGGAAAGCCGGGCCACAGGTCGTGCCTGCCCCAGGGCTTTTCGACGCGCTTGGTTGCCAGAAGAGTCGCCGTCATCGGATGTCCCATATTCGTTTCGGGGTTGTCCTAGCGGCAACGCACGGCCGCCGCTATCCGATCCGTGGCCGAAACGCGGCGCGGATACGGCTTTTTTCGAGGGGGATTGTTAGCGCGTCCGGCGTTCGGCTAAGGGTGCACGCGATGCGTATCCCACTGTCTCGCTCGATCGCGCTTGCGCTCATTGCCGCCTCGGCGCTTCCTGTCGCCGGCTGTGCCGGTCGCGGCAAGGCGAACGCGGATATTCCCTATGTCGCGCGCGATGTCGGCACGCTGTATACGGCGGCGCGCAAGCGGCTCGATATGGGCCAGTACAAGATCGCCGCCGCGCTGTTCGACGAGGTCGAGCGCCAGCACCCCTATTCGATCTGGGCCCGCCGCGCGCAGTTGATGAGCGCGTTCAGCTATTATCTCGCGCATGATTATACCAATTCGATCCAGGCGGCGCAGCGCTTCCTGTCGGTCCACCCCGGCAACCGCGATGCGCCCTATGCCTATTACCTGATCTCGCTCGGCTATTACGAACAGATCAGCGACGTGACGCGCGACCAGAAGATCACGCAACAGGCGCTCGATGCGCTGGGCGAACTGATGCGGCGCTATCCCAACAGCAAATACGCGCTCGACGCGCGGCTGAAGGTCGATCTGGTGCGCGATCACCTTGGCGGCAAGGAGATGGAGATCGGGCGCTTCTACGAACGGCGCGGCCAGTGGCTGGCGGCGTCGATGCGCTTCCGTACCGTGATCGACGAGTACCAGACCACCACGCATACGCCCGAGGCGCTGATGCGGCTGACCGAATGCTATCTCGCGCTCGGTACGCGCGAAGAGGCGGAGAAGGCGGCGGCGGTGCTCGGCGCGAACTATCCGGGAACGC
This sequence comes from Sphingomonas sp. GC_Shp_3, assembly GCF_026540945.1. Classification (NCBI taxonomy): domain Bacteria; kingdom Pseudomonadati; phylum Pseudomonadota; class Alphaproteobacteria; order Sphingomonadales; family Sphingomonadaceae; genus Sphingomonas; species Sphingomonas sp. GC_Shp_3. The sequence goes on from NZ_JALNUT010000002.1 coordinate 485,318, forward strand.
CGTGGTATCAACGTGCGTACAAGCTGATGCAGGAACATCCGGTCAAGCCGGCTGCGAAGAAGGCCTGATCGTCAGGCCGTAGGGGCTGACATGCTGACCTCGCTATCCATTCGCGACGTGGTGCTGATCGAGGCACTCGACCTCGATTTCCACGAAGGGCTCGGCGTCCTCACCGGCGAAACCGGCGCGGGCAAGTCGATCCTGCTTGATTCGCTCGGGCTGGCACTGGGCGCGCGAGGTGATTCGGGCCTGGTGCGCCAGGGTGCCGCACAGGCGGTGGTGACCGCGGTATTCGATACGCCACACGCCGCCGGCCCGATCGCGGCGTTGCTCGCGGACAATGGCCTCGACGTCGAGCCGGGCGAGCCACTAATCGTGCGCCGGGTGGTGAAGGCCGATGGCGGCAGCCGGGCGTTCGTCAACGGCTCGCCCGCCCCCGCCGCCTTGCTGCGCGAACTCGGCACGCACCTGGTCGAGATCCACGGCCAGCATGACGATCGCGGGCTGCTCGCCGCCACTGGCCACCGCGCGTTGCTCGACAGTTTCGCGCGACTCGACATCGGCACCGCTGCCCGCACGCACCGCGCGTTCCGCGAAGCGGAAGACGCGCTGGCGGCGGCACGCGCCGATCTCGACACGCAGGAGCGCGATCGCGAATGGCTCGAACATGCCGTCGCTGAGTTGCGCAGCTTCGCCGCCGAGCCCGGCGAGGAGGAGGAACTCGCCACCCGGCGCGCCGGCATGCAGCGCGGCGAGAAGATCGCCGGCGACCTGCAGGCGGTGGCGGATCTGCTCGATGGGTCCGACGGCGGGCTCGCGCGGCTGCGGCAGGCGGCACGCATCCTCGAACGGCTGTCGGAGGATCATGAGGCGCTGGCCGAGGCGCTGGAGGCGATCGACCGCGCGATCAACGAGGCAAGCGCCGCGCAGGACGGCATCGACACCGCCGCACGCGATATGGCGTTTGATCCCGCGCAATTGGAGGCGGACGAATCGCGGCTGTTCGACTTGCGCGCGCTGGCGCGGAAGCACCGCGTCCAGCCTGATGCACTGGCGGACCTGACCGAGCAGCTCGGCGCGCGGCTCGATCTGCTGGAAAGCGGCGGGGCGGGAATCGCGGCGCTGGAGCGCGCGGTGGCCGAGACCGCCGCCGCCTATGACGATGCCGCCGCCACGCTGACCGCCGCGCGTACGCTTGCCGCCGCGCGGCTCGACGCGGCGGTGAAGGGGGAACTCGCACCGCTGAAGCTCGACGCGGCGCGCTTCCGCACCGTCGTCGCGCCGCTGTCGCCCGCGCAGTGGAGCCCGAGCGGCAAGGACCGCGTCGAGTTCGAGATCTCGACCAACCCGGGTGCGCCGTTCGCGCCGCTGGTCAAGATCGCCTCGGGCGGCGAACTGTCGCGCTTCATCCTCGCGCTGAAGGTCGCGCTGGCCGAGGAAGGTGCCGCCGCGACGATGGTGTTCGACGAGATCGATCGCGGCGTCGGCGGTGCGGTGGCGAGTGCGATCGGTGAACGGCTGGCACGGCTCGCCCGCCGCACGCAGTTGCTGGTGGTGACGCACAGCCCACAGGTGGCGGCGCGCGGGCACCAGCACCTGTTGATCGCCAAAAGTCACGACGGCACCGTCACCCGCACTGGTGTGCGCGCGCTCGACGATGCCGAACGCCGTGAGGAGATTGCGCGCATGCTGTCCGGCGCGACCATCACGCCGGAGGCGCGCGCGCAGGCCGAACGGCTGCTGGAGACGGCCTGAGCCCGCGTTCGAGCGATCAGAACGCCTTCTTCAACGTCACCATGATGCGCTTGTCGGGCTTGCCGTCCGGCGTCGACTCCTGCGCGACATAGGCGTTACCGTCGACGCTGCCGACGCGGAAGCCCAGCCCTGGCCCGTTGTTGCGATGGTACGCGTCCGGCACCGGCCGCAGCCGGAACTGCTCGGGATCGGTTCGCCCGCACACGATGATCTCGCCGTTCGCATCGGTCCCGCCGCGACAGCGTGGCGGCGCGACCTTCGGACCGGCCTCGCCGATCGGCGACGCATCGTCGATCGGCACGGCCTGAGCCAACAGGGCGAGCAGCAACAGCATCGCGATCACCCTACCATGAGACGCACACCCTCCCAACAGTATTAGAGGGCGACAACGTACACCGCGCGTGCTACAACACCGGCATCCCGCGAATTCGCCCACAAGCATCGCCGGGACTGAGAGACCTCCCGCGCTCCCGCTTGTTACAGCGACGGATGCGGTTCTTGTTTCTTCACTGCTCCTTTCAGGTTTCGTGCGACCGCCACCTGGCGATCGTACGCGCGTGCTCGCCGATCGGCTGAGCGCCACGTCATCGGGCACGCCGGCCAGGGCCGGACGGCGCGCCCGCCTTTGATCCCGGCCCTGCGGCGACGCTTTTCAAGCGCTGTCGATTCTCAAGGAAGTACACTCATGCCGATTGGCACCGTAAAATTCTTCAACGCCGACAAGGGCTATGGTTTCATCGCGCCGGAAGACGGCGGCAACGACGCCTTCGTCCACATCAGCGCGGTTGAAGCCGCTGGCATGCGCACGCTCGACCGCGAGCAGCGCGTGAATTACGAACTGGAGCAGGATCGTCGCGGCAAGGTGTCCGCCGTCAATCTGAGCGCAGCGTAAACGGACCGGGCGGCGTCGATAAACGGCGCCGCTCGACCTTCCCCTTTCAAGGAGACGCGCGATGAACACCACCGTAATGTTCTACCAGGACCGTGCCCGTCAGGCGCATGCCGACGCCGCATCCGCCAAGCTGGACAACGTCCGCGATCGCTGGCTGCGCGCCGCGAAAGCCTGGGACGAGATGGCCAACCGCGCCGAGAAAACCGCCGAGCGTCGCAGCGTAAACGAAGATGCCAAGCTGTCGGCGGAAATGACGGCGGACGATTGATCTGCCTCCGGGCGTGGTGGGGATCGGGCATCTGCAACACCCCGAGCGCACCTGACTGACCATATCCACGCGAACGCACGGGGATTGCGGCCGAGACAGGATCGCCGCTTGATCCACCGCCCCGCTCTCCGCTAGCCCGTCGCGATGCCGACGCCGCTGCCCGAAACCGAAGACGCCGCTACCGACGAGCTTGCCGCGCTCGCCGCCGCGATCGCGCACCACAACCAGCTGTACCATACCGACGACGCCCCCGAGATTTCGGATGCCGACTATGACGCGTTGGTGCGCCGCAACGCCGCGATCGAGGCGGCCTTCCCGCAGTTGATCCGTGCCGATTCGCCGAGCGTACAGGTTGGAGCTGCGCCCGCCGGACATCTCGCCAAGGTCGCACACGCCCGGCCGATGTTCAGCCTCGACAATGCGTTCAACGCCGAAGAGGTCGCCGATTTCCTCGGCCGCGTGCGCCGCTACCTCAAGCTTGCCGACGATGACGCGGTGGCGCTCACCGCCGAGCCCAAAATCGACGGCCTGTCCTGTTCGATCCGCTACGAGAACCGCCGCCTCGTTCGAGCGCTCACCCGTGGCGATGGCCAGATCGGCGAAGACGTTACCGCCAACGTCCGCACCATCGCCGACATTCCGCCTACGCTGCCCGACGATGCGCCCGACGTGTTCGAGGTGCGCGGCGAAGTTTATATGGCGAAGGACGATTTCGCCGCATTGAACGCGCGTCTGCTGGCGGAGGCGGAAACCACATCCCGGGAGGCGCGCCAGTTCGCCAACCCGCGCAACGCCGCCGCCGGGTCGCTGCGCCAGAAGGATGCTGCCGTCACGCGCGAGCGGCCGCTGCGGTTCTTCGCCTGGGGCTGGGGCGAGACGTCTGACCTGCCCGGCGATACGCAAAGCGCGGTGATCGCGGCGATCCGCGCATGGGGCTTCCCCGTCGCCGAGGCGTTCCGGCCGGGCGGGACACTGGAAGACGCGCTTGCCACCTATGCCCGGATCGAGGCCGAGCGTGCGGACCTGCGGTTTGATATCGACGGCGTGGTCTACAAGGTCGATCGGCTCGATTGGCAGCAGCGGCTGGGCTTCGTCGGTCGGGCGCCGCGTTGGGCGATCGCGCACAAATTTCCCGCGCAACAGGCGCAAACCACGCTGGAGCGGATCGACATCCAGGTCGGGCGCACCGGCAAGCTCACCCCGGTCGCGCGGCTCACCCCCGTCACCGTCGGCGGCGTCGTCGTCACCAACGCGACGCTGCACAACGCCGATGAGATCGCGCGGCTCAACGTCTGGCCCGGCGACCGCGTGGTGCTGCAACGCGCCGGCGACGTCATCCCGCAGATCGTCGACAACCTGTCGCGGGATGAATCGCGGGGGGCATGGCCCTTCCCCGCGCAGTGTCCCGAATGCCACAGTGCCGCCGAGCGCGAGCCGGGCGAGGTCGATTTCCGCTGTTCGGGCGGGCTGATCTGTCCGGCGCAGCGGGTCGAGCGATTGCGGCATTTCGCCTCCCGCCATGCGCTCGATATCGAGGGGCTCGGCATCACTAATGTCGAGAGCTTCGTCCGCGACGGGCTGATCCATACCCCCGCCGACATCTACCGGCTCACCAAGGAGGCGTTGCTGGCGCGCGAGCGCTGGGCCGAGATCTCCGCGCAGAACCTGATCGACGCGATCGACGCGAAACGCGCGCCCCCGCTCGATCGGTTCCTGTTCGCGCTCGGCATCCGGCATGTCGGTGAGATCACCGCGCGCGACCTTGCGCGGCGATACCGGACCTGGGCGGTGTTCCACGACATGATCGCGCGCATGGCGGCGCGGCGCGTGGACCTGACGCCGGCACTGGGCGAGAGCGACGACAAGTTCCTGGCGCGCACCGCCAAGGAGCTGGCGGCAATCGTGGAAACCCCCGGTATCGGCCCGGAGGTCGCGCTGGCGCTCGCCGATTTCTTCGCGGAAGAGCACAACACGCAGGCGGTCGCCGATCTGCTCGGTCAGGTCACACCGGCCGAACTGGTGCATGAAACGCGCGAATCCCCCGTCACCGGCAAGACCATCGTGTTCACCGGCACGCTTGAAACGATGAGCCGCGACGAGGCCAAGGCGCAAGCCGAGGCGCTGGGCGCGCGCGTGTCCGGCTCCGTTTCGGCGAAGACCGATCTGGTGGTCGCAGGTCCGGGCGCCGGCTCCAAACTGAAGAAGGCCGGCGACCTCGGTATCGAGGTGATCGACGAGGCGGCCTGGGCCGCGATCGTGGCGGCCAGCACCTGATGCGGCATGCGGCCGACCCGGCCGGTGTGATGTTTTTTTGCAACGCAGCGGAACTAACCGGCATCCGGGGCTGGCGCATGAGCCCATTGTCATTTTACTTAAACATTCGGACGTCAGGGGGCCGGGTGACGGCGTAGACGCCGCGTCCAGATGATCGCGTGTCCGCCAAAGCGATAAGATAACAGGGGTACCCAATGCGTAATACACTGCTTTTTAGCGTGGCGACGGCTGCGCTGCTTGTCCCGGGCGCGGCACTCGCCCAGACGACCGGCGCCGCCGACATCGATAATCAGGATATCGTCGTTAAGGGTTCGCGCAACACTTCCGTTGCGGGCATCCAGATTCCCGACACACCCAAGACGCGTCAGGTGCTGACGCAGGAATTCATTAAAAAGCAGGTTCCCGGCCAGTCGATCGACGAGATCATCAACCAGATGCCGGGCGTCAGTTTCCAGAACAACGATCCATATGGCTCGTCGGGGGGCCGCCTGACCATCCGCGGGTTCGGTCCGGATCGTATCTCGCAGACGATCGACGGCATTCCGACCAACGACACCGGCAACTACGCGCTGTATTCAAACCAGCAGATCGCGCCCGAACTGATCGACCAAGTCAACGTCACGCTGGGTTCGACCGACATCGACAGTCCGACCGCCTCGGCCTCGGGTTCCACTGTCGCCTATCGCACGATCACGCCGACCGACGACTTCCATGCACGCCTGATGGGTTCGATTGGCGACTTCAACTTTCATCGAATCTTCGGCCTGGTCAACACCGGCGTATTTACCCCGTGGGGCACCAAGGCTTGGTTCTCTGCCAACAATGCCATCAACGACGTGATCTTCTCGAACTTCGGCAAGATCAAGAAGGACGAATACGACGCCAAGATCTATCAGCCGATCGGCTCCAACGGAGACTTCATCTCGATAGCCGGCAGTTACAACGTCAATCGCAATAACAACACGCCCGATTTCCGGCTCGTCAACAATCCGGCATTGCCGGTCAACGGCACGTCGAGCGGCCGCATTCCATCCAGCCTCGCCGAAGCGTTCGCATTCAACAGCCCGCGTTGCACCACCGACGTTCCGCAGGCCGGCGTTGCCGATGTCCCGAACACCTGCGGCACGCTGTACGAACAGAACGTAAACCCATCGAACACGGGATCAGTACGTATCAACTCGCGCTTCACTCTGGCGCAGGGCCTCGTTCTCACGGTTGATCCGAACTTCCAGTACACCAAGGCAAACGGCGGATCGTATGGCGTTAGCGCGAACGAGACGGCTGGCCCGGGCGGATACCTCGGCTACGTCGCGGGCAACTATTATTACGGTCGCGATCTGAACGGTGATGGTGATCGTCTAGACAAGGTCGAACTCGATCAGACTAGCCAGACCGTGACGCACCGTTGGACGATCAATGCTTCGCTGCGCTATGACATCACCGACACGCAGACGGTTCGCGTCGCCTATTCGCACGATTACGGCCGTCACCGGCAGAGCGGCGAAGGCATCAACCTGCTGCTGAACGGCCAACCGCAGGACGTCTTCCCGCTCAACAGCCCTCTGCTCGCCTCGAACGGCATCGCCGTCCAAAAGCGTAACCGCATCTCCTACGCGGTGCTCGATCAGGCGTCGGCCGAATATCGCGGCAAATTCTTCGACGACGCGCTGTCGCTGACTGCCGGCGTGCGCGTGCCGTGGTTCAAGCGCAACCTGAAGAACTATTGCTACACCACCTCGGTTAGCGGCAACGTCTCCTGTATCGCCGGCGATGCGGCTACGGTAGCGGCCTACGGCGCGACCGGCCCGTACAACTTCACCCAGAACGCTGCCGGCAATGCGGTTCCGACCGGCTTCGCCCCCCCTCAGTTCCGCCAGTTCACCTACAACAAGGCGTTGCCGAGCGCGGGCATCCAGTACAAGTTCGCCGGCGCCTTCCAGGTGTACGGCAGCTACTCGAAGGGCCTGCAGGTTCCGGGTACGGATAACCTGTACCAGTCGTTCTACTACCCGGTCGGCGTCCAGTCGCCGGTGCCGGAAGTGACCGACAACTTCGATGCGGGCATCCGCTACACCACCAGCAAGATCCAGGCGCAGGTCGGCCCGTGGTACTCGCTTTTCACCAACCGTCTTGCCTCGTCGTACGATCCGCTGCTCGACCAGACGACCTACCGCAACCTCGGCAAGGTCAAGAAGTATGGCGTCGACGGCAGCATTTCGTATCAGCCGGTAAAGGCGCTCTCGCTCTACGCGTTCGGGTCGTACCTGAAGTCGGAAATTCAGGATAACGTCTTGGGCGGCACCTGCGGCGCTACAAACGTGACCTACGGCACGTTCAGCTGCACCACGCTCGGCGCGGACTATTACCTTGCCACGAAGGGCAAGCGCGAAGCCGGTGCGCCGACCTACACGTTCGGTGGTCGCGCCGAAGTGGATGTCGCACCGTTCAGCGTCGGCATTCAAGCGAAGCGTACCGGACCACGCTACATCAACGACCAAAATCTGCCGGTGTACAGCAACGTCGACATCCGCAACCCGACGACGACACAGTATTACGGCAGCAAGGCGCCTGCTTATACGGTCGTTGATCTAGATGCGCGCGTCTCGCTGGGCTGGGCCGGTCTCAACGACCGCACCTACTTCCAGTTGAACGTCACCAACCTGTTCAACGAATATTACGTCGGCAACCTGGGGAACTCGAACTCCTCTTACACGAGCGTGCCGTTCACCTATCTCGGGTCGCCGCGCACGATCAGTGGTTCGCTCAACGTCGAATTCTGATCGCCCAACGCATCAGGATACGCGATACAGCCGCCGTTCCCGAAAGGGAGCGGCGGTTTCGTTTTGGAGGCTTTATGACAGCCCCCTTCCCGTCCGGCGCCAATTAAGCTATCGGCGCCCGCAATCTCTTCTCTCTCAAAGCATCGGGCATTTTCATGAGCCTTCGCAATATTGCGATCATCGCGCACGTCGATCACGGCAAGACCACTCTCGTCGACCAGTTGTTCCGCCAGTCCGGCACGTTCCGCGAAAACCAGCGCATCGAAGAGCGCGCGATGGATTCGAACGATCTCGAAAAAGAGCGCGGCATCACCATCCTCGCCAAGCCGACCTCGATCGAATGGGATGACGGCAGCGGCACGCTGACCCGCATCAACATCGTCGACACCCCCGGCCACGCCGATTTCGGCGGTGAGGTCGAGCGGATCCTGTCGATGGTCGACGGCGTCGTCCTGCTGGTCGATTCGTCGGAAGGCGCGATGCCGCAGACCAAGTTCGTGACCGGCAAGGCGCTCGCGCTCGGCCTCAAGCCGATCGTGGTCGTCAACAAGGTCGATCGCCCCGACGAACGTATCCAGGAGGTGCTTGACGAAGTGTTCGACCTGTTCGTCTCGCTCGACGCGACCGACGAGCAGCTCGACTTCCCGGTGCTTTATGCTTCGGGCCGCAACGGCTATGCGAGCGAGGACCCCGCGCGCCGCGAAGGCACGCTGACCCCGCTGTTCCAGAAGATCGTCGATCACGTGCCGCCGCCCTCGGCCGATCCGGATGGTCCGTTCAAGTTCCTGGTGACGCTGCTCGACCGCGACAACTTCCTTGGCCGCATCCTCACCGGCATGGTCTATTCGGGATCGGTCAAGACCAACATGCCGATCCATGCGCTCGACAACGACGGCAACGTGGTCGAGACCGGCCGCGCCTCCAAGATCCTGACCTTCCGTGGCCTTGATCGCGTGCCGACCGACGAGGCGAACGCGGGCGACATCATCTCGATCGCCGGCCTGACCACCGCGACCGTCTCGAACACGATCTGCGACCCCGCCGTGAGCGAGCCGCTCCACGCCCAGCCGATCGATCCGCCGACGCTGTCGATGCGCTTTGCGGTCAACGATTCGCCTATGGCGGGCCGCGAGGGCAGCAAGGTGACGAGCCGCATGATCCGCGATCGTCTTGCCCGTGAAGCCGAATCGAACGTCGCCATCAAGGTGACCGAGAGCGAGGACAAGGACAGCTTCGAAGTCGCGGGCCGCGGCGAGCTTCAGCTCGGCGTGCTGATCGAGACGATGCGCCGCGAGGGCTTCGAGCTCGGCATCAGCCGCCCGCGCGTGCTGTTCGGCGAGGATGAGGCCGGCAAGAAGACCGAGCCGTACGAAGTCGTCATCATCGACGTGGACGAGGAATATTCGGGCACGGTCGTTGAGAAGATGAACCTGCGCAAGGCCGAAATGACCGACATGCGCCCGTCGGGTGGCGGCAAGACCCGCATCACCTTCTCCGCGCCATCGCGCGGCATGATCGGCTATCACGGCGAGTTCCTGTCGGACACGCGCGGCACCGGCATCATGAACCGGCTGTTCGAGAAGTACGGCCCGCACAAGGGCACCATCGAAGGCCGCAAGAACGGTGTGCTGATCTCGAACGGCCTTGGCGAAGCACAGGGCTATGCGCTGGGTCCGCTCGAAGAGCGCGGTGTGTTGTTCGTCGGCCACGGCGAGGCGCTGTACGAGGGCATGATCATCGGTGAGAACGCCAAGACCGGCGATCTCGAAGTCAACCCGATGAAGGCGAAGCAGCTCACCAACTTCCGCGCTTCCGGCGGCAAGGATGATGCGATCCGCCTCACCCCGCCGAAGAAGATGACGCTGGAACAGGCGATCGCCTATATCGACGACGACGAGATGGTCGAGGTGACGCCGAAGAATATCCGCCTGCGCAAGCGCTATCTCGATCCGAACGAGCGCAAGCGCCAGAGCCGCTCGAAGGCGGCCTGACGTCGCTCAAGCGGCGTCCGACGACGCGGCTTTGCTGCGGCGGCCCGACACCATCCTTGCGATGTTGGTCATAACCGGCACGTAGCTAAAACGAACATAATGATGACGAGGCCCGCGGCACCACAGTGCGGCGGGCCTCAACATATTCAGGCCTGCGCCGGGGTGCGGTAGCGCGCGGCGGGCTCGCGGCGGCTCAGCACCGTGGCGAGGTTCTGGCGCTCGGTGTCAAGCGCCTGCCAGCGCGGCAGCTCCGCATCGGCGAGCGGCGGGATCGTCACAGTTTCACGCGCATCAAAACCGGCGAGCGCCGCGTCGACGAGATCGTCGACCGCCATCACCATCTCCGCCGGCATCGCTTCGACATCCTTGCCCGACCGTTCCCATATTTCGGTGCGCGTCGCGCCGGGCAGCACCGCCTGCACGTAGAGCCCCTTGTCGCCATAGTGCGCGGCCAGGCTCTGGCTGAGGTTGAGCAGATAGGCCTTGCTGCCCGAATAGACCCCATCAAACGTCTCCGCCATCAGCGCCAGCACCGAGGCGATGTTGACGATGGCGCCGCCTGCCTGACCGGCGGCAGCGCGCGCCACGAACGCCTTGCCGGCCGCACGCGCGAGCAGGGTCGGCGCGGTGATGTTGAGCGCGATGATCCGCGCGACATCGGCGGCCGACGCGGTGAGAAGATCGCCGTCGAGCGCCATCCCGGCATTGTTGACGAGCAGCGTAATGCCCGCATCATCGGCAAGCCGCGTGGCGACGGTGGCGACATCGGCAGAGTCGGTAAGGTCGGCGCGCAGCACGGTAACGGTCCGGCCGGTCCCGTCACGCAGCCGCCGGGCGAGCGCCTCCAACCGGGCGGTATCACGCGCGACGAGGATAAGATCATAACCGCGAGCGGCAAGCCGTTCGGCATAGACTGCGCCGATACCTGCGGATGCGCCGGTGACGAGCGCGGTTTCGTTGAGAACGGGGGCCATGGGATCTCCTCGACACCCAGCACGACGCCAGGTGACTTGCGTTTTAATAGGTAATGACTATCTCTTTGCAATGGACTTAGAGAAACTTTCCGGTGGGCAGTGTGCGATCGGACGCAGCATCGCGCGGGTCGGCGACGCATGGAGCATGCTGGTGCTGCGCGATGCCGGGCTCGGCCAGACACGCTTCGATGGGTTCCAGAAGAGCCTGGGCATCGCTCCCAATATCCTCACCCGCCGGCTCTCGGCGCTGGTCGAGGCCGGGCTGTTCGAACGGCGGCGCTATAGCGAGCGGCCGCCGCGCGACGAATATGTGCTGACGGCGGCGGGGCGCGACTATGTGTCGATCCTGCTGATGCTCGGCGGCTGGGCGCGAACGCATTTTGGCGACGAAGGGACGAGCCGACCGATCGACCGAGCAACCGGCCGCACGATTCACCCGGTGGTGGTGGACGCGGAAACCGGCACGCCGCTCACCGACATGAATATCGGGCTGGAAACGCCGACACGCTGACCCGGCCCGTGCGTGCCATCTTCCCTTCGCAACATGATCGGCTAAGCTGCTCGCAACAGGGGGAGTATGTCATGGTTGGTGGGCGCATCGTTTCGTCTTTGCTGGTTCTCGCAATGCTGTCGTCGTGCAGCGGCGGCGATGGCGGTAGCGGCTCCGGGCCCAGTGCCAGCACGCCGACCCCTACGCCCAGCCCGACTGCGACCCCTACCCCCACCGCAGCCGCCGGCTGCAGCTTGCGGGAGCGGCAGAGCTGGGCGTCGGCGCAGCTCAACGAATGGTATCTGTTCCCCGAGACGCTGCCCGCCAGCCTAGACCCGACGCCGTATTCGACGCTGTCCGACTATGTTGACGGTCTTACCGCCACCGCGCGCGCGCAGGGACGCGACCGCTATTTCACCTATGTCACGTCGATCTCGGCGGAGAATGCCTATTACGCATCCGGATCGAGCGCCGGTCTGGGCGTACGGCTGACCGCCGACACCAATGCGCGCCGGCTGTTCATCGCCGAAGCGTTCGAGGGTGCGCCCGCGCTCGCCGCCGGGATCGACCGGGGTACCGAGATCCTCGCGATCGGCACGAGCGCCGCCAACCTCCAGAGCGTGTCGAGCATCATGGCGACGAGCGGGACGCAGGGGCTGGTCGATGCGCTCGGCCCAGACACCAACGGCACGACGCGCGTGCTGAGCGTGGGCGATGCCGCCGGCACCCGCACGGTGACGCTGACCAAGACCACCTACGATGTCGCGCCGGTATCGACCCGCTACGGCGCGAGCGTGATCAACGATGCTGGGCACAAGGTCGGCTACATCAACCTGCGCACGTTCATCACGCCGGCGGAAGGCGCGATGCGGGACGCCTTCGCCACGTTCCGCGCGGCCGGGATCACCGAGGTGATCGTCGATCTGCGCTACAACGGCGGTGGTTTGCTCTCGACCGCGCAGGTGCTCGGCAATCTGCTTGGCGGCAATCGCTCGACCTCGGACGTCTTCGCCTATCAGACGTTCCGGCCGGAAAAGGCGTCGGAGAACGAGACCGACCTGTTCGCCCCGCAAGCCCAGTCGATCTCGCCCACCAAGATCGCCTTTATCGGCATGGGCGGCACCGCATCGGCGAGCGAACTCGTCATCAACGCCTTCCCGCCGTACCTGCACGCCAATGCCGCGCTGATCGGCACCAACACCTATGGCAAGCCGGTCGGCCAGATCGCGCTCGACAAGGCGGCGTGCGACGACCGGCTGCGCGTAATCTCGTTCGCGCTCCAGAACGCGGCGCATAATGCGAACTACTTTAACGGCCTCGCCGCGACGATGGAGAAGACCTGTCAGGCGGGCGACGACCTCACCCACAAGCTCGGCGACCCGCAGGAGGCTTCGATCCGCCAGTCGCTCGACTACATCGAGGGCAAGAGCTGCACCGCGATCGGCACCACCGCAAGCACCGCGAGCGCGTCTGTCCACGACAATGCGATCCGCTTCACCACGGCGGATGCGCCGGTGCAGACGCTGGTTGCGCCCAACCGGCCAAGCCCGGCACAACGCGCCGTGCCGGGGCTGTTCTAAGGGGGCCACGCGGCATGTTTACCCCGCGAAGCCGCGCTGTACGACAGTGCGGGTTCGCAGGGGAGGACATTTCAACATGATCGAACGTCCGGTTTCTGGCCATGTGCTCGACCCAAGCGGACGTAGCGGTGATGCTTTCGGGCGGTTTACCCCGCTTTAGCGCGAACGGTTGAAGTACAGCATCGCGGCAGCGACCGCCACCGCGCCGGCGGCAAGGCTCATGATTAAGCGGCTGCCGCCTTCGGGTTGCGTCACCGGCTTTGCCGCTTTCAGATTGGCCGCAGCCTGTTTTGCCAGATCGTGCCGCGTGTCCTGAAGCTCCGCCGATTGCGCTGCCTTCAGCGGAAACGGAGAGATGGACTCCTTTGGCATCGGCGGGTTGTGATGCATCGTTCTAACTCCCAAGGCTGAACGTGCCAAACGCGGCGCCGCCACATTCGTGCCGCTCCGTTCCGCTTTTCCCCCGAAGCGACGGCTGGGATGAACGCGGTCCGGACCGAAGCGTTAGATCCGGCTCGGCCGCAGCCCATGCGGGGCGGCAGGGCGGCGGCGTTCGGCGGCGATGAAGCCGACCACCGCAATCGCGACCAGCGCGACCAGCATGCCGAGGATCATGTCTGAAAGGTAATGCGTACCCTCGATCGGCGTCGACAGCAGCATCGCGACGTCGATCGCCACCACCGCCCAGCGCAACCGCACGATCTGCCATCCCGCCGCGATGTAGATGAACGCAGAGGCGGTGTGGAAGCTCGGCGCGGAGACAATGCCGCGCAAATGGCCCAGGTCGACGACACGGTCGCTGCCCGAACGCAGCGCAGGGATCAGCCCCTGCTGCCAGATCTCACTTTCGGGAAGATAGGGCAGCGCGCCATGCCAGAGGTAGGACAGCGGGCCGATCGCCGGCATCAGCGGGTAGAGCGCCAGCGTCAGGAAGGCCGCGAGCCAGAACGTCGCCAGGAACCGGTACACCTCATCACTGCGACCCTCCCAGGCGAACCAAGCCAGGATCACCGCCGGGGTAAGGTAGATGCTGCGATACGCGGCGGTGCCGAGCAGCTGCAGGCTGCGGTGTGCCGCCACCGTCTCGTAGAGCCCGACCCAGTTGAACCCGAGCATCCGGTCGGCCCGCTGAAGCGCCGCATCACTGAAGCCGTGCGACAACGCCGCCAGCGGATAGGTCGATACCGCGCCGATCAGCACGATCGCGGTGAGCACCGCGTAATAGCCCGCGATTCGCGCGACGAGCACCAGCCACGGCACCGGGTGACGCAGCGCCGCAACGCGCAGCGCGAGCGCAATACCCGCGGCTGCGGCAAAGGGCAGGTTGCTCGGGCTCCACGGATCGACCGACAGGCCAGCGCTACGCATCAGCAGCACAAGCATGACGAATGACAGCGCTAGACCCGCGGCGATCCACTTGGCGGGGAGAGACAGGGTGGCGAACACAGGCTGACTGACGCTCCAGTTTTACCGGGCGGCACGGGAGCGATGCCGGACGGTCGCGCTTGCTACCGCGCGTTACAGGGAAATGACAGCTATGGACGATCCCCCGCGTCGCGTTGCTGACCCGCGTGTGACATTCTCGTCATGCTGTCGGACGGTACGCCCTCTTTGCGTCGCGGATCAGCCGGCGTGTCAGGCCGGCCGCGCCTGACGGAGCGCAATTCCAGCGGCAACACGATAGGCGCCTCCGACGGCGAGATGCGTAAATAAACGCCGGCTTAACATCGCATTCCGGACCCGTTCAGCGCGACTCGTTTAGGTGGTTGCAACAAGCTGGTCCACCGAGGCGTTATAGTTGCCACAGGCGGAAGGGCTTTGGGATGCAAGGAGAACCAACATGAACTCGTTGTTGAAGAAGGCCGGTCTCGGTGCTGCCCTCGCCGCGACCGCACTGACTGCGGCCGTTCCTGCCGAGGCGCAGTGGCGTGGCGGGTATCGCGGTGGCTATCATGGCGGCTACCACGGCTATCGTGGCGGCAACGCAGCCGGCGCGGCGCTGCTCGGCGGCGTGATCGGGCTTGGCGTCGGCGCGGCGATCGCGAGCAACAACCGCGGCTATTACCGCGACGGCTATTATGACCGCGGCTATCGCGGCTATTACGCGGGACCGCCAGTCGCCTACTACGACGGCTATTACCGTGGCCCGCGCTGCTGGACGTCGTATCGCTGGGACCCGTATTACGGCGAGAACATCCCGGTTCGCGTCTGCAACTGATCCGACGCGATCTGGACGACGAGACGGCGCGGGTAACCCCCGCGCCGTTTTCGTATCTGGCGTTCGGCACCGTTTTGCGCCAAGAGGCCCGCCATCATGACCGACACGCCCCCCGACCGCCTTTCGTCCAACCCGCGCAGCCCGTTCTTCGACGAGGCCAAGCTGTCACGCGGGATCGGCATCCGTTTCAACGGTAAGCAGCGCACCGACGTCGAGGAGTATTGCCGCTCGGAAGGGTGGATCCGCGTCGCGCTCGGCAAGAAGGTCGATCGCAAGGGCCAGCCGCTGACGCTGAAGCTGTCGGGCGAGGTCGAGGCGTGGTTCGAGCGCCCGGCTGACGATGAAGCGGCATCCGCCGACGAGGCGTAAGCCCACCTACCCTCAGTCGTGATCGACGAAGCTGCCCGCCGGCAAGGTCTGCTCGGCCAGGCCGAGGTCTAGAACCGCGTCGCTTGGTGCCACGCATGTGCGCGTCGAGAACGGCTTTCCGTTTTTGCTGACGATCACACCCGACCGGAATTCGGGATTGTTGGTGGTTTTGAAGCCGGTCCGGTACACACCGCTCCAGACGGTGTAGGCATAGTCGCCGCGCAAGAACCGCACCTGACTTTCGCCGCCGCCTGAATAGGCGGTGTTAGCATAGGACAGGTCTGCCGAGTTCGCCGGCGAGGCGAGCGCTACCGCACCCGGCCTACCGGCGCGGTACTGTACGCCACCCGCGCCTGCGCATACCGACACGGTCTGACGACCAGTGCTGCACGAGAAGATCGGACGCTCGTCGACGGTGCAGAGACCCACCACCCGGGACCGAACCGGCGCGGCAGGCGCCTGCGCGGCGGGTGACACCAAAAGGAGCGCGGGTGCGATCAGGACTGCAGCGGTCGGTTTGATCCTAGGTCTCCGGCAATTCTTCCAGCGTTCGTGTCGAGACACCGGCACGTCGAGTGGTCCCTCGACGTCACTCGCGACGAACGCTGGGTGTGGAGTCGTGCCTCAGTGTACGAACCGCGCGACCACGTCGCGGTAGCTGCGGCTGACCTTCACCTGCGCGCCGGACCCCAGCACCAGGAAGCACTCGCCGTTGGTGTGCGGCTTCACCTCTTTCACCAGATCGAGGTTGACGATGGTCGAACGGTGGACGCGCTGGAACCGGCGCGGATCGAGCCGCTTCTCCAAGTCCTTCATCGTCTCGCGCAGGATCAGCGTGTTGTCGCCGGTGTAGATGCACATGTAATCGCCGGCCGCGTCGATCCGCTCGATCGTGTCGACATCGACGCGGAAGATCTGGCCGCGATCCTTAATGTTGATGAGCTTCTCGAACCGGTTGGCGGATACCTGATCGCCGCCGTCGGTGATATCCTCGACCGAATCGGGCGCGACCTCGGCAAGTACCTCGCGCAACCGGTCGACCTCCTCGACGCCACGCTTTTCGGCAAGGCGCTGGCGGACGCGGTCGAGCGTGTCGGCGAGGCGTGATTCGTCGACCGGCTTCATCAGGTAATCGGTCGCCTGCGCCTCGAATGCCTTCAGCGCGTGGTCGGAATAGGCGGTGACGAACACGAACAGCGGCGGCTCGACCTCCATCAGCCCCTGCACCACCGAGAAGCCGTCGAAGCCGGGCATCTGGATATCGAGGAAGACGAGATCGGGCTTGTGCGTCTTGATCGCGCGAATCGCCTCACGGCCGTTGGCGCATTTCTCGATGATCTCGACATCGTCATGCGCTTGCAGTCTCAACTCAAGCCCTTGAATAGCAAGGGTTTCGTCGTCGACCAAAATGGTACGGATCGTCATGCGGCCTCTCTCTTCGGTTCCTCTAACTGGAACGGTATTTCAATCTCGATCCCGTATCCGCCCCCCGGGATCGAACGCGTCTCGAAACGGTGGTCAGGCCCGTAAGCCTGCGCCAGTCGCTCCTTTATATTGGCGAGCCCCACGCCAGTTGAAGCGCTTGCCCGCGCTTTCATTTCATGCAAGCCCGGCCCGGTGTCCGATACGCCGATCTGCACCCGATCCCCGCTCAACCGCGCGACGACGTTGATTTCGGCCCCCTCCTCCTTGGGCGTCACCGCATATTTGATCGCGTTTTCGACCAACGGCTGAAGCAGCAACGACGGCAGCCGCGCCTGCGAGACTCGCGGATCGACATCGAAGCTCGGCCGCAACCGATCCTCGAAGCGCATCTTCTCGATTTCCAGATACAGCTTGAGCGTCTCGACCTCCTGCTGAATCGTGACGTGCGCGGTCGGCTCGTTGGCAAGCGTGTAGCGCAGGAACGACGACAGCCGGCTGAGCATCGCATTGGCACGCTCGGTCTGCTTGAGCAGCACCAAGGTCGAGATTGAATTGAGCGTGTTGAACAGGAAATGCGGGTTGAGCTGATAGCGCAGCATCGCCAGTTGCGCGGAACTGGCGGTGTTCTCCAGCGCGGCCATCTGGTCCATCTGCTGCTCGACGATCAGGTAGAAGTTGATCCCGAAATACAGCGCCGACCAGCCCGCCAGCACCGTGAAGTTGAGGAAGATCGTGCCGAGCACCAGGCTGAGGTTCAGCCCCGGATCGGCCAGTTTGATGAACGAGAACGAGAAGGCGTCGAGCACCGAGTACAGCACTGTCGCGACCGCGAGCGTGATGATCGACAGGATCGCGGAGGTGAGCCGGCGCCGCCTGCGATAATAATGATACAGCGTGGCGAGCAGCAATGTGATGCAATAGCCGACGATCGACTCGACGATCACCGGCACCACGCCCGAGATATCCTGCCCGTTGGACAGGCTGGAGACACTGCGCAGGATCAGATAGCCCGACCACCCGGCGGATTGCAGCCGCCAGAAGGCGCGCGCCTTATCCTCGAAGAACGGCCGCGAGAAAATCGCGGGAAGGGAAAACAGCGCCATAATGCCGCACCCTAGCCCGGTCGTACCGCGAGAGCAAAGTCATGCCCATCGCGCACCCGCTGGCGCTTCAACCCGACCACGAAGCCGGCTAGAGTGCACGCAGCCAGTGATTGCAAAACCCAGCGTGTTATCTACATACCACAGTCAGACCGCGGGCGATCCCGCAAAGGATGAGAGCATGGCCGATACGCAGACCACCGAGCAGAGCCTGGTGCTGACCCCGCCCGACCCGGTGCCCGTCCTCGCCCCGGAAAAGGCAGCGGGGCTGGTGCCGGTCGACGACACGGTCCGCACGCAGTTGCAGACGCGGGTGGCGGGGTTCGTGAGCGATCTCGTCGCGCAGGACGTCAACTCGCCAGAGTTCGGCAAGCGCGTCGATCAGATCGCGGCGATGGGGCAGAAGGAAATCCGCGAGGCGGCGGGCCAGTCCAACCGCTTCCTCGACCGCCCGGTCAAGGCGATGGACGGTGAAAGCGGCGTCGGTGCCGATCTCACCGCGCTGCGCCGGACGATCGAAAAGCTCGACCCCGCCGCCAACAGCAGCCTGATCTCGGGCAAGGGCGGATTGCTCGGCAAGATCTTTGGCGGTGGCGTCACCAGCTATTTCGATAAATACCGGTCTTCGCAGACGCACATCAATGCGATCCTGAAGGCACTGGCCAGCGGCAAGGACGAGCTGCTGATGGACAATGCCGCGATCGATATCGAACGTGCCAATCTGTGGGCCGCAATGGGCCGGCTCGAACAGATGATCGTATTGTCCAAGGAAATGGATTCGAGCCTTGAGGACAAGGCGAACGAACTCGATCACAGCGACCCCGCCAAGGCGAAGGCGATCCGCGAGACGGCATTGTTCTATGTCCGCCAGCGCACCCAAGACCTTCTGACCCAAATGGCGGTGACGGTGCAGGGCTATCTCGCGCTTGATCTCGTCAAGAAGAACAATGTCGAGCTGGTGAAAGGCGTTGATCGCGCCTCCACCACCACCGTCTCGGCGCTGCGCACCGCCGTCACCGTCGCGCAGGCGCTGGCCAACCAGAAACTGGTGCTCGACCAGATCACCGCGCTCAACACCACCACCGCCAACATTATCGATTCGACAGGCAAGCTGCTCAAGAGCCAGACCGCGCGCATCCACGAACAGGCCGCCGCATCGACCATCCCGGTCGAGACGCTGCAACGCGCGTTCCAGAACATCTACGACACAATGGACGCGATCGACACGTTCAAGCTGAAGGCACTCGATTCGATGAAGTCGACCGTCACCACGCTGTCGAACGAAGTCGAGAAATCGAAGGGCTACATCGCGCGGGCCGAAGGGGCGACGCAGAACACGCTGTCCGGGCCGGCCGACACGTTCAAGCTGGAGGCGGTGTGACATGACCGACGTCGACCGCCAGATCGCGCGCACCACCGACCTGCTCGACCGGACACGCGAGCGGACGCTAGCGCAGCGGCGGCGGGCGCGCGGCGGCACCAGCCTCGCCAAACGCGCCGGACTGATCGCTGGCGCCGATCTCGCCATTATCGTAGCGACGATTGTGGTCGGCTGGATCGTGCCGATCGGGATGGGCGGCGCGCTGCTCGCCGGGGCGTTGCTGGTAGCGGTGACGCTGATCCTCGCGTTCGCACGGCTGTCGACGCCGGTCGCACCCGAACGGCTTGCGCAGGTGCCGCTGAAGGCGCTGCCCGCCAAGACCGAACAATGGCTGGAAACACAGCGCCCCGCCTTGCCCGCGCCCGCGCAGATGCTGCTCGACGGGATCGGCACGCGGCTCGACATGCTCAGCCCGCAGTTGGCGACGCTCGACGAACAACAGCCCGCCGCTGCCGAGGTGCGCAAGCTGCTTGGCGAACAGTTACCCGAACTGATCCGTGGCTATGCGCGCGTGCCGGAGCCGCTGCGTGCCCAGGCGCGCAACGGCCGATCGCCCGATGCGCAACTGACCGACAGCCTGAAGCTGATCGACGACGAGATCCGCGAGATGAGCGCGCAACTGGCGCAGGGCGATCTCGACAGTTTCGCCACGCGCGGTCGCTTTCTGGAGATCAAATATCGCGACGATAAAGCGACGTAAGATTTGCAAAATACCGCGTCGTAACGGCTCGGTCACCCTGCGGTTGGCATTCGGTAACCATTCTGCTCAATCCGCTGTTTAACGTATCTCCCTAAGCCGGCGTCTACTGCTTGGGGGAGTATAGGATGTACAGGAACTTGCGCGGCGCGGTCGCGATCGTCGCCCTTGCCATGCCGATCGCCGCACAGGCCGCACCTGCGGACGTGCTCCAGCCGGTTCAGGCCAATGTGGAAAGCGTGCGGTTCGATCGCGGTGATTACATCGTCGACCACCCCGGCCGCCGTGCGGCAGTGCAGATTCGGGCGATGCCGAGCGACCACGGCCACCTCTCGTTCGTGGTGGCGGTGATGAACACCGGCGCGGAAGCGATCAACATCGATGTCGGCAACATCCGCGTCGATGGCGTTGCCGAGCCGGTCAGCGTGCTCACCCGCGCGCAGATGGAACACATGGCGGCGAACCGCGCCGGCTGGGCGAAGGCGCTGATGATCGTCGGCGGCGGGCTGGCGGCAGCGGCGCAGGCGACCCAACGCAATCACTATACTGCCGTCGCCGCCACTCCGCGCAGCTTCGCCGCGGTAAACGCCAGCACCGCCTGCGGCGGTTGTCAGATCGCCGCGAGTGAGACGATAGCGCAGACCGGCTCCACGCTCGACCAGATCCAATACCGACTCGACGAGACGCGCCGGCAACTTGGCGAACAGATGTTGCAGTTAACGACGGTGTTCCCCGGTCAGTCGTATGGCGGACGCATCTTCCTGTCGCGTTTCAAACATGCGCCGAACGATCAGGTCCGGCTGAGCGTGCAGGTCGGCGATGAAACGCTGACGGTGGCGTTCCGCTTTGCGCCCGCCGGCGCGCCGCTGCCGAGCTACCGGCTTGCCGCCGCGCCGGTGGTGCTGGCCACTACGGTCGCGCCGCCTTACGTCCCGGCGATGGCGATGCGCCCGACGATCGTCACGCCGCCTGCCACGACGGTGATGCGCGCCGTGGCGACGCCGGTCGCATTCGCCCCAACGGGCGCGATGCAGACGTCGGGCGTGGATGCTGAAACGCGTTCGAAATGGCAGCGCTATTACGCAACGTTGATCGCCAGCGGCGTGGCCAGAGGCCAGGCCCAGAACATGGCGGACGAGGAGTTCGGCGCGGTCGATTGAGACCGGCGAGCCTTCCCGCTCGGGGCGAAGAGAATCGTCCAATCTCCGGCACAATACAAGGCTTGTTTCGCGCGAAAATGTTGCGCAAACATGTGGCGTGCCCAGGCCTGGGTACGCCGTGTTAACTAAGCGAAAGGAGGTGATCCGATGTCTCATGGTTCAGCAATGGGGTCGGTTCAGTTCGTTCGGGGGACGCACCGCTAAAGCTTGCCGGGCGTGACGGGGGGTATCCTCCCCCAGACAACGTCGCCGCCCATCAAAGCTTCGCGGTCCGCATGGTCTCCCAAGCTGGAGCTTCCGGCCGCTGACCATGTCAGGAGGTTGCCGGGTGCCGAAAGGCCCCGGCAGCCTCTTTTCATATCCGACGGCGAGGGGGTCGTCATCGCCGCGCAATCTCTGCTTCATCTAGCAAGAGCCGCAGCACAGAAATCGGCTGTTTCCTCGCCACCGGTCGCATTTTCCCCGCCGCCATGATCCTGTGATTGACGCCGCCTGCGCGATTTCACAGGGGGGCGAGGGCATGCGCAAGATCGTCCTCACCACCATCGGCACGCTTGGTGATCTCCACCCCTTTATCGCCATCGCGCAGGCGCTGCATCGCCACGGCTTCACGCCGGTGCTGGCGGTCGCGGAGGACCAGCTCAACAAATGCCGCGCGGCGGGGATCCAGGCCGTGGCGGTGCTGCCGGGCTTCGACACGGTACAGCGCCGCATGGGGTTGAGCGAGAACGCCGCGGTCAAGCGCATCATGAGCAACCAGATCGAGATGCTCGAACAGGTGCTGCTCCCCGCCCTGCCGGAATGCATCGAAAAGCTCGAGGCGGTGGCATATGACGCAGAGGCGATCGTCGCGTCGATCTTCGTGTTCGCAGCACCGATCGTCGCGGAGAAGACCGGCGTCCCGCTGGTCTCGGTAGTGTTGCAGCCGATGGCGATGCTGTCCGCCTACGATCCGCCGCGCACGCCCGATTTCTGGATGATGCGCCACGCGCCCAACGGCGCGATCGGGCGCGCGTGGAACCGCATGGTGTACGCGACGATGCGGCGGGCCGTGCAGATCAAATGCGGCCCGGCGCTCGCCCGCGCTCGTGCACGTCACGATCTGCCCCGCAAAAGCGCGCGCCGCCTGCTGGAGGCGAGCGACCGATCGGTGCTGACGCTCGGCATTTACTCGCACCACTTTGCTCCGCTGCCGCACGACGTCGCCGGCAACACGCGACTGGTCGGCTTTCCGATCTTCGACAGTCAGAGCGGCGCGGAGGAGATGCTAGACCCCGCGCTGTCCGCCTTTCTCACGCGGGGCGAGGCGCCAATCGTGTTCACGTTGGGCAGTTTCGCGGTGCACTGCCCCGGGAACTTCTATGCGGAGGCTGCCACTGCCGCGCGCGCGATCGGCCGGCGCGCGGTGCTGCTGACCGGCGGGCGCGATGCACCGTGTGACGAGGGCGACGTGTTCCGCTGCCCCTACGCGCCGCACTCGCTGCTGTTCCCGGCGGCGGCGGCGGTGGTGCATCACGGCGGTGTCGGTACGACCGGGCAGGCGCTGCGCGCGGGGAAACCGCAGTTGGTCGTGCCGCACATGGGCGACCAATATGATCACGGCCAGCGGATCGAGCAACTTGGTGTCGGTCTGTCGATGAAGGCGCACCGCTTTACCGCGACGCGCGCAGCCGGGTTGATCGGGCGATTGCTCGACGACACCAGATACGTTGCCACGGCCGAACGCATCGGCGGGCAGGTCTCGCGCGAATATGGCGCCGATGCTGCGGCGGCCGCGATCGCGCACGCGCTCGGGCCCGTGCAGAGCGATGCCGCGCCGGTATTGCCGAACGTGATAGCCTGAGCCTCCCCGGGCAGCGCGCGATGATCTGTCAGCGCACGCTCTGCAGATGCATGCCCGCGTCAGCGGGGGGAGGCGGCAATCACCGGGCGGCTTGCCTCCCCCTCCTTCGCATCCGCCCATCCGGTGGCACGCGGCAGCCAGGGGTTGAGGAACAGCAGCGGCAGTTTCAGGAACAGCAACTCGCGATGAATCCAGAAGTCGATCAACCGCTCGCGCCGTTTCGCCTGCGGGCGGCCGGTGCGGACCAGCCAGTCGCGATAGGGTTGCCAGTGGCTTGGCTCGTCGCGCTCGACGATGCGGAAGATCTTCACCAGCACCGGATCGGACCGCACCAGCGCTGATTTCAGCAACGTGTCGACCTGCTTCATGCCGCGCATCTCGGTCAGCATGATGACACGGCACAACCGCTCGAACAGCGCTTCGCTGGCGATCACCGCCTGCGTATCGAGGTCATCGATGGTCGAGCCGAACGCGATTTCGACGAAACGATCGATATGCCCGCATGCCCTATCGACCGAGAGCGGCATGTGTCCGCGCAGTTCGAACCAGCGGCGGAACATCACGTAATGCTTGCGCTCGTCGGCACGGTGCTTGCGGATCGCCGCGATAAAGCCGGCGTCATCCGGGCAATGCGCCAGCACCGCCTCCAGCACACGGTCGATGCTCGTATACCCGCGATGTTCGTTGTAGATGTAGATGGAGCCGAGCACATCGAGATACCGGCGTCTGAAGGCGTCGAACATCGTCCGGTTATTAACCCCCATTTGGGCCGCGTGCGGCCCGCCTCTCCCGTCTGCCCTGTTTCGAGCTTTCCTCATCGTAGCACCGCGCGCGGGATTGCCTAATGATATTGCGCGGGCACTTGCGGGCGCGTGCGGCCTTGCGCATCATCGCACACGAACACGGGTACGGGGGTACAATGCGGAACATCATCCTGCTGGCGGCACTGGCCGGCGCCGCGCCGGCGACGGCGCAAACCGTGGCGATCGAGGAAGTCCCGGTCGAGCGGCTCGACGCGATGCTGGCGAACGGCACCGCGACCAGCGAGGGGATCACCCGCGCTTACCTCGCGCGGATTGCGGCGATGGATCACACCGGGCCGACCCTCCGTGCGATCATCGCGCTCAACCCCGACGCGCTGGCGGCGGCGCGGGCAAGCGATGCGCGACGCAAGGCGGGCAAACCGCTCGGCCCGCTCGACGGCGTACCGGTGCTGGTGAAGGACAATATTGAAACGCGTGACCCGATCGCAACGACCGCCGGCAGCCTCGCGCTGAAGGACAACGTCACCCACCGCGATGCACCGGTGGTGGCGCGGCTACGCGCGGCCGGCGCGGTGATCCTCGGCAAGACCAACCTGTCGGAATGGGCCAATATCCGCTCCGACCATTCGATGAGCGGATGGAGCGGTGTCGGCGGGCTGGTGCGCAACCCCTATGCGCTCGACCGGACCGCGTGCGGGTCGTCGAGCGGGACGGGCGCGGCGGTGGCTGCGAGCTTCGCCGGTGCGGGCGTCGGCACCGAGACCGATGGCTCGGTCGTGTGCCCATCCGCGATGAATGGGCTGGTCGGACTGAAGCCGACGCTCGGCCTTGTCAGCCGCACGCATGTCGTGCCGATCAGCCACAGCCAGGATACGCCCGGACCGATGGCGCGCAGCGTGCGCGATGCGGCGATCCTGCTCGGCGGAATGGCCGGTGGCGACCCTGCCGACCCCGCCACGCGCCCAGCGGACGCACATGTCCACGATTTCGCCGCACCGCTTGCTGCCGCATCGCTGACGGGCGTGCGCATCGCGGTGTTGCGCCCCGACATGCCCGAGGCGATGAAGCCCGTCTATGCCGCCGCGCTCGCCGTGCTGAAGGCGCAAGGCGCAGTGCTGGTCGGTGTCGACGCGCCCAAGCTCGACGGGCTGGGCGAGGCGGAAAGCGCGGTGCTGCACACCGAGTTGAAGGCCGATCTCGCCAGCTATCTCGCCACCACGCCGGCGGCGGTGAAGACGCGCACGCTTGGCGACGTGATCGCGTTCGATGACGCCAACACGGCAGCCGAAATGCCGTTCTTCGGGCAGGAGTTCTTCCTTGCCGCCGAACGGACGCATGGCCTGAGCGATCCCGAGTATCTCGGCGCATTGGCGAAATCGCGGCGGCTTGCGGGCAAGGAGGGGATCGATGCGATGCTGGCGCAGGCGAACGCCACGTTGCTGGTCGCCCCGACCTACGGCGTCGCGTGGCTCAGCGACACCGTGTCGGGTGACGGCAGCGAAGGGCCGAGCGCGAGCCAGTTGCCGGCGGTGGCGGGCTACCCGCACCTTACCGTGCCAATGGGTCTCACAAAGGGCCTTCCAGTCGGACTGTCGTTCATCGCGACGGCGTGGGGCGATCAGACGGTGCTGAACGCGGGCTATGTCTACGAACAGGCTTCACACGCAAGAGTTGCGCCGCGCTACTTGTCCAGCGCCAACCTCGACCCCGCGATAGACGGGACGCGGTAGACGACCGGCTTGACGGATCGACCAGTGGGGCGAACGCTCCGCACTCGCCTACGCGACACCGGCGCGGGCGATTCTCGCCGTCTGCATATTGCCGCCGGAATGACCCCGCGCAGCATTGCCGCTGCCGAGGCGGGATGCCGAGCACTGTTACGGGCGTCGTCGCATGGGCGGTGCGGTGGGTTGTTCTGCCAGATCGTGGACCGCGCGGTGAAGCGGACCCACAGGTTCACGCGCGCCTCCTTGATGACGCACCTGCACGACATCGCGCCGACCGATACTAATCTCAGCCTGATCGCCGATGACGCGGCGCACCGACTGTATGCACAGTAAGGCCGAGCAGCGTTACGGCGTCGTGTCGGCACTACAGTGGTAGACGATCTTCTCATTAGGGCTGGACGGTAGCGCCGCCCGCACCGCCGCCTGCTGCGTGGCCAGGCTGGCGCGCGCGGCGGGATCGGCCGAACACGCCTTGAGCGGCACCTGCGCGCGGATCTTCCGCACCGCGTCCATCTGGTCCGCGCCGAGGAAATAGCGCAGCGCGGTATAGCTGCCGGTCGCTGGGTCGAACTGCAGCAGCGACACGGTCTGCTCTTCCGAAGGCACGAGTACACGCTCCCACCGTGCACCGTTCTCCGCATATTGCGTGCGGCCGTTCATGCACCCGTCCCGTCCCCAGTCGAGCTTGACCGGATCGGTCGAGGACGAGACGATGCGGCTACGCTCGGCCACGACCGAGCACAGCAATTTGCCGCTCGCCGCCTGCGCAAGCGGGGTCGGCGTGGCGAGCGGCGTCGTGTCGGGCGGCAGCACCGGGTCGCCGGTCGGACGATTGAAGAACACGACGGCGGATGCCACCATCAGCAGCACGCCGAACGCGCCCGCGCCGATCGCCCAGCGCCGCTGCGACCGAACTTCGAGCAGCCCGCCCGCACCGACCGCAAGCGCACCGGCGACGAGCAGCACGGCGGCGAGCGCCATCACATTCTCACGGTTGTTCTCGACATCGGCGCGCGCTTTGGCGAGTGCCGCCTCATGCGCGAGAGCGGCGCGGGCGGCGGCATCACGCTTCGCGGCATCGGCCTGCGCGATCGCCTGCGCATCGGCATCGCTGTCGCGCTTGAGCGTGTCGGCCAGACTGGTGCACGGCAGGCCGACCGCCGCATACGGCTGCTTTGCGGCGGCGAGGAACGCGGTCAGTTCGCTGTCGGCGATGGCAAAACCGAAACTGCTGTCGCCATCCTGGTTCTGCGTGATCGCAGAATTCACGCCAAGCACCCGCCCGCATGGGTCGAGCAACGGGCCGCCCGAATTACCACGTGCGATCGCGGCGGTGTGAAGCAGCACCTGCGTGCCCGACATCAAGCGCCGCCCGGAATAGGTGCCCTCGGTCCGCACCGGCGTAAGCGGGTGGATATAGTCGGTAGAGGATTGCGCGGTGGCGAGATCGACGTTGCCGGGGTAGCCGAGCGCGGTGACGCCGCTACCCTCCTCGACCGGGCCGCTGTAGAGCGCGACTGGCGGCAGCCGCGCGCCGGTGAACTCGATGATGGCAAGGTCGTGCGCCGCATCGAACGCGATCACCTTGCCCTCGTAGCTCTTGGTCCCCTCCGATGGGACCACGCCGACCACGACGTTGCCGGGGTAGCGATGCGCCACCTCGACGACATGCGCGTTGGTGACGATACGGTTGGGCGCGATCGCGAAACCACTGCCGTGACCGAAGCCGACCACCTCGCCATCCACCATCGCGATCGTGACGACGCGTACCACGCCACGCGCCGCGGCGGAGATATCGTCGGCGCGGGCGGGGGCAAGCGCGGCGAGGAGTGCGACTGCCAGCATCACGATCAGCCGATCGATACGAACGGTACGCGCGGCGACGAGGAAGGTTGAAACGGTCATCGCGGTATTTTCTGGCAGGAAGCGACGCGGCAGGACAGCCCAAAAGCGGCCACCTGCCCCGATCGCCCGGCGCGTTTCGCGCGATTAGCTGTCCGACTCGTGGCGGTCGCGCTGCTCCTTGAGCGCGGCCAACGCCGTGTCGATCCGCGTCTTGTCGCCGCTGTCGAGCGCGGTCGAAAGGTCGGCGGCAAAGGTGGTGAACCTGGCGCCGTGGCTGGGCGCGTAGGCGATCGGCGCGAGAGCTGCCTTGGCCGCCGGATACTCACCATCCGCGATCCGCTGGAACACTACGTCGAAGCGCAGGCGCGGATCGTCCGCCAGCAGGTCAAGCGCATGGTACAGCCCAGCCTTGGCGTTTGCCGTCGGCGCCTGACCGGCCGCCGCAAAGCTTCGGTAATAGAGCATCAGCGGCTCGGGATCTTCGGTCTGGAGGCGGTTGGCCTGCGCGAAGCTGCGGCGCACCGCGCTCCATGTCGCGGCGTCGCTCCGCTTCGCCGCCTTTGCGAGTTCCTACTCTGCACGGCCCTTGAACACGAACGCCTTTTCGGTGGCGGGGGCGATCGCGATGGCGCGATCGGCGGCGGCGAGCGCGGTTGCGTTATCCTTCGCGTCGATCGCGGCTTCGGCAAGCTCGAGCTGCGCCGCGGCGTCGTCCGGTACCAGCGTCGCGGCCTTGCGCGCCAGCGCCAGCACGCCGGGCGCGTTCGATTTGTCCACGCCCGCCTTGCTACGGATCCGTGCCGGCATGCTCGCCGCCTCGCCCGCACCCAGCTTGCGAACGTTGACCGCATCGATGGTGATCGCGCTCGCCGGCACGGTACGCACGTCGACCTTCGCCGCGCTGATCTGCTTGGCCAGTTCGCGCTGAAGCTGGTCGAGGTCGCCGAACACCTTGTCAGCCTCGATCGGCGTCTTGCCTTGGTTGAGCGCTTGCAGGAACGCCCCGAGTTGGCCGCGACAGCTCGGCTCGAACGTCAGGTAGTGGATCAGCAACCACCCGCGCCCGTAGATTTCGCTCACCTCGTCCATGTAAATCTTGCGCGAGTCGGACGTGAGCATATCCCGCACCGACAACGCGTTCCGATCGATCAGCGAGCGTGCGCGGTACGCGGGCGGCGCGCCGAACGTCACCGATCCTTCCACGCCGAACGTCGCGGTGCCATGGAATTCGGCAAAGCCCTCCACGAACCAGTACGGCAACGCCATCGTCGGATAAGTATCGAACATGAAATGGTGCGTATATTCGTGGCGCAGCACGGAATCGCCGTCCAGATCGTAGGCGCCGCCGCTGGTGCCGGTAAACAGGCGGGAGCCGGTGATGTGCGTTTTCGACGGTGCGCTGCGCGGCACGAAAGCGACCGGACCGCTTACCGACGGGCGATAGAAGCCCGCGACGTTCGGCCCGGCCAGGCTCTCGATCTCCGCGATATCTTTCACGACGTACACCGTGACGCGCGCGACCGGTGGCACCGGCGGATCATCGACGCCCCGAAACACCCGCATAGCCTTGTCGAACCGCTCGAGCTGTTCGGCATAGGATTGCAGATGCTTGGGGTCATCGTTCGAGAACACCGCGAAATGCTTCGAATCCGCCTCGTACCAGTCGGCGTGCGCGGCGGCCGGTACACATGCCAGACACAGCGCCATCAACCGTCGAATCATCGCAGCCCCCCAACACGCCCCCGTGCGCCTCAAGCGTAAGAGCGCGCCTTACAGAAAGCTATACGGATCGACGTCCACCACCACCCGCACCTTGGCAGACCAGTCCACCCCATCCAGCCAACTGCGGATCACATCCTGCACGTCGAGCGCGCGCCGCGCGTGGACGAGCAGGCGGAAGCGGTGCCGCCCGCGCAGCATCGCCAAGGGCGCGGGTGCGGGGCCGTACACTTCCATCGCCTCGATCTTGGGCGCGGCGCGGCCGATTGCCTTGGCGGTGTCCTGCGCGGCACCCTGATCCTCGCTCGATACCACGATCGCGGCGAAGCGCCCGAACGGCGGCGCCCCCGCCTCGCGCCGGCTTTCCGTCTCGGTGGCATAAAACGCCTCGGCATCGCCGGTGATGAGCGCGCGCATCACGCTCGCGTTTGGGCTGTGCGTCTGGAGGTAGACGTGGCCCGGCTTGGCGCCGCGCCCGGCCCGGCCGGACACCTGCATGATCTGCTGAAAGGTCCGCTCGCTCGCGCGCAGGTCGCCGCCTTCCAGCCCGAGATCGGCGTCGATAACGCCGACCAACGTCAGGTTGGGGAAGTGATAGCCCTTCGTCACCAGCTGCGTACCGACGATGATGTCGATATCGCCCGCCTCCATCCGGCCGACGAACTCGGCGGCTTTGGCGGGGGACCAGATCGTGTCGGAGGTGACCACCGCCACCTTCGCCTCCGGGAACAGCGCGCGCACCTCGTCGGCGATGCGCTCCACGCCGGGGCCGACCGGTACCAAAGTATCCTCGGTCGAACATTCCGGGCAGACGCGCGGGACCGGCTCGGCATGGCCGCAGTGATGGCAGGCGAGCCGCCGCACCAGCCGGTGCTCGACCATCCACGACGTGCAGTTCGGGCACTGGAAACGATGCCCGCAGGTCCGGCACAAGGTCAGCGGCGCATAGCCACGCCGGTTGAGGAACATCAGCGCCTGCTCGCCGCGCGCCAGCGTCTCGTCGAGCGCTTTGACCAGACGTGGCGCCAGCCATTTGCCGCGCTCGGGCGGTTCGGCGATAAGGTCGATCGGTTCGATCGCGGGCATCTCCGCCGCACCCCAGCGACCGGGCAGCTTGACCTCGGCATAACGCCCGGCGGCGACCTGCTGGCGCGTCTCGATCGCGGGCGTGGCGGAGGCGAGGATCACCGGGCAGCCTTCGAATTTGCCGCGCATCACCGCCACGTCGCGGGCGTGATAATGCACGCCGTCTTCCTGTTTGAAGCTGGTCTCGTGCGCCTCGTCGACCACGATCAGCCCGAGATTGGCGTAGGGCAGGAACAACGCCGAACGCGCGCCGACCGTCACCATCGCCTGACCGTCGGCGATCTGCCGCCATGCCCGCCGCCGCTGGGAAGACCGCAAGCCCGAATGCCACGCCACCGGCGCACAGCCGAAGCGCGCGGCGAAGCGCGTGAGGAACGGCTCGGTCAGCGCGATTTCGGGGAGCAGCACCAGCGTCTGCCGCCCCGCCGCGATCGCCGCCGCCACCGCCTCGAAATACACCTCGGTCTTACCCGACCCGGTCACCCCGTCGAGCAGGGTCGGCTGGAACCGCTCCGCCACGACATCCGCAACCAGCCGCGCCGACGCGTCGCGCTGGTCCGCCGACAGTGCGGGTGCGCCGTGTGCAGGGTCGGGCATCGGGAACGGCTGGTCGATATCCACCGACACCGGCTCGATCGCGCCGGTCTTCACCAGCCCGCGGATCACCGCGTCGGATACGTCGGCGATGGTGGCGAGCTCGCGGATCAGCCCCTGATGCGCGCCGATCCGCTCCAGCGCTTGGGCACGCTGCGGGGTGAGCCGGTCCGGCACATCGCCGGTCGCGCGATATTCGGTGATGAGCTTCGCCCCCTCCAGCGCCGAGGTGGACGCGAGCGCCATCCGCGCGACCGCGGCGGGCGGCGCAAGATAATAATTCGCGGTCCACTCGATCAACCGCCTGAGCGGCGCGGCGAGCGGCGGCACCGGCAGCACATCCATCAGATTGCGCAAACGATTGTCGCCGACCTCCGCATCGGAGGGCATCCGGTCGGCCTCCCACACCACGCCGAGCAACTGGCGCGGGCCAAGCGGCGCAACCACGACCGACCCCGGCTCGACGCTCATGCCGTGCGGCACGCGGTAGTCGAGCGGGCCAAGCGCGGAATTCATGACGAGGACACGGGCACGGGACATGGTGGCCACGTATCTAGGGACCGGCGCGGCAAAACGCGACTGTCGCGTCCCACTTCGCGGTTGCGGCGGTTTGCTGTAAGGCAGCGGGGATGATCCTGCCCATCGCCTTTGCCGAGCATCTCGCCCGCGACCGGCGGCGGTCGGCGCATACCGTCCGCGCCTATCAGGCGACGGCGGAGCGGCTGATGGCGTTCCTGCAAGGCCATTGGGGTGCCGCGGTGACGCAAGAGGCGCTCGGGCAGATCACTGCAACCGATCTACGCGCGTTCCTCGCGGCGCGGCGCGGCGCGGAGACCGGCACGGGGCTCGGCAATGCCTCGGCCGCGCGCGAGCTCTCGGCGGTTCGCGCGTTCCTGGCCTTTGCGGGTGTCACCGCGCCGCGCCTCGCCGGCCCGCGTGTGAAGAAAGGCGTGCCGCGCCCGATCTCTCCGGACGAGGCGATCGCTCTCGCCGACACGGTGGCAGAGGCGCGCGATGAGCCTTGGATCGGCGCGCGTGATCTTGCGGTCCTGCTGCTGCTCTACGGCACGGGTCTGCGGATCGGCGAGGCCGTCGGTCTGACGGGGGCGGCGCTCCCGCTTGGCGAGACATTGGTGGTGACGGGTAAGCGCGGCAAGACGAGAATGGTACCGCTGCTGCCGCAAGTCCGCGCGGCAGTCGAGACGTACGTCTCGCTTTGCCCCTATGCGTTAGCGCGCGATGCGCCGCTGTTTCTTGGTGCCAAGGGCGGTTCGCTCGCGCCCGGGCTTATCCGCCGCGCGGTGCAGACGGCGCGCGCGCAGCTCGGGCTAGCCGAACGCACCACCCCGCACGCCCTGCGCCACAGCTTTGCGACGCACCTGCTCGGGCGCGGCGCGGATCTGCGCGCATTGCAGGAACTGCTGGGGCACGCCAGCCTCGGCTCCACGCAAATCTATACGGCTGTCGATGCGGCGCACCTGCTCGACGTCTACCGCAGCGCACACCCTCGCGCCTGATGCTCACCGGCATCTTCGGCATCGAGTGACTTCAGTCGGGGGGTAATGTTGCTACCCGCGCTAGTTGCCAGGCGGCAGCAAGATTTACACCGCGAGGTTCTCGCTCGGGACAGCGTAATAGCTCGCGACGCGATCGGCATAGGCCTGATCGAAATCGGGCGCATTATTGGCCCAGCTCGGGCCACCTTCCAACACGCGCCGATCAATCGTGACGACATAGCTGTCAGACACCGGATCGAAATCGAGCAGGCTGAACGGCAGCGGATAGAACGCCTTGCCCATGCCGAGGAAACCCCCGATCGTCAGCACGGCGTACAGCGCATGGCCGCTGCGCTTGTCGACCATGAAGGCGTGAACGGTGCCAACGCGTTCACCATCGCGGCTGCGAACCTTCATCGCGTCCGAGCGGTTGGAGGAGATCAGCAATTGCGTGGCGGGTTGATCGGTCATGCGGGAGCCCTTTTACGTGTCGGAGTCGTAACGGGTGGCGCAGCGCGCGGTTCCTGAACGTGAGGGTGCGACATTTCATCGGCGAAGCGGCACGCAAGCTGTTGAGCCGGACGCCCGCCTGCCGCATAGCGTGCGGCATGCGCGCACGTTTCCTAGTCGGCCTTTGCCTCGTTTCGCTCGCGGGCTGCGTGGCGAAGGCACCGCCACCATCGCCCCGCCCCGCGCCCGCGCCCGCGCCTGCGCCGATCCGGGCGCCAGTTCGGACCCCGGTGCCGTTACCGCCGCCACCGCCGCCCGCCGCAAGCGACTGGCGTGACGTGCCGTTGACGCCGGGGGATTGGGTGTACCGGCAGGATGCCCGTGGTTCGATCGCGTTATACGGCGTGCCCGGCAGCGACGCGCTGGTGACGCTGCGCTGCGACATGGCGGCGCGGATGGTGTACCTGTCACGCGCGGGCAGCGGCCCGGCCGCGCCGGTAACAATCCGCACCACCAGCACCGCGCGCACGCTGAACTTCACCCCGACCGGCGGCAACCCGCCATATCTTGCGGTGGCGATCACGCCGCGCGATTCGCTGCTCGATGCGATGGGCTTCAGCCGCGGGCGCTTCACGATAGAGCAGTCCGGTGTCCGCACTTTGGTCGTACCGGCCTGGGCAGAAATCGAGCGCGTGACCGAAGACTGCCGAGGCTAGAAGCTGCGAGCCGGAGTTATACGAAGGTTCGGCGATATCAGGCGTGCGTCGCGACGCAGCGCGACCGAGTGTTAGCGGCGATATCGTGGCGACACGCCGTGCTGGCGAATGCGGATGATGGACCGCAAGGTCGGTCGCTTGGCAGGCGTCGCGCGACACGTGCCGCCGAGCGCCATTTGCCGCTCAACACTGTGCCGATGATGAGGCACCTGCCAACACTCCGGGCGGCGCAATAGCATCACCATCGCGGTAGAAGCCGCCTTCCCCGTCTACGCCAGAGCGAAGTGTCTCGGCACAATGCCGCTCGCGGTAGGCTGGGCATCCCGCCAGAACGTTCCTGGCCCGCCCAAACGACAAGAGCCACGAGCAAACGCTCGTGGCTCTCAGATCCGCTTCGAGCGGGAACGCGGCGGTGCTCAGCGTCCGATCAGTGGCCGGGCGCTGGCGGGACTACGCCGGGGGGCATCGCGCCGGGCGCGCCGCCCTGCATCTGCTGTTGTTGCATTTGCTGCTGCATCTGCATCTGGCGCAGCGTGGCTTCAGGAATGAAGTCGAGCAGGTCTACCGTAAAGGCCAACACCGAATTCGCCGGGATCGGCCCCTTGGCTTCGGCGCCATAGCCGAGGCTTGGCTTGATCCAGAACTGGTACTTGGATCCTTTGGTCATCAGCTTCAAAGCCTCGCTGAAGCCCGGCACGACACCGCTGACGGGCATCGGCGTAGGCTGCTGCGACTTGTCGAACGTGGTGCCGTCGAGCAGCTTGCCCTCGTAATTCACCAGCGCGACGTCGGTGTCGGTCGGCTTCTCGGTGCCCTGCCCCGGCTGCAACACCTTGTACTGCAAGCCGGACGGCGTCTCTACAACACCCTTGGCATGGCGGTTCTTGGCGAGGAACGCGGTGACCGGATCGACCGGCGCCTGCATCGCGAGCGCCGCTGCCGCCACAAAGGCCAGCGCGATGCCGACCCACACATAAACCAGGATGTTCCGACGGATCGGTTTCATCGGTACGGCGGTGATCGACATTGGCTGTCCCCGGGGGATCGTCCGGCGCACGGCGCACCAGATCAGGTTATACTATTTTGACGGTCAAAGGCGTGAACGCCAGCGGCGTTTACCGCGCGCCGTCACGCTCCAGGCGCTTGCGCTCAAGCTTGCGGGCGCGGCGCACGGCGGCTGCACGCTCGCGAGCGCGCTTCTCGCTGGGCTTCTCGTAATGGCGGCGGAGCTTCATCTCGCGATAAACGCCCTCACGCTGCAGCTTCTTTTTAAGGGCGCGCAGCGCTTGGTCGACGTTATTGTCGCGAACGATGATTTGCATAAAAAGCTCGAACTCCGGATCAATAGAAATCGGTCGTCGCAAGCCAAAGCTCGCGCCGCAAGCGGTGCGCCCTACACGCACCCGCGCCCATTTTCAACCGATTGTTGAATCAAGCCAACAGCTTCGGGCCTTCCTTGGCGAGCTTTGCGCGAATTTTGTCCGCGAACAGACGCAGCAGCGGCGGCAGGTCGATCACCGCGTGCACCTTGTCATCGAGCGCCTCGACTCGGCTCGACACGCGCTGGCCCATCGCGACGATCGTGAAGTGCAGCGTGTCGCCATCCCAGCGATGTTCCGTCACGGAACTGCCGGGCAGCATGGTGGTGGCCTTCTGCACGCCCTGCTCAAGCCGCGCACGGATCTCGGCGCGGGAGTGCTGGTGCGGAATGTCCATCGTAATCGGATCGGCCATGGATCAGGAAACCTTCATCAGCGGACGTTATGTCGCGAACAGCATCGCATCGTCGGCGAACGCCTTGAACTCCAGAGCGTTTCCGCTTGGATCATAAAAGAACATTGTTGCCTGTTCGCCGGGCTGCCCGACGAAGCGGATGTGCGGCGCAATCCCGAAATGCGTACCCGCCGTCTGCAGCCGATCGGCAAGCGCCTGCCAGTCCGCCATGGTCAGCACGACGCCGAAATGCGGCACCGGCACGTCATGGCCGTCGACCGGGTTCGCCACCGTCACCACCTTCGCGGCAGGATCGAGATGTGCGACGATCTGGTGGCCGAACAGGTCGAAGTCGATCCATGTGTCGGCGCTGCGCCCCTCCGCGCAACCGAGCGTATTGCCGTAAAATCCACGCGCGGCGGCAAGATCGTGAACCGGGAAGGCGAGGTGGAACGGACGCGGCATGACGGTACGTTAGCGCGGATCGGCGTGTTCGTCACCCGCGTTACGCAGGCTTGTCCGCGCATCGTACCTTCCGCATAGCCGCAGCTTGGGGCGCTCGCCTCGTGTGCTGCCGGGACGAAGGAATACGTATCGTGACCAACGCCATCGTCACTCGCCGACCGGCACTTCCGGCTTTGCTGCTCGGTGCGCTTTCGGTGCTGGGGTTCGCGCCGTGGGGCTGGTGGCCGGTGACGCTCGCCTGCTTCGCCGCGTTGCTATGGCTGGTGCATCAGGCACCGACGGTCCGCGCGGCGCTGTGGCGCGGCTGGCTGTTCGGGCTGGCGCACTTCACGTTCGGCAACATGTGGATCGCGCAGGCGTTCACCTATCAGGATGCGATGCCGCACTGGCTCGGCCCGCTCGCGCCGTTCCTGCTGTCGCTGTACCTGGCGATCTATCCGATGCTGGCGGCGGGCGCGGCGTGGCGCTTGCGCAGGCGCGAGATCGACGCAGGGTTTGTGCTGATCTTCGCCGCCGCCTGGATCGCAGCCGAGTATCTGCGCGGCACCCTGCTGACCGGCTATCCGTGGAATCCGCTCGCCGAGATCTGGCTGCCGCTGCCCGGCGTGTCCGCGCTGCTGGCGTATGTCGGGACCTATGCGCTGTCGGGTGTTTCGATCCTCGCGGCGGGCGCGCTCACGTTGCTGGCCACGCGCCGCTGGCGGTTCGCGGCGGGTACGCTGGCGGCGTTGGCGCTGGCCGCGTTGAGCGTCATCGTGATGCCGACGACGCCGGTCGCCCCTGCCCGCAACGCCCCGCGCGTCCGCATCGTCCAGCCCGATCTCGATCAGGAACAGCGCCCGCGTGACGATTACCCGGAAACCAACCTGCGCGCGCTGCAAGACCTCGGTGGCAAGCCCGGCCCCGCCCCGCGCCTGATCCTGTGGCCGGAAGGGGCGTTGCGCTTCTACGTGGAGGATGGCTATCCGCCGCAATATTACTTCCGTGGCGCACCGTTCCTGGTGCGCTCCGGCATCGCCGCGACGCTCGGGCCGAACGATATCGTGCTGACCGGCGGCAACGGCCTGCAGTTCGACGCGACCGGCAATCTGAAAAGCGCCACCAATTCTGTCTATGCGATCGACGCGCGTGCGACACTGTTGGGGCGCTACGACAAGGCGCATCTGGTGCCTTGGGGCGAGTATCTCCCCGCCCGCCCACTGATGTCGGCGATCGGTCTGTCGCGGCTGGTGCCGGGCGATCTCGACTTCGCGCCCGGCGCGGGGCCGCGCACGATGACGCTGCCCGGCTTCGGCAAGGTGGGGTTCCAGATCTGCTACGAGATCATCTTTTCCGGCCACGTCGTCGATCCGAAGCTCCGCCCGGACTTCCTCTTCAACCCCTCGAACGACAGTTGGTACAGCCGCTCCGGCCCCGAACAGAACCTCGCGCAAGGGCGCATGCGTGCGATCGAGGAAGGGCTGCCGGTGCTGCGCGCCACGCCGACTGGCGTCTCGGCGGCGATCGACGCGCACGGTCGTGTGCTGGCGTCGATCCCGTGGAACACGCGCGGCGCGGTCGAACTGCCGCTGCCCGCGGCGCTGCCGCCGACGCTGTTCGCACGCGCTGGCAACTGGCTGGCGATGCTGGTCGCGGGCGCGATGCTGTTGTTGGCCGTTGCGTTCCGCTTGGCGCGCCGTTAGGGCATATAAGGAAAGCTTTATATGCGCCGTTCCGCCGTGCGGGGCCGCGCCAGCAAAGGTGAAGATATGCGCGCTTCGTTCCTGTTCACCTCCGAGTCGGTCTCGGAAGGGCATCCCGACAAGGTCGCCGACCAGATCAGCGACACCGTGGTCGATCTGTTCCTCGGCAAGGACCCCTATGCGCGCATCGCCTGCGAGACGCTGACCACCACCAACCTCGTCGTGCTGGCCGGGGAGATCCGCTGCAAGGGCGTGTACGAGAACGGCGCCTGGGCCGACGGCGCGCTTGCCGAGATCGAGGCGGCGGTGCGCCAGACCGTCAAGGAAATCGGCTACGAACAGTCGGGCTTCCACTGGGACAAGTTCGCGTTCCACAACAACCTGCACGGCCAGTCGGCGGAAATCGCGATGGGCGTGGACGAAGGCGCCAACAAGGACGAGGGTGCCGGCGACCAGGGCATCATGTTCGGTTACGCGACCGACGAGACGCCCGGCCTGATGCCCGCCACGCTGTACTACAGCCACAAGATCCTCGAGCGGATGGCTGCCGATCGCCACTCGGGCGCAGCGCCCTTCCTCGAGCCCGACGCCAAGAGCCAGGTGACGCTCGCCTATGAGAACGAGAAGCCGGTGCGCGCCACCGCTCTGGTCGTCTCGACGCAGCATGCGCCGGGCTATTGCCTGCAGGGCGACAATGCCGATCCTGCCAAGTACGAGGAACTGCGCAGCTACGTCACCGGCGTACTGAACGAGACGCTGCCGGACGGTTTCATCACCGACGAGACCGCGATCTACATCAACCCGACCGGCGCGTTTGAAATCGGCGGGCCGGACGGCGACGCGGGCGTCACCGGGCGGAAAATCATCGTCGACACCTACGGCGGTGCGGCTCCGCACGGCGGCGGCGCCTTCTCGGGCAAGGACCCGACCAAGGTCGATCGCTCCGCCGCCTACGTCTCGCGCTACCTCGCCAAGAACGTCGTCGCCGCCGGCCTCGCCAAGCGCTGCACGATCCAGCTGTCCTACGCGATCGGCATCGCCGAGCCGCTGTCGGTCTATGTCGACCTGCATGGCACCGGCACCGTGCCGGAAGCGAAGATCGAGGAAGTCCTGCCCCAGCTCGTCCGGCTGACGCCGAAGGGCATCCGCGAACACCTCAAGCTCAACGCGCCGATCTACAAGCGCACCGCCGCCTATGGCCACTTCGGTCGCGAGCCGGATGCGGACGGCTTCACCTGGGAAAAGACCGATCTGGTCGACGCGCTGAAGGCCGCCGTCGCGTAAAGCCCCTTCCCTTCGCGTAAACTTGCATTAGCCTCCCGGAACATCGCTTCCGGGGGGCTTTTTCATGCGCATCATCTTGGCTTTTCTTCTGGCGGGCGTGGTACTGCCCGTCACCGCCGCCGCGCAGACGCAGCCCCCACCCCTCGCGATCGCCGCAGACAAGCCGTACCGGCACGAACCGACCAGCCTTGTCATCCCGACGACGCTCGATGGCCTCAAGCGCTTCGACGCGCGCGCGTTCGCGCCCGATCATCTCGACGAAGCCTTCAACTTCGGCACATCGAATTCGAGCGAGGACATCACCGTCTTCATCTTCCGCAACGTCACCGGATCGGTGCCGGTGTGGTTCGACCGCACCGCCCGCGTAGTCGCAGCCCGCGCCGCCTACGGCGGAGTGACCATCGCCAAGCCACCGGTCGCCTTTGCGCCGCCGGGGCAGAGCGCGGCGAGCGGACTGATCGCGAGCTATCGTCCGGTGAAGGGTCCGTACCGCAGCACCGCGCTCGCCTATCTGCCGCTCGGGCCGGGCTGGTACGTCGAGTTGCGCTATTCCTCGACCACGATCGGCGCGGAGGAGATCGACGCGCGGCTGCGCGGTGCGATCGCCGCGCTTGGCTGGCCGCGCAAGATCACGCCGCAACCCGCCGCCGTGCCGATCGCGGATTGCGCGACGACGCTCACCTTCAGCGGCAAGGCCAATGCGGTGAAGGGTGACAACGCGCTGGCATCGAGCCTGTTCGCCGGCCTGTTTGGCGCCAGCCGTGACGTAAAGCCGCGCAAGGATGCGCCGGTGGAGCCGGCGCGGGCGTGGTGCCGCGATACCGGCCATTATGCCGGACTGGAGCAGCACGGCGTCTACCGCCCCGTCGGCAGCATGGATTCGTACCTGATCGCGCTCAACGATGCCGGGCGCGGCATCTGGGTCGGCCCGGATTCGCTGGCGGCACTGCTCGCCAGCGACAAGGGTGCGAACGCCGCGAGCTGGACGATCGCACTGGACGATGTCGCTACCGTCACCGCCTATCCGGCTCGCGACCGGTTGCCGTCGCCGGAACAGGCGTTCGAGATCGTCGGGCACGAACCTTATGCGTCGAAGACTAGCACCTGGGGCAAGAAACGCACGGTGCAGGTCAACAGCGGCAGCATCAAGTAACCCGCGCGAGCTCAGCCATGCTGATCGGACTTCGCGCCACGGCGGTCGAGCCTGCGCTGGCGGCGCTCTTCCTTTCTCTGCTTCAGCGCCTCCTTGGTCATTTCGCCACGCACCTGCCCGTGCGCGAGCAG
Organism: Sphingomonas sp. GC_Shp_3; assembly: GCF_026540945.1. NCBI lineage: Bacteria > Pseudomonadati > Pseudomonadota > Alphaproteobacteria > Sphingomonadales > Sphingomonadaceae > Sphingomonas > Sphingomonas sp. GC_Shp_3. The sequence continues at coordinate 525,340 of NZ_JALNUT010000002.1, forward strand.
CGCGAAGATGCCGGCCCCGCCGATCAGGTTGCCGACGATCGCCGGCAGGATCAGCCCGAACACGGTGCGCAGGCCATCGGCATGCCCTGAGAAGAACAACAGGAACGCCTCGCACGACCCGACCACCGAGTGCGAGAAACCACAGATCGCGACCACCCACGTCACCGCGAAGATGACGAGGAAGGACTGCTCGCGTGCGTTAGGCAGCGTCCACGCCAGAATAGCGATCAGGAACCCGGCCGGCACGGCGTTGATCAGCGTCGCGAACGGCGCATGATCGAGGATCGGCAGCGACACCGCGATCATCGCATCGTGCGCACCGGCCGACCCGAGGCCACCAAAGGCGATCGTCGCCGCGCCGATTGCGGTGCCGATCATGTTTGCACTCAACACCACCCCCCACAGCCGCAACGTGCGCAGCAACGATTCGCGCGTGGGATCGCTGACAAGCGGTAGAACTGCAGTAATCGTGCTTTCGGTGAACAATTGCATCCGGCCGAGGATGACAATCAGAAATCCGATCGGATAGCCGAGCGCTGTGATCAACTCGCGCCACGGCGTATCGGGAAGGTGCTGGTGCAACACGCCTTCGGTGAGCAACGACGTGTTGATCGCCACCCCCGCTGCGATGCCCGACCAGAACAGCGACGCCAGTGGACGGCGAAGCTCCTCCTCGCCCTCCTCCCTGACCGCGCGGTGCAGTTCCTTTGCATTTGCCGATTTGAGATCGTCGACATCGCCTGTCTCGTCCGCCAAAGCCCCGTCCTTATCGTTGGTCGATAGCGCAACGGCTGGACAGCCGATTGTCTCCAAAGCGGGTGACGGCGCCGCAGCGCTTCGCTATCGCCCCAGCCACCATGACAGAGCCGACCATGAACGACCCCGCCACGATCCGCCGCCTTTACGGCCGCCGCCAGGGGCACAAGCTGCGCCAGGGCCAGTCCGCGTTGGTCGAGGATCTGTTGCCGCGCGTGAGCGTACCTGAGACGGGGCCGCTCGACGCGGCGACCCTGTTCGGCGCGGATCGCCCGCTTGAACTGGAGATCGGCTTCGGCGCGGGCGAGCACCTCGCCGGCCAGGCGGCGATGCGGCCCGACCATGGCTTCATCGGCTGCGAGCCGTTCCTGAACGGTGTGGTCGGCGCGCTCAACCACATCCGCGACGGTGCGCTGGAGAACGTGCGCCTGCACATGGGCGACGCGCTGGAGGTGGTCGAGCGGTTGCCGGACGCGAGCCTCGATCGGCTATATCTGCTCCATCCCGATCCGTGGAGGAAGGCACGACACGCCAAGCGGCGCATGGTCAATCACGGCCCGCTCGACCTGATCGCCGCAAAACTAAAGTCTGGCGCCGAGTTCCGGCTCGGCACCGACGACCCGACCTATTGCCGCTGGTCGATGATGGTGATGAACCAGCGCCGCGATTTCACCTGGCTGGCAGGCAGCGCGCGCGACTACCTGGAACGTCCTGCCGACTGGCCCGAGACACGGTACGAGCGCAAGGCACGGCGGCAGGGACACGAGGTGTGGTACTTCCGCTACCGCCGCGTGTGAGGCACAGCACGCAGCGGCGGCGCACACCCTAGAAGTTCGACCAGTCGCCGTGGTCGGCCTTGCTCGCGGCGAGCGAGGCCAACACCGCGCGGGTACCACGCGCCACGCCGGGACGCGTGCGCCGGACGGGCGCTGCGGTTTCCGCGGCACCTGAACCCGGCGATGCGGCACCGATCTGAAAGCGGCTCGCATTTTCCGCCAGCGTCGCGATCTCGGTGGTAAGGTTGCGTGCGGCGGCCGAGGTCTGCTCGACCATCGCGGCATTCTGCTGCGTCGATTCGTCCATGCTGCCGACCGCGCTGTTGACCTGGGTGATCGCGCTCGCCTGCGCATCGTTGTCGCTGGCGATCTGCCTGGCGAGGTGTGCCGCCTCTTCACCCGAGGCGGCGATCACGCAAAAGGCGGTTTCCACCTTCTGCACCGCGTCGACCGCGTCGCCGATCTCCTTTTGCGTGGCGCTGAGCTGATTGCGGGCACGCTTCGATTCCTCTTCCGCGCGCATCGCCAGCGCCGAAACCAAGTCGGCGACCACCGCGAAGCCCAGACCCGCATCGCCGGCGCGGCCGGCCTCCACCGTGGCGTTCATCGCCAGCACGCGCGTCTGGAAAGCAATCTTGTCGAGCCCCTCGATCACATCGTCGATGCCCTTGGCGCATTCGCTGACGCGGTGCATCGCGTGCACGGCGATATCGGTGCGGGCGCGCCCTTCGGTCACCGCCGTCATCGCCTGCATCTGCGTGTCGACCGACCTGGTCGCCGCCTCGGCCGTCGCCTTCAGGCGCGTATCGATTTCCTGCACCGCCGCGGCGGTCTGTTCCAAGCTGGCGGCATTACCCTCGGTACGGCGGGCGAGATCCTCCGACGCCATCGCGATCTCCTGCGAACCGACGCGGATGTTGTCGGTACTGGCGGTGACCGTACCGAGCAGATCCCGAAGGTTCGCCAGCGCTTCGTTGAAGCTGGTCTTCAGCGCCGCATAGGCGGGCGGATAATCCTCGGTGATGTCGGCGGTCAGGTCGCCCCGCGACAGGCGCCCGAAATTGTCGGACATGCCGCGCACGATCGCCGCATGCTTCTCGGCCTCGCGGTTGAGCGACACCTGCTCCTGCGCCGCTGCGCGGAATGCGAACATCGCCTTGGTCAGCCGGCCGACGCAGTCATGATACTCGGTATAGGCGATCGGACTGTCGAGATCACCAGCCGCAAGACCCTCCATGCGCACCACAGTCGCGACATAGGGCCGCGAGATCGCGTCACGGTAGAGATAGGACAGCACGAGCGCGACACCGCCCGCGCCGAGTACCACGCCAAAGGCGGTCATCTTCGGCAGAAGCAGCACCGCACATGCGCTCGCCGCGAACAAGCCGATGAAGCTGCCGAACGCTATCAACAGCTTGAGCCGGATCGGCGCATTGGATTCGAACCAGTTCATCGACTTTCCCTGTGCTTGACTAAACAGACGCCCCATCCGGAAAGGGGTGCTCACAGGACATTATAGGATAGCCGCGCGCGAATGGTTTACCGTCGGAGGAAATCGTCCTTCACAGCCTGAGGAGGACGATCGGCAAAACCGTGCCGAGCGCAAGCGCAACCCATGAACCGGTACGGTAAGCGCGCAGGTTTAGTGCGATTACCATGCCGATCACCGTCGACGCGAAAAGCCCGACCGCCATCAGCACGGTGAGGATCTTGAGCGGCAGCGGCGACGGAGCGACCTGGGGCGGCCGCGCCGGCTTGGGGCGGGCGTCCTGATGGTCGTCGTGCCGGTCATCATGGCGGGCGTTGTCGCGCGGCGCGGACTGGTTTTTGTGAATCGCGCCGACCCACACCATCCACGTCGGCGGCGTGCCACCCCAGCCACGCGGTTCGTTGAGGCGGAAGGTCTGCAACGCGCCGCTCAACGCGAACAGCAGGATCATCGGCGCGAAGAACATGCCGATATACAAATGGATCTGGCGGAGCCGCCGGGTGGTTCGCGCTTTCATGATGGCGAGACTGGCGTGCGCCGTTCCGCCTTGCAAGCTCGCTTGCGTATCGGCGACGTGGATCGCACAAGGACGCAATGCACGCGATCCCGCACGCCTTGCCGCCCGTCAACACGATCGCGCAGGCGATCCAGCTTTCGCTGTCGCCGATCTTCATGCTGGCGGGCATCGGCGCGCTGCTGAACGTGCTGGCCGGCAGGCTGTCGCGCGTGATCGATCGCGCGCGCGATCTGGAGGCGCGGCACACACGTTCCGACGGGCAGGAACTCGGCCGCTATGTGCGCGAACTGCGCCTGCTCGACAAGCGCATGACCGTCATAAACCGCGCCCTGACGCTGACCGTCGCGAGCGCGGTGATGACATGCACGGTGGTCGCCATCCTGTTCGTGGCCGTGCTGTTCAAGCTGCACATGGGCACGGTGGTGGCGCTGTCGTTCATCCTCGCGATGGTGCTGCTGATCGCGGGGCTTTTCTCGTTTCTGGTCGAAGTGCACATCTCGATGACGGCGTTCCGCGTCCGGCCCGAATTATTGGAGGACGGCACGCGGATCATGCCTTAGTCGCGCGCGGCGACCTCGGCCTTGGTGTCGGCCTTTGCGCAGATCGGCGCGGCGGTCATGTGCGGGGTCTTGCCGGACAGGTGCAGCGGCGCGCTGGCGCAGCTACGCTTAATCGGATGGTAGCTGACCAGCGGCGTGGTCTTGCCCGCGGGCGCCCAGCGCATCTGGTGCGTGTCCGAAAGCGACTGCGCGGCGGCAGGAGTGGCGGCGAGCGCCAGCGGCAGGGCGAGCAGTGCGAATTTGATAAGCATCGGGGGTGGCCTCTCGTGATAATCGATGCTCTTCAAATATGTCCCCCGCGTTGCCCGCGATGGTCCTGATTGTGAGGAAACATGGCCGGGCCGATACGCTGCGGTTGCCGCCGCATTACAAATCATTGCTCCTCGCCACGGTGCCGCTGCTACCGGCGGCACAGGCGTTGATCGCGCGGGCCGGCAGGCCTAGGTTCGTGGCCATGTCATGGTACCCCCGAGCGGCCGCATGAGCGAGCCGAACATCATCCTCGTCGAAGACGATCCGCCGCTGCGTACGCTGACCGCACGGGCGCTGCGCGAAAACGGCTACACCGTCCACACCGCCGGGTCCGCACCGGAAATGTGGATCGCGTTCGACAATGTGGCCGCCGATCTGGTCATCCTCGACATCATGCTGCCCGGCACCAACGGAATCGACCTGTGCCGCCAGATCCGCCGCAAGAGCGACGTGCCGATCATCTTCATCAGCGCGCGCGGCAGCGAGGAGGATCGAGTGATGGGGCTCGAACTCGGCGCAGACGACTATCTGCCCAAGCCGTTCGGCACGCGCGAGCTGATCGCGCGGGTGCGCGCGGTGCTGCGGCGGCGATCGGGCGACGGGCTGGTCGGCGCGGAACGCCAGGACGAGGCGCATTTCGACGGCTGGACCGTGAACTTCCCCCGCCGCGAACTACGCGCGGCGAGCGGCGCGACGGTCGAGCTGACCGGCGCCGAGTTCGATCTGCTCGCTACCTTCATCGCTCAGCCGCAGCGGGTGATCGCGCGCGAACGGCTGATCGAACTGTCGCGCACGCGGCTGGGCGACAGTTCGGACCGTAGCATCGACGTTCTGGTCAGCCGGCTGCGGCGGAAACTGTCGGCGACCGGACAGGAGGCGCCGATCGTCACCGTGCGCGGCATCGGATATATGCTGCGCGCAGGGGTGACGCGGTCCTGAACCTGCGGCGTCACGCCTCGCTCGGGCTGCTCGGGCGGCTGCTGCTGATCCTGCTGCTGACGATCGGCGTGGAGTTCGGCGCGAGCACGTTGCTGTACGAACGCGCCTCCGAACTGTCGCTGCGGGAGGATGAGGCGCACCGGCTGGCGGAGCATCTCGTCGTCTCGCGCAAGATCCTCAACGAATGGCCGCAGGCGCAGCGCGATCGGATCGCGCGCGAGTTGCAGACCGATCGTTACCGGATTGGCTGGAGCGCGAACCAGCCCGACCATTCCGCCTTCCGCCCGCAACTCGGCAGCATGCAGGGTCAGATCGTCTCCTGGGAGCCCGATCTCGCCCGATCGGCGCTGCGGTTGCGGCTGCCCGCGCTTCAGCAGGACGGATCGACCGTGCTCGGCGACCTGCGCCTGACCGATGGCAGCTGGATGACCTTTCAGATGCGCGACGTGACAAGCGCGTTCAACCCATCATACGACCGTATCCTGCGCGCACTGTTACCGGCGATCCTGCTGGCGGTGCTGAGCACGTTGCTGATCCGGTCGACGCTGCGCCCGTTGCGGGTGCTGATCCGTGCATCGCGAGAGGTCGGCATCGGCCAGCGTACCCCGATCGCGGAAGAAGGATCGGCCGAGATCCGCAGCCTGATCCACGCCTTCAACGAAATGCAGGATCGCATTCACGAACTGATCGAGGGCCGCACGCAGGCGCTGGCGGCGGTCGGTCACGATCTGCGCACGCCGCTCGCGCGGCTGCAATTGCGGCTGGAGGGCGTGCGCGACGGCGAACTGCGCGCCGAGCTCGGCGAGGACGTGGCGGAAATGAGCGAGATGCTCGGCTCGCTGCTCGCCTTCTTCGGCGGACAGAACGACCCGGAGAAGCCGGCGCTGACCGATCTGGCCGTGCTGGTGGCGACCGCGGTCGACAATGCCGCCGATCGCGGGATGGAGGCCACGTATGATGGCCCGGATCACCTCGAGATGCGCGTGCGGGCGTCGGCAATCCGGCGGGCGGTGTCGAACCTGATCGAGAACGCATTGCATTACGGCGATCGCGCGGTGGTGCGGATCGAGTCCGACGATGCGGCGGTGCGCATCGTCGTCGAGGATGATGGGCCGGGCATTCCGGAGGCACGGATGCGCGATGTGCTCACCCCGTTCGTTCGGCTCGACGAGGCGCGCGCACGCAATACCAAGGGAATGGGGCTCGGCTTGGCGATCGTCGCGAATGCGGTCGAGGCCGAGGGCGGCGCGCTCACGCTGACGAACCGCGCCGAGGGCGGGCTTGCGGCAACGATCGCGCTGCCGCTGCCGCGCTGACCGGCCTCACCCCTTATAGCTTCGCCGACGGGTGCAGGCTGAAATACCGGGTGACCAAAAGATGCGGCATGCCGGGACGTTCCCAGACAGGCACTCAAGCAACACTTTGTCACCGCAACGCTGCGGCGCGGCAAAGTTCCGGTCGTACATGGAAGGCAAGGCGCACCGCATGTGCGCGTGTTCCAAAGGAGTTCGACCATGAACGAACTGATCGGCCGCGTCTTTGATTTCGAAAAGACCTATTTCCCGCCCCAGAGCGACCTGTTCAGCAAGCTGATCCGCGACGGGCAAAGTCCCAAGGCGCTGATGATCTCCTGCGCGGATTCGCGCATCGTGCCGGAGCAGGTGCTTCAGGCCGCCCCGGGCGACCTGTTCGTATGCCGCAACGCAGGCAACATCGTGCCGCCCTATGGCGAGATGCTCGGTGGCGTGTCGGCGACGGTCGAATATGCCGTGATGGCACTCGGCGTGCGCGACATCATCGTGTGCGGCCATTCGGACTGCGGCGCGATGAAGGCGGTCGCGAACCCGACCGGCCTGTCCGCCATGCCCAACGTGGCATCGTGGCTGAAGCATTCGGCAGCGGCGGAAAGCGTCGTGACGGGCGGCTATCACGACCTCACCCCGCACGAGCGCGTCCACGCGATCGCGCTGGAAAACGTCGTCGCGCAGATCGCGCATCTGCGCACGCACCCATCGGTCGCAGCCGGCATCGCGCGCGGCCAGATCTCGCTGCACGGCTGGCTGGTCGATATCCATGAAGGTCAGGTGCTCGGCCTCGACGGCACGACCGGGCAGTTCGTGCCGATGCGTGAAGGTTCGCCGCTGCCGGTGGCGCATCCCGCCAGCCAGCGCCTCGCCGCCAACTTCACTCTTCCCGAAGCCGCGGAGTGACACCCGCCGCCGCGCCCCGCCCGCAGGGCTGGATGGTCCGCGATTTCGCGGCCTCGATCGTGGTGTTCCTGGTGGCGATGCCGCTGTGCATGGGCATCGCCATCGCCTCGGGTGTGCCGCCCGAGAAGGGGCTCGTCACCGGCATCATTGGCGGCCTCGTCGTCGGTCTGTTCGCCGGATCACCGTTACAGGTGAGCGGCCCGGCGGCGGGTCTCGCCGTCATCGTGTTCGAGCTGGTGCGCGATCATGGCCTGTCCGCGCTCGGCCCGATCCTTGTGCTGGCGGGTGCGTTCCAGTTGGCGGCGGGCATCTTCAAGCTGGGTGGCTGGTTCCGGGCAATTTCGCCTGCGGTCGTGCACGGTATGCTCGCTGGTATCGGCGCGTTGATCGTGGTCGGGCAGTTTCACACCCTGTTCGACGCGAAGCCGCTGTCGAACGGCCTCGCCAACCTCGCCGCCGCGCCCGGTCGCGTGATGGGTCTCGACCCCACCAACATGACCTCGACCGAAGTCGCGCTCGGCATCGGCCTGCTTACTATCGCGCTGATGATCGGTTGGGAGAAGCTGCGCCCGGCGGCGCTTAAACTCGTTCCCGGCGCGCTGATCGGCGTGGTCGGCGCGACGTTGGTGGCGTGGTTCGCCAGCCTCGGCGTGGTGCGGGTAAGCGTACCTGAGTCGATTGCCGCCGCAGTCTCTGTACCCGGCGCGAGCTTCCTGTCGCCGCTCGCCGATCCGGCGCTGATTCTGTCGGCGGTGGCGATCGCGTTCATCGCCAGTGCCGAGACGTTGCTGTCGGCGGCGGCGGTCGACCGTATGCATGACGGCGTGCGCACCGATTACAACAAGGAACTGCGCGCTCAGGGCATCGGCAATCTGCTGTGCGGTGCCGCCGGCGCACTGCCGATGACCGGCGTGATCGTGCGCAGTTCGGCGAACGTACAGGCGGGCGCGACCTCGCGATGGTCGGCGGTGCTGCACGGCGTGTGGATCCTCGGCTTCGTCGCGCTTCTGCCGTGGCTGCTGCGCGAAATCCCGATGGCGGCGCTTGGCGGCGTGCTGGTGGTGACAGGCGCACGGCTCATCAGCCTCAAGCACGTCACGCATCTGTTCAGCCATTACGGCGTGCTGCCGGCGCTGATCTGGGTGGCGACCTTCGCGCTGGTGGTGACGACGGATCTGCTTACCGGCGTGCTGGCCGGGATCGCGCTGTCGCTGGTCGAACTCGCCCCGCATGTCCGCCGCCTCAACCTCAAGGTGGCGACCGCGCATAACGATGAGCGCAGCCACGTCAGTCTTGATGGCGCGGCGACCTTCCTCAGCGTGCCCAAGCTCAACAAGACGCTGGACGCGCTGCCCGAGGGCAAGCCGCTGACGCTGGAACTGCACAAGGTGCCGGCGATCGACCATAGCTGTTCGGAGTTGCTGCGCGAGTGGCTCGGCCGCCAGCGCAAGCGTGGTGTCGACGTGACGCTGCTCGGCTCGCCCAAGCATCTGGAACGGCTTGCGGCGTAACGCCCACCCTCCCGCACAACCGAACTGGGGGCGGCGATCCACACCGGGTCGTCGCCCCCAGACACGTTTCGTCACGAAGCGGCAATGCACCGGCCACGCCGCCCTGCGACAAGGCGGTTCTTGCGGCGGATGCCTGCCCCGGTCATTCGAGAGGCGGCACGATCGTAGGTGCAGGCGGGGACGTTCACCGATACAGCGGGAAGGTCTTCCAAATGAAATATGCAATCGCGCTCATCGCGGTTCTATGCGCGGCGACCCCGGCGCTCGCGCAGGAACAAGCGCCGCCAAAGCCGATCACCGTGTCCGGCAGCATCGCGCTGGTCAGCGACTATCGCTTTCGCGGCGTCTCGCAGAGCGACAAGAACGCCGCCGTCCAGGGCGGCCTCACCGCCAGCCACGAGAGCGGTTTCTACGCCGCTTTGTGGGGATCGAACCTTGCCGGCTGGGGCACGTTCGGCGGCGCCAACATGGAACTCGACGTGATCGGCGGCTACAAGCGCAGCTTCGGCGGCACCACGGTCGACGTCGGGCTGACCTGGTACATGTACCCCGGCGGCGCAAGCAAGACCGACTTCGCCGAGCCTTACGTCAAGCTCAGCCACACCTTAGGCCCTGTGTCGGCGCTGGTCGGCGTGGCGTACGCGCCCGAACAACAGGCGCTCGGCAATTGGAGCAATACGCCCGAGAGCCGGATCGGCGACAAGGAAGACAATTTCTACGTGTGGGGCGACGCCAGCGCAGGCGTGCCCGGCACGGCACTGACCGTGAAGGGCCATGTCGGTTATTCGAGCGGCAACCCCGGCCTCGGGCCCAACGGCACCAGCGTTGCGCCGACCGGCGACTATGTCGATTACTTGGTCGGGGCGGATTACGTGATCGCGCCGGTGACGCTGGGCATCGCCTTCGTCGGCACCGACATCAGCCGTCGCGATTCGGCGTATCTCCTGCCCAACTTCGCCAGCACCAAGGATGGCCGCTCGATCGCGTCGGGCAAGGTGCTGTTCTCGGTCAGCGCCGGCTTCTGACGCGCACCCTTCCCCGGCAAGGCGCCGGGGAAGGACGTGGCAAGGGCTGCGCTACGCATCCACGCCGAGGTGCTGCCCCAGCACCTCGTCCATCGCGCGCGCGACGTTTTCCAGCGTATAGGGTTTTTGCACGACGGTACGGCCACGGTGGTCCATCGGCAGTTGCGCCTGCTCGCCATAGCCGGTCGCGAAGATGAACGGGATGCCGAGATCCAGCAGCCGGTCGGCCACCGGGAAGCTGTTGCGATCCCCGAGGTTGATATCGAGCATCGCCACCTGCGGACGATGCGCCTCGATCGCGTCCAGCGCGCCTTCCACCGTGGCGGCAGTCGCGACCGTATTCGCCCCCAGCCGCGTCGCGATGTCTTCCGCGTCGAGCGCGATGATGAGGCTGTCCTCGACCAGCAGCACGTCGTGCCCAGCGAGCATTTTGTGCGGCGCCGTCTGCGGGTGACCCATCGATAGGCGCGGAAAGCGGATTGCGGGCCCGGCCACGCTCTTGGCCTCCGACACGTGCCGTGCCGGGATGCGGAACTGCGCGGAAACGCCGTCCGCGTCATAGTCGATCTGCGCCGCGCCGCCGAGATCATACGGCACCGAACGGTCAATGATGGTCGTGCCGAAACCGCGGCGTGTCGGCGCCTGCACCGGCGGCCCACCGCTCTCCTGCCAGTGAATGACGAGATCCTGCTCGGCATTGCGCCGCCAACTGATCCGCACGCGACCCTCGGGCACCGACAGGCTGCCGTATTTGGTCGAATTGGTGACCAGCTCATGCAGCACCAGTGCCATCGTCGAATAGGCCTGCGGGTTGAGCAGCACCGGCACGCCATCGGACTCCACGCGGTCGCGTTCATCGACGAACGCCGCCGCCTCGGCGTCGATCAGCGCCTGCATCGGTGCCGGCCCCCAATGATCGTCGGTGATCTGGTTGTGCGCGCGCGCAAGCGCATGGATACGCCCATCGATGAGCTTGACGAACTCCTTGACCGGCTCCTCGGACGGCTGCGACTGCCGGATCAGCCCGCGGATCACGCCGAGGATGTTGCGAACGCGGTGGTTGAGCTCGGCAATGAGCAGTTCCTGCCGTGCATTCGCCTGCTGGCGCTCGGCCGATGCCTCGTCCGCGAGCCGCAGCACCACCTCGATCAGCGTCGCGCGAAGCGTCTCGGCGACGCGCAGTTCGGATGCGGTGAACGGACGCGAACGGCCCTCGACCAGTTCCTTCCATTCCTGGAAGCTTTCACGCGGGCTCAGCCGCGGGCCGTTCGGGCCATATTCGACCGGCTTGTGCGGATCGCCACCCCAGCGGACAGAGCGAACCAGTTCGGAGCGGAACAGCACCACGTAATCACGTGGGCTTCGTGAAATCGGTATCGCCAACATCCCGGCCGCATCCGACGCAAAGCTCTCGGCACCGGGCACCAGCGCGGCGATATGGTCGGTCGCGAACACCTTGCCTGCCGCCGTGCCGTTCAGCGCGCGAATGATCTTGCGAAAATCCTCCAGCGGCGGCGTGGTGCCCGAAAATGCGTGATTGCCAGCGATCCACACACCGACGCCATCCGCCTGGATCGCATGGGTAAGGATGTCGCCGAGCCAGTCCGGGTCCTTCAGCAACGTCTCGTCGGAAGCGACCGCGCCGAGCAACTGGTCCGAGATATCGCGTGCACGGCGTTCGAAATCCACCGTCGCCTGCCGCTCGCGGCTTTCCAGCCGCATGGAGAACATCTGCGCGAACAGCTCGCTGACTGAACGGCGCTCGAACGACGGGCAACGCGGCGCGTAGTGATGGCAGGCGAACAGCCCCCACAATCGCCCCTCGACGATGATCGAGATCGACATCGACGCCTCGACGCCCATGTTCTTCAGATATTCGATGTGGATCGGCGACACCGATCGCAGCACGGAGAGCGATAGATCGAGCGGGCGCCCCGCCTCGTCGCGCTGCGGCACGATCGCGACGGGCTCGGCGTTCACATCGGTGATGACGCGCAGCAGATTGCGCTTGTAGAGTTCGCGTGCCTGCTGGGGAATATCGCTGGCGGGATAGTGCAGGCCGAAGAACTTGCCGATGCCGGCCCGCACCGCCTCCGCCACCACCTCGCCCGAACCGTCGGCGGCGAAGCGGTACACCATGACTCGGTCGAAACCCACCAGGGCGCGGATCTGGCGCGCACCCTCGCGGTAGAATCCCGCCATGTCGTCGCACTGGTCGAGCCGCGCGATCATCGAGCGGACCATGCCGGTGGCATCGCCGTGTTCGCTGGAGGCGGGCTCGGCCTCGATCACGATCTGTCCGCCGGACAGGTGGATCGCCACGTCGAAGCATTTCCCGTCGTTGACGATCTCGCAATTGAACATCCGTTCGACCGAGTCGACACCGCGCAGCATCGCCGTCCGGTTGCGCAGCGCGTGAATGACCTTCGCATCGAGCACGTCCGCGAGCGGCTTGCCGATCAGGTAATCCGGTGCGAAACCGATGAAGTCGGCGGTGTTGGCGGACGCGCGCGCGACCATCCAGTCGGCGGTCAGTGCGAGCAGGAAGCCGATCGGCTGTATCGCGCCGAGGATATGGATCGGCTCCCGGTCGCAGTTGGTCAGATCGACCTTTTCGAAATCGTTCAACGCAGGTCCGTCCTCAGATATCGACGCCCGCTGCTTTCAAACAGCAGGAACACGCGAGACGCCGATTCGATTGCCGACGCGATATCGCCGGCCGAAGTTAACGTATGTTCTAATATCCCTAGCAAGCTGCGCCAGCCGGCGGAATCACCTGGAGCAAGGAAGCCGCGCGGGAAGTGCGCCGGAACGCCCCGCGCCAGCAGCGCACCACCAAGCCGCGATCCCTCCAGCACGTAGACGCCCCCGAGCACTGCGGCAGCCCCGTCAAACGTCAGCGCCGACGTTTCGTGCGGCACCGCCAGTTCGAGCGCGGCGAGGTCGGACCGAAGCGATTCCGCCCGCCGCCGTGCGGCCCAGTCCGGCACCAGCCTCGCTGCGCCGGCGTGCTCCAACGCAGCCTCGACTGGCAGGTAAGCCCCGGCCTGTGCCTGCAGGAAACGACCATAGCCTTCGCGATCGGTCAGGTCGGCGTGCGAGAATACGGCGTCGACCCGGTCGTGATGCGCTGCCGTGGCTGCACGCAGCGCGCCACGCGCTTTGGAAGGGAGAGTCATCGCCGCACCATAAGGCGCATGGCGCATCAGGCAAGCGCCGGTGCTGCCCAGTCGAGACGCGCCTTGCGAGTGGCGCCGGGCCACCCCACGTGGCGATCATGCCGCCGGCCGATCTCGGAACTGCGGCAGACGATGGGAACCGAAGCATGCCAAGCCTCTATGCCATTACTGTGCCGATGTTCGTGCGTGGCCTTAAGAACCTCGACCATCTGCTCGCCAAGGCCATCGACTGCGGCGTGGATGAGGCTTCGCTGGTGGAGGCACGGCTGATCGCGGATATGCTGCCGCTCACCCGTCAGGTGCAGATCGCCTGCGACACTGCGAAGTTCGCGGCGATCCGCGTGGGTCAGTCCGCGCCGCTGGCGATGCCGGACGAGGAAAAGACGCTGTCGGAACTGCGTGCACGCATTACCAAGACGATAGGCTATCTGGAGGCCGTCGACCCCGCCGGTTTTGAAGGTCGTGAAGACGCCGAGGTGATCCTCAAGCTGCCCAGCACCGAACTGACCTTCACTGGTGCAAGTTACGTCACCGATTTTGCGCTGCCGAACTTCTTCTTCCACCTTACCGTCGCATACAGCCTGTTGCGCATGAAGGGCGTCGGCATCGGCAAGATGGATTACCTCGCCGGCGGCAGCCACCCTGCCTGACGCGTATGCGCGCGGTGCCGGTCACCGCGCGCGACCGTAAGCCGGCAGTGCAATTCGCCAGTGGATCGCCGCTGCACGGAGCGCGAAGCCGGCGATCGCCGCACTCGGCGCGGCAAAGTTGGGCGGCACCCCGAGCGCGACCAACACAACGTGCGACCCCGCCGCCAGCGCGGCTGCCGTGACGTACAATTCCGGTCGCATCAGGATCGACGGCTCACCCGCGAGCACATCGCGGATGATGCCGCCGACACATGCCGTGATGACGCCCATCAACGCGGCCGGGATCGGCGGTACTCCGAAGTCGAGCGCCTTGGCCGCACCGAACACCCCGTAGGCGGCCAACCCGATCGCATCGAGCCAGGCGAGCGCCGCGCCTTGCCACCATCGCACCGGCGTCCACCACACCAACAGCGCCACGCCGAGACATACGCCCGCAACCAGCGGATCGTGGACCCAGAACACCGGCACGCCGATCAGCAGATCGCGCACCGATCCGCCGCCAACGCCGGTGATGAGCGCGAAGAATGTCGCGGTGACGAGCGTCTGTCCGCGCCCGGTCGCGGCAAGCGCGCCGGTGATCGCGAATACCGCGATGCCGAACAGATCCAGCCACGGAAGGATCGGGCCTACCTGCCAGTGAAGAGCGAGCGCAGTGTGCATCGGCGCGGTGTAGCGCGGCATGGTGCGAAAATGAACGGCGGTGGTGGGACGCTGCGAACCGTGGCTGCGGATGCGTTCGCCGGCGGCTCTGGACGGACGTGTTCTCTGGATCAGGCCAACCTCTCAGGAGCGCAGCTGCCGATCGTCATGTCTCAAACGAAAAAGGCCGGAGTGCAGGATACCCTGCACTCCGGCCCAATCCGACTTCGTTCGGAAAACCGCCCATTTCGGGCGGGCCTTCCGTGCCGTTCGAGCGCCGCTCAGATGTGGATCGGCTTGCCCTGCACCGCCATCGCCGCTTCCTTGATTGCTTCGGAATGCGTCGGATGCGCATGGCAGGTATAGGCAATGTCTTCACTGGTCGCGCCGAATTCCATCGCCTGCGCGGCTTGCGCGATCATCGTGCCGCCGACGCTCGCGATGCACCACACGCCAAGCACACGGTCGCTCTTGGCATCGGCGATGATCTTTACGAAACCGTCCGGCTCGTGGTTGGTCTTGGCGCGACTGTTGCCAAGCATCGGGAACTTGCCGACCTTGATCTCGCTACCCGTTTCCCGCGCGGCTTCCTCGGTCAATCCGACGCCGGCGATCTCGGGCCAGGTGTAAACCACGCTTGGGATCACGTCATGATTGACGATGCCGGTCCGGCCGGCGATATTCTCGGCCACAGCGATGCCTTCGTCCTCGGCCTTATGCGCGAGCATCGGCCCCGGCACCACGTCGCCGATCGCCCAGATACCGGCGACCGACGTCTTGAAACTATGATCGATTTCGATCTGGCCACGCTGATTGGTGGCGAGGCCGGCCTTCTCGAGCGCGAGGCCATCGGTGTTCGGCCGACGACCGATCGACACCAGCACCACGTCCGCCTCGATCGTCTCGGGCGCGCCACCCGCGGCCGGCTCGACCGTCAGCGTCGCCTTGTCGCCGTTGACCGCAACCGCTGTGACCTTGGTGGAAAGCTTGAACTCGAGACCCTGCTTCTTGAAGATCTTGTTCGACTCCTTGCGCACATCGCCGTCGAAGCCGGGCAGGATCTGGTCGAGATACTCGACCACCGTGACCTTTGCGCCAAGCCGGCGCCACACGCTGCCGAGTTCGAGGCCGATCACACCGCCGCCGATCACGACGAGGTGCTCCGGCACGCGGGCGAGTTCAAGCGCACCGGTGGAATCGACAATGACCTTCTGGTCGATCGTCACGCCGGGCAGCGCCGTGACCGACGATCCGGTCGCGATAACGATATCCTTGGCGGTAACGGCCTGTTCGCCGACCTGAACGGTATGCGCATCGACGAAAGCGCCGCGCCCCTTCAGCCACGTCACCTTGTTCTTCTTGAACAGATATTCGATGCCGCCGGTAAGCTGCTTCACCGCGTCCTGGCGCTGCGCATGCATGGTCGGCAGGTCGAGCTCGGGTGTCACCTTGATGCCCATCTTCGCCATCGCGCCGTTCGCCGCCGCGTCGAAATATTCCGAGGCATGCAGCATCGCCTTGGACGGGATGCAGCCGACGTTGAGGCAGGTGCCGCCCAGCGTCTCGCGGCTCTCGACGCACGCGGTACGCAGCCCGAGCTGTGCCGCGCGAATCGCCGCGACATAGCCGCCGGGGCCGGAACCGATCACCAGAACGTCATAGTCGTATTCAGCCATTTCAATCTCCGCTCCCGGGCTTTCGCCGGGGCCCAGTTGTCAGGCAATATCTGGTGATCGCCCGGTCAAATTACATCCGCCACGCCGCGTCACCGCGACGTAGCGAAAAGGATCACAGGTCGATCAGGATGCGCGTCGGATCTTCGATCGCGTTCTTGAGCGCGACGAGGAAGGTCACCGCCTCGCGGCCGTCGATCAGGCGGTGATCGTAGCTGAGCGCAAGGTACATCATCGGGCGCACCACGACCTGCCCGTTCACCACCACCGGCCGCTCGTCGATACGGTGCAGGCCGAGCACGGCGGCCTGCGGCGGGTTGATGATCGGGGTCGACATCAGCGAGCCGAACACGCCGCCGTTCGAGATGGTGAAGGTACCACCCTTCATCTCGTCCATCTTGAGCGTGCCGTCCTTGGCGCGCTTGCCGAAATCGCCGATCGTCTTCTCGATCGTCGCAACCGACATCTGGTCGGCATCGCGGATCACCGGCACGACCAGGCCGCCCGGCGACGACACCGCCACCGAAATATCGGCGTAATCGTGATAAACGATCTCGTCGCCCTCGATGGAGGCGTTGACGCTGGGAATGTCCTTCAGCGCCATCGTCGCGGCCTTCACGAAGAAGCCCATGAAGCCGAGGCGAACGCCATGCTTCTTTTCGAAGAGATCCTTGTACTTGGCGCGCGCCTCGATCACCGCCGTCATATCGACGTCGTTGAAGGTGGTGAGCATCGCCGCGGTGTTCTGCGCATCCTTGAGGCGCTTGGCGATGGTCTGGCGCAGGCGCGTCATGCGGACGCGCTCTTCCTTGCGACCCGTGGATGCCGCGACCGATGCCGCAACAGGTGCAGGCGCAGCGGCGGCGGCCGGCGCCGGCTTGGCGGCGAACACGTCATCCTTGGTAAGGCGGCCGTCCTTGCCGGTGCCCTGCACGGTCGACGGATCCACGCCGGTCTCCAGAACCGCGCGGCGCACCGACGGCGACAGCGCGGCGGGCGCGTTGTTGGACGGGTTGGCGCTGGACTGCGCGGGTGCCTGTTGCCCGACGGTTGCGGCAGGGGCCGATTGCGGCGCGGCGGCCGGCGCAGCAGCGGCGGCGCCGTCACCCGCCTCGATCGTCGCGATCATCGCGCCGACCTCGACCGTATCGCCGACCTTGACCGCCCACTCGCCCATTACGCCCGCAACCGGCGATGGCACTTCGACCGACACCTTGTCGGTCTCCAGGCTGGCGATCGGCTCGTCGGCCTTGACCGCCTCGCCCGGCTTCTTGAGCCACTCGCCAAGTGTCGCTTCAGTGATCGATTCGCCCAGAACGGGGACTTTGACTTCGGTTGCCATGCTATCTTCCTCGTTCCCGGCGCCGCCGGGGGTCCATCTGCATCAATCATACGCCACGCGCCGAACGGCGGCGCGGCGGTTCCGGTCAGTTCTTGCGTGTGCGACGGATTTCACCACGGACGTTGTGCCCAAGCGCCTCAGCGACGAGCGCGCCCTGCTCGACCAGGTGGCGCTTCATCAAGCCCGTGGCGGGCGAAGCCGACGCCGCACGGCCCGCATAACGCGGACGCTGCGCGATGCCGCCAGCAGCAACCAGACACTCCTCGATGAACGGCTCGACGAAGAACCACGCTCCGTTGTTCTTCGGCTCTTCCTGCGCCCACACCACCGTTTCGAGGTTCGGCATCGCCTTCAGCCGCGCGGTCAGCGCCTCGCTTGCGAACGGATAGATCTGCTCGACACGGACGATCGCGGTGTTCTTGTCGCCGGCGGCATCGCGCGCCTCGATCAGGTCGTACGCAACCTTGCCCGTGCACAGCACCAGCCGCGTCACATCCGCGTCCGCCGGCGCCGACGGATCGGACAGCAACCGGTGGAAGTGGCTATCCCCAAGGAAGTCGGCGGTCTTCGAAACCGCGAGCTTGTGACGGAGCAGCGACTTGGGCGTGAACACCACCAGTGGTTTGCGGAACGGCCGGTGCATCTGCCGGCGCAGAAGATGATAGTAGTTGGCCGGCGTGGTGCAGTTCGCGATCTGGATATTGTCTTGCGCGCACAGTTGCAGGAACCGCTCCATCCGTGCCGAGCTATGCTCCGGCCCCTGCCCCTCGTACCCGTGCGGCAGCAGCATGACGAGACCATTGGCGCGGAGCCACTTGCTCTCGCCAGAAGCGATGAACTGATCGATCATGATCTGCGCGCCGTTGGCAAAATCGCCGAACTGCGCTTCCCACAGCACCAAGGTTTTCGGATCGGCCAGCGCATAGCCGTACTCAAAACCGAGCACGCCATATTCGCTGAGCGGCGAGTCGAGCACCTCGAAATTGCCATGCGGAATGGTCTCGAGTGGACGATACTTATGCTCGTCGGTCTGGTCGGTCCACACCGCGTGGCGCTGGCTGAACGTACCACGCCCCGAGTCCTGCCCGGACAGGCGCACGCCATATCCTTCCGACAACAACGACCCGAACGCGAGCGCCTCGCCAGTTGCCCAGTCGAAGCCGGCACCGTTGCGGAACATCTCGCGCTTGGCATCGATGACACGCGCCAGCGTCTTGTGAACGGTGAGGTCCTCAGGGATGGTCGTGAGCGTGCGACCAAGCGAATCGAACAGCTTCTGTTCGATGCCGGTTTCGACGCTGCGCCGCGTGGTTTCGGCATCGACCGGGGCATGCAGGCCCGACCAGCGACCGGCGAACCAGTCCGCCTTGTTGGGCTTGTACGAAGCGCCCGCCTCGAACTCGCCTTCCAGCAGCGTGGTGAAGTCGTTCACCGCACCGTCGATCCAGGCGCGATCGACCACTTTCTGCTCGATCAGCTTGGAACCATAGATTTCGCTGACCGGCGGATGCTGGCGGATCTGCGCGTACATCAGCGGCTGCGTGAAGCCCGGCTCGTCGCCCTCGTTATGCCCGAAGCGGCGATAGCACCACATGTCGATGACCACGTCGCGGTGGAACTGCTGGCGGAACTCGATCGCCATCTTGGTGGCGAAGGTAACCGCTTCGGGATCGTCGCCGTTGACGTGGAAAATCGGCGCCTGCACGCCCTTCGCCACATCGCTCGGGTACGGCGAGGAGCGCGCATATTGCGGGCTGGTGGTGAAGCCGATCTGGTTGTTGATGATGAAGTGCAGGCAACCGCCGGTATTGTAGCCGCGAATGCCGGAGAAGCCGAGGCACTCCCAAACGATGCCCTGCCCGGCGAACGCGGCGTCGCCGTGGATCAGCACCGGCAGCGATGCGGTGTGCGTTTCGAGATCACCCGCGATCGTCTGGATCGCGCGCGTCTTGCCCAACACAACCGGATCTTCCGCCTCGAGGTGCGACGGGTTGGCGACCAGCGACATATGCACGCTGATCCCGTCGAACTCACGGTCGGTAGAAGTGCCGAGGTGATATTTCACGTCGCCCGAGCCTGCCACATCGTCGGGATTGTCCGATCCGCCGCCGAATTCGTGGAAGATCACGCGGAACGGCTTCGCCATCACGTTCGACAGCACGTTCAGACGGCCGCGATGCGCCATGCCGAACACGAGTTCCCGCACGCCGAGCGCGCCGCCATATTTGATGACGCTTTCCAGAGCCGGGATCATGCTTTCGCCGCCGTCCAGCCCGAAACGCTTGGTGCCGACGTACTTCTTGCCGCAGAAGCGCTCCCACTGCTCGGCCTCAATCACCTTGTTGAGGATCGCCTTCTTGCCGACGTCGGTGAACTCGATCGCCTTGTCCTGACCTTCCATGCGGTCCTGCAGGAAGCGACGCTCCTCGACATCGGCAATGTGCATGTATTCGAGGCCGACGTTGCCGCAGTAATTGGCGCGCAACGTCGCGACGATGTCGCGCACGGTCGCCCATTCCAGGCCAAGCGTGCCGCCCATATAGACCTTGCGATCGAGGTCGGCGCCGGAAAAGCCGTGATATTCCGGGGTCAGATCGGCCGGCAGCTCGCGCTTGGATAGACCAAGCGGATCGAGGGTTGCGGCAAGGTGGCCACGCACACGGTAGGTGCGCACCAGCAGCATCGCACGAATCGAGTCGGCGGCGGCACGAACGATGTCGGCTTCCGACGCCGGTGCGGCGGGTGCGGCAGCAGGCTTGGCACCGCCCTTGGCGGGCTTGGGCGCCGGCTCCATCTGCGTCGGATCGAGCGCTGCGGTGAGGTCGTCGGTGCTGGCGAGCGGCCAGTTCGAGCGTTCCCAACTCGGGCTTTGCGCGGCACCGTCGAGACCCTCGAACAGGCCGCGCCATGCCGGCTCGACGCTTTCGGGTGAGGTCTTGTACCGCGCGTAAAGCGAATCGATAAATGCGGGGCTTACGCCGGCTGCAATGTCACCGAAATCCTGGCCTTCGAAGCCCATCGGACTATCCTTCATTCCGCCGGCGGAGGGCCGGAGCCGTCAACATATAAGCACGCCTGCCACGCCCCGCACCGTAGCGGCCCCGGCGAACCCACCGGGGCACGTGCACTTAACCCTTGAGAACCGAAACTAGCGTCTCGCCAAGCAGCGAGGGGCTGTCGGCGACCTTGATGCCGGCCGCTTCCATCGCCGCGATCTTGTCCTCGGCGCCGCCCTGGCCGCCCGACACGATCGCACCGGCATGGCCCATGCGGCGACCCGGAGGCGCGGTGCGGCCCGCGATGAAACCGGCCATCGGCTTCTTGCGGCCACGCTTGGCCTCGTCACGCAGGAACTGTGCCGCTTCTTCTTCCGCCGAACCGCCGATCTCGCCGATCATGATGATCGACTGGGTGGCGTCATCGGCGAGGAACAGTTCCAGCACGTCGATGAAGTTGGTGCCGTTGACCGGATCGCCGCCAATGCCGACCGCCGTAGTCTGGCCGAGGCCAGCGTTGGTGGTCTGGAACACCGCCTCATAGGTGAGCGTGCCGGAGCGCGACACGACGCCAACCGAGCCCTTGGAGAAGATGTTGCCCGGCATGATGCCGATCTTGCACTCGTTCGGGGTCAGCACGCCGGGGCAGTTCGGCCCGATCAGCCGCGACTTCGAACCCGACAGCGCGCGCTTCACCTTGACCATGTCGAGCACCGGAATACCCTCGGTGATGCAGACGATCAGTGGGATCTCTGCGTCGATCGCCTCGAGGATCGAATCGGCGGCGAAGGGCGGCGGCACGTAGATCACGCTGGCATCGGCGCCGGTCTTGGTCTTGGCTTCCAGCACGGTGTTGAACACCGGCAGGTCGAGGTGGGTGGTGCCGCCCTTGCCCGGCGTTACGCCACCGACCATCTGCGTGCCGTAAGCAAGCGCGGTCTGCGTGTGAAAGCTGCCGGTCTCACCGGTCATGCCCTGAGTGATGACCTTGGTGTTCTTGTCGACGAGAATGCTCATGCGGCACGGTTCCTTGAGTCGAGAGAGTCAGACGCGGGCGCTTACGCCCGCGCCGCAAATCAGTTGAGCGAGGAGTCGATGGCCTTGCACGCGACCAGCAGCTCCTTGACCGCGTCGACCGACACATCGAGGTTCTTCTTGGCTTCATCGCTGAGCGCGATCTCGACGATCTGCTCGACACCGCCCGCGCCGATCACGCAAGGCACGCCGACATAGAGGTTATCGATACCATACTGGCCGGTGAGGTGCACCGCTGCCGGCAGCACGCGCTTCTGATCGTACAGGTAGCTCTCGGCCATCGCGATGCCGCTGGTGGCGGGGGCGTAGAACGCGGAGCCGGTCTTCAGCAGCGCGACGATCTCGCCGCCGCCGCCGCGCGTGCGCTTGACGATCGCGTCGATCTTCTCTTGCGTGGAGCGACCCATCTTGATGAGGTCCGGCACCGGGATGCCCGACACCGCCGAATATTCGATCACCGGCACCATCGTATCGCCGTGGCCGCCGAGCACGAAGCTGGTAACGTCCTTGATCGAGACCTGGAATTCCTCGGCGAGGAACGCCGAGAACCGCGACGAATCGAGCACGCCCGCCATGCCGACGACCTTCTCGTGCGGCAGCCCGGAGAATTCGCGCAACGCCCAAACCATCGCATCGAGCGGGTTGGTGATGCAGATCACGAACGCATCCGGCGCGTTGGCCTTGATGCCCTCACCCACCGCCTTCATCACCTTGAGGTTGATGCCGAGCAGGTCGTCGCGGCTCATGCCCGGTTTGCGCGCGACACCGGCGGTGACGATGATGACGTCGGCGCCGGCAATGTCGGCATAATCGTTGGTGCCGGTGATCTTGGCGTCGAAGCCCTCGACCGGCGCGCACTGCATGAGATCAAGCGCCTTGCCCTGCGGAACGCCTTCGACCACGTCGAACAGCACGATGTCTCCGAGAGCCTTCAGCGCGGCGAGGTGGGCGAGCGTGCCACCGATATTGCCTGCGCCGATAAGCGCGATCTTCTTGCGGGCCATTGTCATCCTTTCCGGAGTCGGTTCTGACCGCGCACGCGGCCTCGTACACTATGGACGCGGCGCGGCTTAGGCCGGTTTTGGGAAGAGGGCAACCGCTAAAGGATTGCCACGAAGGCTAATTAATGCAAATCATTCGCAGTTGCATTATGCTGCTCTGCGGTGTCGACGTAACGCCGCTCGCCAGTCACCGCATCGAACCATACTACCATCACGCGGCCCGATGCATCATCGACAAACCGCTCCGGCGTCTCGCGCCAAGTGTTGCCGGTCGGCTGCCGCCGCGCCGAGCCGTAACGCGCGCGTTCGAACAGGATGCCGAACAGCGCCACCCCGGTCCAGACCAGCAGCGGCCACTGGAGCGGCACGAACGACACGACGATCAACGCGGCGGTGAACGCCAACATCGCCGCAACGAGCACCAGCGTGCGCAGCATCACTCGGGCGCCGGATCGAGGATGACGGCAGTACCGTAGGCGACGACCTCGTTCATCGACTGTGCGATCTCGCCCGAGTCGAAGCGCATCATTACGATGGCGTTCGCGCCCATCAGCGTGGCGTTCTGCACCATCCGGTCGATCGCGTGGCGGCGGGTGTCCTCGATCAGCCGGGTGTATTCAGGGATTTCGCCGCCGACGATCGAACGCAGCGACGCGGTGATGTTGCCGCCCAGGCCTCGGCTACGCACGACGACGCCGAACACCTGGCCAAGCGTGGCGCGGACCGTATGATTGGGGACGGTCTCGGTGGTGGTGACGAGCATGGCATCCTCCCGGTGTTTGAGCAGAAGGATAGCAGGTGGAGCGGATCGTAACAGATACGCCGTGCAGGGTTACGTCGCCCCCGCCGAACCATGCCCCTGCGCGAGATAGTCTTCGGAACGCATCTCCTCCAGCCGGCTGACGGTGCGGTCGAACTCGAAGCGGCCGTCGCCCTTTTCGTATAGCTGGTCCGGCTCGGCGTCGGCTGCGGCGAGCAGCTTGACCTTGTGCTCGTACAGCGCGTCGATCAGCGCCACAAAACGCGCGGCCTCGTTGCGATTCTCCGGGCCGAGCTTTGGGATGCCGACCAGGATGACGGTATGGTAACGTCTTGCGATCGCGAGATAATCGGCGGCACCCCGAGCCTCGCCGCAGAGCCGTTTGAACGAAAACACCGCGACGCCCTTGATGCTTTTCGGCACATGCAGTGTGCGGCCGCCTTCGACCGGAATATCCTCGGAGGGCACGTGCGCGCGGTCCTCGACCGGGAAGTCGGTAAGGCGGAAGAAATCGCCCGATAACAGGTCGGTAGCCTTGGCGCCGTTGGGGACCAGCCACGTGTCGATCGCACCCAGCCGATCGCGGCGGTAATCGACCGGGCCGTTCAGCGTCAGCACGTCGAGCTGCGTCTCAATCAGGTCGATGAACGGTAGAAAATGTTCGCGGTTGAGGCCATCCTTGTAGAGATCGCGAGGCTGACGGTTCGACGTCGTCACCACCGTCACGCCTTCGGCCAGCAACTGCGTGAACAGTCGCGACAGGATCATCGCATCGGGACTGTTCGTCACCATGATCTCATCGAACGCCAGCACACGCGTTTCTTCGGCGATTCCGCGCGCGGCAGGGACGATCGGGTCGCCGACTTCCTTCCTGCGCTCGGCCGCGATACGCTGATGAACCTCCAGCATGAATTCGGAGAAGTGCACCCGGCGCTTGCGACGGATGTCGAGTTTGTTGAAGAACAGGTCCATCAACATCGATTTGCCGCGCCCGACGCCACCCCAGATATAGAGGCCACGCACCGGATCGGGCTTGCGCCCCAGCAGCTTCCACAGCGTGGAACCCTTGCGCGGAACCGCCTCCAGCGCGACGGCTAACGCATCCAAACGCACGGCAACCGCAGCTTGTTCGGCGTCGACGCGCAATTCGCCGGAGGCAACGAGCGCTTTGTAGCGGGCTAAAACGCCGGTCACGCCGTGACCTTGCGCAAGGTGCCGGTAAAGCTGGCGATCACCGGCTCGTCCTCCTGCACCAGCAGCCCGCGCAGGAACAGCAGCCGACCGGTTTCGCGGAGCAGTTCGATCCGCGCCTCCAACATCCGGTCGAGTCGGCCGGCGCTGATGAACTGCGTCGCGAGATCGACCGTCACGCCGCTCGCCGCGCCGCGTGCGCCGAGCGCGTAGGCACCCGCGAACAGCGCGATGTCGATGAAGCCGAGCGCGGCGCCGCCGTGCAGCGCGCCGTGGAAATTGCCGTGGCCGGCACCGGGCCGCATCCGGACCCGCGCGGTGTCGGCCTCGACGCGCACCCACAGCGGGCCGAAACTGGCGTTGTAGGTCGACGGGTCACCGCCGCGCCACACCATCCAGCCGGGCTGATCGGGATCGTCGATCGCCGCGAAGGCACCACCCGTAGCGTCGGTCACCTTACAGCGCGCGCTCGACTTCCATCTTCTTGATTTCGGCGATCGCCTTGGCGGGGTTGAGCCCCTTCGGGCAGACGTTCGCGCAGTTCATGATGGTGTGGCAACGATACAGGCGGAACGGATCCTCCAGCTCGTCGAGCCGCTCGCCGGTCATCTCGTCGCGGCTGTCGGCGAGCCAGCGATAGGCCTGCAACAGGATCGCCGGGCCGAGGAACTTGTCGCTGTTCCACCAGTAGCTCGGGCACGAGGTCGAGCAGCACGCGCACAGAATGCATTCGTACAGGCCGTCGAGCTTCTCGCGGTCTTCCGGGGACTGCAGACGCTCCTTGCCGGCGGGCGGCGGGGTGACGGTTTGCAGCCACGGCTTGATCGACGAATATTGCGCGTAGAAGTGCGTGAAATCGGGGACGAGATCCTTGATGACGTCCATGTGCGGCAGCGGCGTGATGCGGATGTCGCCGCGAATGTCCTCGATCGCCGTCGTGCAGGCGAGGCCGTTCTTGCCGTCCATGTTCATCGCGCACGAGCCACAAATGCCCTCGCGACAGGAGCGGCGGAAGGTGAGCGAGGAATCCTGCTCCGACTTCATCTTGATGAGCGCGTCGAGCACCATCGGCCCGCACGTATCGAGGTCGATCTCGAACGTGTCGTAGCGCGGGTTCTCACCGGTGTCGGGATCGTAGCGATAGATCTTGAACTTCTTGACCCGTTTCGCCTCCGCGCCCGCTGCGTGAACCTTGCCGTTCGCCTTGGGCTTGCTGTTCGCGGGGAGGAAGAATTCGGCCATTACAATCGGTGTCCCGTGGCTGGTGTGCGCCGAGGCGCAAAGGGCTTTGCACATGCCGTTACACAAGCACGCGCCGCGTCGCAAACATTAGCTGCCGACCACCCGTGCGGCAGCAGCAATGGTTTCGCCTGCGCAAGGAAAACTTGCTGCATCTGGCAAAATATTGAAATGGTGTCGCATTCACCTTTACACAAGGGAAACGCCAGCAGAGCGACCCGTTGATCGTACCGCAGCCGCGCCCATTTCCGCCGCAGCGCGGAAAGACCCGTCTCGTGCCGGGCCTGCGCATAGGGATACGTTCCATGAGCAACAGATTCGAAGGCAAGAAGGCGATCGTCACCGGCGGCTCGCGCGGGATCGGCGCAGCGATCGCCAGGCGACTCGCTGCCGAGGGCGCCGACGTCGCGATCACCTATGGCGGTAACGAGGCCGCGGCCAACCTGACCGTGGCGGCGATCACCACCGCCGGGCGCAAGGGCCATGCGATCCAGGCTGACGCCGGCAACGCCGACGCGCAAACCGCCGCCATCGGGCAGGCGATCGACACGCTCGGTGGGCTCGACATCCTCGTCCACAACGCCGGCGTGTTCGAGATGGCACCGATCGACCAAACCGATAACGCCGCGTTCGAGCGGATCTTCGCGGTCAACGTGACCGGCGTGCAGGCCGGCACCGCCGCCGCCGCGCCACGCATCAGCAATGGCGGCCGCATCATCATTATCGGCAGCATCAACGCGCACAGCGCGATCGCACCCGGCCTCGCCCCGTACGGCGCGTCCAAGGCGGCGGTGGCGGGACTGGCGCGCGGGTGGGCCCGCGATCTCGCGAGCCGGGGCATCCTCGTCAACGTCGTGCAGCCCGGGCCAGTCGATACCGACATGAACCCCGCCGATGGCGCGATGGCGGCACAGTTCACGCAGATGATCCCGATCGGCCGCTACGGCCGCGCCGACGAGATTGCGTCGATCACCGCCTTCCTAGCCAGCGACGAGGCGTCGTTCATCACCGGCACCACCATCGACGTCGACGGCGGCCTGTCGGCGTAAGATCGTCGTTTCAGATCACGTCGAGAACGAGGCCGAGGTCGCGCGCTTCCTCGGCCTCGATATACCAGTTGTCGGGCGCCTTCTCCCGCAGCGTATCGAAATCAACCTGACTGCCCCTTACCAGATCGCGGAAGCCTTCTTCCTCAATGCGGATAGACTCCTCGATTTCGTGCAGTGTCGCCTTGATGGTGGCGACGCAGGTGCGCAGCGGCCCCTTGATCTCGAGCGTCTTGGTGAGTTGCCGTTCGTGGAACATCAGCCGCGTGCGCCGCGTCAGGAAGCGGCGATCGACCGGAAACGCCGACATCAGCGTGGCGCCCGCCGAATACACTGCGACCTTGCCGAGGAACAGGATTTCGCGACCGGTATAGTCGGCGATCAGCCGGATATCGTCAGCCATGGTACGCGCCACCTCCGGGTCACCGCCGAGCGTGGTGAGCGCGAGGACCAGCGTCCCTTCCTGTGGGCAGCCATCAAGTTGCTGGCGGAACAGGGTGTACATATCATCGTCGATCGTACCCGACAGACGTATGTGCGGCCTGGCAAGCAGGGGGTAGCGGATATCGTTCATGGCGCGCGTAACCGCTGCGCGCAGGGTGAGTTCCACATGTCGGGCAGTTTGGTAGAGTTGCGCCCCGTCAGCTTCGAGCGGTGCGCTATGGCCCCTTGCGCGTGAACAGGCTCGTCGCGGGACGACCGACCGGCGTGCCCGCCACCTTCGGCACACCGCGATCGAGCACGCTCAGCCACCGTGCCGCCCGCGCGCCGATCGCGAGTTGCGGATTGGAGGCGCGCAATTTGCCCTGCCGCTCCCATTTGGCGATGGTCGCGATCGCCTCCTTGGCCGCCGCCGCGAACGGCTGGTCCTTGCGCAGCGCGTGGTTGACGAGCGCATCGCCGAAGAACGTCCAGTCGCTGTCCGCCTCGCACCCGAACGACGAGCGATCGGCAGCGGCGGCGGTCATCACCACGCCGTCCGGTTCGGCGAGTTTGGGCACGAACACGCCCGCGTAACACGCGCTGACGATCACCAGCCGCCGCTTGATGCCGAGGCCATCCAGCATCGCCGCCAGCCGCACCGGCGCGATCGTGCCGACACCGGCGTCGCCATCCTGATAGACGATGCCGTAATCCGCGCCGTGGCTGGTGGTGTAGAGGACAAGGACATCTTCCTTCCTATCCATGACCTCGGCGATGCGGGCGAGTGCCGCGGCGATATTGTCGGGCGATCCGCGGGCGAGCGTGTCGGCGCCGTGACCATCGGGTCCGGCCAGTACGATAGTGTGACCGGCCGCGTCGTAGCGGCGCGTCAGCACCTTCGCCGCCTCGCGCGCTTCACGCCCGAACACCGCATCGCTGTCGAGCCCCGCCACCAGCACATAGGCATCGACCACGCCCTTGCGCTGCGGCTGCACGCCGGCGAGCGCGCGGTCGAGTCGGCGATGCTCGGCAAGCTGCCATTCGGGCGAGCGCGCATGTTCGAATTGGAACCCCTGCGCGGTATATTGCCCGAATTCGTCATCGTCCTGTTCGGCCGCGACCGGCTTTTTGGCCGGCGCCCTGGTCTGCGCCGACGCCGCGACCGACAGCACCAGCGCCGACGCGAAAAGCCACTCGAATGAACGCCGTACACGCATCGGAATATCCTGCCGGGAGAAGCGGCGATGCTCACTCGCGTGCAGCCGCCAAGTCAATGCGGATTACAGTTGAAACAAAGTTGCTTCCCGCTCTACGCCGTCACCATCACCTCATGAAAGGTCATTCCCTGCCGATGCGCGCCAAATCGCTCCTGCTGCTCGCCACCGCCGCCGCCCTGTCGGGCGCGGTCACCCCCGCCGCCGCGCAGATGGACAAGGCGACCGCGCCGCAGAACCCGCCGGTCTCGCCGCCGCAGCCCGCCGCCGGCGGCGACATTCCGGCCAAGTTCACCCAGCCCGAGGCGGCGCGCGATTACGTCAAGCGCGAGGTGATGATCCCGATGCGCGACGGCACCAAGCTCTACACCGTGATCGTCTATGCCAAGGGGCTGACCAACGCGCCGATCGTGCTGACGCGCACGCCGTATAACGCCAAGGGCCGTGCCAACCGCATGGACAGCCCGAACGAACTCTCCACGCTGCCGCTCGCCGACGAGATGTTCGTCAAGGCGGGCTATATCCGCGTGTATCAGGACATTCGCGGCAAATACGGCTCGGAAGGCGATTACATCGTCACGCGCCCGCCGATCGGCCCGCTCAACCCGACCAAGGTCGATCACACGACGGACGCCTACGACACGATCGACTGGCTGGTGAACAAGGCGAACCTGCCGCAGTCGAACGGCAAGGTCGGCATGATCGGCTCGTCCTACGAAGGCTTTACCGTGGTGATGGCGCTGCTCCACCCGCACCCCGCGCTGAAGGTCGCGGCACCGCAGAGCCCGATGATCGATGGCTGGATGGGCGACGACTGGTTCCACTACGGCGCGTTCCGGCTCGCCAACATCGGCTGGATCGGCTCGCAGACCGGCTACAAGGGCGAGGGCAAGGCGCCGCGTTCGGGCGGGTACGACGATTACGAGAACTTCCGCAACGTCTCGGCGGGCGACTGGGCGAAGCAGTCCGGCTACGACCAGTTGCCGGCGTGGCAGCGGATGGTGTCGCACCCCGCCTATGATGCTTTCTGGCAGGGGCAGGCGCTCGACAAGCTGCTGGCGCAAAGCCCGTCCGACGTCCCGACCTTGTGGGAACAGGGGCTGTGGGACCAGGAGGATATGTGGGGTGCGATCCACAGCTACGAATCGCTGGTCAAGGCGGGCAAGAGCGCCAACAACTTCATCGTGATGGGGCCGTGGCGGCACAGCCAGGTCAACCGCAGCGGCCGCAGCCTCGGTGCGTTCGACTGGAACGGCGACACCGCACAGCAATACCGCGAGGACATGGTGCTGCCGTTCTTCAACCAGTATCTGAAGGACGGCCCGGCGGTGACGCTGCCGGCGGCGGCGATCTACAATACGGGCGAGAACCATTGGGACCGGTTCAGCAAATGGCCGCTGTCCTGCGACAAGGATTGCGCGACGCCACTGACGCCGATGTATCTGCAGGCCGACAAGGGCCTTTCGTTCCAGAAGGCGGCGAGCGGGGGTGACAGCTACCTGTCCGATCCCGCCAACCCGGTTCCCCACCTGCCGCGCCCGGTGAACTTCAACGACGGCCGCTGGGGCGACTGGCTGGTGTCCGACCAGCGTTCGGTCGACGGGCGCACCGACGTGATGGTGTACCAGACGCCGGTGCTGACCCAGACCGTGCGCGTATCGGGTGTGCCGTGGGCGGACATCTTCGCCAAGACGACCGGCAGCGATGGCGATTTCGTGGTGAAGATCATCGACGTTTTCCCGGCGGAGAACGCCACCGACCCGAAGATGGGCGGCTACGAATTGCCGATCAGCCTCGACATCTTCCGCGGCCGCTATCGCGACAGCTTTGCGAAGCCGACCGCCATTCCGGCGGGCAAGGTGCAGGAATACAAGTTCCGCCTGCCCGCGGTGAACCACGAGTTCCTGCCCGGCCATAAGATCATGGTGCAGGTTCAGTCCTCACTGTTCCCGCTGTATGACCGCAACCCGCAGACCTTCGTGCCCAACATCTTCCTTGCCAAGCCGGGTGACTACAAGGCGGCGACCGTGACGATCGAACATGGCGCGGCAGGTGCGAGCTCGGTGTTGCTGCCGGTGGTGCCGGTCGATCAATCGGCAGCGATGGCGCGGTAACGCTGCCGTTATGTGCGTGGGGCAGGCGCGGTGCGCTTGCCCTTGGTGCGGCTGGTGAGGTGGAACCGGCCGCACCGGTCGCAGGCATAGGGGAGCAGCACGAACGGCGCCGCCGACGCGGCAGCGCGGGCGTCGGCTTCGGAAGTGTAGCGTGCCTTGCGGCGGCAGATGCTGAGCCGGGTGCGCATTCCGCTCGTGTAGCGTCGGCGCGGCCTTGGCGCGAGTGCCTAGCGGCGCCTGGAGCAGCGTTCGGCCAGAGCGTCGATCAGCGTGTCGAAATGCTCGCCCATCACCGTTTCGGTGATGCTGAGCCGGCCGTCGCGGTGGGCGATGGTCAGCGTACGATGGCGCTTGACGGTGACGATGCGCAGGTCGGTTATAGCACCATAAGCAAGCGTGACGGTTGCGGTCGTGAACGTATTACGTGGCGCGGTGATGCCCGTTGCGTCGAGCGTCACCAGCCGAGGTGGACTCACCGCCAGCACCAGCAGGAACAGCCCCAACAGGAAACCGATGCCGCATACCACGGCCATCCCCCACCAGAAAATCGTCGCCTGTGACGGGTCGAGCCGGATCAGGTGATTAATGATGAGGCCGCGGTCATTGTCGCGCGCGGTCCATACCGTAAATACCGCAACCGCGCCGGTAAGCGCGGTCACGAGGAGCGCACTGGCGGCTTTGGGGCGGTATTCGAAGCTTAGCGGTGTCGTGCCGGCGATCGCGGTTCGCGGGTGCGT
Source organism: Sphingomonas sp. GC_Shp_3 (assembly GCF_026540945.1). Taxonomy (NCBI): domain Bacteria; kingdom Pseudomonadati; phylum Pseudomonadota; class Alphaproteobacteria; order Sphingomonadales; family Sphingomonadaceae; genus Sphingomonas; species Sphingomonas sp. GC_Shp_3. The sequence goes on from NZ_JALNUT010000002.1 coordinate 556,614, forward strand.
ACCGGGATGCGGCGTGGCAAGGGCGGTGGTGCGCTTGCCGAAGGTTCCAGCCATGACATGCTTCCGTCCGTTGACCTGCCGGAGCGTAGCGGTGGCGGGTTAACGAACGGTCAGCGTGTGGTTGGAATGCGGGTGCGTGCGGCCGGAGCGCGCGCCAAGCCCACGCCGTCGGTCGCCGCTGCAGCCGCGCCAGCCGGGCGCGCCGCCGGTGCACGCCGGAGCTTGGCTCCGGCGTGCACGGCGCGCCTTAGTAAACGCGCTTCTTCGGTTTGATATACTCGGCGTCGTCGGTCAGCGTGTAGTCGTGGACCGGGCGGTAGCCGATCTCGACCTTGCCGCCGGTGCCGCCCCAGCCGGTGAACGTCGCGGTGGTGTGCTTCATCCACTCCGCGTCGTTGCGGTCCGGATAATCCTCGTTGACGTGCGCGCCGCGCGATTCCTTGCGGTTGGCGGCGCTTTCCATCGTCACCACCGCCTGTGCGACGAGGTTGTCGAGCTCGAGCGTCTCGACCAGATCGGTGTTCCAGATCAGCGAGCGATCGGTGACGTGGACGTCCTGCATCTGCCCGTAGATCTGCGCGATCTTCTGCTGGCCTTCGCCGAGCAGCGCATTGTCGCGGAACACCGCGCAATGCTTCTGCATGGTGCGCTGCATCTCGGTACGGATCTTCGCGGTCGGGATGTTGCCATTGGCGTTGCGGAACCGATCGAGCCGGGTCAGCGCCATCTCCTCGGAACCCTTGGGCAGCGGGTTGTGCGCAGTGTTGGGCTTGAGCGTCTCTTTGAGGCGCAGGCCGGTGGCGCGGCCGAACACCACCAGATCGATCAGCGAGTTCGAACCCAGGCGGTTGGCGCCATGCACCGAGACGCACGCCGCCTCGCCGACCGCGAACAGGCCAGGGACGACCGCATCCGGGTTGCCGTCACGCAAGTGGACGACTTCGCCGTGATAGTTCGTGGGGATGCCGCCCATGTTGTAATGCACGGTCGGCGTGACCGGCAGCGGCTGGCGGGTGAGATCGACGTTGGCGAAGATCTTGCCGGTCTCGGTGATGCCGGGGAGACGCTCGGCCAGCACCTTGGGGTCGATATGATCGAGGTGCAGGAAGATGTGGTCCTTGTGCTCGCCGACACCGCGCCCTTCGCGCATTTCCAGCGCCATCGAACGCGACACGACGTCGCGCGAGGCGAGATCCTTCGCGGACGGCGCGTAACGCTCCATGAAGCGCTCGCCCTCGGAATTGGTGAGGTAACCACCCTCGCCGCGCGCGCCCTCAGTGATGAGCACGCCCGCGCCGTAGATGCCGGTCGGGTGGAACTGGACGAACTCCATGTCCTGCAGCGGCAGGCCGGCGCGCAGCACCATCGCGTTGCCGTCGCCGGTGCAGGTGTGCGCCGAGGTCGCGGAGAAATACGTGCGGCCGTAGCCGCCGGTCGCCAGCACGACGCTGTGCGCACGGAAACGGTGGATCGCGCCGGTTTCCATGCACAAAGCGATCACGCCGCGGCAGGCGCCATTCTCCATGATGAGATCGAGCGCGAAATATTCGATGTAGAAGTCCGCGTCATACTTCAGGCTCTGCTGGTAGAGCGCGTGGAGCATGGCGTGGCCGGTCCGGTCGGCGGCGGCGCAGGTGCGCTGCACCGGCGGGCCGTCGCCCATGTTCTGCATGTGACCGCCGAACGGGCGCTGGTAGATCGTGCCGTTGTCGTTGCGGCTGAACGGCACGCCGGCGTGCTCCAGCTCGTAGACGGCGGCGGGCGCCTCGCGCACCATGTACTCGATCGCGTCCTGGTCACCGAGCCAGTCGGAACCCTTGACGGTATCGTACATGTGCCACGACCAATGGTCGGGCGTGTTGTTGCCCAAGGATGCGGCGATGCCGCCCTGCGCGGCGACGGTGTGGCTGCGCGTGGGGAACACCTTGGTGATGCACGCGGTCTTCAGACCGGTCTCGGCGATGCCCATCGTGGCACGCAGGCCGGAGCCACCCGCGCCGACGACGATTGCGTCATAGGTGTGATCGATGATCTTGTAGGCTTCGGCCATCAGAGCGGCATCCCGGCGGTAAAGGCGATCTTGAGGATCGAGAAGATTGCGATCGCAGCAGTCACGACCACGAAGAAGTTGAGCGCGAACATCAGCGCGACGCGCGTCTCGGCATGGCCGTAATCCTCGATCACGACCTGAAGTCCCAGCCGGAAGTGCCAGAACACCGATATGACAAGCAGGACCATCGGCACGGCAACCCATGCCGAAGACAGCCAAGGCCGAACCGTTGCGTAGTCGTAGCCCGGCAGTCGCGCGATCGCGATGACGAACCAGATCATCAGAAACAGGTTGGACGCCGCCGTCAGGCGCTGATTCCACCAATGGTGCGCGCCGTGCTTGGCGCTGCCGAGGCCGCGAACGCGACCGAGTTCAGTCCCGCGACCCATTATTTGCCCCCCAACATGAATGCCCAGAAGATGATCGTGGCGAGGATCGAGAAGACGAACGTAGCCAGCGCGCCGCGCTTGTTGCCCTTCAACTCGTACCCCGCACCCGTATCGAGGATGAAGTGGCGCACGCCGCTTGCCAGATGCTGGAAGAACGACAGCGTCAGGCCGACACCGAAGATGTAGCCGAGCGCGCCGCCCAGCGCTTCGCCGAACACGAAGTGGAACAGCGCATAGCTCTTCGCACCCCCTGCGATGGCAGCGAGCCACCAGACCAGCAGCACCGAGCCGACCGTCGCCATGCCGCTGCCGGTCACGCGATGGAGGATCGAGACCGTCATATGCGGCCCCCATTTCCAGATGCTGAGATGCGGACTTAACGGACGTGCGGCGGGTCGTTGGCTGGCCAAGACGGAAATCCTCTTGCGGGCTATCGGCGTCGTATTAGTCCCCATGGGGCACGATGCAAGCGCTGCGACGCAATATGAAGTTGCGCCCGGCGTCCGCCGCCAGGAAATCGCCGGTTGGCGCGGCGCCCTAACCCGCTCTTAACCAGCGCCGCTTAGGACCGGCAGCAGCACCCGTCGCTCGACGGGCAGCCGTTGCACCAACCGGAGTCCTCCGCTTGAACCTTGAAGACCTGCCCGCCCCCGGCACCCTCGCAGCAGGGTTCGATATCGGCGCACGGCTGCGCGCGTTTGACATGGACGCGACGATGCTGGCGACTTGCCGCGCGGTATGGGACGTCCTGGAGCCCGACGTGCGGGTGATCTCCGAGGCGTATTGGGCACAATGGCTGCGCTGCTTCCCCGACAGCCGCGCCTGGGACCGTAGCGAAACCGAGAAGATGATCGATATCGGCTGCACCTTCCTGCGCAACCGGTTCTGCGATCCCGTGGGCCGGGCGTGGATCGAGTCGATCGAACGCTCGGTCGCTACCGCGGCGAAGGGCGACGTCGCGCCGATGGAATTGCGCGCGATGATCTGCGCGAGCGATCGGGTGGCGATGTCGGTGCTGCTGAAGCGGCTGGAACCCGGCGACGCCCGACTGCCGGCGATGGTCGATGCGCTGTTGCGGCTCTCCGCGCTGGAATGCGACGTTACCGCGTCGCTGTACCGCAGCTATGAGGAACACGCCTTGCTGAATGCCCGCGAACGACTCGCGACGCAGTTCCGCGAAGGCATTGCCCGCGCCGTGGAGGGTGCGACCGAGGACAGCGTGACGCTGCGCGCGCATTCGGTGCGGACCTCCGCCTCGACGCGCGGGATGCTCGGCAAGACCTCCGAAGTCGCCGCTGCCGCCGAACAATCGGCGATGGCGATGCGCGAGGCGGCGCAGACCGCCGCCGGACTGATCCGCGCGATCGAGGATGCCCGCACCGAAGTGGAAGCCGCCGCCGAAATTGCAACGCGCGCGTCCGGCCAGGCCAGCCAGGCGGTCGGAATGTCGGAAACGCTGTCGGATCATGCCAAGTCGATCGAGTCGATACTCGGGCTGATCCGCGACATCGCCGGGCAGACCAACCTGCTCGCGCTCAACGCCACGATCGAGGCGGCGCGCGCGGGCGACGCCGGACGTGGCTTCGCGGTGGTGGCGCAGGAGGTGAAATCGCTCGCCAGCCAGACCGCGCGCGCGACCGACGACATCGCCGCCAAGATCGCCGCGATCCAGTCTGCGACTCGCTCGACCGTCGACACCAACGCCGGCATCAAGGCGACCGTGGCGGAAGTGCAGGAAAGCGCCAACCGCATCCGCTACGCGATGGAGGCACAGGCGCAGACCGTCACCGCGATCACCGCCGCCGTCGACGAAACCGCGCTCGCCGCCGATTCGATGTCGCACACCATCGCGACCATCCGCGAGGATACCGAGAACGTCGCGTCCGACATCGACCAGGTCGGGCGCGGTTTCGATACGCTGGAGGGCAAGCTCGGCACGCTCAAGAGCAGCGCCGCCGATTTCGTGGCGCGCGTCGCCGCCTGACGATTGCAGCCCGTCCCGGCGCGAAGCCGGGGTGGGCGGTTACCGACCTCCACTGGCTGGGTTCGAACCCCGCCCGCGACCGAACGGGCGGTGCGCACTCTCGACTCGGCGCAATTCGGCTCTAAAAAGCCGCATGACCAACATCCTCCTGACCGGATCGTCGCGCGGCATCGGCGCGGCGATCGTCACCGCGCTCGACCTGCCCGACGTTGCCCTCGCCAAGCAGGCGACGCGCGGCGGCGATGGCACCATTGCTGCGGATTTCGCCGACCCCGCCGCCCCGCAGGCGCTATGGGATGCGGCGGTGGCGCAGCTCGGCACGATCGATGTGCTGGTCAACAACGCCGGCGTGTTCGAGGCCAGTCCGCTCGACGGTGACGAATGGGTGGCGCAGTGGGAGCGCACGATGCGCGTCAACCTTACCGCCTCGGCCGAACTGTGCCGGCTGGCGGTACTGCACTGGCAGGCGCGCGGGCGTCCGGGCCGCATCGTCAACGTCGCCAGCCGCGCCGCCTATCGCGGCGACAGCCCGGCGCACTGGCATTATGCCGCGTCCAAGGCAGGCATGGTGGCGATGACCAAGACGATTGCGCGAGGGTACGCGCGCGAGGGTATCCTCGCCTTTGCGGTGTGCCCCGGCTTCACCATGACCGGCATGGCGGAGGACTATCTGGCGAGTCGCGGCGGCGACAAGCTGCTCGCCGACATTCCGCTCGGCCGCGTTGCCGCACCAGAAGAGGTGGCGACGACGGTGAAGTTCCTCGCGCTGGAAGCACCGCCGTCGATGACCGGCGCGGTGGTCGACGTGAACGGGGCAAGCTATGTCCGTTGACCCGACCGAAAGCTGGAAGCTGTCGATCCCGTGCACCCGCGACGAGGCGGAGGCGATCGATATGGGAGAAGGGCTGGCGGGGTTCGATCCCTCGCCCGTGATCCTCACCAGCGAGGAGGTCGAGGACGATCCGACGAGCTGGCGACTGGATGCGTTCTTCAGCGGCAAGCCCGGCCGCGCGGTGATCACCGCGGTGCGCGCGCTCGCGCCGAGTTCGCAAGGCGTGAAGGCCAAGGCGGAGCGCGTGCCCGACGAGGACTGGATCACGCTCAGCCAGGCCGGGATCGAGCCGGTGCAGGCCGCGCGTTTCTATGTCCACACCAGCGCGAACAAGGGCGCGGTGCCCGACGGCGCGCGCGCTTTCCAGATCGAGGCGAGCCGCGCGTTCGGCACCGGTCACCATCAGACCACCACCGGCTGCCTGCTCGCGCTCGATGCGATGAAGGTTGCAGGCAAACGCTTTCGCAACGTGCTCGATATCGGCACCGGCACCGGACTGCTCGCCTTTGCGGCACTGCATCTATGGCCGCGTGCCTACGCCACCGCCTCGGATATCGATGCGGCGGCGGTGGCGATCAGCGCGGAGAATGCGCACGTCAACGGCGTGGCGCTCGGCAGCGGGCCTGGGGCGCTCGCGCTCGCCACCGCGCCGGGGCTGGAGCATCCGCTGCTGATCAGCCGCGCGCCATACGACCTGATCGTCGCCAACATCCTTGCCGGGCCGTTGATCGGGCTGGCCCCGACGATCGCGATGGCGCTGGTCGAGGGCGGCACACTGGTCGTGGCCGGGCTGCTCGACTGGCAGGCCGCGCCCGTCACCGCCGCTTACCGCCGGCAGGGGCTGATGCCGGTCTCCGCCAACGCGATTGGCGACTGGCCGACGCTGGTCTTGCGCAAACGCGCGCGCTACGGCGCGGCGCGGGTGACGCGGCTCGGGCCGGGCGGCGCCAACGATGCACCGGGGTTCGGGAGTTGGTGAGGCTTTAACTCGCTCCCGCTTCCCCGCCGCAGGCCGGGGTCCCGTTGCAAGGTCGCTGTGACGCAGCGCTTCGCCGGTCAGGCGACCCTGGCGCGGCTCAGGCCAGCGCCTTGCCCCGCGCATAATCCTGCGTACCACGCGTCACCACGACGTCGTCGGGCAGCACCTCGCCGGGCGCGAGGTCACTCTGGCGCCGCACCGTTCGATACAGCGGCGCGAAGTCGATCTGCGTGGTCGCGCTCAGCAGTTCCTCGAAACTGGGGATGACGAAGTAATTCTGCTGGAAATCGTCGATCCGGTATTCGGTCCGCATCACGCGTTCGAGATCGAAGGCAATGCGGTTGGGGCTGGCATCCTCCAGCGCGAACCGGCTTTCCGAGAAGCTCGACACGATCCCCGCGCCATAGATCCGCAATCCCTCCGGCTCCGCCACCAGCCCGAACTCGACCGTGTACCAGTAGAGCCTCGCGAGGTATTTGAGCGCGTCCAGCCCGACCGCGCGCTGCCCGCCCTTGCCATACGCCTCGAGGTAATCCGCAAACACGGGATCGGCGAGCATCGGCACGTGACCGAATACGTCGTGAAACACGTCCGGTTCCTGCAGATAATCGAGCTGGTCGGCGCGGCGGATGAAGCTGCCCGCGACGAAGCGGCGGTTCGCCATGTGATCAAAGAACACGTCGTCCGGCACCAGTCCCGGCACCGCGACGACCTGCCAGCCGGTCAGCCCCATCAGCCGGTCCGACAGCTCCGCGAAGTCGGGAATGCCGGGTTTGGACAGTTTCAGCACATCCAGCCCGCGCAGGTACGCATCCGACGCGCGGCCGGGCAGCAGCGCCGCCTGCCGGGCGAACAGCGTGTCCCATACGCCATGTTCCTCCGGCGTATAACGATCCCAATTCTGCGGCACGGTCCAGTCGGCGGCGGCACCTGCGGGCGGATGCGTGGGGAGCGTATCGGTGGTCATGAAAAGATCGTAACACGCGGGACGGCGGAGGGGAAAGCAGCGTGACGCGGAATCGGTGGCGTTGGATACGAAATGTGGCGATCGGCGTCGTGGCGGTGTTCGCCGGATATGTCGTCGCCGGGCTGATCGGCGGTGCGATCCCCAGCAACGCCGGCTGGCGCGCGCCGGCAGACGGCATCCGCATCGCGGTGTCGAGCAACGGCGTGCACACCGGGCTGATCGTGCCGGTAGTCGCCGCCGGGGTGGACTGGCGCGGCCTGTTGCGACCCGAACACCTGCGCGATCCGCGCTACGCCGGCTATCCGGCGGTGGAGATCGGCTGGGGCGAGCGCGGCTTTTACCTCGAAACGCCGACCTGGGCGGACGTGCGGCCGGGCACGGTGGTCGCCGCCGCGATCGGCAGCGACCGGACGGTGATGCATGTCGACCACCTGCCCTTTCCGGCGCCGGATGCGAACAACCGGGTCGTCACGTTGCGGCCCGAGGAGTACCGCCGCCTCGCCACCTTCATCCGCGCGAGCTTCGGCCAGAGCGGCTGGCATCGCCCCGGCTACTTCACCGCCGACGCCTTCTACGACGGGCGCGGCCACTACAGTGCGATCCGCACCTGCAACACATGGACCGGCGATGCGTTAAGATATGCGGGTGTCCGCGTTGGTGCATGGACGCCGTTTGCGGCATCGGTCATGCAATGGTTCAAGATTTAGCGGTTCAAGATCTAGCGGCGCTCCCGCCCCCCTCCCGGTTTCTGTACGCCGCAGAAGTGCCGCGCGGTCTGTTCGGGCTGGCCGAACTGCTCGCCGCGCGCACCCGGCTGAAGACGGCACCGCGCGGTGACGGGCGGCCGGTGATGATCCTGCCTGGCCTCGTCAACACCGATCGTTCCAATGCGCTGCTGCAACGATTTCTGCGCACGCTCGGTTACCGCGTCGACGGCTGGGGGCTGGGCCGCAACCTCGGCACGAAGGCGATCGGGCGCGAGGGCGAGGTGCTGATGGAGCGGATCGCCGCGCTTCACACCGAGACGGGCGCGCCGGTGACGCTGATCGGGGTTAGCCTGGGGGGTATCATGGCGCGGATCGCCGCCCACCGCGCCCCCGATCTGGTGCGCGAGGTCGTCACGATCAGTTCGCCTTACGCCGGTTCCGCGCGGGCGACCAACGTGTGGCGGCAGTTCGAGTTTTTCACCGGCGACCGGCTCGACGACGAACATGTCGTCGCGCAGGCGGCACTTGCCGCCACCCCGCTGCCGGTACCGGAAACCGCGATCTGGAGCCGCAGCGACGGGCTGGTCGCGGGCGAGATCTGCCACGCGCCGGGCTCACGCTCGATTGAGGTGCGCAGTAGCCATATCGGCGTGCAATGGCGCGCCGAAGTAATGCTGGCGGTGGCTGGCATCCTCGCCGGGAAGTAGCCGCCGCTCGCCTGCGAGATGACGCGCGCCGACACCGATATGCGTGAGAAGCGCTGCGCCCGCAGCCTGACAGCCGATCAGCAATTCTGCCCGTGTTGGCGGCGACATTCGTTGGCTTCGCGGCGGCGTTCGCGGCCCTCCTTCGCTTCCTGCTTGCGCATCTTGCGACCGTAGTTGCGATCTGCTTCCGATTGGCTGGTGGTGGTCCAGTCGACTGCTTTGGACGTGATCCGCACCGGCGCGGTCACGATATGCGCGACCGTGCTGACACAGCCGCCCGCCAGGAGGGGAACCAGAGACACACACACCAACAGCTTACGCATGACCAAACCTACTCCCCGGCGGCGGCTCGTCGCGCCGATGCCCCGATATCGGGGAAGTCGGTGAAGAAGCCGTCGATACCCAGATTGATATAGTGCTGAATTTCGTCGGAAAGACGGCCATGCGTGGCTGGCGTGGTGCCAGTGCGGAAGCTGGGGATCAGGAAATAATTCTCCGCGCGGAACGTCCAGGGGTGCAGCCGCAAGCCTGCCGCGTGTGCGTCCGCCACCAGCGTGGAAGGCGTATCGTCACCGTGCTGGATCATGTCGAGGCCAGGGCCGACGCCATAGGCGTAGGTTGCGATCTGCTTCAGCCCGTCAGGTGTGGCCATCGCCGCATAGGAGGGCGCCGCCTTGTCAGCGGGACCGCCGCGCGCATCCATCAGCTGGATCAGGCGGATGCCGGTGAGCGTGTGGATGTGCTTGAGGTTGTTCACTTCGAACGACTGGATGAACACCGGGTCGGTCGGCTTGCTCCATCCCGCCTTCTTCAACTGTGCGACCAGCTTGTCGTCCATCGGCAGCCCGATCGAGGCGAAATAGCTCGGATGCTTGGTTTCGGGATAGATGCCGATCCTGCGGTGCAATTCCTTCGTCCGCCGCTTGGCGAGCGCGATGATCTCGTCGAGCGTCGGCACCTGGAACTGGCCGTCATATTCGGCATTGCCGGGTCGAAGCTGCGGCAGGCGTTCCCTGGCGCGGAGCGTCTTCAGCTCGGCCAGCGTGAAATCCTCGGTAAACCAGCCGGTGTGGCTTTCGCCGTCGATGGTCTTGGTGGTTTTGCGGGCGGCGAACTCCGGGTGCATGGCGACGTCGGTCGTGCCGGTGATGTCGTTCTCATGCCGCGCGACGAACACGTCATCCTTGGTCAGCACCAGATCGGGTTCGATGAAATCGGCGCCCTGTTCGATCGCCAGTTGGTAGGAGGCGAGTGTGTGTTCGGGACGGTATCCGCTCGCACCACGGTGGCCGATCAGGATCAGCGGGGCCTTGGGATCGAGGCGCGGCACCGTCGCGGTCTGCGCGCGCGCCGTGACCGGCGCGAGCAGCAACGCGGCCGCGGTCGCGACCATCCGCCACGAAAAGCGTGTCTTGCGCGGCGCGAGGCCGGAAACCATCATCATCACAGGCGTTGTCCCCATCAAGGCGGCGCGTTCCATGCGCATCCGCGCCATGCAACAGGATCATGACAGCTTGAAGATCAACGCGACCGCCAGCCGCCGGAGACATGCGCATGGCCGATAACGACTCCGTCCTCGCCGCCGCCACGCAGTGGAAAGGTGCGCCGATGGCGCTCGCAACCGTGGTCTCGACCTGGGGCTCGGCACCGCGCCCGCGCGGCAGCCACATGCTGGTCCACGCCGACGGCCGGTTCGAGGGATCGGTGTCGGGCGGTTGCGTGGAAAGCGACATCCTCGCCACCGCCGCCGAGGTGATCGCCGGCGCACCGTTCGCGCTGAAGGAATATGGCGTGGCGGACGATGCCGCGTGGGAAGTCGGCTTGCCGTGCGGCGGGCAGATCGCGGTGATGGTGCAACCGGTCGGCGCCGAGGGGTTCGATCCCGAACTGTTCGACCGCATCGCCGAGGCGCGCGATGCCGGCGATGCGCTCGCCGTCTCGACCGATCTCGACACCGGCCAGTCGAGCCTGCGCACGCTGGAGGGCGCGGCCTTCGTCAACCGCTACGATCCGCCGCGCCGGCTGCTAATCGTCGGCGCGGTGCAGATCGCGCAGGCGCTTGCCGGGCTCGCGCGCGAACTCGGCATTGCCGCCACCGTGATCGACCCGCGTGCGCGCTTCCTCACCGCCGAACGCTTTCCCGGTGTGACGCTGGACGACCGCTGGCCGGACGAGGCGATCGAGGCACTCGGCCCCGGCCCGTCGACCGCAGTGGTGACGCTCAGCCACGACACCAAGATCGACGACCCCGCGCTGATCGCCGCGCTCGCCCGGCCGACCTGCTATGTCGGCGCGCTCGGCTCGCGGCGCAGCCACGCCGCCCGGCGCGAACGGCTGGCGGCGGCGGGCGTCGCGGCGGCAGACCTCGACCGGATCGAAGGCCCCGTCGGGCTCGACATCGGCGCGATCGGCCCGGCCGAGATCGCGCTGTCGATCGCCGCCGCGATGGTTGCCGCCTTCAATGACAGACGGTGACCGGCTGACGCCCGAGCGCACCGCGCTGGTGCTGCTCGCCGCCGGCCGCTCGTCGCGGTTCGGCGCGGCCGACAAGCTTGCCGCCGACCTGTTCGGTCGGCCGCTCGGGCTACACGTCGCCGCCACGCTGGCGCCCCTGCCCTTTGCCGCACGCATAGCCGTGTGCGGCGGTACCGCACCGGACTATGCGGCGCACGGCTTCGAAATGCTGTTCAACCCACGCGCGGCTGAGGGCGCCTCCACCTCGGTCGCGCTCGGCGTCGCGGCGGCACGGACGCACGGTTGCGATGCGGTGCTGATCGCACTCGCCGACATGCCGTGCGTGACGACCGCGCATATTCAACGGTTGTTCGATGCGAGCGATAACGCGAACACGGTCGTCGCGTCGAGTGATGGCGTGCGACTGTCCCCGCCCGCGCTGTTCAGCGCAGCCCATTTCGACACGCTTGCGAGCCTGAGCGGCGATCAGGGCGCGCGCGACCTGATCCGCTCCGGTCGGCACATCGTGACGCGTGCCGACGAGCTCATCGATATCGATACCGAGGCGGACCTTGCCGCCCTGCATCACATAACCCGCTAGGAGGACGAACCATGGCCCGTACCGCATATATCGAGCGCACCGGCGGCCCCGAGGTGATCCAATGGCACGACGTCACGCTGGCCGAACCCGCTGCCGGCGAGGTGCGGATGCGCAACACCGCGGTCGGGCTGAACTTCATCGACACCTATCATCGCGGCGGGCTGTACCCGATCGACATGCCGAGCGGCCTTGGCACAGAGGCGGCGGGCGTCATCGAGGCAGTCGGTGCGGACGTGACGGATTTCGCACCCGGCGACCGTGTCGCCACCTTCGGCCCGACGCGCGGCGCCTATGCCACCGCCCGCAACCTGCCGGCGCGCGATCTGTTCAAGCTGCCGACGCACATCGACGATCGCACCGCTGCCGCGCTGATGCTGAAAGGTGCCACCACCGAGTTCCTCGTCGAACGCTGCGCACGGGTTGAGGCCGGCCAGACGGTGTTGGTCCATGCCGGCGCCGGCGGGGTCGGGCAACTACTATGCGGTTGGCTCAAGGCGATCGGCGCGACCGTGATCGCCACCGTCGGCACGCAGGAGAAAGTCGCCACTGCCAAGGCCGCCGGCGCCGACCACGTCATCCTCTACCGCGAGGTCGATACCGCCGAGGCGGTGCGCGTGATCGTGCCGGACGGGGTGGCGGTGACGTTCGATGGCGTCGGCAAGGCGACGTGGTCAGCATCTTTGGCGGCAACGACGCGGCGCGGGCTGGTGGTCAGCTACGGCAACGCGAGCGGCGCGGTGGACGGGGTCAACCTCGGCCTGCTCGCGCGCAGCGGTTCGCTGTTCATCACGCGCCCGACCCTGTTCGACTATTACGTCACGCCCGAGGAGCGCCGCGCCGGCATCGCGCGCGTGTTCGAGATGCTGTCGCAAGGCGCGATCGCCGCCAACATCGGCCAGACCTTCGCGCTGGAGGACGTCGCCGACGCGCACCGTGCGCTGGAGGCCGGCAAGACGCAGGGATCGACCGTGCTGCTGCCGTGAGGATGGTGGCCGGAGTCGAACGCGCATAAAAAAGGGCCCGGCAACACGCCGGACCCTGAGGTTCTGTCCAGGGAGCACCCGGAACGACTCATCCCGTCGCAACGGGCATACGTCAATATAGCGTCGTGGCCGGTGCGGCGAAAGGCCGCGCCGGCCACAAACGATTACATCGCGTTCGACATCGTCGCGTTGGAATCCATCGCGTTGGAGCCCATCATGTTCGAATCCATCATGTTCGAATCGTCGACAGTGGTCATGTTCGAATCTTCAACGACGGTGTCGTTGGTGACCATGGTGTCGTTGGTGGTGTCGGCCTTCGGCGAGCAAGCAGCTGCGCCCAGAACAGCGACGGCGATCAGCGACATCGTGACGAACTTCTTCATGGACGTTTCTCCCATCGTTGGCAGGCCTTTGCCTGGGCAACTGTATTGCTACCCCCCGGCCCTGAATGTCCGAGGGTCTTATGCGGCCAAGGAAACACGATTGGTAGGGGAAATCGCAACCTGTGTACGGCAGTGTCGAAGCGATCCGCCCACATTTCGTCGCAAATCTTCCGGACCTCGCCCCTTTTTGGCCGAGTCGCGACGATACCACTCGTGTGTGGCGGATCGTGAAATGTCCGGTTCAGCCGCGATACAGCCCGTCGAGCCGCTCGCCGTAGACGTCGCGCAGGACGTGCCGGCGGATCTTGAGCGAGGGGGTTAGCTGCTCGTTCTCGATGCTGAACGGCGCCTCGGCCAGTACGTAGCGGCGAATTCGCTCGGTCACTGACAGGTCGCGGTTCACCCGCTCCACCGCCTGGCCGATGATCGTGCGATATTCGCTGTTCTCGGCCAGCCGGGTAAAATTGCACGGGTCGCCGTTCATCGCGCACCATTGCTGCGTCCACTCGGGGTCCGGCACCAGCAGCGCGACCATATAGGGTTTGCGATCACCGTAGATCATCGCCTGCGCGATTTCGGGCTGGAGCGTCAGCATCCCCTCGACCTTTTGCGGGGCGACGTTCTCGCCTTTGTCGTTGACGATAATGTCCTTCTTGCGATCGGTGATCTTGATGCGCCCGCGTTCGTCGATCAGGCCGATGTCGCCGGTATGCAGCCAGCCGTCCTGCAACACGCGCGCGCTTTCCTCCGGATTGCGCCAGTAACCGTGCATGACGAGTTCGCCGCGCACCAGGATTTCGCCGTCCTCCGCGATCCGCACCTCGGTCGCGTCGAGCGGCGGACCGACCGTGTCCATCTTGAGCCCCGCCGCCGGGCGGTTGCACGACACCACCGGCCCGGATTCGGTCTGCCCATAGCCTTGCAGGAAGGCGATGCCGAGCGACTGGAAGAACACGCCGACTTCGGGCGTGAGCGGCGCGCCGCCCGATACCATCGCCTTGATCCGCCCACCGAAACGCTGCGCGACTTTGGGCCGGAGCGTGGCGTTGAGCAGCAGGTCCATCGGCTTGTCGAGCACTGTCGATGTACCTTGATACCGTTTGGTGCCGATCGCCTGTGCCCGGTCGAGCAGCCACGGTGCGATGCCGCCCTTCTTCTCGACATCCTTGGTGATGCGCGCGCGCAGCACCTCGAACAGGCGCGGCACCACCACCATGATGGTCGGGCGCACCTCGGCGATGTTCGCGGCGAGCTTTTCGATGCCCTCCGCATAATAGATCTGCCCGCCGAGACCGATCGGGAGATGCTGGCCGGCGGTATGTTCATAGGCATGGCTGAGCGGCAGGAACGACAGGAACACCTCGTCGCCCCAGCTGAAATCCTCGGCGATGATAGCGGAGGTGCCCGCGACGTTGTGCAGGATCGCGCCGTGGTGCTGCATCACCCCGCGCGGCGCGCCGCCGGTTCCGCTGGTGTAGATGATGCACGCGGTGTCGGCGCGGGTCGCGCTCGCCACGATCGTTTCGGGCGCGCTGGCATGATCGCGGATCAGCTCGCCCCAGCGGTGGAAGGCGAGCGTCCCGGTTTGGCCGGGGCGCACCTCCTCCATGGAGATTACCGTGCGCATCGTGCTGGATCGGATCACCGCCGGCAGCAGCGCCTTGGCGAGCTTGGCGCCCGACACGATCACCGCGCTCGCACCCGAGTTTTCGATGATGTGCGCGTGATCGCGTTCGGTATTGGTGGTGTAGGTCGGCACGGTGATGCAGCCGGCCGCCATGATGGCGAGATCGCTGATGCACCATTCGGGGCGGTTTTCCGCGACCAGCATCACGCGGTCACCCGGCTTCAGCCCGATCCCTTTAAGCGCGGCGGCAAGGCTGGCGACCTGCTCCGCCGTCTCACGCCAGGAGATCGCTATCCAGCCGCCATCGCGCTTGTACCACAAAAACGGCGCGTCCGACTTTTCCGACACCCGCGCGAGGAACATCGCCACGACATTCGGAAAATGTTCGAGCTTGCGCATCCCTGCTCCCCCGCGACCGCTTGATCGGGCCGCTTTTATACCTACCCCTGTCGCGCCGGGACGTTCCGTCCCCGGCGTCATTATTCGTGCGCGCCGTTCAGCTCGTTGCTGCGCCGCGCGATCTGCGTGACGGTGCCGTCGGTCGTGACCGCGACGCCTTCGCTACGCGGATCGGCCGCGCCCACCCAGGCACCACCGACCCGCTCGATCGCATTGGCCTTCAATCCGAGCGGCCCGACCTTCACATCCTCGCCGAGCGCCTGGAGTGCGGGCACCATCGCCTCTAGCTCGGTGCCGGCTTCCGCGACCGCGCTCTTGCCCGGCGCGTAAAGCAGTCCGGTTGCGATCGCCTCCTGCGCGGACATCTTCCAGTCGATGACGCCGATGATCGCCTTCGCCACCTGCGCGATGATCGT
The DNA here is from genome assembly GCF_026540945.1 of Sphingomonas sp. GC_Shp_3. NCBI lineage: Bacteria > Pseudomonadati > Pseudomonadota > Alphaproteobacteria > Sphingomonadales > Sphingomonadaceae > Sphingomonas > Sphingomonas sp. GC_Shp_3. Next base: position 572,092 of record NZ_JALNUT010000002.1, read on the forward strand.
CGAACCGCCGGCCGCGCCGATCGCGAGGCGGACCTTGCCGTCCGGACCATAGACGATGGTCGGCGACATCGAACTGCGCGGCCGCTTACCCCCCTCGACCCGGTTGGCGACGAGATAGCCGTCCTTCTCCGGCACGATGTCGAAGTCGGTCAGTTCGTTGTTGAGCCAAACACCGTCGACCGAAATGCCTGATCCGAAATAGCCGTCGATCGTGGTGGTGACCTCCACGACGTTGCCGGCGGCGTCGGCGGTGGCGAGATCGCTGGTGCCGGGTACTTCGCTCAACGGCGCGCGGATACGCTTTGGCGCGCCGGCGGGCAGGCCGGGCGCGATCGTGGCGAGGCTGTGATCGGGCGAGATCAGCGCGGACCGCTGTGCGATGTACTTCGCGGCGAGCAGCCCGGCGATCGGCACCTGCACATAATCGGGATCGGCAACGTACATGTCGCGGTCGGCATAGGCGAGCCGTGAGGACTCGGCGAAGAGATGCCATGCCGCCGGCGACGCCCGGCCGAGTTGGGCAAGGTCGAAGCGTTCGAGCTGCTTCAGGATCATCAGCACCGAGATCGCGCCCGACGAGGGCGGCCCCATGCCGCAGATCTTGTAGCCGCGATAGGTGCCGCACACCGACGCGCGATCCTTGACCTGATAGGTCGACATATCGCCGAGCGTCATCTTCGAGCGGTTGCGCTCGGCGGTGTTGACGGCGGTGACGATCTTCTGCGCCTCCGGGCCGGTATAGAAACTCTCCACCCCGCGCCGCGCGATGGTGTCGAACAACGCCGCCTGCTCGGGGTTCTTGAACGTCGAGCCGGTCATCACAGCATGACCATCGGGGGCGAACATGTGCGCGCGGCCCCATGCCTCGACATGGCGGCCGTAGAGTTCGAGGCCGTTGTGCATCCGCGCCGACACGATGAAGCCGTCGCGCGCGTATTTGATCGCTGGCGCGAACAGCGTCGCCCACGGCAACTTGCCGTAGCGTTGGTGCGCGACCGCCATCATGCGCAGGTTGCCGGGTACGCCGACACTGCGCCCGCCCGGATAGGCATCCTTGAAGCTGAGCGGTTTGCCGTCGTCGCCGTAGAACCATTTGGCATCGGCGGCGTGTGGCGCCGCCTCACGCCCGTCCAGCGTGATGGTCTTGCCGGTTTTGGCATCGTGATAGACCATGAAGCTGCCACCGGCGATGCCGGAGTTCTGCGGCTCGACCACGTTCAACACCAGCATCGTCGCGATCGCCGCGTCGGTGGCGGTGCCGCCTTGCTTGAGGATGTCCGCCCCGGCCTGCGCAGCGCGCGGATCGGCGGCGGAGACGATGCCCTGCTTCTGCGCGGGCGACGGCGCAACCGGGCCTTTCGCGAGCAAAGGCGTAGGCAGGAGCAGGGCGAGCGCGACCAGTGTTTTCTTCATCGGGTACGAAACGTAACGTACTCGGGCGTACGCACAACCCGGTTTCAGCCCTTGCCGACCGCGTCCGCGACATTTGCGAAGCCGTCGCGCGCGAGGATCGCCGAAAGTTCGCGGCACAGCCGGCGTGCGAGTCCCGGTCCTTCGTACACCAGCGCGGAATAGAGCTGCACTAGGCTCGCACCCGCCAGGATGCGGCGATACGCCTCCGCCCCGGTCGCGATACCACCTGCCGAGATCAGCGGCAGCGCCCCGCCGGTCGCCGCGCGGAAATCCGCCAGCCGGGTGCGCGCGAGCGGCGCGAGCGGCGCGCCCGACAGCCCGCCGGTCTCGTCCCGATTGGATGAGGTCAGCCCGAAAGGCCGCTCGATCGTCGTGTTGCTGACGATCAGCGCATCAATACGGTGCTCGATCGCGGCGCGCGCGATTGCGTCGATCGCCGCCCGGTCGAGATCGGGCGCGACCTTCAGGAACAATGGCGGCTGTCGTCCCGGCAAGCGTCGTGCCGCATCGGCGGCGGCGAGCAGTTCGGCGAGCGCGGCCCCATGTTGCAGATCGCGCAGGCCGGGCGTGTTGGGCGAGCTGATGTTGATGGTGACGTAGTCCGCCACCGCCGCCGACTTGCCGACGCCTAGGACGTAATCGGCGATGCGGTCGCTCGCGTCCTTGTTGGCGCCGACGTTGATGCCGAGCACGCCGCGCCGCTTCGCCTTGGCTGCACGCGGCAGCGCCGCGTCAATGCCGCCGTTGTTGAAGCCCATGCGGTTGACCACCGCCTTGTCCTCGACCAGCCGGAACAGGCGGGGCTTGGGGTTGCCGTCCTGCGGCAGCGGCGTCAGCGTACCGATTTCGACGCTGCCGAAGCCCAGCCCGAAGAACCCGTTGATCGCCCGCCCGTTCTTGTCGACACCCGCCGCGAGACCGAGCGGGTTGGCGAAATCGAGCCCGGCAATGCGCGTGGCAAGGCGTGGATCGCGGCGCGCGCCACCGAACGGAGTACCGAGCATACCCCATGCGGCAAGGGCGTCGATCGTCAGATTATGCGCGCGTTCGCCGTCGAGCGCGAACAGGACGGGCCGTGTGGCGGAAAAGATCATAATGCCTGATGGCACTGCCGGCACCGACCGTCAAAGCCGGAAGATCTCACCAAAATGGAGGTTTTATCGGCGGTGGGCTGTTGCGGAACGACGGGTGTCACCAAAACCGTCGCTTTCGTCCGCGACACAGCCGCGCGGTTCTGCTCAATGAAAAGCGCGACCCAAGGGGCCCTCTGACCAGGGTTCCGCACCTTCATGGCCTGGACGGACCCCGTCCGGGCCACTTTCTTTATAGGTCGTGTCACACCGCCGCTGCGTTCATGGTCGAACCCGCGCGCCTGACCCATGCCCGCAACTTCTGACAAGCTTTTTCGCTGCGACGTTTGTTGTCCGCGCGCGCAGGCTATCAGCCAACCAAGAACTCTCTTCGGGTGGTTGACGTGAGGGCGCTTCGCGACCACATGCTCAATCGGAACGAACCGCTCCGATTTGAGAACCGCTCGCAAATGCGCCTTTCCAGCCTTGCCGATTATGCCGTCGTGATGATGACGGCCGCCGCGCGTCGGTGTGGCGGTGCGGGTCGTCTCAACGCGACCGTACTGGCCGAGGAGACCGGTCTGCCGCTGCCGACCGTGCAGAAGCTGGTCAGTAAGCTCTCCGCCGGCGGCCTGATCGAGAGCACGCGCGGCACCGGTGGCGGCTTTCGCCTGTCGCGCCCGCCATCTGCGATCACGCTTGCCGAGGTCGTCGAGGCGATCGAAGGGCCGATCGCGATGACCGCCTGTGTCGAATCGCGATCGCATGACTGCCAGATCGACGACAGTTGCAAGATGAAGCCGCACTGGAACGCCGTGAACGGCGCGGTGCGTGGCGCTCTGGCGAACATCAGCCTCGCCAGCCTGACACACCCGCCGCAAGGCACGGCCGCTGCCGAAGCGTCCGACGCGAATGACCTGAGGATCGAAGCATAATGGCCACCCGCAACGCAGACGCCTTCGCCGCTGCAAACAAGACCTACGAATGGGGTTTCAGCTCGGACATCGAGCAGGAATTCGCCCCCAAGGGGCTGAGTGAGGCAACCGTGCGCTTCATCTCGGCCAAGAAGAACGAGCCCGCGTGGATGCTCGACTGGCGGCTGAAGGCCTATCGCCATTGGCTGACCATGCCGTCGCCCGATTGGGCCAAGCTCGACATCGCCCCGATCGATTATCAGGACGCCTATTATTACGCCGAGCCGAAGGCCAAGCCCAAGCTCGGCTCGCTCGACGAGGTCGATCCCGAGATCCTGCGGGTCTACGAGAAGCTCGGTATCCCGATCGAGGAGCAGAAGCTGCTGGCGGGCGTCGAGGGCGGCACGCCGCCGCGCCGGGTCGCAGTGGATGCGGTGTTCGATTCGGTTTCGGTAGCCACCACCTTCCGCAAGGAGCTTGAGGCGGCGGGCGTGATCTTCCGCTCGATCAGCGAGGCGATCCGCGAATATCCGGAGCTGGTGAAGAAGTGGCTCGGCCGGGTCGTGCCGATGCATGACAATTACTTCGCGGCGCTGAATTGCGCGGTCTTCTCGGACGGGACGTTCGTCTACATTCCCGAAGGCGTGCGCTGCCCGATGGAATTGAGCACCTATTTCCGCATCAACGCCGAGAATACCGGCCAGTTCGAACGCACGCTGATCGTCGCCGACAAGGGTGCGTATGTGTCGTATCTCGAAGGCTGCACCGCGCCGATGCGCGACGAGAACCAGCTTCACGCCGCTGTGGTCGAACTCGTCGCATTGGACGATGCCGAGATCAAATATTCGACCGTGCAGAACTGGTACCCCGGTGACGAGAACGGCAAGGGCGGCATCTACAATTTCGTCACCAAGCGCGCACTGTGTCAGGGCGCGCGCAGCAAGGTGTCGTGGACGCAGGTCGAGACCGGCAGCGCGGTGACGTGGAAATACCCGTCGTGCGTGCTCAACGGCGAGAATTCGGTCGGCGAATTCTACTCGGTGGCGGTCACCAACAACCGCCAGCAGGCCGATACCGGCACCAAGATGATCCACAACGGCAAGGGTTCGCGCTCGACGATCGTGTCGAAAGGCATCTCGGCGGGGCGGTCGGACAACACCTATCGCGGGCTGGTGCGCGTCGCCGCCGGCGCGGAAGGTGTGCGCAACTTCACCCAGTGCGATTCGCTGCTGCTCGGCGATCAGTGCGGTGCGCATACCGTGCCGTATATCGAGGTGCGCAACCCTAGCGCGCAGATCGAGCATGAGGCGACCACCTCCAAGATCAGCGACGACCAGCTGTTCTACACGATGCAGCGCGGGCTGGATCAGGAGGCGGCGGTGGCGCTGATCGTCAACGGCTTCGCCAAGGAAGTGCTGCAGCAACTGCCGATGGAATTCGCGGTCGAGGCGCAGAAGCTGCTCGGCATCAGCCTCGAAGGCTCGGTCGGGTGATGATGCTCGCCGTGGCGCTCCTTACCGCGCAGGCTGCCGACGTACCCGCCGATGTGGTGGTGACGGGCGAGCGGTTGCGCCGGTTGCGCGTCCACGCCGCAGTCGCGCGCAACGGCCGGTTGCGCGCTTGCGAGGTGACGATCTCCGGCGGCGACGCGGCGATCGACCGGCAGGCGTGCGTCAGCACGCGCGATTGCATGGCTAGCGGCCAGCGCGCTGGCGAAGCGCTTGCAAACTGCGTCGATGGGCAACTGATCGCCTTCGTGCGTGCAGGAGCGGCGGGATGATGGCCTGCCCCGTATCGAACATTTCATCCGTCGAAACCGACGTTCACGATATTGCTAACCGGAAATCCCATGCTCAAAATTGAAAACCTCCACGCCGAGATCGACGGCAAAGAAATCCTCAAGGGCCTCAGCCTCACCGTCGGGGCGGGCGAGGTGCATGCGATCATGGGGCCGAACGGCGCGGGCAAATCGACGCTCGGCTATGTGCTGGGCGGACGGCCCGGTTATGAGGTGACGGCGGGGTCCGCGACGTTCAACGGCGTCGACCTCCTCGACCTCGCCCCGCATGAACGCGCCGCCGCCGGCCTGTTCCTCGGCTTCCAATATCCGGTCGAGATCCCCGGCGTGTCCAACGTGCAGTTCCTGCGTGAGGCGCTCAATTCGCAACGCCGGGGGCGCGGCGAGCCGCCGCTGTCGGGCGCGGAGTTCCTCAAGGTCGCGCGGGCGCAGGCGGCGGGCCTCGGCATGGATGCCGAGATGCTCAAGCGCCCGGTCAACGTCGGCTTTTCGGGCGGCGAGAAGAAGCGCAACGAGATGGTGCAGATGGGCATCCTCAACCCCAAGTTCGCGATCCTCGACGAGACCGATAGCGGCCTCGACATCGACGCTTTGCGCGCGGTGGGCGACGGCATCAACCGCATCATGCGCGCACCCGACAAGGCGGTGCTGCTCATCACGCATTACCAGCGGCTGCTCGACTACGTGAAGCCGGACGTGGTGCACGTTCTCGCCGGCGGCCGCATCGTCAAGACCGGCGGGCCGGAACTGGCGCTCGAACTCGAAGCGGCGGGCTATGCCGAGGTTGCGGCATAGTGGACGCGCTTGCCCTCCCCACCCGCCGCGACGAAGCCTGGCGGTATAGCGATCTCGCCGCAGTCGCCACGGTCTGGCCGCTGCCCGCGCCCGAGGTGATCGACGTGCCCGCCGGTGAGAGCATCACCCGCGTCATCGTGCAGGATGCCGCCACCGACGTCGCCGCGATCCGTGATTACCGCGTGATCCTGCGCGCCGGCGCGACCGCGACGTTCCACGTCCTCAACACCGGCGGCAAGCTCGGTCGCGTGGCGATTGACGTGACGACTCACGAAGGATCGCACTTCGAACTGGGCGCGGCGATGCTCGGCACCGGCGAGCAGACGCTCGAGATCGTCACCACGCTCAACCATATCGAGCCGGACGCGACATCGAACCAGACGGTCCGCTCGGTGCTGGGCGGGCAGGCGACCGGCAGCTATCTCGGCAAGGTCGCGGTGGCGCGGCATGCGCAGAAGACCGATGCCTCGCAGAGCGTCAAGGCGATGCTGCTCACCCGCACCGCCACCGCCAACGCCAAGCCCGAGCTGGAGATCTTCGCCGACGACGTGAAGTGCGCGCACGGCGCCACCGTCGGCGAGCTCGACAAGACCGCGTTGTTCTATCTCGAAAGCCGTGGCCTCTCCCCCGCCGATGCCGCCGCGCTGCTGTTGCGCGCCTTCATCGGCTCGGTGTTCGACGGCATCGCCGACGATGCCGAACGCGAATCGGTCGAGGCCGCCGCGCAGGCCGCACTGGAGCGGATGTTGTGAGCGTCCTTACCGACACCCGGCCGCTCGACGTGGTCGCCGACTTCCCGGCGATCCCCGAGGGCTGGGCGTATCTCGACACCGCCGCCACCTCGCAGAAGCCGCAAGCGGTTATCAACGCGATCGCGCGCGGCTACGACACCAGCTACGCCACCGTGCATCGCGGCGTGTACCAGCGCAGCGCCGACATGACGCTCGCCTATGAGGCAGCCCGGCGGCGTGTCGCCAGCTTCATCGGCGGGGCAGAAAGCGAGATCGTGTTCGTGCGCGGCGCGACCGAGGCGATCAACCTTGTCGCGACCTGCTGGGCGCGCGAGCAACTCAAGCCGGGCGACCGCATCCTGTTGTCGATGCTGGAGCATCACAGCAATATCGTGCCGTGGCAGATGGCGGCGGAGGCGGTCGGCGCCGCGATCGACGTGATTCCGCTCACCCACGATCACCGCATCGATCTCGACGCGATGGCGGCGATGATCCGGCCCGAACACAAGCTGGTCGCGCTCGCGCATGTCTCCAACGTGCTCGGCTCGGTGCTCGACGCGAAGCGCGCCACCGAGATCGCACACAGCGTCGGCGCGAAGATCCTGATCGATGGCTGTCAGGCGGTGCCACGCATCGCCGTCGACGTGCGCGAGATCGGTTGCGACTTTTACGTGTTCTCCGGCCACAAGCTGTACGGCCCGACCGGGATCGGCGTGCTGTGGGGTCGCGCCGAGCTGCTGGGCGAGATGCCGCCGTATCAGGGCGGCGGCTCGATGATCGACCGCGTATCGTTCGAACGTACCACCTACGCACCGCCGCCGACCCGGTTCGAGGCGGGTACGCCGCACATCGTCGGCGCGCTAGGCCTGCATGCCGCGATCGATTACGTCGCCGGCATCGGGCTGGACGCGATCCACGTGCACGAAACCGCGCTGGTACGGCAGACGCGCGACGCGCTGCGCGGTATCAATTCGGTGACGCTGTTCGGCCCGGAGGATGCGGCGGGGATCGTCTCGTTCAGCATCGAGGGGGTGCATCCGCACGACATCGGCACCATCTTGGACGAGAGCCGGGTGGCGATCCGCGCCGGGCATCACTGCGCGCAGCCGCTGATGGAGACGCTGGGCGTTGCCGCCACCGCGCGGGCGAGCTTCGGCGTCTATAACGGCGCGGCCGATATCGAGGCGCTGGTGAAGGGTATCGAGCGTGTTGCGCGGATTTTTGGGTAAGGTTTTCGGCATGAACGAGCAGAGCAACATTGCGGTGGAACAGGTCGATGCGGTCGAGACGCCGCCGCGCGCGCGTGTCGACGATGCAGCACCTCCGCCGCGCGAGCGCGATTACCTCGACGGGTTCCTTGCGCAGAAGCCGCAGGGTGACGCACCGGGGGAGCCGGGCGGCGCGCTGTATGAAGGCGTGATCGAGGCGCTGAAGGAAATCTACGATCCCGAAATCCCGGTCAACATCTACGATCTCGGGCTGATCTACGGCGTCGAGGTGACCGAAGCGGGCCACGCCGTCGTGACGATGACGCTGACCACGCCCAACTGCCCGGTCGCCGAATCGATGCCGGGCGAGGTCGAGATGCGCGTCGGCGCGGTGCCGGGCGTCGGCTCGGCCGAGGTCAATCTGGTGTGGGACCCGGCATGGGACCCGCAGAAGATGAGCGACGACGCCAAGCTCGAACTGGGGATGCTGTAATGGCCACGATCGCACGCCCCCGCCCCGCCGCGCTCAACCTCACGCCGTCCGCTGAGGGCCGCATCGCCGATCTGATGGCGAAGGCGCCCGAGGGTGCGATCGGCGTCAAGCTGTCGACACCGAAGCGCGGCTGCTCGGGCCTCGCCTATTCGGTCGATTACGTGACGGAAGCCAAACCGTTCGACGAACGCATCGACACGCCGGGCGGCACCCTTTTCGTCGATGGCGGCTCGATCCTTTACCTAATCGGTAGCCGCATGGACTGGGTGGAAGACGATTTCGCCGCCGGCTTCGTATTTCAGAACCCCAACGCCAAGGGCGCGTGCGGGTGTGGCGAGAGCTTTACGGTTTAAGACCGCTCGCCCCCCTAGTCATCAGGCCTTCCCCGCCGCAGGCCGGGATCAGTTACGCAACGTCGGCAGTATGCGCTTCGTCCCGTAACATGCACCTGCGGTACAGCCCCCCCCCCCTGCGCCGGAGGGGCCAGGAACGGGAAGGCAGCGCGGGTGTCCGTCCGCCCTTACTTCGCCGCCGCAGCCTTTGGCACGACGTCCATCGTCCAGTCCTTGCCCGGCACCAGATACTTCTGCGCCGTCGCCTGCAAATCCGCCGCCGTCATCCGCGTAACGTCGCCGTACAGATGCGTCAGCGCGTCGATCCGGCGCGGGTCATACGATGCACCGGTCAGTTGCAGCATCCAGAACTGGTTGCCGGTCGACTGGCGCTTGATCGCCTCCAGCATCGGCCCGATCGTGCGTTTCAGTTCGTCATCACTGACCGGCTTGGCGACGAGATCGGCGGCGATCTCCCGCGACAGCTTGAAGAACAGCGGCACGTTCTCCGGCGCGACCTGCCCGATCGCGACCATGCGACCACCGCCTGGCAGCCCGATCGGCCAGGTGCTCGACACGTTGGGGCTGTAGCTCGCGCCTGCCTGTGAGCGGAGCTGGTCAAACAACCGGTCGCTGAAGATCGCGGCCAGCACGTCGAGCCGGCGCGAGTCGGTCATCCCCTCGATACCGCTGCCGGTTGGCCAGGCGATCACCGCCGCCGCCTGATTGGCGGGGCCGTCGTGCGTCAGCACCACCGGCGTTGTATCGTGCGCGGGGAAACGCACCGGCGGCGGGGTCGCGGTGCTGGCGGTTCGCGGTGGCAACGCGCCGATCGTCTTACCGACGGTGGCGATCGCGACGTCAGCGGGGATATCGCCGAACACCTGCACCTCGACCGGGCCCGACTTCATCAGCGGTTCCCAGAAGGCGCGGAAGCTCTGCGGAGTCAGCGCCATGATCTGCTCGCGGCTGGGCGAGCCCCAGCGCTTGTCACCATCGCGCAGCAACCGTTCGAGATCACGCGTCAGCACGCCGCCCGGCGATGCGCCGAGGCCGGCATAGCCCGAGAGCGCGACGCTTTTCGCGCGCAACACCGGGTTCGGATCCCACCCCGGCGCGGCCAGTTCGGCGGCGAGCAGCTTCATCTGATCGGCAAAGTCGCTCGGCGAGGTTTGGCCGGACAGCGAGAAAGCATCATCCTCGATATCGAAGTCGAGGCCTATGCGCCGTCCGGCGGTCATCTGGTCGAGATCGCCCTGCCTGAGCTTGCCGATGCCACCTTCCACCAGCGCAAGGTCAGCCGCCCACGCCGGCGTCGCCTTGTCGGCGGGGAGCGCGTTATAGCCACGCCCGAAGCGCACCCGTACATAGATGCGATTGTCCTCGGCATTGGTCGAATAGACCATCAGCTTGGAGCCGTTGGAATAGCTCACGCTGGTCAGGTCCATGTCCGGCCCGAACCGCGTCACCTTCTCGCGCGACACGACGGTGGAGGGCTTGCCGCCGGGCGCAGGCAGCTTGTCGAACGACACGGCCCCTTGGGCGCGCCCCAGAGTAGCCGGCGAGACCTTGGCCTTGAGCGCGGTCGCGAGTTTTGCAGTGGCGCTATCGTCAGGCGATTGCAGGCTTAGCAGTGCGCGCGTGGCGGTGCCCTGAAACACCTTCTTGGTGGAGGCGAGTTCGGCTGCGGGATTGAACATCTTCTTGGCGACCGCATCGTGATACACTTTGAGGATCGTGTCGGGCGCGGTAGTGGTCTCGCGGATGTCGAGCGCTTGCACCATGTCGTCCGCTTCCTTCGATCCAGCTTCGGCGCGGGCGGTGTCGACGCTGGTGCGGAAGCTGACCTCGAGATCGGCGAGTTCGCGGTCGATCTCGGCCTGGGTCGGCGCATGGTCCTGTGCGGCGGCGATCACGGAGCGAACGTCGCGCAACGCCGCCTCCCAATCGGCGCCGACCGGCAGGATCGACACGATCGTCACGTTGGCGGAACGCGACGGGTCGTCGAGGCCCGCCTGCGCGGCGATATAGCTGCCACCGGCGCGGGCACGCGCCTCCAGCCGGCGGTTGATGATGGCGAGCGCGACCTGATCGACCATGCGCTGCTGGTTGAACAGCATGGTATCGTCGTGAAACTCCCACGGCCGCACCACCGCCATGGTGATGCGCGGCGGCAGGCTCGGCTCGATGATGGTGGCGGTGGTCGGCTGCTTGGGGTCGGGCTTGCCGAAATCGGGGTCGGCAGGCGCCGGGCCGATGCCCTGCCAGCCGCCGAAATATTTGGCGATCAGCGACTCGATCATGGCGGGATCGGCATCGCCGGCGACCGAGATCATCACGCGGCTCGGGCGATACCAGCGGTCGTGGAACGCCTTCACGCTGGCTGCGGTCGCTGCCTCCAGCGTCTTGATGTTGCCGATCGGCGAGCGGTCGGCGAGCGGCTGCCCGGCGAACAGCGTGTGGTTGAGCGCGTCGATATAGCGCACCTGCGCGCCGGGCTGTTCGCGCTGTTCGGCCAGCACGGCGGGGCGCTCGGCATTGAGGGCTTCCGGCGTGATATTGGGCGCGGACACCATGCCCGACATGATCTTCAGGCTCTCGTCGATGCCGGCGGGCGTGGCGGAGGGCAGGTCGAGCTTGAACACCGTTTGGGTGGTGGTGGTCTGCGCGTTGGTGTCCGACCCGAAGGTGGTGCCCATCCGCTGCCAGATGCGCTTGGCTTCGCCGTCCGGCACGTATTTGGAACCGCGGAACGAGAGGTGCTCGATCAGATGCGCATAGCCGCGCTCGGCATCGGTCTCGTACAGCGAACCCGCGTCGATGCGGACCCGCACCGAGATCTGGCCCGGCGGTACGCCGTTGCGGCGGATCGCGTAGCGCAGGCCGTTCTTGAGCGTGCCGAAATGCCATGCCGGATCGGGCGCGATATCGCTGCCCTTGTAGAGCCACGCATCGCGGCTGGCGATCGCGCTGGCGGGATCGACTGCCGGCGCGATGCCGGCGGCAGCGGGCGTCGCCGCAGGTGGCGTCTGGCCCGCGAGGACCGGGGAAAGGCCGAGGAGGATGCCGGCGATGACGGGGCTGGCGATCAGCGGAAGGCGCGAGGCGCGCGTAAGCAACTTCATGGGCGTGATCCTAGCGCCGTTCGCGCATCACCGCCAGCGGCCCCGTTTGCACCATAATCGCCCCTGCAAATCACCCGCTACGCCATGATTTCGACCCACAACGGCAATATCCCGCAACGCTATCGGCGGCAAAGCAGCCGCGCCGCGCAGGCGGGATACGTGAGAGAGGTTTCGGAAGGCGTGGTGCGCGTACAGTCAGATCCCGGTCACGCGATGCGGCAGACGATGGCCGATCCTGCCGATGCCATTCCGGCGCGCCGAGAGCGGGTGCTGACACTCGTGCCACCGGCGAACGATGTCCCACTTCGCGCCGAACGCGACCGACCGCTCGTCATCCGGCTCGGCAAACGCCTGCGCGGCGTATTCGACCGGGTGATCGCGGCGTCCTCGCTGGTGTCGAACGATGCCGTGCTCGATGTGCGCGACTTCGCCTGGACCGCGCATCTCCGCGATCAATGGCAGGCGATCCGTGACGAGGCCCTCGGCGTAGCACTTCAGGGGCAAGCCGCACCCTGCCTCGCGGCGATTTCGCCGGACCACCGGGCGATCGCGCGCGCCAATATATGGCGGACATTCTTCCTGTGGGGCTATGGCTACTCGATCGAGGAGAATATCGCGCGCTGCCCGGCCACGGCGGCGGCGGTGCGGCAAATCCCGGGTCTCGCCACCGCCTTCTTCTCGATCCTCGCGCCCGGCGCGCATATCCCCGACCACCGAGGCGTCACCAAGGGGCTGATCACCTGCCACCTCGCGCTGATCGTGCCGCGCGACGGCGACGTGCGGATGCGGGTCGGCGGCCGGGTGATGCGCTGGGCCGAAGGCGAGACCCTGGTGTTCGACGACACTTATCCCCACGAAGTCTGGAACGACACGAGCGGCACGCAGGTCGTGCTGCTGATCCAGTTCCGCCGGCCGCTGCGCAACCCGGGCAAGATCATCGCCGACGTCTGCCTGGGGGCGATCCGGCGCTCCGCATTCGTTCAGGACGCGCGAGACAACATTCGGATGTGGAACGAAACGGTCAGCCACACGGCGCGCTGATGCCGCCTTGAGGCATCTCCGCGAAAGACAAGCTTTCCCGAATACGCCTTGATCCCGCCATCACGCAGCGCCACATGTCGCCCATGTTGATCGAAACCGAAACGACGCCCAATCCGGCCACGCTGAAGTTCCTGCCCGGCCGGGTCGTCATGGATGCCGGCACGCGCGATTTCGCGACGCCCGAAGAGGCGGTAGCCTCGCCGCTTGCGGAAGCTTTGTTCGATCTCGGCGATGTGACCGGCGTGTTCTTCGGCCGTGACTTCATTTCGGTAACCGCCGGCCCCGGCAGCGACTGGGGGATGCTGAAGCCGGACGTGCTGGCGCTGCTGCTCGACCATTTCAGCGCCGGCATGCCGCTGTTCCGCGCCGTCGGAACCGCCGGTTTCTCCGTTCCGGCCGAAGACGATTTCGCCGAGAACCCGGAGGACGCCGACATCGTCGCGCAGATCAAGGATCTGATCGAAACGCGCGTCCGCCCCGCCGTCGCCAACGATGGTGGCGACATCGTCTATCGCGGCTTCGACAAGGGCAAGGTGTTCCTCCAGATGCAGGGCGCATGCTCGGGCTGCCCGTCCTCTTCGGCGACGCTGAAGAACGGTATCGAGCAACTGCTGCGCTATTACGTTCCCGAGGTCACCGAGGTGCGCGCGGTCTGACCGCTACGTGATCTGCGGTTGCGTTTGAAAGGAAATCTCATGGCCGCCAAGCTGTCCGACGAAGCGCTGGACACGATCTTCCGGTCGGGCCGCAGCTATAACGGCTATACCGACACACCGGTGACCGAGGCCGATCTTCACGCGATCTGGGATCTGATGAAGTTCGGGCCGACATCGGTCAATTCGCTGCCTGGGCGTATGGTCTGGTGCCTGAGTGACGCGTCCAAGGAAAAGCTGGCGGCGCTGGCGAGCGGCACCAATGCCGACAAGATCCGCAAGGCGCCGGCGGCCGTCGTCATCGGCATGGATGCCGAATGGCACGAGCAACTGCCGACGCTGTTTCCGCATGTCGATGCGCGTGCCTGGTTCCTAGGCGATGACAAGGCGACCGCACGTCGGGACGCTGCGCTGCGCAATTCCTCGTTGCAGGGCGCGTATTTCATCATCGCCGCGCGCGCGCTCGGCTTCGACACCGGGCCGATGTCCGGCTTCGACAACGCCGCCGTCGATAAGGCGTTCTTCGCCGACACCCCCAACGTTACCTCGAACTTCATCGCCACGCTCGGCGTAGGCGATCCGGCGACGTTGCATGGCCGGTCGCCGCGCCCGCCGTTCGATACCTTCAACCGGATTGTCTGAAGCCGGTTTGCGTACGCTCGTCATCGAAACCGCGACCGCGGCCTGTTCGGCGGCCCTGATCGAGGATGGCGCGGTCGTCGCCGCCGCGCACGAAGTGGTCGGACGTGGTCATGCCGAGCGCCTGCTGCCGATGATCGCCGGCCTGCCGGACGGCGGACGCGCACAGCATATTCTGGTCGATTGCGGGCCGGGCAGCTTTACCGGCGTGCGCGTCGGGCTGGCGGCGGCGCGCGCACTCGCGTTTGGGTGGACTGCAAGTATTGCCGGCTATTCTTCTTTGTCGTTGCTTGCCGCCGCTGCGTTCCGGGCCAATTCGGGTATTGCAACACTTGCGAGCGTTATCGAGGGCGGGCATGGCGAGGTCTTTATGCAGACCTTCGACGCGCCGCTGTGCGCGACCAGCCAACTCGCCTCGCTGCGTCCCGACGTCGCACTCGCGCGGATCGACTCGCGTTTCGCGGTCGGCAGCGGCGTGCGGCTGATCGCCGGGCTTGATCCGGCGCACGCGGATGGCGCAGCGCTGCCGTGCGCCGCCGACGCGCCGATGCTCCCCGCCGCGTTCACCGCGCTCGCAGCGGTGCCGCTGTACGGTCGCCCACCCGACGCAAAGCCGGCGGCCGCGTGAGTACGACGCTGAACCGCATCGACCTGCGCAGCGGTGGCGCCGCCGATCTCGGCACGGTCGACGCGGTCATGCAGGCAGCATTCGACCCACGCTTTGGCGAGGCATGGACGCGCAGCCAGTGTCTCGGCATTCTCGCCATGCCCGGCGTGTGGCTGACGATCGCGTCGGTCGACGGCGAAGCGGCCGGCTTTGCGATCGCGCGGATCGTTGCCGACGAGGTCGAGTTGCTGTTGCTCGCCACCGCGCCGACGATGCGCCGCCGCGGGGTTGGTTCGGCGATCTTACGGTCGGTGATGGCGGATAGTCTCATGCGCGGCGCGATCAGCCTGCATCTCGAAGTCCGCGACGGTAATGGCGCGATCGCTTTGTACAGCCAATCGGGCTTCAACAAGGTCGGGGAACGCAAGCGATACTATCGCGGCGCGGACGGCCAAGCCTTTGATGCTTTTACCTTCCGTCGCGAATTGGCCTGAAACGAGAAGTTAATGAACAAATTGTTGCTTGCGCTCGTTTGAGCACGGGTCAATAGATTTGTGATGGCTACGGCAACAGTAGCTTTAGATAAGGGTCGAAAGGTCACTAATGGACGCACAATTGGAACTTCAAGAAACGCTCATCACGCTCACCGCAGACATCGTCGCGGCACACGTCAGCAACAATAGCGTAGCCGTATCGGATCTGCCGGTCCTGATCGCGAACGTGCATGGTGCGCTGACCGGTCTTGGCAGCACTGCGCCGGCGCCGGAAGTGAAGCAGGAGCCTGCTGTTTCGGTGCGTTCTTCGATCAAGCCGGACTATATCGTCTGCCTTGAAGACGGTAAGAAGCTGAAGATGCTGAAGCGTCACCTGATGACGCATTATCAGATGACGCCCGAACAGTATCGGACCAAGTGGAATCTTCCCCCCGACTATCCGATGGTCGCGCCGAGCTATGCCGAACAGCGCCGCTCGCTGGCGAAGAAGATCGGTCTTGGCACCAAGCGTCGCAAGACCGCGACGCGCTGATCGACCCGAAACGGGCGGCACCGGCATGGGTCGGAGCCGCTCTTTTCATATGCGCGCGGAAGAAGCGCCTTTATCCCGGGCGGTGAAGCGCGTAGAACACTGGCATGCCGCGCAAGATTGATATCGAAGCCCTCTGCAACGAAAAGGGCCTTCGCATCACCGAACAACGCCGTGTTATCGCGCGCGTTCTTTCCGAAGCTGACGATCATCCCGATGTCGAACGCGTGTACGAACGCGCCTCCGCGATCGATTCCGGCATCTCGATCGCCACCGTGTATCGTACCGTGCGTCTGTTCGAGGAGGCGGGCATCCTCGACCGGCACGATTTCGGCGACGGACGATCGCGCTACGAGCCCGCGCCCGAGGCGCATCACGATCACCTCATCGACGTGGAAACCGGCAAGGTGCTGGAGTTCGTCGATCCGGAGCTCGAACTGCTCCAGAAGACCATCGCCGAGCGTTTGGGCTTCCGGCTGGTCGATCACCGCATGGAATTGTACGGCGTCGCGCTCGACCGCAAGGGCTGACCGCCTTGCGGCGTGAGGACCGCCTTGCAGCCGCCGCCGGGCGTCCGCCGGCACTGACCGCCACCGGCAGGCTGCGGCTATGGCTGCGCATCACGATGCTGACTGGGCTGGCGACGATGTTCGTGCCGCTGCATTATCTGTGGCGGCTGTTCCGGCTGTCGTCGCCGTGGCCGCGCCTGTTCCTGGGCGGCGCCGGGCGCATCAGCGGAGCGCGGGTGTCGGTGCAGGGCGTACCGCTCAAACGCGACGTGTTCTACGTGTCGAATCACGTCAGTTGGATCGACATTCCCGCCATCGCCGGGGCGAGCGGCACCGCCTTCGTCGCCAAGGCCGAGATCCGCGATGCGCCGGTGGTCGGCTGGCTGTCCTCACTCAACCGCACGGTGTTCGTGGAGCGCGAGAACCGCTTAGGCGTGGCGGGGCAGATCAACACGCTGCGCGATACGCTCGCGGAAAACTGGTCGGTCACGGTGTTCCCGGAAGGCACCACCGAGGATGGCCGGTCGCTACTGCCGTTCAAGACCTCGATGCTCAAGGTGCTCGAACCGCCGCCGCCTGGTGTTATGGTGCAGCCGGTGCTGATCGACTACGGCGCGGTCGGCGAGGAGATCGGCTGGCTCGGCTACGAAAGCGGCAAGAGCAACGCCGCGCGCGTGCTGGCGCGGGCCGGCAGTTTCCCGGTGGTGGTGCATTTCCTCGAACCGTTCCACCCGCGCGACTTTCCCGGTCGCAAGGCGATCGCGGCGGAAAGCCGGCGGCGGATTGAGGTCGCGTTGAGCGGCATAATCGGCGGCCCGGTGCCCGCGTTCATCGGCCACGACGCCTGGGCGCAACGCGCCGAGCAAGCCCCTGTCCTGCCATGATTTGTGCGTAAGGCTGCGCAGGAGTATGAAGCGGCCATCATGAAATCTCCACCCAAGACCTTCCACGTCAAGTCGTTCGGCTGCCAGATGAACGTCTACGATGGCGACCGCATGGCCGAAACGCTGGCCGAACAGGGCATGACCGCGACCGATGATGCCAGCGCCGCCGATCTCGTCGTGCTCAACACCTGCCACATCCGCGAGAAGGCGACCGAAAAGGTCTATTCGGACATCGGGCGCATCCGCAAACACGCACTACGCGACCACGGTAGCGATCCGATGATCGCGGTGGCTGGCTGCGTCGCGCAGGCGGAGGGCGCGGAGATCGTGCGGCGCGCGCATGTCGACGTGGTGGTCGGCCCGCAGGCGTATCACAACCTGCCGGGGCTGGTGGCGCGTGCGGCACGTGGCGAATCGGCGCTCGACACCGACATGCCGGTCGATCTCAAGTTCGGTCACCTTCCGGCACGCCGCCGTGTGCCGCCGAGCGCGTTCCTCACCGTGCAGGAAGGCTGCGACAAGTTCTGCACCTATTGCGTGGTGCCCTATACGCGCGGCGCCGAAGTGTCGCGCGGCTGGAATCAGGTGGTGGACGAGGCCAAGGCGCTGGTTGATGCCGGTGCCAAGGAGATCACGCTGTTGGGGCAGAACGTCAACGCCTGGGAAGACGATGGCAAGGGTCTGCACGATCTCATCGCCGCGCTCGCAGATCTGCCCGCGCTGCACCGCATCCGCTACACGACCAGCCACCCCAACGACATGACGCAGGGGTTGATCGAGGCGCACCGCGACATCCCCAAGCTGATGCCGTTCCTGCATCTGCCGGTCCAGGCGGGCAGCGATCGCATCCTCGCCGCGATGAACCGCAGCCACACCCGCGCATCGTATCTGCGGCTGATCGAGCGGGTGCGCGCGGTGCGGCCGGACATCGCGGTGTCGGGCGATTTCATCGTCGGTTTTCCGGGCGAGAGCGAGGCGGATTTCGCCGACACGCTCAGCTTGCTTGACGAAGTGCGCCATGCGCAGGCGTTCAGCTTCAAATACTCGCCCCGCCCCGGCACGCCGGCCGCGACGATGGCGGATCAGGTCGCGCCGCAAGTGATGGACGAGCGGCTCCAGCGCCTGCAAACTACGCTAGGTCGCGATCAGGCCGCGTTCAACGCCGCCACCGTCGGCGCACGCTGCACCGTGCTGATGGAGCGCAACGGCAAGCTACCGGGTCAGTTGATCGGGAAGAGCCCGTGGCTGCAATCGGTTCACGTGGTGGGCGATGCCGCGATCGGCGATCTCGTCGACGTGGAAATCGCCGCCGCCTGGCCCAATTCTGTGACCGGCGTCATTGTGAAGGATGAGGGTGCCAATGAAACCGGCCAGCGGGCAAAGCTCGATGTTGCCGCCTGAAGACAGCCAGGCGCTGTTCCTTGCCGACGATGGCCGTGCCGGCTGGCGTCGCACGCCGATCGGGCTGTGGTTCTATGCCGGGTTGGGATGCCTGCGCATCATCCTGTCGGGCATGTCGATCGTGTTGCTCCGCCGCTGATGCTGGCGTTTGCGCTGTGGAGCATTGGCGCGATCATCGCCGCCGGATATTGCATCGTTCGCGGGATCGGCGACATCCGGCGCAAGAACTATATGGCGGGGGTGATCGGCCTCGGCAGCGCGGCGATCTTCCTGCTTACCCCAATCAAGACTCAAGCCGTCAAGGTAGACATGCCGGCAGCAGCACCCAAATAACGGTTCGCGTCTGCAGTGGCCTGGCGAACGCTGCCTTCGCTCAACACGAACAGCGGCGATTGTAGCGCTTTCCCTCTGTCGCCCCGCGTCGCGATCTGCCAAACTCCCGCCTGGATGCAGCGTAACCGCCCTCCCCGCCGCCAGCCCCGGTCCGCCTTGAGCGATCGCCGCCCCCGCTGGCGTACCGCGCGCATCACTCTCGTAATCCAAGGAACCGCATGAGTCGAAAGCCAGTCCCCGCCCAAGCCGGCGAACGCAGCCGCGCGGAGGTCGTGTTCGACCGCCCGCAACTGATGGCGCAACTGTTCGGCCAGTTCGACCAGAACCTGCTGCTGCTGGAAAGCCGGCTTGGCGTGTACATCACCGCCCGCGGCAACAAGGTCGGGCTGGAGGGCACCGCCGAATCGGTTGCCTCCGCGCGCGACGTACTGAACGCGCTCTACAACCGCATCGCCCATGGCGAGATGGTCGATAGCGGCCTGATCGAGGCGGTGATCGCGATGTCGGCGGAACCCACCCTCACCGGTATCATCCGTGCCGAAGATCGCGGCAGCCCGCCGCAGATCATGATTCGCACGCGCAAGAAGACGATCGTGCCGCGCACCATCGCGCAGGCGCATTACATGCGCGAACTGCTGAACAACGATGTCATCTTCGCGCTCGGGCCGGCAGGCACCGGCAAGACCTATATCGCCGTCGCGCAGGCGGTGGCGCAGCTCATCACCGGCAGTGTGCAGCGCCTCATCCTGTCGCGCCCGGCGGTGGAGGCGGGCGAGAAATTGGGCTTCCTGCCCGGCGACATGAAGGAGAAGGTCGATCCGTATCTGCGCCCGTTGTACGATGCGCTGAACGACTGTCTGCCCGCCGAACAGGTCGAGCGGCGCATCGCATCCGGCGAGATCGAGATCGCGCCGATCGCCTTTATGCGCGGCCGCACGCTGGCCGACGCGTTCATCATCCTCGACGAGGCGCAGAACACCACGCCTGCGCAGATGAAGATGTTCCTCACCCGTTTTGGCGAGAACAGTCGCATGGTGGTGTGCGGCGATCCCCGGCAGACCGATCTGCCCGGCGGCATGGCGGCGAGTGGCCTGAACGACGCGGTCAAGCGGCTGGAGGGCGTGGAAGGCATCTCGATCTCGCGCTTCGGCGCGGGCGACGTGGTGCGCCACCCGATCGTCGGCCGCATCGTCGAGGCGTATGAGGGCGTGGACGGCTGATGATCGACGTCGCACTCTCCGCCGAGGATGTCTGGCCTGCGCAGGATTGGGAGACGCTCGCGCTGCGCGCCGCCACCGCCGCGATCGAACGCACGCCCAATGGGGATATCCTCACCACCCCGGCGTTGTTCGAAGTGTCGGTTCGCCTTACCGACGATGCCGAGGTGCAGCAGCTCAACGCGCAATACCGGCACAAGGACAAGCCAACCAACGTGCTGTCCTTCCCGATGATACAGGCCGATCTGCTCGGATCGGTCGGGCAGAACAGCGACGATGGCGAGGTGCTGCTCGGCGATATCGTGCTTGCCCACGGCGTCTGCGCGGCGGAAGCGGCGGAACGCGGCATTACGCTGGCGGATCATGCCACGCATTTGATCGTGCACGGCACGCTGCATCTGCTAGGATATGACCACATGGTGGAAGACGAAGCCGAGGCGATGGAGGCGATCGAGATCGATGCGCTGAAGTCGCTGGGCCTTGCCGACCCCTATTTCATTCGCGAGGACTGAAACGACCGCCATGGCTGACGGCCCCAGTAGCAGCTCAAGTACCAACGGCTCCGGCCCCAGTTCCGGCCATAGTAGCACCAGCACCGGCGCGCAGGCCGGCGACGCTGCCCAGCATGAGGGCAGCATATGGAAAAACCTCAAGGCGCTGATCTTCGGCGATGCCGGTGACGAGTCGCTGCGCGCGCAGCTTGAGGATGCGATCGACGCGCACGAGGACGATCCCGCGCCCGACGCGAGCGGCGATCTTTCGCCGCTGGAACGCCAGATGGTGCGCAACCTGCTTCATTTCGGGGAGCGTGACGCGGGCGACATCGGCGTGCCGCGCGCCGATATCATCGCGGTCGAGGAAGGCACCAGCTTCGCCGATGTGGTAAAATTGTTCGCCGAGGCTGGGCACAGCCGCCTGCCCGTCTACAAGGCAGAACTCGATACGATCGTCGGCATGATCCACATCAAGGATGTGTTCAACATCCTCGCCACCGGCGCCCCCCACCCGGAAACGATCACCGGCCTGCTGCGCGAACCGCTGTACGTGCCGATGTCGCGCGGCGCGCTCGATCTGCTCGCTGATATGCGCACCAAACGGGTGCATCTCGCCATCGTGCTCGACGAATATTTCGGGACCGAGGGGCTGGTGACGATCGAGGATCTGATCGAGGAGATCGTCGGCGATATCGAGGACGAGCATGATGAGGCGCCCGCGGCGCTGCTGGTGCCGATCGACGGCGGCGGCTGGGAGGCGGACGCGCGCGCCGAACTGGAGGATGTCGGCGAGACGATCGACCCGCGCCTGGCCGAGGTCGATGGCGATATCGACACGATCGGCGGGCTGGCGGCGGTGCTGGCAGGGCATGTGCCAGAGGTCGGGACGTGCCTTTCCCACCCGAGCGGCTGGACGATCGAAGTGATCGAGGCGGACACGCGCCGGGTCGAGCGGCTGCGATTGCATCCGCCGCAACCGGTACATGAGGACGCCTGAGCGGCAGCGGGTCTTACCTGCGCGGCGGCGGCGAAGGCGGCGGGCCATGCCGTGAGCGTTCCCTTCACACCGGGCCGTACCGACGCGAGCGAAGCCCAGACCGATGCCGACAGCTTCATGCCACTGGAGCCGAAGGTCGACGGGTTCCGCAACTACGACGGCGAGGCGCATCCCCAGTCGAGCGAGGAACTGCTGGTCGATCGCGCGCAACTGCTCACCCTCACCGCGCCGGAGATGACCGTGCTGGTCGGCGGTCTGCGTGTGGTCGGCGCCAATCACGGCGATGCCGCGCATGGCGTATTCACCAATCAGCCGGGCGTGCTGACCAGCGACTTCTTCGTCAATCTGCTCAAAAGTAGCACGACACTGACGTGGAGCGTGGGCGGCGACGGCACATTCGTCGGCCGCAACCTCGCGACCGGTGCGGAGACCTACACCGCGACGCGGGCCGACCTGATCTTCGCATCGAACTCGCAGCTTCGCGGCCTTTCGGAAGCCTATGCGACAGACGATGCCGAGGGTGCGTTCGTCGCGGCGTTCGTCAAGGCCTGGACGAAGGTGATGAACCTCGATCGGTTCGACCTTACCTGATCGCAGGATGCCGGGCGGGCGGCGGCGCACGGAAGCGGTGATTTGCCTCTTCCGTGCGCCGCTCCCACGGCTTACCTATTGGCCATGCTCAAGCACATCCTGCGTATCGTTCTGATCCTGATCGTCGTCGCGATCCCGGTCGGCTATTGGATCAGCCGGCCCGACGTCGCCAAGCTGCCGCTCGACGCGGTGACCGGCAGGCGGCCCGATATCACGCCGCCGCGCAACCAGACGTTCCCGACGACGGACATCGCCAAGCCGATCGGCTGGACCGACGGCGCGATGCCGACCCCGGCGGCGGGGCTGAAGGTGCAGGCGTTCGCGCGCGACCTCAAACACCCCCGCTGGCTGTACCGGTTGCCCAACGGCGACGTGCTGGTGGCGGAAACGGACTCGCCGCCGCGTAAGGGTGGCGGGATCAAGGGCTGGATCATGGGCCTCCTGATCGGATCGGCGGGCGCGGACAGCGGTTCGGCTAACCGCATTACCCTTTTGCGGGATAACAACGGCGACGGCGTGGCGGACAGCCGCAGCGTGTTGCTGTCGGGACTGAACTCGCCGCTCGGCATGGCACTGGCCGGCGGCTATCTCTATGTGGCGAACACGGATGCGCTGGTGCGCGTGCCGTTCACCCCCGGCCAGAGCAAGATCACCGCGAAGCCGGAGACGGTCGTCACCTACCCCGGCGGCGGCAACCACTGGGCACGCGGTCTGCTCGCCGCGCCGGACGGATCGCTGTACGTGTCGGTCGGATCATCGAGCAACATCGCGGATAACGGCATCGACGCCGAAACCAATCGCGCCAACATCCTCCAGGTTGATCCGGTCCACAAGGCATTCCGCATCTACGCGGCCGGCCTGCGCAACCCGCAGGGCATGGCATTCGAGCCGAAGGGTGGTGGCCTGTGGGTGGTCGTCAACGAACGCGACATGATGGGGTCCGACTTGGCGCCCGATTACATGAGCCAGATCGAACTTGGCGATCACTTTGGCTGGCCGTGGTATTATTGGGGCGGGTATCCCGATCGGCGCGTTCGGCCCGAGAACCCGGCATTGCAGGAATATTCCAAGCGCCCGGATTATGCGCTTGGGCCGCACGTGGCGGCACTCGGCCTCGCCTTCGCCGGGGATGCCAAGCTCGGTGCGAAGTTCGCCAACGGCGCGTTCGTCGGTGAACATGGCTCGTGGAACCGCGTGCCGCCGTCGGGCTACAAGGTCGTCTACGTGCCGTTCGGCGACAACGGCTTCCCGGCCAAGGGCGTACGGCCGGTCGATCTGTTGACCGGCTTCCTCGACGCGAAAGGTCGTGCGCATGGCAGGCCGGTTGGCGTGATCACCGACCAGACCGGCGCGTTGCTGGTGGCGGACGATGTCGGCAACACGGTGTGGCGCGTGAGCGCGGCTACGCCCAGATGATGCGCATAGGATCGCAGCGTGCCTTCCGGCAGCTGCGGTCCTTTGCGAGTCCCGATGACACCTGCCGTTCTTGGCCAAGGTTACACGCTGCGTAGAATCCCCTAGTTTACGAATCGATCACGATTACGCAGACTGGGGAATTAGGCCGATCCGGACGTACTCCGGCGTAAATGCGTAGCTGGGGACATATGGGAACGACCGTTACGACCAATGCGGCCAAAATGGCCGAGAACTGGCGTGTGGCGATGACGGCACTGTGCAACCAGTTCCTGACAATGCACCGTGCCGTGTCCGAAGTCGCCAGCCTTGGTCCGACGGAGACGTTGATTTTCCTTACGATTTCCGTCGCGAACGTGCAACGCCTAATGCGAGAACGCGCCATTCCGGCGCAAATGTGCGGCACTGAGCCGCTTCCGCGGGAATGGGTCGTGCCGATCTCACGCAACGCGATCGCCTCCGCGACCGGCCTGCCGCGCGAGACGGTGCGTCGCCAGGTGGCCAAGATGATAGCGCGCGGCCTGCTGGTGGACGATCCGCGCGGTGGGGTCACACCGCAACCCGATATCATCACGAGCGGCGGTTTCGAGCCGATCCTGGAAGGCCTGATGACCGAATTCGCACGCACTATGGAGGTGCTGTGCCGGACCGGTGCAATCTCGATCCGGCACGATTAGGGTCACGCCTCGACGGTCAGCGCCTCGACGGTGATCCGCGCCACGCCGTCGGTCTGCACAATGTCCGTTACCACCAGATCGGCGAGGAGATGATCGCGCAGCGCGATTTCTGCCTCCGGCACATCTGCGAGCCAGCGATCGAGCGCGGCACTCGTCGCTGCCTGTAACCACAGTGTGTGTCGCGCACCCGCGAAGGTCGCGCTCGCCCAGCGCACCCAGGTTGCATCGACGATCGTCATCGCGCAGCCGGCGCTGGCCGCGTGTGCGAGCAGCCCGCGTTCGAGCCGCGCACCTGCATCGGGGCCGCGGCTCATCGTACATCGCTTTGCGCGATATAGGCCTCGATCCGGGCGATCATACGCGCGCCGGGTTCGCGGCCACGCCGCAGATCGTGCACCAGCCGTGGGTCCCGCACCGCTTCGCGTCCGAACCGCGTCGGCGCCATTGACGTCGCCTTGAGATACCGATCGATCTTTCCCAAAATCATCACTGCCCGCCTCCTGGACTCAGCTTATGTTCTTGTTCTGTTCTTGCATTTCCAACTTGTCTAGGGAATTTCCTAGGGTATGGTCGGGCATGATGACGCCGGATCCCCGGACGCGATTGGCAGCGTTGGTCGCCGAACACGGGCAGAGCTATACCGCGCTCTCGCGGATGCTCCGGCGCAACGACGCATATCTCCAGCAATATGTGAAACGGGGTACGCCGCGTGTTCTGGCCGAGAGCGACCGACGCCGGCTCGCGGCGTTCTTTCGGGTCGACGAGACCGAACTCGGCGGGCACTCCCCTGCGGTGAAGACGACGACGGTACGGCGGCTCGACGTAGAGGCATCGGCCGGGCCGGGCGCGCTTGTCGAGGAGGATCGCGCGCTCGGCGCGATACATTTCGACACGCGGCTGCTCGCGCAACTCGGCGTGCGGGCGGAAGACGCGGCCGAGATCCGGGCGCGCGGGACATCCATGGCGCCGCTGATCCAGGATGGTGACCTGATGCTGGTCGACCAACGCGATCGGCGCGTGCAGGATCAAGCGGCGGTGTTCGTCATCCGGCTCGACGGCGTACTGATGGTGAAACGGGTCGCTCGGGTCGGCACGATATTGCACATCACCAGCGACAATCCGGACGCGCCGACGGTCGCCTACCAAGCTGGCGACCGGATTGACATTGTCGGCCGCGTCGTCTGGCTATCGCGCGCGTTACGCTAGCTCACCGTCTACGGTCGATCACCCAGATCGCGATCGCCATGCCGATCCCGGCACCGATGCCGAGCAGAAAGCCTTTGGTCGGCTCGCCCAGGAACAACCCGACCAGCGCGCCCCCGACCGCACCGATCGCGATCAGCACGCCGCCCGCCGCAGGATTGTTGGAGGGTTCCGGTGTCATCGCACAGCCCTGCCATGTCCCGTCGCCGGACGCCAGAGTCTCGTCGCGGGACCGGCGGAACGGCGCGGCATCGAGCCGTTTACCATCGTCGCCCGCGCGCCGCCGTGTTTCAGCGCGCTTGGCACGCCGCGTGTTACGGGCGTTCAACGCGTTGGTTGCGAAAAGGATCTTCGATGTCGTATCTGCCATGGCTGGAGGATCGCCGCGATGTCGTCGATGCCGCAACGCTGATCGCCGCGTTCGGGGACGATGCCGGGTTTCAGGCGGCCGCGCGTGCCGATCGCAGCCGCGATCTCGGCAACCACATCCACTTCTGCCGCTGGCGTCAGATTGAGCGTTTGATCGTTTTGATGTCGGTTGAACGCGCCGTCGGCACGGTCCACTGATCCAGACGGATCCGGGGCGATAAGCCCTTGTTGGGCGGACGATTGCCGGGCTAGGACAACCGACATGACGTTGTCGCTCGGGCAGCGGGGCGCGGCGTGTAGCGCTACCGCCTTTTTGCTGGTGCTTGCCTGCCCGCTCGCCCGTGCGCAGCAAACCCCGCCCAATCCGGCACCGCCAACTGATCCAACGCTCGATCCGCATTCGCCGCTTGCGCCCTTGCCGGGGCTTGGCGTCGACTGGCCCGATCTCGGCGCGGGCAGCGGCGACAGCAATGCCAAGCCACAGGCGGTGACCGGCGATACGCGCTACACGTACCGCATCGATGGCATCGACGGCATCGCCTCGACGTTGCTCCACCAACGCTTCGACCAGCTGTCCACGCTCAACACTCATGACGGCCAGCCTGCCAACGCCGCGCAACTCGATCGGCGCGCGCGCGAGGATGCCGCGTTGCTCACGGGTCTGCTGCGCGCCGAAGGCTATTACGACGCCGCCGTCACCACCCGCGTCGAAGCGGGAAGCAGCCGCCCGCTCGTCATCCTCGACGCCGACCCCGGCGCGCTCTACACGTTCGGGGGCGTCAGCCTGACCGGACTGGACGCGACCGGCGACAAGGCGGAAGCGTTACGAACCGCCTTTGGCATCAAGGCGGGCGATCCGGTCAACGCCGACAAGATCGCTGCGGGCGAAACGGCGCTGCGGACCACCATCGGCAAACGCGGCTTCCCGTTCGCGGTGGTCGGCGATCCGGCGATCGTGGTGGATCATGCCGCCCACACCGCGACGCTGGCGATGGTGGTCGCGCCCGGAACGTCGCGCCTGTTCGGCAAGGTTGTGGTGCCGCCAGGCAAACAGGTGTTCGACGCCGCACATATTGCCGAGATCGCCCGGTTCGAGCCCGGCAAACCCTTCGACGATACCGCGCTCGCCGATCTGCGCCGCGCGCTGATCCAGACCTCGCTGGTGTCGAGCGTGACGATCAAGCCGGTCGACGACGTCGATCCCGCGCTCGTCGACATCTCTGTCGCGACCGAGCCGGCGCCGCCGCGCACGGTTGCGGGCGAACTCGGCTACGGCACCGGCGAAGGCGCGCGCGCGGAAGTGAGCTGGACGCACCGCAACCTGTTCCCGCCGGAAGGCGCGCTGATCCTGCGCGGCGTACTCGGCACGCAGGAGCAGTTGGCGGGCGCGACCTATCGCCGCAACAACTTCCACGGCCGCGACCGGGTGCTGACGTTCCAGGCGACCGCCTCCAACCTCAAGCGCACCGCCTATGAGGCAAAGGCGCTATCGCTGACCGGCACGCTGGAGCGGCAGACCAACATCTTCTTCCAGAAGAAATGGACATGGTCGATCGGCTCCGAACTCACCGCGTCGGACGAACGCGACGTGATCCTCTCGACCGGCGCACCACGCCGGCGCACCTATTTCATCGGCGCATTGCCGACGACGCTCAGTTACGACGGGTCGGACGATCTGCTCAATCCGTCACGCGGGTTCCGGCTGGCCGGGCGGTTGTCGCCGGAGGTGTCGCTGGAGAACCACGTGTTCGGCTATGCGCGGCTGCAATTCGATGCGAGCGCGTACAAGCAGGCAACCAAGGGCGTGGTGGTGGCGGGGCGAATCCGGCTCGGCACGATCGCGGGCGCGCCGCGCGATGCGATTGCGCCGTCGCGGCGCTTCTATTCGGGCGGCGGCGCGTCGGTGCGCGGCTATGGCTATCAGGATATCGGCCCGCGCGACCCCAACAACGATCCGATCGGCGGACGCTCGCTCAGCGAGTTTTCGCTTGAGGCACGGGTCAAGACGTTCGGCGCGTTCGGCGTGGTGCCGTTCTTCGATGGCGGCAACATCTACACCACGCCGCTGCCGAAGCTGACCGGCTTCCGCTATGGCGCTGGCCTGGGCGTGCGCTATTATTCCAACTTCGGCCCGATCCGGATCGACGTCGGCACGCCGGTCAACCCGGCGAAGGGTGATCCACGCATCGCGGTGTATGTCTCGCTGGGACAGGCGTTTTGAGCGAAGATCGCGTTCCGAGCGAGGCGGACGAGCCCCCCGCCCCTCGCCCACGGCAAAGCTGGCGGCGGCGGATCGTGACCGCGCTGGCGCTGCTGCTCGCGGTGCTGACGCTGGGCGTGGTCACGCTCGATTCCGATATCGGCCACCGCTTCGTCGTCAACCGGATCGGTGCGCTGCGCCCCGCCAACGGGCTGCGCTACAGCATCGGGCGGATCGACGGCTCGCTGTTCGGGCGCGCACGGTTGGTCGATATCCGGCTGCGCGACCCGAAAGGGCTGGTACTCTACGTGCCGCGCGCCGAGCTGAACTGGACGCCGCTCGCCTGGCTGCACAACCGGCTCGACATCACCAGTCTCATCATCCCGCAGGCGCGCCTGTTCAAGCTGCCGCAGCCGACCCCGACCGGACGCACCGGCCCGATCCTGCCGGGCTTCGACATTCACATCGGCACGCTGCGCGTCGATCGGTTGAGCGTCGCGCCCGCCATCACCGGCACGCCGCGGCGCGGCCGTCTGCTCGGCCATGCGGACATTCGCGGCGGCCGCGCGCTGGTCGATCTCGATGCCGTGGTGGCGGGCAGCGACACGCTGCGACTTAAACTCGACGCACAACCCGACCGCGACCGATTCGGCATGGACCTCCACGCGCGCGGCACCGCCAAGGGATTGCTCGCCAAGGCTATCGGTTTCGCGCAACCGATCGCGGCGGACGTGCATGGGGCCGGTCGCTGGAGCGCGTGGCGCGGGCGCGCGGTTGCCGATGTCGGTACGACGCGGCTGGCCGACCTGACGCTCGGCAATCGCAGCGGCGCCTATACGCTGGCTGGCACGCTTACCGTCGCGCCGCTAGCACACGGCAAGGTGCAACGGCTGACAGCGCCACGCATCGCCGTCAACGGCGCCGCCACGCTCGCCGACCGGCGGCTGACCGGCGCGCTTGACCTGCACTCGGCCGCGCTTGCGATCCACGGCGAGGGCGCGCTCGACCTGGCGGCCAGTGCGTTCCGCGACGTGCGGGTGCGGGCGCGGCTGCTGCAGCCCGCCGCCTTGTTCGCCAACATGTCCGGCCGTGCGATCGAATTGCGCATGATCCTCGACGGTGCGTTCGCGACCGCCGCGTTCGAGTACCGCCTGACGGCGGAGCGCATGGTGTTCGGCGACACCGGGTTCGAAGAGGTTCGCGCCGCCGGAAAGGGCCACTTCTCGAAAGCACCGGTGATCGTACCGATCCGGCTCGCGGCGGCGCGCGTCACCGGGGTTGGCGACGTGGCGGGCGGCATCCTGCGCAACCTGTCGATCGAAGGCATCCTGCGCGTCACTTCCAAGCTCGTCACCGGCGACGATCTGCGGCTGGTCTCCGACAAGCTCAACGGCCGCGCGTCGCTGGTGGTGGATCTCACCAACGGCCACTTCGAAATCGGCCTCAACGGCGGTCTGTCGCGCTATCTCATTCCCGGCCTTGGCCTGGTCGAGGTCAATTCCATGCTGCACGTCGTGCCCGGCCCGGACGGCCACGGCACCCGCGTGATCGGCAAGGGGTCCGCACGGGTGCTGCGGCTCGATAACGGCTTCTTCCGCTCGTTGGCCGGGGGCTTGCCGACCATCGTCACCAACCTCGAACGCACCACCGACGGCGTGCTGCACTTCACCAATCTGGTGCTGACCGGACCGCAGATCCGCATTACCGGCGCCGGCATCCGGCGGCGCGACGGCACCTTCCATTTCGAGGGCGTCGGCAGACAGGACAGCTACGGCCCGCTCACGCTCAAGCTCGACGGCAAGATCGACAAGCCGACGCTCGATCTCGTCTTCCAACGCCCTAACGACGCGATGGGGCTGTCAAACGTCGTCGCACATCTCGATCCGGTGCCGGCGGGCTTCGCGTTTTCCGCGCATGGCGGATCGAGGCTCGGGCCGTTCGACGGCGCGGGCATGATCCTGCTGCCGCAAGGCGGTCAGGCGGTCATCTCGATCGCGCAGCTCAACGTCAGCAACACGCATGCGCACGGCGATCTCGCGATCGTCGATGGCGGGTTCGACGGCAAGCTGAGCGTGACCGGCGGCGGCATCGGCGGCGACCTGCTGTTCCGCCCGCAGGATACGCACCAGCGTATCGAGGCGCATCTCGACGCCACCGCCGCCCGGCTGGCGCAGGCGGTGAGCGTGCGACGCGGCCACCTCGATCTCGTCGCGCTGCTCGATCCCGCAGGCACCTCGATCGACGCGACCGCGACGGCTTCGGGCATCCGGCGCGGCGCGCTGACGATCGGCCGTACCGCGATCCACGCGGCGTTGCGCGGCGGCACCGGCGAGATCCGCGCCTCCATCGCCGGATCGCGCGGACGTGCGTTCAGCATCCAGAGCGTGATCGCGGTCTCGCCCGATCGGTACAGCGTCTCCGCGCAGGGCACGGTCGATCGCAAGCCGCTGCAACTCGTAACCCCGGCCGTGTTCACCCACGTGGAGGATGGCTGGCGGCTCGCGCCGACGAAGCTCGCGTTCGCCGGCGGCGCGGCGGATGTGTCCGGCACTTTCACCGGCACCGGCAGCGCGGTCGATGCCACCCTCGCCAAGATGCCGCTGTCGGTGCTCGACATCGGCTATCCGGGATTGGGCCTTGGCGGCGAGGCGTCGGGCAAGCTGTCGTTCGTGCAGTCGAACGGTGCCGCGCCTACGGGTAAGATCAACATGACGGTGCGCGGCCTCACCCGCTCCGGTCTCGTCCTGTCGTCGCGTCCGGTCGATGTCGGCATTGCCGGGATCCTCGAACCCGGCAAGGCAGCGGCACGCGCGGTGGCGGCGAGCGGCGGCAAGACGGTCGGCCGCGCGCAGATGCAGTTGACGCTCGCCCCCGGCGCGGATCTCGCCGCCCGCATCGCGCGGGCGCCGCTGTTCGCGCAACTTCGCTACGATGGCCCCGCCGATACTTTGTGGCGGCTGACCGGAATCGAACTGTTCGACCTCAGCGGACCGGTGGCGATCGGCGCGGACGTGGGCGGCACGCTCGACAGCCCGCGCATTCGCGGCGTGGTGCAGGCGAACGGCGCCAAGATCGAGAGCGCGACCACCGGCACCGTGCTCACCAACGTCGTCGCGAGCGGGCGGTTCGGCGGGTCACGCCTCGTGCTCGACAAACTCACCGCCGATGCCGGCAAGGGCGGGCACGTGACCGGCACCGGCAGTTTCGATCTTGCCGCCGCCCACGGCTTCGGCATCGATCTGGCGGTGCAGGCGCAGAACGCGCTGCTCATCAACCGCGACGACATCGCCGCCACTGTCACCGGCCCGTTGAGCTTCAAGTCGGACGGCTCAGGCGGCACCATCGCCGGCAAGGTCACGCTGACCAAGAGCCGCTACCGATTGGGACAGGCGACCGCCGCCAGCGCGGTGCCGCAACTCAACATCCGTGAGATCAACCTGCCCGGCGGCGGCGAGGAGGACGACGCTCCGCCCAAGCCGTGGAAGCTCGCGGTGCACGCCCATGCCGCCGACAACCTGCTGGTGACGGGTCTCGGCCTGCGCAGCGAATGGTCGGCCGACCTCGACATCGGCGGTGCGCCCGACAATCCCGCCATCACTGGTCGCGCCGATCTGGTGCGCGGCGATTACCAGTTTGCCGGCCGCGAGTTTCAGCTCGATCGCGGCAAGATCCTGTTCCAGGGCGAAGTGCCCGCCAATCCTGCGCTCGACATCGCCGCCAACGCCGATTCGACCGGCCTGTCGGCGACGATCCGCGTCA
This sequence comes from Sphingomonas sp. GC_Shp_3, assembly GCF_026540945.1. Classification (NCBI taxonomy): domain Bacteria; kingdom Pseudomonadati; phylum Pseudomonadota; class Alphaproteobacteria; order Sphingomonadales; family Sphingomonadaceae; genus Sphingomonas; species Sphingomonas sp. GC_Shp_3. The sequence goes on from NZ_JALNUT010000002.1 coordinate 603,981, forward strand.
CCGGGCCGGCGCTGAAGCCGGAGATTTCGTTCACCAGCAACCCGGCACTGCCAGAGGACGAACTGCTCTCCCGCCTGCTGTTTGGCACGTCGATTACCAACCTTTCCGCGCCCGAGGCCTTGCAACTCGCCTCCGCCGTGGCAGCGCTCCAGAACGGCAAGGGCGGTTTGGACCCGATCAACGCGGTGCGCCGCGTGGCGGGGCTGGACCGGTTGCGTATCCTGCCCGCCGATCCGCAGACGGGTGCCGGCACCTCGGTCGCGGCGGGCAAGTACGTGACGCGGCGGCTGTTCGCGGAGATCATCACCGATGGCCAGGGCTATAGCGCCACGCAGGTCGAGTTTCAGGTGACGCGCTGGCTGTCGGTGCTCTCCACGATTTCGACGCTTGGCCGGCAGAGCGGCAACGTACGCGTGTCGAAGGACTATTAGCGCGCTACCCGCTTGATTGTCGGCGCGAAACGGTCGATCGCTGCCAACGCCCCGCCTTACGGCCACCTGCACCGCTGGCTCAACCTTGTTCTTTCCGGAGTTCCGCATGCGCCTTGTTCTCGCCGCTGCCCTGCTGGCTTCCGTCGCCACCCCCGCGTTCGCCGCTGCGCCGATCCATCAATATGCCGACCTTGCGCTCGCACCGCGCGGCGACCGGGTGGCGTCGATCGAGTCGGTCGGCGATGCACACGGCGTCATCACGGTCCGTTCGACAAAGGACGGCAAGGTGGTGCGGACGATCGATCCGTGCCCGGCGTGCAGCTATACCGACCTCGCCTTCGCACCCAATGGCACGCTGGCATGGCTGGCGCGCGACAAGAAGGCTGGCACCGTGACGCTGGCGGTGGAGGGCGGCGCGACGCCGCACACCGTTGCGACGATCGCCGGCATCGCCGGACATCCGCGCTTCTCGCCCGATGGCAGGCGGATCGCGCTGCTCGTCACGCCCGGCGCGCAGAAGGAAACCGGCGCGGCGCAGGCGGGCGTGCGGCAGGTCGGCGAGATCGGCGAAAAGAGCGATGAGCAGCGTATCGCCCTGTTCGAGGTGGCCGGCCCGGCCGTCGCGGCGACGGCGGTGACGCCGCTGTCGCCGGCAAACCGGTACATCTACGAATATGACTGGATGCCGGACGGCAGCGGCTTCGTCGTGACCAGTGCGATCGGCAACGGCGACAACAACTGGTGGGTGGCGACGCTCGACCGGGTCGACGCCTCGACCGGCGCGGTCACCAACATCGCCAATCCCACCACGCAGATCAATTACCCGCGCGTTTCGCCGGACGGGCGCACCGTTTCATACATTGGCGGCTTGATGAGCGACTTTGGCTCGGTCGGTGGTGACGTCTGGAGCGTACCCGTCTCCGGCGGCACCCCGCGCGACCTAACCGCCGGCACCGACTACACCGTCACCTCGCTGGTTTCGACCCCCGCGGGCCTGCGCGGCACCGCGCTTCGTGGCGCGGACCTCGGCTTGCTGACGGTGGGCGGCAGTCGCGCCGACGCGATCGGCTGGAAACGCCCGGCCAGCTTCAGCGCGGGTGACGCCAAGGTCGCCTACAGCGCGGACGGTCGCACCGTGGCTATGGTCGTACAGGATTTCACCCACGCGCCCGCGATCTACACCGGCCCCGCCGCAGCACCCGTTCAGATCACCCACGATAACGATGCCGCCCCCGCCATCGCCACCGTGCGCAGCGTGACGTGGAAGAACGACGGCTTCACCGTACAGGGCTGGCTGCTCGCCCCCGCCGGCGCCGACCCGCAGAAAAAGGCGCCGATGGTGACGATCGTCCACGGCGGCCCGGCCGCCGCCAACGTGCCCTATTACCAGACAGCGGACGGCGGCCCCGGCAACCTGCTGTCGGCCGGCTATTACGTGTTCCTGCCCAACCCGCGCGGCAGCTATGGCCAGGGCGAAGCGTTTACCGCCGCCAACAAGCGTGACTTCGGCGGCGGCGACTTGCGCGACATCCTCACCGGCATCGACGCGGTGGAGAAGGTCGCGCCTGTCGACGACGCGCGGCTCGGCCTGACCGGCGGATCGTACGGCGGCTTCATGTCGATGTGGGCGAACACCCAGACCAACCGCTTCAAGGCGATCGTCGCGGGTGCCGGCCTGTCGAACTGGGTGAGCTATTACGGCACCAACGGCATCGACCAGTGGATGCTGCCGTTCTTCGGCAAGACGCTGTACCAGGATTACAAGGCGTATGAGGATGCCTCGGCGATCTACTTCATAAAGAACGCGCATACGCCGACGTTCATCTGGGCGGGCGAGCGCGATATCGAGGTGCCGCCGACGCAATCCACCGAATATTGGCACGCGCTGAAGGACCTCAATGTGCCGACCAGCCTCGTCATCTACCCGGACGAAGGCCACGGCGTGCGCCTGCCCGCGCATGTCACCGATCTGCGCAAGCGCACGGTCGCGTGGTTCGACCACTATCTGAAATAACGCCTGCTGTTGTCGCCACGGTTCTCTTTGCCGCCGATCCGCGCTAACGGCACGCCCATGACACAAGTGTTTCTGGTAATGGCGGGCGGCGCAATCGGTAGCGCCGGGCGGTGGCTGACCGGCCGCGGCATGACCGCGCTGTTCGGCGCGGGGTTTCCGTATGGCACGCTCGCTGTCAATCTGATCGGCGGCTTCGCGATGGGGCTGGTCGTCGCCATGCTCGCGCGGGTGAGCGGCGCGACCGATCATCTGCGGCTGTTCGTCGCGATCGGCGTGCTGGGCGGGTTCACCACCTTTTCGAGCTTCTCGCTCGATACCGTGACGATGATCGAGCGCGGCGATCTGGCGCTCGCGTTCGGCTATGCTTTGGTGTCGGTGATCGGCTCGGTCTGCGCGCTGTTCGCGGGGCTTTATCTGGTAAGGGCCGTGGCATGAGCGATACGCCGAAACTTGCGAACCCGAAGTACGAGAACGACGTCCGCACCTTCCGCATTGGCGCGGATGACGATGGCATCCGGCTCGACCGCTGGTTCAAGCGCCACCTCCCCGACACCAGCTTCACCACCGTCGCCAAATGGGCGCGCACCGGGCAGCTCCGCCTGGACGGCGCGCGTGCCAAGCCGGGCGACCACATCAAGGCCGGTCAGGCGATCCGCGTGCCGCCCGCCGAGGCGGCCAAGCCCGATGCGCCCAAGGTGCGCGAACGGCCGGTGCTGAGCGACGACGAGATCGCCTTCGCGCGCGAACTCGTCATTCACCGCGATGCGCAGGCGATCGTCCTCAACAAGCCGCCCGGCCTCGCCACGCAAGGGGGGACCAAGACCACCGAGCATGTCGACGGCCTGCTCGACGCGTTGCAGGACGATTACGAGGGGCGGCCGAAGCTGGTCCACCGGCTCGACAAGGATACCAGCGGCGCGCTGCTGATCGCGCGCACCAGCCGCGCGGCGGCGTTCTTCGCCAAGGCATTCTCCTCACGCACCGCCAAGAAGACGTACTGGGCGCTGGTGGTCGGCGTGCCCTCGATCGAGGACGGCACGATCGACCTGCCGATCGGCAAGCAGCCCGGCACCGGCGGCGAGAAGATGCACGTCGACGAGGCGGAAGGCAGCCCGGCGCGTTCGCGTTACCGCGTGATCGAACTGGCCGGCACCACCTGCGCCTGGGTCGAACTGATCCCCTATACCGGCCGCACCCACCAGCTTCGCGTCCACATGGCGGCAATTGGCCACCCGATCGTCGGCGATGGCAAGTACGGTGGTCAGGCGGCGTTCCTCACCGGTGGCGTCAGCCGCAAGATGCACCTCCACTCGCGTAACCTCCGCATCGACCATCCCGATGGCGGCGCGATCGACGTAAAGGCGGAACTGCCACGCCACTTCGCCGAGAGCCTCAAGCATTTCGGCTTCGAGGAGATGCTTGGCGACAACATGCCGCTCGACACGCCGCCGCCACCTTCCAAGGCGGTGAAGAAGCAGCAGGCCAAGCAGCACGCCAAGACCTTCCGCAAGGAGCGCAAGGGCGAGCGCCGCCGCCGGGGTGCCCCGGAGAAGTGAGCGGCCTGTACCTTGACGATCTGACGCCCGGCGACAGCTGGACCGGCACGCCGTTCCGGATCGACGAGGCGGAGGTGATCGCCTTTGCGCAAAGCTACGACGCACAGCCGATGCACATCGACCCGGCGGCTGCGGCCGCCGGTCGCTTCGGCGGGATCATCGCCAGCGGCTGGCACGTCGCGTCGCTGGTGATGCGCGATTTCATAACCAACAATCCGTTCGGGGACACGCCGCTGCTCGGTATCGGCATCGACGAATTGCGCTGGCTGCGCCCGGTGCGGCCGGGCGATACGCTGCTCGCGCGGCGGGAGATCGCCGCCGTGCGCCGCTCGGCAAGCAAGCCGGTGGGCACGGTTACCATGCGCACCTCCGTCACCAACCAGCATGACGAGCCGGTCCTGACGATGACCACGCTGATGCAGTTTCCGGCGCGGCCCTGATGCGATATTTTCCCGCATGAACCGGCTCGCCTTGTTCGATTGCGACGGGACTTTGGTCGACAGCCAGGCCAATATCTGCCGCGCGGTGGAGGACACGTTCGCGACGCACCGGCTCGACATTCCGAGCCGCGACGCGATCCGGCGCATCGTCGGCCTCAGCCTCGTCGAGGCGATGGCGGCGCTGGTGCCGCAGGCCGAGGCGGCGCACCACGACACGCTCGCCGCCGATTACAAGCGCACCTTCCAAAAGATGCGTGGCGACGGCACGCTTGCCGAGGAGCCGTTGTTCGAGGGGATCGTCGGCGTGCTGGACCAGCTTGAGGCGGATGGCTGGCTGTTCGGCGTCGCGACCGGCAAATCCGATCGCGGCCTTGCCCATGTCCTTGCCGCGCATGGTCTCACACCACGCTTCCTCACGCTTCAGACAGCCGACCGCCATCCCTCCAAGCCACACCCCTCGATGATCGAGCAGGCGATGGCCGAGGCGGGCGCGGCGCCCGAGACCACGGTGATGATCGGCGACACCAGCTACGACATGCTGATGGCGCGGAACGCCGGCACGCGCGCGCTGGGCGTCGGCTGGGGCTATCACACACCCGACGATCTCCACGCGGCCGGCGCACATGCGGTGGCGCTGCGTGTGCCGGACCTGGTCGGGATGATGACGGCGTGAGCGTCGCGGCACGGTATTTCGCGATGGTCGGCACCCGCATCGCCGGCGCGGCAGGCGCGGTGCTCGGCCTGATCCTGATCGCGCGCGCGACGACGCTAGCGCCGAAGGTGATCGGCACCGCGCTGGTGCTGTCGGCGCTGCTGATGATGGCGGTGGTACCGCGTGCGCTCGCGCGGCGCTGGCGCACGCCGCCCGAGGAAGGCGACCTGCGATGAAACGCTTCTGGAAGGACGTATCGGTCGATGCCGAGCTTGGCGTGCGGCTCGACGGCAAGCCGCTGCGCACGCCCGGCCGCGCGCCGTTGCTGCTACCGACGCGTGCGCTCGCCGACGCGGTGGCGGACGAATGGCGCGCGTCCGGCGAGACGGTCGACCCGCGCGGCATGCCGCTGACCGGCCTGTCCAACGCCGCGATCGACCGGATCGCGCCCGACCCCGCCACCTTCGCCGCCGGCCTTGCCGCTTACGCGGAGAGCGACCTGCTGTGTTACCGCGCCGACGCGCCGGAGGAGCTGGCCGACCGGCAACGGGCGGCTTGGGACCCGCTGCTCGATTGGGCGCGGCACCGCTACGATGTGCATTTCGAGATCGTCACCGGCATCATGCACCGCGCGCAACCGCTCGCCACGCTGGCACGGCTGGGCGAGGCAGTGGCGGCGCGGGGGCCATTCGAGCTGGCCGCGTTGTCGCCGGTCGTGACGATCGGCGGGTCGCTGGTGGCGGCGCTGGCGCTGGCCGAAGGTGCGGCGAGCGCCGAGGCGGTGTGGAGCGCGGCGCTGGTCGACGAGGATTTTCAGGCGGATCGCTGGGGCCGCGACCCGCTCGCCGAGGCGGCGGCGGCGGTGCGGCGGCAGGACTTCGATGCGGGCGTGCGGCTGCTCGGATTGCTGGGCTGACGGTCCGGTCGGACGACACGCGCAACCGCTATTGCAGCGGCTTGCCCGAATCCTTCCACTTGTCGAGGATCTGCGAATCGCCCGGCTGCGCCTCCTTCGGCACCGGCGCGACGGGGGTTCCGCTCTGCGCATAGGCCGGCTGGATCACGGCGGCGGGCGTGCGCGGCACCGGCGTAGGCGCCAGCGGTAACGGCACGCTCGCGGTGGCAAGCGTGATCGCCGCCGCGACACCTGGCAGCGGAAGCGGATCGGTGCGCGGATGCGGCCCCGGCACCGGTTCGCCACCCGCGTAGATCTGCCGGAACGCGGCGGGCGTACCCCACCAGCCCTGCCAGCGGTGGAAGAAATGCGCGCCGATCGCCGCCGTCATCACCATGCTGCGGTTCCACGCCGGCGTCACCGCGAAAGTATGGTAATGCGTCGCGAGGCCGACCGGCGCGCAGACGTACCCGCCGAGCGCCGCCGCCGCCACGCGCATCGCCCGCAACCAGTAGCTGCGCGAGGGTTGCCCGCGCAGCATCGCGCCGTCGCAGGCGAAGCTGAACTGGCAGCCGGCATGTTCGGACCCCTGGTAGACCACGCCGCACACCGTCGCCGGGAAAGCGGGGTGGCGTACGCGGTTGAGGATCACCTGCGCGACCGCCTGCTGCCCGGCATCGGGCTCGGTCGCGGCTTCGTAATAGATCGCGGTGGTCAGGCAATCGAGCGCGCGGCCACGATCGAGTGCGGTGGCACGGCGCATGTCGAACGGCGCGGCGGGGTGAATGGTGCCGTCGGTCGCGGGGGTGGTGGCCGCCTCGGGCGGGAGCGGCAGGTCGGGCAAAGCGATCGTGCCGGTGGTGCCCTTCCCCGGTGCGGCGAGTGCGGTGGCGGTGTCGGCCACCGGGTCGGCGGCGTAAATCAGCGCGGCGCCGGGAAAGTGATCCTCCGCCTCATATCCCGCCGGCCGGGCGGTGGCCGGTGCGGCCCGCGCGGCCTGCGCCGCGATCGCGCGGTAGGCGGCATGCGCGGACACCGCCAGGCACACGAGCAGCACCACCCCGACGAGATGCGCCCACGTCACGCGCCGCGAATCGAGGAAGGGCCGAACTTTCACACCGCGGCGCTTAGCCGATCAGGCGTTACCGGACTGCTGCGATTTCGCGCCTGTCCCGTGGCGAAACACCGGATGGTGCGTGTAAGGGTGGGACGGGATCGCTCCCGCCCCATCCATTACGACGTAACGTCTATTTCAGCGCCGCCTTGCTGAGATCGAGCGTGCTGGCGGGGATCACCTCGACCTGCGGGTATGCCTTCTTCAGCGCCGGCAGGAACAGCTTGGCATCGCCGACCACCACGACGCTCGCCCGCGCCGGGTCGATCACGTCTTGCGCCGCCTTCTGCACCGCCGCCGGATCGACCGCCGTCACCGCCGGCACAAAGCGCTTCAATTCATCGAGCGGCACGCCCTCCAGCACATATTGGCCGAGCACCGACGCGATACCGCCGGTGGTTTCGCTGGCGCGGCCGAACCCGCCGATCAGCACCGCCTTGCGCGTCTCCAGTTCGGCGGCAGGCACCGGCTCGGCACCGAGTCGCTTCATCTGCTCGATCATGATCGCCACCGTCTCGGGCGCGGTCGGGTTCTTAGTCTGCGTGCGGGCGGACAGCGTGCCGGGGCCGCGATGCGCGTTGAGGCTGCTGCTCGCGCCGTAGGCGAGGCCGCGCTTGATACGGATCTCGCTGTTCAATCGCGACGAATAGCCGCCGCCCAAGACCGCGTTGGCGACGCTTGCCGGATAATATTCCGGGTCGCTGCGCGCGATGCCGGGCCGTGCGACCACCACGCCCGCCTGCCCCGCATCCGGCATGTCGACCACGATGACGCGCGGCGCGGGGTATGCGCCCACGACCGGCGCGGGCGCGATCGCCGCCGCCGGTGCCGTCCATGCCGCGAAGTTGCTCTCGGCGAGCGACTTGGCCTGTGCGGGCGTGATGTCGCCGACCATGATCAGCGTCGCCGTGTCGGGGTGCCATGCCTTGGCATAGGCCTGCCGAATGTCACCCTGCGTGATCGCCTTGAGCGAGCCGGGCGTGCCGGACAGCGGATGGCCATAGGGCGCATTCCCGAACACCGCGCGCGCCGACACCAGACCGGAGAGCGCACCGGGGTCCTTCATCGTCACGCTGACACCGTCGATCGCCTGCACACGCGCGCGTTCGACCTCCTCTGCCGCGAACACAGGATGCTGCGCGACGTCGGCCAGGATGGCGAGCGCCGGTCCCGCCTGATCGGACTTGATCGTCACCGCCACGTCCGAGCCGTCCCAGCCCGCATCGGAGGAGATCGAGCCGCCCAGCGCCTCGATCTCGCGCGCGATCTGCGTGGCGGTGCGGGTGGTGGTTCCTTTCGTCATCACGTCGGCGGTGAGATCGGCGAGGCCGGCGCGCGTGGCGGGATCGTCCGCGCCGCCGCCGGTGGTCACCAGTGCGGCACTCAGCAGCGGCAGGGCATGCCGCTCGACCACCACCACGCGGAGCCCATTGGCGAGGCGGAACTCGTTCGGGTTGGGAATCGCGGCGGTGACTGGCGTGCCGGCCTTCGGCGGGGCGATGCGGTCGGCGGGCGGGGCAAGTTCGGGCGTATCGATATGTGCGGGCGGGACGAGGTTGGTGACCTGCACCGTATTCGCGACGGCGATCGTGTCGCCCTTGGCACCGGCGGGCGCCATCTCAGGCGATTCGTAGACGATCGTCGCGGACGCGTCGTCGCGCAGATATTTGCGCGCGACCCGCTGCACGTCAGCGGCGGTGACTTTCTGGATCGCGGCGAGCTGCCGGTCGGACGTGCGCGGATCGCCGTCGATGATCGCCGAGGAGGCGAGCGCGCGGCCCTTGCCCTCCGCCGTCTCGCGGCCAAGCAAGGCGGCGGTGAGGATCTGGTTCTTGGCCTCGGTCAGTTCCTCAGGCGTAACCGGCGCATCGCGCAGCTTGGCGATCTGCGCCCGCAGCGCCGCCTCGCCCGCCGCGACCGGCTTGCCGCCCGCCATCATCGCGAACACGAACAGATTGCCCGGCCCCTGCTTGGTATCCACGAAGCTCTGCGCCTGCGCGGCGAGCTGATCGCGATAGACGAGGCTCTGGTAGAGCCGCGAGCTTTCGCCGGTCGACAGGATTGCGTTCATCACGGTCAGCGCCGGATTGTCGGGGTCGTTGTCCGCCGGCACCGGATAGCCGATCACCACCGCCGGCAGCGGGGTGTTGGGTTCGTACACGGTGTAGCGCGTCGCGTGGGCGCGCGGCGGCTCGGTGACGGTGACGCGCGGGATTTTGCCGGCGGGGCGCTTGATGGGGGCAAAATACTGGTTCACCCAGGCGTTGAGCTGCGCCGGGTCGAAATTGCCCGACACCACCAGCACGGCATTGTCAGGCCGGTAATAGACCGCATGGAAGGCGCGCACGTCGTCGATGCTGGCGCTGTCGAGATTGGCGATGCTGCCGATCGTCGAGCGCGCATACGGGTGTCGGCTGTAAGACGCCGCCGCGGTATAGGCGGAGAACAGCTTGCCGTACGGCCGCGCGAAGTCGCCGCGCAGCTCTTCCTTCACCACATCGCGTTCGGAGGCGAAGTTGGTCGGATCGACCACGAGGTTCGCCATCCGGTCGGCTTCCGCGAACAACAGCCGCTGGAGGTGGTTGGCGGGCACCGTCTCGTGATACTCGGTGTAATCGTCGCTGGTCGAGGCGTTGTTGTTGCCGCCGACATCCTCGGTCAGCCGGTCGAATGTTTCCGGCGGCAGGTTGCGTGTCGCCTTGAACATCAGGTGTTCGAACAGATGCGCGAAGCCCGAGCGCCCGGCGGGATCGTCCTTCGAGCCGACGTTGTACCACACCTGCACCGACACGTTGGAGGTGCCGGTATCGCGGATCGCGTAGACCTTGAGGCCATTGGGCAGCGTGCGTTCGGTGAAGTCGAGCGGCTTCAGCGTCGCCGAGGGCGGGTTCGGTTTTGCGCTCTCGCCCCCGGCGGATTGAGCATGCGCGGCGAGCGGGAGCAGGGCGGCGCCCAGCATGAGGGCGGCACGAAACAGGCGCATCGACATCTCCGAAAGTCAGGCGCGCACCCTTGGCCCGGCGCGCGGCTCTGTCAATCGGGGCGCCGCATCACTTCTTGCGGGTGCGGTTCACGTACAGGAACGCCGCCGTCATCGCCGCGGACCCGACACCGATCGCGATCGGTACGATCGGCCAGTGGTCGCGGTTGTAGACGGTCGCATCGGCCGCCGCTTCTCGGGCGCGCTTGGCATCGCGGGCGGCGGCGGCGATTTCGTTGAGTTCCTCGGATTCGTCGGTCATGTCACACTCTCCCTTTGCCGGCTATAGGCCGCTCTGAACGCATCAGCGAAGGTCTTGAGCCGTCCGTCCGCGATCGCGCTGCGCAGATCGGCCATCAACGCCTGATAGAAGCAGATGTTATGCTCGGTCATCAGCATCGCGCCGAGGATCTCGCCAGCGCGGACGAGGTGGTGGAGATAGGCGCGGCTCCACGTCGCGCACACCGGGCAACCGCAGGCGGGATCGAGCGGCCCCTGATCCTCGCCGAACTTGGCGTTGCGCAGGTTGATTGGCCCTTCCCGCGTGAACGCCTGCCCCGTCCGCCCGGAGCGCGTCGGCAGCACGCAATCGAACATATCGATGCCGCGCTCGACCGCGCCGACGATATCGTCGGGCTTGCCGACGCCCATCAGGTAGCGGGGCTTGTCGACCGGCAATTGATCGGGCGCGAAATCGAGGCAGCCGAACATCGCCGCCTGCCCCTCCCCCACCGCCAGACCGCCGACCGCATAGCCGTCGAAACCGATGTCGATCAGCGCCGCCGCACTGTCGCCGCGCAACGTCTGGTCGAGCGCACCCTGCTGGATGCCGAAGATTGCGGCATTCTCGGCGTGTTCGCCGCCGCTGTCGAAGGCGTCACGGCTGCGTTTCGCCCAGCGCATCGAGCGCGCCATCGCCGCCGCCTGCACCTCCGGCGTCGAGGTGGTCGGCACCAGCTCGTCGAACGCCATCACGATATCCGAGCCGAGCAGCCGCTGGATCTCGATCGACCGCTCCGGGCTGAGCGTGTGGCGCGTGCCGTCGAGGTGGCTCTTGAAGGTGACGCCGTTTTCATCGCGCTTGGTGAGATCGGACAGGCTCATCACCTGATAACCACCCGAATCGGTAAGGATCGGCCGGTCCCACCCCATGAAGCCGTGCAGGCCGCCCAGCCGCGCGACCCGCTCCGCGCCGGGGCGCAGCATCAGGTGATAGGTGTTGCCGAGGATGATGTCGGCACCGGCCGCGCGCACATCGGCGGGCTTCATCGCCTTCACGGTGGCGGCGGTGCCGACCGGCATGAAGGCGGGGGTGCGGACCTCGCCACGCCGCATGGCGATGGTGCCGGTGCGCGCCTTGCCGTCGGTGGCGCTGATGGTGAACTCGAAACGCGGGGCCGTCATCTGAGGGGTTTAGCGCGGAACCGACCGATGTGGAACCACCCTAACCGTCTGGATCATTCCACCCAGTCGAGGCCCATCTCGCGGTACATGTCGCGCTCGTCGTCCCAGCCCGGCCGGACCTTGACATGCAGGTACAGGTGCACCGGCCGGCCCATAATGTTGCTCAGCTCCGCCCGCGCGCGCGCGCCGATCTCCTTGATGCGGGCGCCCTGCTTGCCGAGCACGATCGCCCGCTGCGTCGGGCGTTCAACCATGATCTGCTGGTGGATCTCGACCGAGCCGTCCTCGCGCTCGTTATACTGTTCGGTCTCGATCGCGCTAGCGTAGGGCAGTTCGGCGTGAAGCTGGAGGTAAAGCTGCTCGCGCGTCACCTCGGCGGCGAGCGCGCGTTCGGTCGCGTCGGAGACCTGATCCTCCGGATAGTGCCACGGCCCGACCGGCATCGCCTTGGCGAAATGCGCCTTCAACTCCGGCAGCCCGTCGCCGGTCGAAGCGCTGACGAAGAACGTCTCGGCGAACGGGGCGAGGCCGTTGAGGCGCTCGGCATGGAGCAGCAGCTTGGCCTTGTCGGCGAGATCGACCTTGTTGAGGATCAGATATTTCGGCTCGGGCCGGGTGGCGATCGCCTCGGCGATTTCGGTCACCTTGTCCTTCAACCCACCCTTGGCATCGACCACCAGCGCGAGGATATCCGCGCCCTCGGTGCCGCCCCATGCCGCGCTCACCATTGCTCGGTCTAGCCGACGCTTCGGCTCGAAGATGCCGGGCGTGTCGACCAGCAGGATCTGCGCATCGCCTTCGATCGCGACGCCCATCAGCCGGGTGCGCGTGGTCTGCGCCTTGGGGCTGACAATCGCGACCTTCTGCCCGACCAGCGCGTTGACGAGCGTGGACTTGCCGGCATTGGGCGCGCCGAGCACGGCAACGAGGCCGCAGGTTTGGTCGGTCATGGACATCGTGCTTTCTGGAATCATCCGCCGCCCTACCACATTCGGTCGCGCGGCGCGATTGCGGCGATGTTACTTGGGCGAGGCGAGCGTCACGATCGACACGCCCGGCGTCAGCGGCACGCGCCCGACGAGATGGCGTTCCCACCGGAAGATCGTCTCGAACACGGCGTTGACCAGCTTGGGCGGCGGCGAATCGTCGCTGTCGTCCTTGCCGCGCAGCCGCCCGGCGATCCGCGATGCGGCAGCGAGCGGGAACAGCAGCGAGTTGAAATAGCCGAGCTTGCGCGATTTCAGACCCGCCGCCGCGATCGCCTTCTCCAGCGTCGCCTTGGAATAGCGGCGGTGGTGGTGGTTGACGGTATCGTGCGCGCTCCACATCCATTGATGCGCGGGCACGGTGATGAGGATCTTGCCGCCGGGCTTGAGGCATTCCGCCATCGCCTTCAGCGCGGCCACATCGTCCTCGATATGCTCCACCACGTCGAGCACCGCGATCAGATCATACGCGCCGCGCTCGACGCCGGTCAGCGCCGGGAGCGGTGCCGAGCCGACCGGACGTCCGAGCCGCTGGCTGGCGATCTCGCGCGCGGCGGGGTCGATCTCGATCGCTTCGACCATGCCGAACTTGGCCAGCATCGGCAGATTGTGCCCGGTGCCGCAGCCGATCTCGAGGATGCGCGCCTGCGCCGGCAGTTGACCCTCGCGTGTCAGATAATCGGCGAGAATGTCGCGCCTGGCCCGATACCACCAGTGCGTGGAATCATGCGCCGCCATGCGGTCGTAAACAATGCGATCCATTATCCGAATACCAGCCAGCGATTGAGAATGAAGGTGAAGACCGTCGCACAGGCGACCGCCGGCAGCAACGGCACCCACGCCGGATAACCGAGCAACGCGGTGCCGATCCAGGTGATAGCTGCGTTGAGCAAAACGCCAGACCCCTGTACCATCACGAACTTGACTTGCTTGGCCGGGCCGCCGTCGCCGCTGCCATGCCCCTTGAAGCTCCAGCGGCTGTGCAGGAAATAGCCCGCCGTCACCGCCACGGCGAATGCAAACGGCACCGCGTAGACGGCATGGTGGCGCGAGAACACGTACAGCGTCAGCGGCAGGTACACCGCCGAGTAGATCAGCGTCGATACTGCCCCGGCGATGCCGAAGCGGATCAACTGCCCGAACACCGGGTTCGACGTCACGCTTTCCACCCGCCCTGCCAATGTCATTACGTTCACTTGCCCTTTGCGCCGCCCCCGGTAGAGCGCAGAGATAGACGTGGAAAGCTTTTTGCATGGTTAGCGCACGCTCCGATACTCTGCTCGACCGCTACTGGGTGCGACTGACGCTGCTCGCCTGGGTGCTGACGAGCCTGTGGTTCCTGCACGATCGATGGGCGCAGATGCAGTTCCTGTCGCTGCCCGACACCGACGACAACATGCGGCTGATGCAGGTGCGCGCGCTGCTCAACGGCCAGGGCTGGTACGATCTGCGCCAGTACCGGATGAACCCGCCGGTGGGCTTCAACATCCACTGGAGCCGCCTCGTCGATCTGCCGATCGCCGGGATGATCCTGCTGTTCCGCCCATTCTTTGGCGTGCCCTTTGCCGAGAAACTGGCCTGCGGCATCGCGCCGCTGCTGCCGCTGTCGATCGCGATGCTCGGGCTTGCCGCCACTGTGCGCCGGCTGGTCAGCCCGCTGGCGTGGCCGCTGGCGATCGTGTTCCTGCTGTGCTGCCCGGCGACCATGCTGATGTTCATGCCCGAACGCATCGACCATCACGGCTGGCAACTCGCGATGCTGAGTCTGACGGTGGCCGGCCTGTCCGACCCGAAGGGGCCGCGCGGGGGGCTGATCGTCGGCCTCGCCAGCGCGGTGTCGCTGACGATCGGGCTGGAGATGCTGCCATTCTGCGCGGGCGCGGGCGGCATCATCGCGCTGCGCTGGGTGTGGGATCGCGCCGAGGCGCCACGCATGGCGACCTATGCGCTAGGCCTGTCGGGCGGCTCCGCGCTCGGCTATGCCGGGTTTGCCTCCTATGCCAACAGCGTACTGCGCTGCGACGCGCTGACGCCGGTATGGCTGTCGGTGATGATCGTCGCGGGCGCCTTGCTGTTCCTGCTCGCGCGGGTCTCCCCGCAAAACCGTGCGGCGCGGCTGGCGATGGCGATCGTCGCCGCGCTGGTGATCGCCGCCGGCTTCGCGCTGGTATTCCCGCAATGCCTCGGCCGGCCCGAACAGGTCTCGCCCGAACTGGCGCGGACCTGGCTCGCCAATGTTCGCGAGGCCAAGCCGATCTACCAGCATCCGCTCCGCAACGCGATCACCGTCGTCACGCTGCCGATCATCGGCGTGATCGGCGCGATCGTCGCAACATGGCTGGCGCGGCGGGACCGCAAGCTGGTCAATTGGGTAACGGTGCTGCTGTTCACCACCTTCGCCGCGCTGATGCTGCTGTGGCAGGCGCGCGCCGGGCCGGGCGCCCAGCTGCTCGCGGTACCGGGCGCGGTGGCGTTGGGCTGGCTGATCTTCCCGCATCTGCTCGGCAGCCGCTGGGTGCTGGTGCGGGTGGCCGGCACGGTGGCGGCGTTCCTGATCGTATCGGGCACGTTCGCGGGCTATCTCATCAACTACCTGCCGATCGCCAAGCCTTCGGCGCGCTACACTAGGGTGAACCGCGCGGGCGGATCGTGCAGCAGCAACTACGCGCTGCGCCCGCTCGACCGCTATCCGGCCGCGACGATCTTCACCTTCGTCGATCTCGGGCCACGGCTGATCGTGCTGACGCATCACGATGCCGTTGCCGGGCCATACCACCGCAACGGCGATGCCATCCTCGACGTGCAGCACGCCTTTACGCGCAGCCCCGCCACGTTCCGCGCGATCGCCAAGCGTCACGGCGCGACCCTGCTGCTGGTGTGCCCGAACATGGCGGAATCAACCGTGTACCGCGCGCGGGCGCGCGGCGGGTTCTACGACCAGTTGGCGCACAACAAAGTGCCGGCGTGGCTGGAGCAACTGCCGCTGCCGGCGAAATCGCCGCTGCGGCTCTGGCGGATCACGTATTGAGGGCGCGGTGAGGGCGGCTCTTTCGCGCCCTCAGCCCATGCTGATCTTCACCCCGTCGATCACGAACTGCACCGCCAGCGCCGCGAGCAGCACGCCGAGGATCCGCGTCACCACCGCCTCGATCTTGGCGCCCAGCACGCGCATCAGCGGCCCCGCCGCGAGCAGCGCGGCAAGCGTCAGCAACAGGATCGTACCAAGCGCCGCAAGGATCACCAGGGTCCGCTCGATGCCCTCGTTACGGCTCATCAGCAGCATCACCGATGCGATCGAACCCGGCCCGGCCAGCATCGGCATCGCCATGGGGAAGATCGACACATCCTCCACCTCGGGTGAGGCCGCGACCTTGGCGGCGCGGTCTTCGCGGCGTTCGGTGCGCTTCTCGAACACCATTTCCAGCGCGATCAGGAACAGCATGATCCCGCCAGCGATGCGGAACGAGGCAAGGCTGATGCCGAGCCCGCGCAACAACGCCTCACCGAACAGCGCGAACGTCACCAGAATGGCGGCCGCGACCACCACCGCGCGGATCGCCATCGCACGCGCATGTACCGGCGTCGCGTTGGCGGTAAGGCCGGCGTAGATCGGCGCACAACCAAACGGATCGATCACCACGAACAGCGTGATGAGCGTGGAGATGAACAGCTCGATCATCGCGGCGCCACCACGACATCGGCGATCACGCGGGTATAGCGCTTGCCATCCCGCACCTCGACGGAGAGCGTGCGATCGTTACGGGCGGCGACATGCCAGCGCAGCGTCTCGCCACCGGAC
Source organism: Sphingomonas sp. GC_Shp_3 (assembly GCF_026540945.1). Taxonomy (NCBI): domain Bacteria; kingdom Pseudomonadati; phylum Pseudomonadota; class Alphaproteobacteria; order Sphingomonadales; family Sphingomonadaceae; genus Sphingomonas; species Sphingomonas sp. GC_Shp_3. The sequence continues at coordinate 620,252 of NZ_JALNUT010000002.1, forward strand.
GCGCCGAAGCCATTGCCCGCGCGCACGTTGATCCCCGTTGCCCATTGCCCGGCCGTCTGCGCGGCTTGCGAAAAGGCGATCTCCGCATCCCTTGCGGTCTTCGGCCCCGACGAACCGAGCAGCGGCGGTGCCAGGGTCACAACGCCGCCTCGTCGATCGCCACACCCTCGCGCCGCGCCGCGGAGACCAGCGTGTTGCGCAACAGCACCGCGATCGTCATCGGCCCGACCCCACCCGGCACCGGCGTGATCGCGCCCGCCACGCTCGCCGCGCCGGCGAAATCGACATCGCCGACCAGCCCGGTCGCGGTGCGGTTGATGCCGACGTCGATCACGGTCGCGCCGGGTTTGATCCACTCGCCCTTGACCATCTCCGCCCGGCCCACCGCCGCGACGACGATGTCGGCACGCTTGACCACACTCGACAGATCGCGCGTGCGCGAATGCGCCACGGTGACGGTGCAGCTTTCCTTGAGCAGCAGCTGCGCCATCGGCTTGCCGACGATGTTCGACCGGCCGATCACCACCGCATCGAGGCCGGTCAGATCGCCGAGCTGATCCTTGAGCAGCATCACGCAGCCGAGCGGCGTACACGGCACGAAGCCCGCAAGCCCGGTGGCGAGCCGCCCGGCGTTGACCGGGTGGAAGCCGTCGACATCCTTGTCCGGGTCGATCCGCGTCGTCACCGCCAGTTCGTCGAGATGCGCCGGCAGCGGCAATTGCACGAGGATCCCGTCCACCGCCGGATCGGCATTGAGCCGGTCGACCAGCGCGAGCAGATCGTCCTGCGACACATTGACCGGTAGCTTGTGCTCGAAACTTTCCATGCCCGCCGCAAGCGTCGCCTTGCCCTTGGAGCGGACATAGACCGAGGAGGCCGGATCCTCGCCGACCAGCACCACCGCAAGGCCGGGCTTGCGCCCCGCCGCAGTCACGAAGTCGGCGACCTGTACCGCGATGCGTTCGCGTAGGGCCAAGGCAAAAGCTTTGCCGTCGATGATGTTCGCGCTCATGGTGCTACCCCGTACAGCGTGTTTGCGCGTGCCGCCAGCGCGACCGGATCGCCAAGGATACGCAGCCGCTTGAGCCGCGCGCTCTCGCCCGCGATCACGCTCACCGCGCGCTTCGCCACCCCGAACGTCCGCGCCACCAGCACGACCAGCGCGGCATTGGCGGCGCCGTCGACGGGCGGTGCGGCGACCCGCGCGGCGAAATACTCCGCGGTACCCGGCACCAGCGCCTCACGCCCGCCGCGCGGCGTCACACGGACGGCGATCTGGATGCCGTCGTCGCGCGTCGTCCACGCCGCTCCGTTCACATCGGCGTGCCGTAGCGCAGGTGGCTGGCGAGATTGCCGAGCACGATGTCGAGGATGATGAGGATCACAATCACCACCATCGGCGACAGGTCGATCGCGCCGGTGCGCGGCATGTAGCGGCGGATCGGCCGGTACATTGGCTCCGTCAATCGGTCGAGCGCCATCGCGACCGACCGCACGAACTCGCTCTGCATGTTGACGACGTTGAACGCGATCAGCACCGACAGGATGAATTGGATGATGAGGATCCACCAGACGACCTGGACGAGTACCTGCAGAATCTGAATCAGGGTAATCAACGCATGCCTCCGATAAACCGTGGGCCAACGCCTACCCGCTTTTCGGCTGCGCGACCAGCATCACGCATGGACGAGCGTACCCGCGCCGCGCTTCGTAAAGATTTCAAGCAGCATGGCATGCGGCACGCGTCCGTCGAGGATCACCGCCGCCTCGACGCCATTCTCCACCGCCATCACGCAGGTTTCGAGCTTGGGGATCATGCCACCGGTGATCGTACCGTCCGCGCGCAAGGCAGCGACGCCAGCGGGGTCGAGATCGGTGACGAGGTCCTTGTTCTTGTCGAGCACGCCCGGCACGTCGGTCAGCAGGAAGAAGCGTTCCGCGCCGAGCGCGGCGGCGATCGCACCCGCCATCGTATCGGCGTTGATGTTGTAGGTCTGGCCGTCCTTGCCGTGCGCGATCGGCGCGATCACCGGAATCACGCCCGCATCGGAGAGCGTGTCGATGATGCGCCGGTCGACGTGCACGGGTTCCCCCACGAAGCCGAGATCGACATGACGTTCGATGCCCTGCAACTTGTCCGGCTTGGAGCGACCGACCTTTTCGGCGGTGACGAAATTGGCGTCGCGCCCCGAAATGCCGACCGCACGACCGCCGGCCTGATCGATCCAGCCGACGATTTCCTTGTTGATCGATCCCGCCAGCACCATCTCCGCGATCCGCGCGGTCTCTGCGTCGGTGACGCGCAGGCCATCGACGAAGCGCGATTCGACACCGAGCCGCTTGAGCATCGCGCCGATCTGCGGACCGCCGCCGTGGACGACGACCGGGTTGATCCCGACCGCCTTCATCAGCACCACATCCTCGGCAAAATCGCGCGCTGCCTCGGGATCGCCCATCGCGTGGCCGCCGTATTTGACGACAAAGGTCGCGCCGGCGTGAAGCTGCATATACGGCAACGCCTCGACAAGCGTTTCGGCCTTGGCGAGCAGCGCGGGAAAGGGCGAATGATCGGTCATGCGCGCGCCCTTAGCGATTTCCGGTGGGGATTAGTAGCCTTCCGCGCACGTGCCGTTCGGCTCAGGCGTCCAGCCGGCGCCCGAACGCTACGAACAGGTAGATCAGCGGCGGCACCAGCACTGCCGACAACAGCACCTTGACGATCATCTGCCCGATCAGCAGCTCGCCGATCGGGAACACACCTGCGAACGCTATCGTCACGAACAGCAAGGTATCGACGATCTGGCTGAGGATGCTCGCCACGCCAGCGCGCAGCCACAGCATCCGGCCGCCCTCGCGCCCTTTCAGCATCGAAAAAATCGTCACGTTGAGCGTCTGCGAGATGCCGTAGGAGATAATGCCGCCGAGCCATATGCGCGGCGTGCCGCCCATCATCATCGCGAACGCCGCCTGCCGGTCGGGCGCCATGTCGGGCGCGGCCGGAAGCGCCAGCACCAGCAGCGACAGCAGCACCGATACCACCAGCGGCACGAACCCGAACCGCACCAGCCGCGTCGCGGTCACGCCGCCATGCAGTTCCGCCACCGCGCTGGAGGTGATGACGAGCAGCAGGAACGCGGCAATCCCGGCCTCGATCGCGAGCGGCCCGAGCCCCAACATCGGCCCCAACGCCGACACCGGGCCGAGCGAAACCTGTTTGTTGCCGAGCACGCCGGCGATACACACCATGCCGCCGTAGAAGATGGAGAAGAAGAACAGCGAACGCGGGATGACGAGGGGCGGCTTTTGCATCCGCTGCACGCTAGCCCGTTTCACGGTTTCGTCAAAGCGGCCAATATCCGGTGCTTACGCATGGCGGCCGTGCGACGTTCTCTCTGGCGCGGCGGCCCTCGCCCTGTATGGTGCGCGCGAAAAAGGTGCCCGGGGGCGGCACCGCACGACTGGGCGCGAACGAACCGCATGACCAAATTCCTGATCGGCATCGCCGGTATCGTCGTCATCCTCCTGATCGCGTTCGCGCTCTCCACCAACCGGCGTGCGATCCGCCCGCGCGTGGTCGGCGCGGCATTTGGGTTGCAGATCGCGATCGCGGTGCTGGTGCTGTACGTGCCGGTCGGTCGGGTCGTCATCCAGAGCATGGCCAACGGCGTCACCGCGCTGCTCGGCTATGCCGGCGAGGGCACGCGCGTGATCTTCGGCGATCTCACCAACCCGGCCTGCGTGATGACCACCGCGCAGCCGCTCGGCGGGGCGGTGCACCAACCACTCGACGCCGCCGCCGCGCACTGCATCTACCCCGCGCACGCGTTCGCGCTTGGCGCGCTGCCGGTCATCATCTTCTTCGCGGCGCTGGTGTCGGTGCTGTACCATATCGGCGTTATGCAGCTCATCGTGCGCTGGATCGGCGGCGCGATCGAGCGTGTGGTCGGCGTCAGCAAGGTCGAGTCGCTGTGCGCCGCCGCCAACATCTTCGTCGGGCAGAGCGAGGCGCCGCTGGTGATCCGCCCCTATCTCGCCAGCCTCGCGCCATCGCAGCTGTTCGCAGTGATGACGGTGGGCATGGCGGGCGTGGCGGGCACCATCCTCGCCGCCTATGCGCTGTTCCTCGGGCCGGGCGCGCTGCCGTACCTGCTCGCGGCGTCGTTCATGTCCGCGCCCGGCGGCCTGCTGATGGCGAAGATCATCATGCCCGACCCGCCCGTGCTGATCGAAGGCGAGTTGCCGCTCGACAGCGGCGCGCCGATCGATCTTCAGGATCAGACCATCCGCGCGATCGAGGCCCCGCGCGAGGAGCGCGCCGCCAACGTCATCCAGGCCGCTGCCGAGGGCGCACGCACCGGCGTTCAGATCGCGGTGGCGGTGGGGGCGATGGTGCTGGCGTTCGTATCGCTGGTGGCGCTCGCCAACGGCATCCTCGGCGCGATAGGCGGGCTGTTCGGTCATCCGGAGCTGAGCTTTCAGGAGATCCTCGGCACCGTGCTGGCGCCGGTCGCGTGGCTGCTCAACATCCCGTGGAGCGAAGCGCAGGCGGCGGGCGGGCTGCTCGGCACCAAGGTGGTGCTGAACGAATTCGTGGCGTTCGATCAGCTCGGCAAGATGCCCGGTCTCAGCAAGCACACCGTCGCGATCGTCACCTTCGCGTTGTGCGGCTTCGCCAATTTCAGCTCGATCGCGATCCAGATGGCGTCGACCGGCAGCCTCGCCCCCAACCAGCGCCCGATGATCGCCAAGCTCGGGCTGCGCGCACTTGCCGCCGGCAGCCTTGCCAATCTGATGTCGGCGGCGCTGGCGGGCCTGCTGATCGCATAACAGCCGACATGGTGGCTGCCGAGCCAGCCGCAGGGCTTCCCCGCGCGCGGCGCGGAGCATCTGCATCAATATTCAACCCATCACTGCTGTAGCCTCATCGATCGCACTGGGCCTGCGCGCCCGCGCGGGGCCCTGTTCGTGGCCATGAACAGGGTCAGCCCCCGCGACGCGAGAAGCCGCAACACACGGCTGATGATGCCGAGGACCTGAGCGACTCGCCCACATATGAGCGTGACCACCGATGAAGAGCGGCGGCAGTGGCGTTGTCGCCACGCCCACCGCCACGCCATCACGCCGATGGATCAGCGCATCGCTCCTGCCGCCGACCGCATCGCCTGCCAAAAAAAGGCCGGTGCGTCGCCGCACCGGCCAAAGGTCGTCCGCAGGAGGAACGAGCTGGGGGGCCGGGAACGCCGGCCCCGAACTGGATCAATTGTAGGCGCGCTCGCCGTGTTCGCCGATGTCGAGGCCTTCGCGTTCGACGCCTGGCGAAACCCTGAGCCCGGTCACCGCCTTGGCGACGTAGATCGCGATCACCGTGCCGACCGAGGCCCAGACGATCGTGGTGGCGACCGCCTCGATCTGGACGAGCAACTGGTGGCCCATGTTGAAATCGGGCTTGCCTGGGCCGCCGAGCGTCGGCGCGTAGACGATGCCGGTGCCGACCGCACCGATCATGCCGCCGATGCCGTGCACGCCGAACGCATCGAGCGCGTCGTCATAGCCGAGCTTGGGCTTGAGGAACGAAACCGCATAGTAACACACCACCGACGCGACGGCGCCGAGGATGATCGCCCCGAACGGGCCGGAATTGCCTGCCGCCGGCGTGACCGCGACCAGGCCGGCGACGATGCCTGAGCAGAAGCCCAGCGCCGAACCCTTGTGGCCGTTGGCCCGCTCGACCAGCATCCAGGCGAGCGCCGCGGCAGCGGTGGCGACGAAGGTGTTGATCATGGCAAGTGCCGCCGAACCGTTCGCCTCCAGTGCGGAGCCGGCGTTGAAGCCGAACCAGCCCACCCACAGCAGCCCGGTGCCGATACCGGTCATCGTCAGTGAGTGCGGCGCCATGCGCTCGGTCGGATAGCCGATACGCTTGCCGAGGATCAGCGCGGCGACCAAGGCCGACACGCCGGCGTTGATGTGCACCACGGTGCCGCCCGCGAAATCCAGCGCGCCCATCTTGAAGAACAGGCCGCCCGATGCCCAGACCATGTGCGCGACCGGGAAATACACGATCGTCAGCCACACCGCGCCGAACACCATCACGGCGGAGAACTTCATGCGCTCCACCACCGAGCCGAGCACCAGTGCGACGGTGATCGCGGCGAACGTCATCTGGAAACAGATGAAGACATATTCGGGAATGGCGACACCGGCGGTAAAGGTCGCGGCGGTCGAATCCGGCGTGATGCCGGCGAGGAACGCCTTGCCGAAGCCAGAGACGAACGCGTTGCCACCGTCACCGAACGCCATCGTGTAGCCGTACATCACCCAGATCAGCATCGCGAGGCAGGCGACCGCGCCGATCTGCGTCATCGTCGACAGCATGTTCTTGGCGCGGGTGAGGCCGCCGTAGAACAGTGCGAGGCCGGGCACGATCATCATCAGCACCAGCAGCGTGGACGTCATCATCCACGCGGTATCGCCCTTGTTGACGGTCGGCGCCGGGGCCGCCGCCTGTGCCCAGGCGGGAAGTGCTGCAAATGCCAGCGCGGCGATGCCGGCGGCGCCGGCGATCTTCAATCCTTGTTTCATCACTGCCCCCTTCACAATGCGGTCTCGTCGGTCTCGCCGGTGCGGATCCGCACCGCCTGGCCGACATCGAGCACGAAGATCTTGCCGTCACCGATCGCGCCGGTGTTGGCCGATGCCTGGATCGATTCGACCACCTTGTCGGCGAGGTCGGACGCGCAGACGATCTCGATCTTGATCTTCGGCACCATGTTGGTGCTGTACTCGGCACCGCGATAAATTTCGGTCTGGCCCTTCTGGCGGCCGAACCCCTTTACTTCGCTGACGGTCATGCCGGCCACCCCGATCTCGGTAAGCGCCTCGCGCACCTCGTCGAGCTTGAATGGTTTGATGATGGCAATAACGAGCTTCACCCGACGCCCCCTGTTCGCTGTATTCCAAACAGAGCCTCGCAATCCCCATGCCAAGTTGAACCGACGGATTTTTGCGGCCCGCGACGGGAACAAAAGCTTACCGACAGGTAAATTTTGAGCAGATCCGGGCGACTGCCCGAAATTCAGGCAGCGTCGGCGATGATCCGGCGTGCAGCCTCGGCGTCATCCTCGTCCACCATCACCCGCACCGGGATGAACAGGTAGCTGCCATCGGCGATGCTCGCATTGGCGTCGAGCGCGAACGCGGGGATCCCCTCGGAATCGAGCCGTCCGATCACGATATGCGCTTCGTTGCGGTTGAAGCGGCCGATTTCGACAATCGCCATCAGGCGACCACGCGCGGCACGCGGCGCCGACCGAGGGGACATTCGAGACTGTCCCGGTCCCATCCGGCGAGATCGGCGGCGGCATCGTAGGTCGACTGACAGAAGGCGAGGATCGCCTTGTCGGGGTCGGGCGCGGCGCGGACCGCATCATAGGGCAGGATGAATTCGCCGAGCGTCGCGTCCCAGGCCGCCGCCTTTGGTCCGATCCGCGCCGCGGCGAAGCCATCCGGCGCGGGATAGGCATAGGCGTAGAAGGCGGCGGTCGGATAGGCGTCGCTGCCCGGCCAGAAACCGACGCTCGCCTCCTCGTGGCTGTACGCTTCGCTCGTCACCGCATCGGGCAGGCCCGGAAGGCCGCCGGGATGGCGCGGCGCGTCGCGCCCGGAAAAGCGGGTCACGGCAAGATCGAAGCTGCCCCAGAAGAAGTGTACCGGGCTCGCCTTGCCGAGGAAGCCGGTGCGGAATTCGCCGAACACGCGCGCGATGCGGATCAGCGCCTGCCAGAACGCCCGCGCCGCTTGCGCGTCATACGGCCGTTCGGCGTGATCCTCGGCGAAGGGGATGGCCTCGGGCATTTCGCTGGGCGTGGCGTCAAACGTGCTCGGCACGTCGAGATCGTCGAGGCAGGCGATCACCGCTTTGTGGAATTCGGCGATGCTGCCGGCGTGCAACCCAATGCCGCGACTGCGCCCGTCGCTGGTCATGAAGACCAGCCGGTCGTGCAGGAAATCGAAGTCGATCTCGAGGATGCGGTTGCCGACCGGAATCGCCGAGGTGGTCAGCCCCCGCGCCGAGACATACAGCGGCACGTGCCAGCTATGGTTGAGCCACGGCGTCAGCGCGAGCCGGACCTTGCCGATGATCTGCGTGCGCAGTTGCAGCGCGATCGCGGTTTCGCGCCAGGCGGACCAGTCGAGCTCGGGCCAGTTGCTCATCCGTGCCTCCGATTGACCATCATATGCCATGCGCATAACACATGCGCGTGCTCGAAAGACCCAGTCCACCGTCAAAGCGCTGCTCGGTCAATCTCTCGATCGACGCGACGGTGCTGGCCGAAACCAGGGAATACGGCATCAGCCTGTCGCGCACCAGTGAGGAGGCGCTTGCCAAAGCCGTCAAGGCGGAACGCTGGCGTCGCTGGCAGGACGAGAACCGCGAAGCGATCGAGGCGAACAACCGCTGGGTCGAAGAGAACGGGTTGCCCTATGCCGATTTGCGTCTTTGGTGATGGCGCAATTCGATGTGCATGAAGTCAGGCCAAGCAATATCTGATCGACTGTCAGTCCGATCTGCTATCAAATCTCGAATCGCGTTTTACCGTTCCGCTGATTGCGATAGACAACAGGCGCAACGCGATCGACCGACTTCATCCGCTTTTCACGATTGAAGGCACAGTCATGATGATGATCACCGAGCTGGCGGGCGCGATCCCGGCACGCTCGATCGGTCGCCGCGTGGCAACGCTCGCCGCGCAAGAGTATGAGATCAAGACCGCGCTTGATATGTTGATCTCGGGAATTTGACATCTGGCACGTCGTGGCGGAGCCACGTCCTCGCTCGCGCGAGGCCGGCCGAGCGGCGCACGGTCGTAGCGGCTACGCCACTGCGTGCCGCTAGACTAGACCGCCGTGCCGCCGACCGTCAGCCCCTCGACCAGCAAGGTCGGCTGGCCGACGCCGGCCGGCACCGACTGCCCGCCCTTGCCGCACATGCCGACACCCTCGTCGAGCGCGAAGTCGTTGCCGATGCCCTTGACCTTGGTGAGGCACGATGGCCCGTCACCGATCAGCGTCGCACCCTTGATCGGCGCGCCGATCTTGCCGTTCTCGATCCGATACGCCTCGGTGCAGGAGAACACGAACTTGCCCGAGACGATATCGACCTGCCCGCCGCCGAACGACTTGGCGAAAATGCCGGTCTTCACGCGGGACAGCAGTTCGGCGGGATCGTCGTTGCCGCCACGCATGAAGGTGTTGGTCATGCGCGGCATCGGCGCGTGCGCGAACGACTCGCGGCGACCGTTACCGGTCGGCGCCACCCCCATCAGGCGGGCGTTGAGGCGATCCTGGATATACCCCTTGAGGATGCCGTCCTCGATCAGCACGTTTTCCTGCGTGGGCGTACCCTCGTCGTCGATCGACAGCGAACCGCGCCGGTCCATGATCGAACCGTCGTCCACCACCGTCACGCCCGGAGCCGCAACCCGCTCGCCGATGCGGCCGGAGAACGCCGAGGTGCCCTTGCGGTTGAAATCGCCCTCGAGGCCGTGGCCGATCGCCTCGTGCAGCAGGATGCCGGGCCAGCCCGGCCCGAGCAGCACGGTCATTTCGCCAGCGGGAGCGGCAACCGAATCGAGGTTCACTAACGCCTGCGCCAGCGCCATGTCGATCGCGCGATTCCACGTCGCCGGCTCGAACAGATCGGCGTAGAGATAGCGCCCGCCAAGCCCGTGATTACCGGTCTCGCGACGGCCGTTCTGCTCGACCACGATCGAGACGTTGAGGCGCACCAGCGGCCGCACGTCGGTCGCAACGAAACCGTCGGGCCGCACGATCTCGACCACCTGCCAGCTTCCCATCAGCGACACCGACACCTGCGCCACGCGCGGATCGCGCGCACGGGCGGCGGCGTCGATCGTCTGGCACAGGTTCACCTTGTCCGCGAACGGCACGAGGTCGAGCGGATCGGCGGCGGTGTAAAGGTGGCGATTGGTCGCGCGCGGCGCGGCCGCCTTGGGGCCGGTGGCGGGGTCGATCAGCGCCATCGTCTCGGATGCACGGCGGATTGCGTCGGCGGAGAGTTCGTTGGCGTGCGCGAACGCGGTGGTTTCACCCGAGACGGCGCGCAGGCCGAAGCCTGAATGCGTGTCGTAGCTCGCCGTCTTCAACCGCCCGTCATCGAAGCCGAACGCCTCGGACTTGCGATATTGCAGGTAGAGTTCGCCGTCATCGGCACGCGACAACGCGCTTTCGGTCAGCGCGAGCGCCGCATCGGGGGAAAGCTGGCCATCGTGATACAGGAAGGCGCGCGGATCGGTTGGACTGGTCATCACGTCAATATAGGCACCGCGAAAGCGATGTCACCACACGACGATACCGGATCAGTGGCTGGCGCCCTCGGAAATATCCGGCAGCGTCGACTGGTCCACGCCATCCGCCGGCCCGCCGATCAGGATGAAGCGACGGTCACAATAGCCGCAATCGACGTAACCCTTCTCGTCGATTTCGAGGAACACGCGCGGGTGGCCGAGCGCGGCGCCGCCGGGAATGTCGCTGGCGCCGTCACAGGCAACGCGGGGCTGGGAGACGCGGGAGGTTTCGGGCGGTGCGATCATGTCCACGCGGATAGCAAGCCACGCGGCCGCACTCAATCGCCTTTCGGGGTGCGCACGTCCTTTAGGGTTGCACCGGCCGATTGAGGGCGTATGCGCGGGAGCCATGAGCGAAGCCGCCATCTCCATCACCGATCTGTGCAAGACCTATCAGGGCGGCAAGCGCGCGCTCGATGGGGTGACATTCGATGTGCCGCGCGGTCAGATCTTCGGGCTGCTGGGCCCGAACGGCGCGGGCAAGTCGACGCTCATCAACATCCTCGCCGGCCTCGTCAACAAGACCAGCGGATCGGCGACGATCTGGGGTTTTGACATCGACCAGCACCCGCGCAACGCGAAAGTGTCGATCGGCATCGTCAACCAGGAGATCCTGTTCGACCCGTTCTTCTCGCCCGTCGAGACGCTGGAGATCGCCGCCGGGCTGTACGGCGTGCCCAAGCGTGAGCGTCGATCCATGGAGCTGCTGCGCGCGGTGCATCTCGAGGACAAGGCCAATGCTTACGCCCGCACGCTGTCCGGCGGGATGAAGCGGCGGCTGATGGTCGCCAAGGCGATGGTGCATTCGCCGCCCGTGCTGGTGCTCGACGAGCCGACCGCCGGTGTCGATATCGAGCTTCGCCAGCAATTGTGGGCCTATGTGAAGAGCCTCAACGAACAGGGCGTGACGGTGGTGCTGACCACGCACTATCTCGAAGAGGCCGAGGAGTTGTGCGACCGCATCGCCATCATCAACCACGGCCGTCTCATCACCAACCAGCCGACGCGCGAATTGGTCGGCATGGCGCAGGAGAAGATCGTCGCGGTCACGGTCGATCGCGATGTTGCCACCGTGCCGGTGCACGACAGTTTCGAGAAGATCACACTGAAGGGTGATCGCACGCTGGAGATCACCTACCGCAAGGACCGGGTGAACGCGGGCGGCGTGCTCGCGGCAATTCAGTCCGACGGGTTCGGCATCGTCGACGTCAGCACGCGCGAGGCTGATCTTGAGGACGTGTTCCTCAACCTGACCCGCGCCGCCAACGCGCACGCGGCCTGACCCGACGCGCCGCCTGCCCCCGAACGGAATGATAGCCGATGGCTGAAGCGCAAACCTCCGACATCCTCATCATCGGCTCGGGCGCGGCTGGACTGACCGCCGCGCTCAACCTCGCCGATCGGTTTAAGGTGACGGTGCTCGCCAAGGGCAAGCTCAACGAAGGTTCGACCGCATGGGCGCAGGGCGGTATCGCCGCCGTGCTGGAACCGGGCGACACCTTCGAGAGCCATATCGAGGACACGATGATCGCCGGCGCCGGTCTCAACGATCGCGCCACGGTCGAGTTCGTCGTGGAGAACGCGCCGAAGGCGATCGCGCGGCTGACCGAACTCGGCGTCCCGTTCAACATGGACGGGAACGCGCCGCACCTGACGCGCGAGGGCGGCCACTCCCACCGCCGCATCGTCCATGTCGCCGACGCGACCGGCCACGCGGTGCAGGTCGCGTTACAGACTGCGGCGGAGGCGCATCCCAACATCCGCCTGCTGCCCGATATGGTGTGCGTCGATCTTGCCACCAGCAAGCATGAGCAACGCTATTCGGGCGCCGGCCATGTCTGGGGGGTGTATGCGGTCAACCGCGAAACGGGTCGGGTCGAGCTGTTCACCGCGCGCGCGACGATCCTCGCGACCGGTGGTGCTGGCCGCACCTATCTGTTCTCGACCGCCCCACGCGGTGCGACCGGTGATGGCATCGCGATGGCGTGGCGGGCGGGGGCGCGCGTCTCCAACATGGAGATGATGCAGTTCCACCCGACCTGCCTGTACAATCTCGACGTCAAGAACTTCCTCATCACCGAAGCCGTGCGCGGCGAAGGTGGCCACCTGCTGCTGCCGGATACGGGCTATCGCTTCATGCCCGATTTCGACCCCCGCGCCGAACTCGCGCCGCGCGACGTGGTGGCGCGCGCGATCGACCATGAGATCAAGCGGCTCGGCCTCGATTACGTCCATCTCGACATCAGCCACCGGGGGGCGGACTTCATCCGCGAGCATTTCCCCAACATTTACGAGAAGCTGCTCGGCCTCGGCATCGACATGACCAAGGAGCCGATCCCGGTCGTGCCAGCGCAGCATTACACCTGCGGCGGCGTGGTGATCGATCTCGACGGGCGCACCGATCTGCCCGGTCTGTACGCGGCGGGCGAATGTTCGGAAAGCGGGCTGCACGGCGCCAACCGGCTGGCGTCGAACTCGCTGCTCGAATGTTTCGTGTTCGGCGAGGCGTGTGCGCGCCACATTACCGAGCATTGGGAGGACCTGCCCCCGCCGCCGAGCATCCGCGCCTGGGACGAAAGCCGCGTCACCGATTCGGACGAGGAAGTCGTCATCAAGCAGAACTGGACCGAGATCCGGCGCTTCATGTGGAATTACGTCGGGATCGTGCGCACCACCAAGCGACTGGAACGCGCGCAGCACCGCATCCGCATGCTCACCGACGAGGTGAACGATTATTACGGCCACTTCCGCGTCACGCCCGACCTGATCGAGCTGCGCAACCTGCTCCAGACCGCCGAGCTGATCGTGCGCTCGGCGCTGCATCGCAAGGAATCGCGCGGGTTGCACTATACGCTCGACTATCCCGAAATGCTGCCGGACGCGATTGATACCGTGTTGGTTCCCTAAGCCGACTCGCCCTGCCGCCGTATCGGCGCGCTTCACCGCGCATTTATGCGGTTGGGTACCAATGCGATATTGCAACATACGAGAGTTTCAGCATTTTTGCCTTTCCTGCGAGAAGGGGCCGGCAGGCAACCATGAAGTGACCGAGACAGTGGCGTTCGAATCCTCCCGGCCGTATTCCGGCATCCTGCTAGCCTTGGCGCTGTGCGCCTGTGTCCATGATGCTCGCACCGCAACGCAGACGCCGGAGAAGCAGACCACGCAAGTGGTGATGGCAGTGCCGCCCTCGGTCCCGCTGCCGGTCGCGGCGCCCGCTGCGCTGGCCCGATCGATTAACGCGGTCGCGCAAAGCTTCGACGGCCGCGTCGGCGTGGCGGTGCACAGCGTCGATAAAGGCTGGACGGTCGAGAGCAACGGCGACCTGCGCCTGCCGCAGCAAAGCGTAAGCAAGCTGTGGGTGGCGATGACCGTGCTCGATTTCCGCGATCGCGGTCGCCTCACGCTCGACGATCCGATCACGCTCACCGAGGCCGACCTCACGCTGTTCCACCAGCCGATCGCCGCACTGCTCAAGAACGGCGGATATCAGACCACGGTCGGCGAACTGCTCCGCCGCGCGCTCACGATGAGCGACAACACCTGTAACGACCGGCTGCTGCGCTACGTCGGCGGGCCGAGCGCGGTGCGTGACTTCATCGCGCGCAAGGGCCTTGGCAACATCCGCTTCGGCCCCGGCGAGAAGCTGCTGCAAAGCGGCACCGCCGGCCTGACGTGGAAGCCGGAATATTCCTACGGCAATACCTTCGCAGTAGCGCGATCGCGGCTGCCGCAAGCGGAGCGGGTCGCCGCGTTCGAGCGGTACGTCGCCGATCCGCCTGACGGTGCCGCCCCGCGCGCGATCGCCAGAGCGCTCGCCCGGCTCAAGAAGGGCGATCTGCTGTCACCGGCGTCGACTGCGCTGCTGATCGACACGATGAAATCCTCCAAGACCGGCAAGCAGCGGATGCGCGGCGCGGTGCCGTCCGGGTGGAGCTTCGGCCACAAGACCGGCACCGGCCAGGACTTGGCCGGGCGCACCGCCGGCTACAACGATGTCGGGTTGCTGATGGCGCCGGACGGGCGCACTTATGCGATCGCGGTGATGATCGGCGATACGCCGCGTACCATCCCGCAACGCCAGCAGTTGATGCAATCGGTGGTGGAAGCGGTGGTGGCGAACTCGTAGGGCTTCGCCGCCACCGCGTGTTGCACCGGCGCGGGCGCGCCGGTAGAGCCACGCCGACATGACCGATCCTATCATCATCGCCGTGCCCAAGGGCCGCATCCTCGAAGAGGCGGTGCCGCTGCTGAAGCGTGCCGGCATCGTACCCGAAGCCGCGTTCAGCGACGAGAACAGCCGCGCGCTTCGCTTCCACACCGAAACGCCCGGCATCGACCTGATCCGCGTGCGCGCGTTCGACGTGGCGACCTTCGTCGCGCATGGTGCGGCGCAACTCGGCATCGTCGGGTCGGACGTACTCGCCGAGTTCGACTATTCCGAACTGTACGCGCCGGTCGATCTCGGCATCGGTCATTGCCGGCTGTCGGTGGCCGAACCCGCACAGATGGCGGCGGGCGACGATCCGCGCGGTTGGAGCCACATCCGCATCGCCACCAAATATCCGCACGTGACGGCACAGCATTTCGAGGCGCGCGGCGTGCAGGCCGAATGCGTCAAGCTGAACGGCGCGATGGAGCTGGCGCCGCTGCTCGGCCTTGCGCCGCGCATCGTCGATCTGGTCTCGTCGGGCCGCACGCTGAAGGAAAATGGGCTGGTCGAGGTGGAGGTGATCGCCGAAGTGTCGTCCCGCCTCGTCGTCAACCGCGCCGCCTTCAAGACCCGCGCGGAAATCGTGCCGCTGGTCGAACGCTTCCGTCAGGCCGTGACGATGGAGTTGGCCGCATGATCCGCCTCACCACGTCCGACCCCGCGTTCGAGCGGGACTTCGCGGCGCTCGTCAACGCCCGCCGCGAGAGCGACGCCGACGTCGCGCGCGACGTGCGTACGATCCTTGCCAGCGTGCGCGACGAGGGTGATGCCGCCGTCGCCGCATTCACCGAGAAGTTCGACCGCCACGATCTCAATGCGACCGGCTGGCGGATCGAGAAATCGGAATGGATCGCCGCCTATGAAGGGCTCGCGCCCGATCTGCGCGCCGCGCTCGATCTCGCCGCCGCGCGGATCGCGACCTATCACGAGAAGCAGAAACCCACCGACAGCGACGCCACCGACGATGCCGGCGTCCGGCTCGGCGCGCGCTGGAACGCGATACAAGCGGCGGGCATCTACATCCCGGGCGGGCGCGCGGCCTACCCCTCCTCGGTGCTGATGAACGCGATCCCCGCGCGCGTCGCCGGGGTCGAGCGGCTGGTGATGGTCACGCCGACACCCAATGGCGAGGTCAATCCGCTGGTGCTTGCCGCCGCGCATATCGCGGGCGTGGACGAGGTGTGGCGGATCGGTGGCGCGCAGGCGATCGCCGCACTCGCCTACGGTACACAGCGGATTCCGGCGGTCGACGTCATCACCGGCCCCGGCAACGCCTGGGTGGCGGAGGCCAAGCGGCAGGTCTACGGCATGGTCGGCATCGACATGGTGGCAGGCCCGAGCGAGATCGTCGTCGTTGCGGACGGTCGCAACGATCCGACATGGATCGCCGCCGATCTGCTCAGCCAGGCCGAGCATGATCCGACCAGCCAGTCGATCCTGTTCACCGACGATGCCGCCTTTGGCGATGCCGTGGCCGAGGCGGTCGATCTCCAGATCGGCGAGCTTTCCACCGCCGACACCGCGCGGCAGAGCTGGGACGCGAACGGCGCGATCATCGTCACCGCCAGCCTTGCCGAGGCGATCCCGCTGGTCGACCGGCTTGCGCCCGAACATCTCGAACTGGCCTGCGACGACCCGCAGCCGCTGTTCGATCGCGTCCGCCATGCCGGTTCGGTGTTCCTCGGCCGGCATACCCCGGAGGCGATCGGCGATTACGTCGCCGGCCCGAACCACGTCCTGCCGACGGGGCGGCGTGCGCGCTTTGCCAGCGGCCTGTCGGTGCTCGATTTCATGAAGCGCACCAGCTTCCTGCAACTCGACCCCGCCAGCCTTGCCGCCATTGGCCCGGCGGCGGTGGCGCTGGCAGAAACCGAGGGGCTGCCCGCACATGCCAGGTCGGTGGCGCTGCGGCTGTAGGTACGAACGGGGTGGGATTTTTCGTGCGTCTTCGCTAAGGCGCGCGAATGTCCTCCCGTACCGCCGCCCGTTCCAAGGCCCGCGCCGCCGCGCGCCTCGCCGCCACCCAGGCCCTCTACCAGCATGAGATGGAGGGCACGCCGGTGCCCCGCCTGCTCCACGAATTCCACGCGCACCGTCTGGGCGCGACGATCGAGGATGCCGAATATGCCGAGGCCGACGTCGCCTTCTTCGACGACGTCGTAACCGGCGCGACCGCGCGTGGCGAGGAGATCGACGCCGCGATCCGGGGCAAGCTCGCCAGCGGCTGGACGCTGGAACGGCTCGACAAGTCGATGCGTGCGATCCTGCGTGCGGGCACCTACGAACTGCTCGCCCGCGTCGACGTGCCGACCGCAACGGTCATCAGCGAATATGTCGATGTCGCGCACGCCTTTTTCGAGCGCCGCGAGACGGGTTTCGTCAACGGCCTGCTCGACGCCATTTCCAAGGACGTGCGCCGCGCGAGCTGAGCGCGAGAACTATCCCGCCCGCCGCATCTCGCCGGGGGTATAGCCTTCCATCTGCGGCTGCGGCATCGGGCGGCCCATCAGATAGCCCTGCCCCAGCGCGCAGCCTTCGGCGCGTAGGATCGAATATTGCGCGGGCGTCTCGATCCCCTCGGCCAGCACCGGGATGCCGAACGTCCGCCCGATCGCCAGCACCGCGCGTACGATACCCAGCGCCTGGGCGCTCTGTTCGAGCCGCATCACGAAACAGCGGTCGAGCTTGATCTTGTCGAACGGGAACGAGCCCAACACCTCCAGCGAGGAATAGCCGGTACCGAAATCGTCGAGCGCGACCGCAACGCCGAGCGCCTTGATCTGCCGCAGCGCGTGCAGCGCCTGCGTCCGGTCCGCCATGATCGCCGATTCGGTCAGCTCGATCTCCAGCCGCCAGGGCGCGAGCCGAGACGCGATCAGCGCCTCGTGGATGCGGCGCGGCAGATCGGGATCGGACAACTGGCTCGGCGATACGTTGACCGCGACCTTGGTCGATCCGCTCCACCGCGCCACATCCTCGCACGCCTGCCGCAGCGCCCAGTCGCCCAGCACGCCGATCAGTCCGTGCTTCTCCGCCGCCGGAATGAACTCGGCGGGCGAGATCGGCCCCCGCACCGGGTGGTTCCAGCGGGCCAGCGATTCATACCCGACAAGCGCACCGTCGGTGAGGCTGGTCTGCGGCTGATAGTAGAGTTGCAACTGCCCGCGCTGGATCGCCATCTTGAGATCGGAGGCGATCGCGCGCTGCCTGCGCACCACATCGTCGACGCAGCCGTTGTAGAAGCACAACGGCTCCTCGCTGGTCGAACGGTGCCGGGCCAGCGCCGCATTGTTGACGAGCATGTCGGCGGAGGCCGAATCCTCGGGGTAGATCGCCACACCTAACGATGCGGCAATCTCGACGCGGACGCCCTCGATCTCGATCGCGCGCGAACAGGCTTCGCGGAGCCGCGCGAGGAAGCCGGTCAGTTCGGCGGGGGTGGCGAACCGCTTGAGCGCGCCGAATTCGTCGCCGCCAAGCCGCGCGACCCGCTCGCCCTCATCTGCGCCATCGTTCAGCCGCGCCGCCACCGCGCGCAGCACGAGATCGCCGAACAGATGGCCATAGGCGTCGTTGATCGTATCGAACCGGTCCATGTCGATCGACACCACCGCGAAGCGCGCCTGAGCGCGCTCCGCCCAAGCGATCTCGCCGGCAAGATGCGCCTCGAACCCGGCGCGGTTGGGCAGGCCGGTGAGCGGATCGGTCAGCGCCATCAGGCTCAACTGATCGCCGAGCGTGCGGCGCAGCCGCGAATCGATCAGCCAGCTCATCGCGCCGGCCGCGATCACCACCAGCCCGACCAGCGCGGCGGCGATCGCCAGCACCTCGGTCCCCTCGGACGCCTTGACCGGGAGGCGATGCAGCGTCTCGACCGCGACGACGCTGGTGAGATGGAGGCTGGAGATCGCCGCAACCAGCAACGGTGCGGCCGCGCGCGACGGCAACCCGCGCATGGTGCCTCGGGCAGCGGCGAGCGCAAGCGCGCCGAACAGCAGCACCATCAGCAGCGATGCGGCAATTGAGTCGGCGTGCCACGAGGCGGCCCGCTCGCTTTCGGCCAGGAACGCGCCAAGATAATGCGTCATGCCGATCGCCAACCCGAGCACGGCACCGCCGGCCCAGCTCGCACGGCGGCCGGTGCGCATCGCGGCGATCGCGAAGCCGGTGTAGGCGCCGGCGATCGCGACCAGCAGCGACACCGCCGCGAGCGCCGCGCCCCGCGCATCGGGATCGGTGCCGATATAGGCGAGGGTCGCGACATAATGCGTGCACCAGATCGCGAAGCCGGCGACCACCGCGGCGAGCAACAACCACGCGTGCCGCTCCGACCCGGCCTCGTTCATCATGGCACGGCCGAACAGGCGCAGCGCCGCCAGCGATCCGGCGATGCACAGCACGGCGGCGAGTATCAGCAAGCCGTGGTCGTGCTTGCCGCCAATACAGGTCAATACTGCCATCATCGCGTGCGGTACTTTTCCTCTCTCGTCGCGGCCGGAGCGGCATTCCTTTCCGTTATAGAAAACTTTACGGGGCTTCGGTGGACGGCATGGAAAGCAAGCGCATGAGTGAACGCGCCTTCATCGCGGCGTTGCGCGGTCTCGTCCGCGATCCCGCCGCGCGTGCTCTCCTCGATGATGCCGCCGTGCTGACACCGCCGCCCGGCCCGTTGGTGCTGACCCACGACATGCTGGTCGAGGGCGTGCACTTCCTCGCCGGCGATCCGCCCGCCGATGTCGCATGGAAGCTGCTCGCGGTGAATTTGTCCGATCTTGCGGCGAAGGGGGCGACGCCGCTCGGCGTGCTGATGGGGTACGGCCTCACCGGCGATGCGGCGTGGGATGCGGCGTTCGTCGCCGGGCTGGGCGATGCGCTGTCCGCGTTCGGCGTGCCGCTGTTGGGCGGCGATACGGTCGCACAGCCGGCGGGCGATGCGCGCGTGCTCGGCCTCACCGCGATCGGCAGCGGCGGCGCGGTGGTGCCAGGCCGGAGTGGCGCACGCGCGGGCGACGCGCTGTACGTCACCGGCACCATCGGCGATGCCGGCGCCGGCCTAGCGGTCGCGCGGGGTGGCGACGGTGCGGCGGCGCTGCTCGCCGCCTATCGTCGTCCCAATCCCCGCTTGCCCGAGGGCCGCGCGCTCGGCCCGGTCGTCAGCGCGATGATGGACGTGTCGGACGGCCTGCTCATCGATGCCGAGCGGATGGCGGCGGCCAGCGGTGTCGCAGTCGAGATCGACCTTGCCGCCGTACCGCTATCGCCTGCGTTGAAGGCGCTCGGCACCGCGCGCGCCGACCGGCTCACCGCCGCGACGGCGGGCGACGATTACGAACTGCTGTTCGCGCTCCCGATGGCTGCCTCCCTGCCCGTCGCCGCGACCCGCATCGGGCGGTTTGGCGCCGGATCGGGGCTGACGCTGGTCGATGGCGACGACGCGGTGCCGCTGCCGGCAAGATTAGGCTATCTCCACGCATCGTAGCCCGGCAGTAGCCATCCGCCAAACCGGCTTTGCCGCATCATGGCAAGCCGGTTGCCAACGCAGATCGCACGCCTATACTTTGCCGTTATAGAGGACGGAGGCGGCCACGCAGCCGACCATCCGCCCCTGGCATTTAGGGGAAGGATCAGCATGACGATCGTCTATGCCGCCATCATCTGTGGCCTGATTGCCGTGATCTACGGCGCCTTTACCAGCGGGCAGGTGCTGCGCGCACCGCCCGGCAACGATAAGATGCAGGATATCGCCGCCGCCATCCAGGAAGGCGCCAAGGCGTATCTCGGCCGGCAGTACCGCACCATCGCGATCGTCGGGCTGGTGGTGGCGATCATCCTGGCGGTGACGCTGGGCTTCGTCTCCACGATCGGCTTCCTCATCGGCGCGGTATTGTCCGGCGCGGCGGGCTATGTCGGCATGAACATATCGGTCCGCGCCAACGTCCGTACCGCCGAGGCCGCGCGGACCAGCCTGCAGGGCGGCCTCACCCTCGCCTTTCGATCCGGCGCGGTGACGGGGATGCTGGTGGCGGGGCTGGGTCTGCTGTCGATCTCGGGCTTCTTCTGGTATCTGGTCGCGGTCGCGCATCATGCCCCGGCGGACCGTGTTATTATCGAGGCGCTCACCGCGTTGGCGTTCGGCGCATCGTTGATCTCGATCTTCGCGCGGCTGGGCGGCGGCATCTTTACCAAGGCAGCCGACGTCGGCGCGGATCTCGTCGGCAAGGTCGAGGCCGGTATTCCCGAAGACGATCCGCGCAACCCCGCCGTGATCGCGGACAACGTCGGCGACAATGTCGGTGATTGTGCGGGCATGGCCGCCGATCTATTCGAAACGTACGTGGTGACGCTCGGCGTGACGATGATCTCTATCGCGCTTGCCTTCAAATCCGCCGACCAGCTCCTCGCGCTGATGACGCTACCGCTCATCGTCGGCGGCGTGTGCATCATCACCTCGATTCTCGGTACCTATGCGGTACGCCTCGGCGGCGGAACGATCATGGGTGCGCTGTACAAGGGGTTCTGGACCTCGGCCTTGCTGTCCGTGCCGGCGATCTATCTCGTCACACGCTACACGCTCGGCGACCTGTCGGCACCGCTTGGCACGAACGGCTTCCTCGATCCGAACGCGACCGGCGGCATCACGGGCATGAGCCTGTTCTGGTCGATGATGATCGGCCTTGCCGTCACCGGCTTGCTGGTGTGGATCACCGAATATTACACCGGCACCAACTACCGCCCGGTGCGCAGCATCGCCAAGGCTTCCGAAACCGGCCACGGTACCAACGTCATCCAGGGCCTCGCCATCAGCCTCGAATCGACTGCCATGCCGACGATCGTGATCGTCGTCGCGGTGGTTGCCGCGTTCCAGCTTGCCGGCGTGATCGGCATCGCCTTCGCGGCGACGGCGATGCTCAGCCAGGCCGGCATGGTGGTGGCGCTCGACGCTTATGGCCCGGTCACCGACAATGCGGGCGGCATCGCGGAAATGGCCGGGCTGCCGGACGACGTTCGTACCCGCACCGACGCGCTCGATGCGGTCGGCAACACCACCAAGGCGGTGACGAAAGGCTATGCGATCGGCTCGGCGGCACTGGCGGCGCTGGTACTGTTCGGCGCCTATACCAGCGACCTGAAGGAATATTTCAGCGGCCTGACCGTCGATTTCACGCTCTCCAACCCGTATGTCATCGTCGGGCTGCTGCTCGGCGCGCTATTGCCCTATCTGTTCGGTGCGATGGGGATGACGGCGGTGGGGCGCGCGGCGGGCGCGGTGGTGGAAGAGGTGCGCGAGCAGTTCCGCACCAATCCCGGCATCATGGCCGGCACCAGCCGCCCGAACTACGCGCGCACCGTCGATCTCGTCACCCGCGCTGCGATCCGCGAGATGATCGTCCCATCGCTGCTGCCGGTGCTCAGCCCGATCGCGGTGTATTGCATCGTCACGCTGGTAGCGGGTCAGGCGTCGGGTTTTGCGGCACTCGGTGCGATGCTGCTCGGGGTGATCGTCTCCGGCCTGTTCGTCGCGATCTCAATGACGTCGGGCGGCGGCGCATGGGACAATGCCAAGAAGTTCATCGAGGACGGCAACCACGGCGGCAAGGGCAGCGAGGCGCACAAGGCGGCGGTGACCGGCGACACCGTGGGTGATCCCTACAAGGACACGGCAGGGCCAGCCGTGAACCCGATGATAAAGATCACCAATATCGTCGCGCTGTTGCTGCTCGCCGCACTGGCCGGCGGCGGGTTGTGATCGTCAATCGCTGTGTGGCGCGACGGCCCGGAACGCGTCGCGCACCACCACGCCCAGCACCGGCTTCGCCAGGATCGCCGAAGACGGCTCACATGGTTCGCACTGATCCGGCGTGGCCGTGATATAGATCACCGGCAACGGCCCCATCTCGCTGAGGATCGTCTGGACCGCACACGGGCCGGTCCCCTCGCGCAACATCACGTCCGAGGTGATGACGTCAGGCCGTCGTAGCCGGGCCTCGCTCACCGCCTGATTCTCGGTTTCGGCAAACGCGAAACTGGTGGCACCGACCGTTGACAGCATGTCCTGCAGGTCGAACGCGAGTAATGGTTCGTCCTCGATAATCAGTACATGACACATAACTGTAACTCCCTGGCACGTACTCTAACGCAGGTTAAGTCAGATCGGACCCGCCCCGCGGGTAGATTTTCGGCGTCGGCATTGACTTTCCGCGTTGCAGCAGACATATCGCCGCCATCGAGGCGTATTGCAGCGTGATCGAACCGAGAGGTTCGAAGCTCCGCCCCGGTTGTTTTCGCAAGGCTTCCCTATTCACGCGGGGTGTCGGTTTCCCCCGCCACCCGTTCGCCTTGGCGCGCGCGGGCATGGCCTGATATTGGATATTCTCCCCATGTCTTTCGTCAAACTCGGCCTTGCCGAACCGCTCGTCCGCGCGCTCGAGGCAAAGGGCTATTCCGCCCCTACCCCGATTCAGCAGCAGTCGATCCCGATGCTGCTTGAAGGCCGCGATCTGCTCGGCATCGCGCAGACCGGCACCGGCAAGACCGCCGCGTTCGTGCTGCCCTCGATCCAGAACCTGATCGCCAACGACAAGCGTATCCTGCCGACGCATTGCCGCATGCTGGTGCTCGCGCCGACCCGCGAACTCGCCAGCCAGATCGCCGAGAGTGCGCGCGACTACGGCAAGTTCTCCAAGATGTCGGTCGCTACCGTGTTCGGCGGCGTCAGCATCAACAAGAACCGTCAGGACATGATGCGCGGCGTCGACATCCTCGTCGCCACGCCGGGCCGCCTGCTCGACCTGATCGAGCAGCGTTTCGTCAGCCTCGCCACGCTGGAAATCCTCGTCCTCGACGAAGCCGACCAGATGATGGACCTCGGCTTCATTCATGCTCTCAAGAAGATCGTGCGCATGCTCCCCAAGCAGCGCCAGACGTTGTTCTTTTCGGCGACGATGCCCGCCGCGATCCGCGATCTTGCCGATCAATTCCTGACCGATCCCGCCACCGTCAAGGTCGCACCGATCGCCTCCACGGCGGAACGCGTCGACCAGTTCGTCACGCTGGTGAACCAGTCCGAGAAGCAGGCGCTGCTGACCATCCACCTGCGCAACCCGGAGATCGAGCGTTGCCTCGTCTTCACCCGCACCAAGCATGGCGCCGACCGCGTCGTGAAGCTGCTTGCCGCCAACGGCATCGCCTCCAACGCGATCCACGGCAACAAGAGCCAGCCGCAGCGTGAGCGCGCACTCGGCGAGTTCAAGGCCGGCAAGGTCAACGTGCTGATCGCGACCGATATCGCCGCGCGCGGCATCGACGTGTCGGGCGTTTCCCATGTGTTCAACTTCGAGCTGCCCAACGTGCCGGAGCAATATGTACACCGTATCGGGCGCACCGCGCGCGCGGGCGCGTCGGGCGTGGCGATCAGCTTCTGCGCGGATGACGAGAAGCCGTTCCTGCGCGACATCGAGCGGCTGACCAAGGTCAAGCCGACGCCACTGCCGCTTCCGGCCGATTTCAGTGCCGAGCAGGCCCGCATCAAGGCGGCACGCCCGGCCGGTTCGGACACGCCCGAGCGCCGCGTCGATGATTCCGGCCGTCACCGCCAAGGGCCACGCGCGACGCATTCGGCGCGCCCGACCGGCGAGCGTCCGGCAGGTGGCGCAGGCCGTCCCGCCGGTGGCGCGGGCCGGCCCGGTGGTCAGGGCCGTCCGGGTGGCGGCGGTGGCCGTCCCGGTGGCCCGCGTCGCCAGTCGTCGGGCGGCGGCGGTCGCCGGTCGCCCGCAGCGGGCTGATCGCGCAAGCTTGACGTAAAGATGTGAAAGGCAGGTTCGCAGTAGCGGACCTGCCCTTTTGCTATGGGGGATCGCCCACCGGCACGATCAGCCCGTAACCGACACCTTTCTCGGTGTGCAGCATCGGCGTGGCGAACCCCTTGTCGAGCTTCTCGCGCAATCGCGAGACCTGCACTTCCAGCGCGTTGGTGCCCGGGTGGAATCGCATGTTCCACACCGCCTCCCGCAAGGTTTCGCGTGGGACGATCGTGCCGACCGAGCCGGCCAGGTACAGCAGGATCGCATATTCCCGTGGACGCAGACCAAGCTGCCGGCCATCGCGTGTCGCCTTGCGTTCGAGCCGGTCGATGGTGAGCGGGCCGAGACGCACCGGCGCCACCGTCCCGGTGCGCCGCAGCAACGCCGCCAGTCGCGCCGCGATCAACGCGTCGCTTGCTGCCGCCGGCACCGCGTCGTGCGCGCCGGCATCGAGCGCCTCCGTTACCGCACCCTCCCCGCCCTCCACGACATGCAGCGTCGGCAGTTGCACGGGGCAAGCCACGCCTGGATAGCGGAGCGCCACCCCGGCCACCGCGACACGCCCGCCGGCTGCAATCAAGCGCACCCCACGCGCGATCGCCTCTGCCGCCAAACCGGCCCGCACGCCGCCAAAGACCAGAGCTTCGTCCACTACGGTGCCATGCTACCGTGTTGAAATCGCAATTGAGGGAGGTTCACTCCGTTATGGATTGGTTTGCAGCCTGCTCGATCCGCGCCAGCCGCAGCCTGGCATGCCCTGCCACATAACGATCGGCATCACCCGCAGCGGTGGCAAGTAGTGCTGCGCGCGCGTCGCGGTCCGGCAACGCCGAAGCGAGCGCCGCATAGGCGGTCGCGCGCATCCGTGGCACTGGATGGCGCGCGGCAAACTCTTCACAGAGCGCAATGCCAGTCGGCCCACCGAGTTGCGCCGCCAACGTGACCAGCCCCTCCGCCGGCGCGGTGGTCAGCCCGGTGGCGATCGTCCCTTGCGCCACGTCGAACTGGAACTGCTCCAGCCACGGTTGCGCCACATCGTAGAACAGGATGTTCAGCGACACGGAAAAGCTGTCCGGCGGCAATTGCACGTGCACGTCGCGCCGCGCACGGTAGAGCATCAGTTTGCCCGGTTCGAGGCGCGACCGCCCGACGAAGCGGAGCCCGGCGTGCTCGCCGGGTAGCCCCGCCACCGCCGTCACGTCATAGTCGTAATAATCGCTCCAATAGCCCGGGCCTTCGTACCCATAGGTCAGGAACGGGAAGTTATGATCGTGTGGCAGATCGTAGAAGAACGACGCGGTGCCGCTCGCGCGTACCACCGCATCGCCGCGCGCGGGCCAGAAATTCGCGCGCAACAGGTAGCGGCCGTTGGGCGGCTTGAGCATGAACACCTGCGCGCCATAAGCATTATCGGCAGCCTGACCGACACAGCGTCGCTCCAGTTCGGCGATCACCAGATCGCCCAGGAAGTGCGGGTTGCGCCCGAGACGTGCCAGCAGCGGGCCAAGCGTAACGAGGGACTCCTCGTCGCGGACATCGAAGCGCGCGGTGTCGAGCGCCTCGGCGAGATCGTCGAGCCCGATCCCCGGCGCGCGGTCGGTTGCGATCACCCGTGGCATGCCGCTGCTCCCTGTCTCATCGTGATCGCCGCCAGCGTCGCGCGTGCAGCGGTGCGCACCTCGTGGTGCGGATCGGCCTCGGCCATCGCGTGCAAGTGCGGCAGCGCGGCCGGCGCATCGAGCGCCAGCCACTCGCGCATCGCCGGCCAGCGCAGGAAGAACGCCGCGTCTCCTGCCGCAGCGGCGAAACACGCGCCGGAATCCTTGCGCCCCGCCAGGCGCAGATAGGCAAGCAACATCTGCGTACGCGCCGGCTGCTCGTCGAGCATCGCACAGCGCAGCAGCGCACCGTCCGCAAGGGCGTATTCCCGCACATACGGCGAGGCACCGGGCCGGATCGTCGCGGTGACGGTCACCAGATCGGATGTCGCGCCCGCGATCACCTGCCCCTGGGTGCGACCGTCGAGCCGCACCACCATATCATCCGCGAGTGGCTGGTCGCGCGTGAGGGCGCACGGACCCGCGCCGGCCGCGCGGAAGTCCGCATCGGCCGGGTCGGCCGTCCAGACCTGGCGGCGCGCGCCGCCGCCACGAACAAACCGGATCACGCTGAGCCTGCCCGCAATCGTAACGGAGCGCACAGGCGGCGCCACCGCCAACGCATCGGCGGAGACGATCGTGGCGGTGAGCGTGACGGCCGGTCGTTCGAACAGCACCGTGCTGAACCGGACCGTGTCACGTTGCGCCTCGAACGGCGGCTCGAACAGCGGGTCGGCACGTAGCTCGGCGACCATCGGCGCGAGCAGTTCCGCCAGCCAGTCCCCACGCGCCAGCAGCAACTCGGCCGCATCGGCAAGCTGTTCGGCATCGTCACCAGCGAAGGCATGCTCCAGCATGCGGGTGACTGGATGATCGGCAAAGGACGCGGCGAAACGCGAAGACCGCGCCGCCGCCGCGTCCAGCGCTGCGCGGTCCAGCGTCATCAGCTCTGTGGCCGGGTCAGCTTCGCGATGCTGACCAGATATTCGAACATATCGTCGCCACCCGACTCGAGTCCGCCGATGCTCCCGAACGTGCCGACCTGTGTCTCCAGATGCGCGATCTGATCGATGTCGATGCTCAACTCTGCCATGTTCGTCTCCTCGCGCACGATTGCGCTGCGGGATCGGTAGGTCGGCGCCGGCCGTGCCGGACAGTTACATCGCTGTAATCCCGCGCAGACTTGCAGCGCCGCCGCGATGCGGTAGGGAGGCCGCATGGCGCTTCCCGATCCCAGCAGCTTCGTCCCGGAAGATTTCGCCGACATGATGGAGGGGCATCATGGCGGCCATCTCGGCATCGAATATCGCGCGCACGGTCCCGATTGGGCAGAACTGGCGCTGCCGTATCGTGAAGCGTTGATAGGCGATCTTTCGCGCGGGGTGCTTGCCTCCGGGCCGATCCTCGCGCTGATGGACAGCGCGACCAGTTTCGCGGTGCGCATGAAGGTCGGCGTTGCGCGGCCGCACGCCACGCTCGATCTGCGCATCGATTACGTGCGGCCCGCCACGCCGGGACGGACCGTGATCGGGCGCGGCGAATGCTACCGCGTCACCCGTGCGATATCGTTCGTGCGCGGCGTCGCGCATGACGGCGACCCGGCCGATCCGATCGCCAATGTCGCCGGCACCTTCATGTTCACGGATTTGTGATGGACGACATCCCTTATGCGCGCTTCCTCGGCGTAACAGCTGTGGACGGCGACCCTACGCTGCTCAGCCTGCCGTATGCCGACAGCGTGGTCGGGCGCCCCGGCTTCCTGCACGGTGGCGCGATCGGCGGTTTCCTCGAAGTCGCGTCGATCATTGCGTTGCGCCACGCGCTCGGCATCGAGAGCGACGCGCGCATCAAACCGATCAACCTCACCGTCGATTTCATGCGTGGCGGGCGCGACAAACCGACCTTCGCGCGCGGGGTCGTTACCCGGCTCGGCACCCGTGTCGCCAACGTGGATGCTAGCGCGTGGCAGGACGATCCCGCCCGGCCGATCGCAGCGGCGCGCATGAACTATCTGATCGAACGCGCATGAACCAGATCGAAGCTTTGCTTGGCACCGCACAGGCTGCGCGCCAATCGGGCGATCTGGCGGCGGCGATCGACCACCAGACCGTCGCGGTGGAGATGCTGCGCGGCGGCAGCAACCCGCTCGCGCTCGCTCAGGCGCTGCGCCACCGCGCCGACATGCTGATCGAAGGCGACCGCGCCGGCGACGCGGAAGCGGATGTCGCACAGGCGCTGTGGTTCTACGCGCAGGTGCCCGATGCGCCGCCGCTCGACGTGGCGAACGCGGTGCGTTGCGCCGCGACGCAGGCCGAAGCGGTCGGCGATGTGTCTGGCGCGATCGCCCTATGGCGCGAGGCGCGCACCCGCTACGCCAAGCTGACCGACATGTTCGAAGCGATGACCGGGAGCGCGGCCAATCCCGGCGTGGCGGAAGCCACTGCGCGGATCGAGGCGCTCGGCGGCGAGTAGCTCGCCTGCCATCCATCACAGCGTCATATGATCGTGTGGCTGATTACAGCGTGCGTTGAGCGTCGAGTTGCCGTCCGTTGCTTGTCAGCCTGTTGGGGGTCCAGCATTGGGCGAGGGAGCGCTCCGAACGAGACCACCAATCGACCACTGGTCCGGTAAACCCCGCCAACGCCATATGAGCGCCGTAGCCGGTCATCCCGTCGGGCGTACCGCTCACCGTCAGCAACGGCGTATCGGTGATCATGATACTGCCCGAACGGGCAGGCGGAGCGAACCCGCCGACCTTCAGCCGCGCAAGATCCTCCAATGCAGCGGTCAAGGCGGGACAGGAATTGCCGTCGATCCAGTCGTGAACGGTCTTGTCGCCTGCCGAGCATTGTCCGTTGACTTGGCTGGCGCACCAATTGTGATCGCGCCGCCGTCGTTCGGCGATCCAGCGTTCTCGCTTGCCATCGTGCACCACGATCGAAACGATGACGGTCTCGTCTATGTCTACCCCTAGTCCGCCACCCTTGAGCGTGACGCGATAGCGCTCAAGCGGATAAGGCGTTGTTTGCCCGAAAGCCGGAGCGGTGACCGCAAAGAGTGCGATGAAAGCGCCTGCTCGCCCGATTCCCATAGCCCTGCTCCGCCCTAGCAGCCCGGCTGCCGGTTGTGCACGTCTAACCCATGGTTGAGTGCTGACAAAGGCTAACACCCGAAATCTGCATTGTGCGCACCACCGACACGTCATCGCGGTCATCCGCTTTGCCGATGCCCCCAACAAAAAAGGCTCAGGGTTGCCCCCGAGCCTCTTTCGTTCGTCGCTAGACCACGAGAGATCAGTCGCGATCACCGGTCAAGAAGGCCGGCGCGAACTCCGGCGCTGGACCCTCGCCGTTCTCGCCCTGCGACTCGCGCTTGGGGCCACGGCCTTCGCGGCGGGGGCCGCGGCCCTCACCACGCTCGCCGCGACCTTCGCCACCACGACCACCTTCACCACGCGGGGCGCCACGACCACCGTCGCCGTCACGACGGGGCCCGCGCGGACCACGGTCGCCACCCTCACGCGGCTCGCGTGCGGGGCGCGAGTCTTCCAGCTCGGCGCCGGTTTCCTGATCGACGACGCGCATCGACAGGCGAACCTTGCCGCGCGGGTCGATCTCGAGAACCTTGACCTTGACCTCCTGGCCCTCCTTGAGGACGTCCGAGACCTTCTCGACACGCTCGTTCTTGATCTCCGAGACGTGGACGAGGCCGTCCTTGCCGCCCATGAAGTTCACGAACGCACCGAAGTCCACCAGGTTGACGACCTTGCCGTCATAGACCTTGCCGACTTCGGCTTCCTCGACGAGGCCCTTGATCCACTTGATCGCGGCTTCGATCTGCGCCGGATCGGACGACGACACCTTGATGACGCCCTCGTCGTCGATGTCGACCTTGGCGCCGGTGGTGGCGACGATCTCGCGGATCACCTTGCCGCCGGTGCCGATCACTTCACGGATCTTCGACTTGTCGATCTGGAAGCTCTCGATACGCGGTGCGTGTGCCGACAGCTCATTGCGGGTCGACGACAGCGCCTTCGACATTTCGCCGAGGATGTGCGCACGGCCTTCCTTGGCCTGATTGAGCGCGACCTTCATGATCTCCTCGGTGATACCGGCGATCTTGATGTCCATCTGCATCGTGGTGATGCCGGCCTCGGTGCCTGCGACCTTAAAGTCCATGTCGCCGAGGTGATCCTCGTCGCCAAGGATGTCCGACAGAACCGCAAAGTCCTTGCCTTCGAGGATCAGGCCCATCGCGATGCCCGACACCGGACGCTTGAGCGGAACGCCCGCGTCCATCATCGACAGCGAACCGCCGCACACCGTCGCCATCGACGACGAGCCGTTCGACTCGGTGATGTCCGACAGAACGCGGATCGTATAGGGGAACTCGTCCTTCGACGGCAGCACCGGATGCAGCGCGCGCCAGGCGAGCTTGCCGTGGCCGACTTCACGACGCCCCGGCGCACCGAAGCGGCCGACTTCACCGACCGAGTAGGGCGGGAAGTTGTAGTGCAGCATGAAGTTTTCGTACGACAGGCCGGTCAGCCCGTCGATCATCTGCTCCGCATCCTTGGTGCCGAGCGTGGTGGTGCAGATCGCCTGCGTCTCGCCACGCGTGAACAGCGCCGAACCGTGCGTGCGCGGCAGGAAGTGGACCATCGCCTCGATCGGACGGATCTGCTTGGTGTTGCGGCCGTCGATGCGCTGGCCGTCCTTGAGGATGGCGCCGCGAACGATTTCCGCTTCCAGCTTCTTCATCAGCTTGCCGGCAGCCATCTGGTCCTGCGGCGCGGCATCGGCAAAGGCAGCCTTGCCCTTGGCGCGTGCCTCGTTGAGCAGGCCCGAACGCTTGGACTTGTCGGTCACCTTGTAGGCGGCGGCGATGTCCTTGCCGATCAGCTTCTTGAGCTTGTCCTTGGCAGCCGACAGGTCGGCCTGCGGGGCCATTTCCCACGGGTCCTTGGCAGCCTGCTCGGCGAGATCGATGATCCCGTTGACGACTTCACGGCATGCCTTGTGCGCGAACTGCACCGCGCCGAGCATGACCTCTTCGGAAAGCTCCTTGGCTTCCGATTCGACCATCATCACGGCATCGCCGGTGGCGGCGACGACGAGGTCGAGGTCACCCGCCTTGATCTGCTCGTTGGTCGGGTTGAGGATGTACTCGCCGTCGATGTAACCGACGCGCGCGGCGCCGATCGGGCCCATGAACGGCACGCCCGAGATGGTCAGCGCAGCCGATGCCGCAACCATCGCGAGGATGTCCGGCTCGTTCTCGCCATCATAGCTGAGAACTTGGGCAATCACGTTGATCTCGTTGTAGAACCCTTCCGGGAACAGCGGGCGGATCGGGCGATCGATCAGGCGGCTGGTCAGCGTTTCCTTTTCGGTGGCGCCGCGCTCACGCTTGAAGAAGCCGCCGGGGATGCGGCCGGCCGCCGAATACTTTTCCTGATAGTGTACGGTGAGCGGGAAGAAGTCCTGCCCCTCCTTCACCGAACGCGCCGCCGTGACGGCGCAGAGAACGACGGTTTCGCCGAGCGTCGCGATAATCGCGCCGTCAGCCTGGCGGGCAACGCGGCCCGTTTCCAGCGTGAGGGTCTTGCCGCCCCACTGGATGCTGCTGGTTTTGGTATCGAACATGGGATTTCCTTCAACACCGCCGGCCAGATGCCGGTCGGGGCCTATCTGCGGACTTGACCGGTCCGCGCGGGGTGGAGCCTGTCTTGGCCCCGACGTGGGAGGCGAGCCGAATTGCCGCCGCCCAAGGTGTTCCCCGGCGGTCTGCCGGGGCTCAGGTGCTGCGTACCGTATTCCGGCGCGCAGCGTTAGAGTGTTTGCCAAGTCCCCGCGTCAGGCGGAGACAAAAAAACGGCGCCCGGAGGCGCCGTTTCGATTACTTGCGAAGACCAAGCTTCGCGATGAGATCGAGATACCGCTGACCATCCTTATGACGGAGATAGTCGAGCAGCGAACGACGCTTGTTGACCATCATCAGCAGGCCGCGACGCGAATGGTTGTCCTTGGCGTGGCCCTTGAAATGCTCGGTCAGGTTGCGGATGCGCTCGGTGAGGATCGCGACCTGCACTTCGGTGCTGCCGGTGTCGCCTTCGGCGCGACCGTGGGTCTTGATGAGTTCCTGGCGCTTCTCTGCGGTGATCGTCATATCGTTTCCTTCGACATCGTTACAGGTTGAAGCCGCGTTCGACCCGGACGTTACCATCCGTAACCTCGACCAGCGCGACGGGTGCATCACCCAGCAGCGCGAAATGGAGGCCATCATCAGCGGCTATCCCGGCCAGCACACGCCCCTGTCGGAGCGCCCCTGCCTGGTCGGGGGTGAGGGATAGAGCCGGGATGTCGTCCAGCCCCGCCCTCAACGGCAGGAGTATCTGTTCAAGGGTGCGCGCCATAGCGTGTTGGTCGAGATTGTCCAGCGATATCGCCTGCGACAGATCGAACGGCCCCGCCTTGGTCCGTCGCAGCATGGTGACATAGCCGACGGTGCCAAGCGCCAGCGCAATGTCGCGCGCAAGGCTGCGGATATACGTGCCCTTGGAGACGTGCGCGCTGAGCGTCACCTCCTCCAGCGGCCCGGCATCGGCGACGGCCGCGACCGTCAGCGCGTGGATCGTCACCGCGCGCGTGGCCAGCACCACCTCCGCGCCTGCCCGCGCGAGATCATAGGCGCGCTCGCCATCCACCTTCAACGCGGAATAGGCCGGCGGCACCTGCTCGATCGGCCCGGTGAAGCGCGGCAGCACCGCCTCGAGCGCCGCCCGCGTCGGCCGCACGTCGCTGGTGGCTACACCCTTGCCCTCTGCATCGAGCGTATCGGTCTGTTCGCCGAAGCGGATCGTGAAGTCGTACACCTTGTCGCTGTCGAGCATCCGCCCGGCAAGCTTGGTCGCCTCCCCCACCGCGATCGGCAGTACGCCGGTGGCGAGCGGATCGAGCGTGCCGCCATGCCCGACCTTCCACTTGCCGTAGCCGCCCTGCCTGAGCGCGCGCTTTACCGCCGAGACGCCTTGCGTCGATCCCAGCCCAAGCGGTTTGTCGAGAATGATCCAGCCATGCATCCGCCGCGCCTAGCGGCGGAACGTCGTGCCGTCAGCCCCGCTTGATACGATTGAGGCCGGGCTTGAGCTTGCCAGGCTTCGGCGGCGGCCCCGCGCTCGCGGTCAGGCTGTCGATCGGGCAGCGCTGGCCATCGACCAGCAACGTACCGGTGCGATCGAGCGACCCGCCGTTGAAGCGTGTGTCCACCCCGATCCGCGTCGCAAAGCTGAGGCCAAGGCACGGCCCCAGCACCTTGGCGTAGTACCAGCGCCGCTGCTGATCCTGCAGCCAGGCGCCGCGATCGCCATCCGTCTCGAAAGTGTAGAGGTTCTGGCTGCGGAGCAACGGGATGCTGGTTTCCTTGCCGACCTGCTCAGGCGGCCAGCCGCCCGTCCTGGCATCGCCTTTCACATCGGCAACCGCCATTGCCGGCAGCGCCAGCAGCATGGTGGCGAGGATCATGGGTCTAAGCATGCGAAACCTCCGAAGGTGCTGTTCGGGTCGTTACCGCACGCCGGCTGAACGCTCGCTGAAATGCCGGCGGCACAGCGCGATGTAGCGATCGTTGCCGCCGATTTCGGTCTGCGTACCGCGTGTCACCGCGCGTCCCTCCGCATCGACTCGCAGGTTCATCGTCGCCTTGCGCCCGCACTCGCACACCGATTTGATCTCGATGAGCGTATCGGCCAACGCCAGCAGCCGCGCCGACCCCGCGAACAAATTCCCGCGAAAATCGGTTCGCAAGCCGTACGCCAGCACCGGGATTCCATGCCGGTCTGCGAGCGAGGCAAGCTGATCGACCTGATCCGCTGTCAGGAATTGCGCCTCGTCGACCATCACGCAGGCCGGGGGTTCCGACTGTGCCAATGCAATTGCTGCGAGGTCTGTCGCCGCGTCGAACGCCAGCGCCGGCGCCACCAGACCGATCCGCGACGTGATCGTCCCCGCCGCAAAGCGATCGTCGATCGCGGCGGTGAACAGCAACGTGCGCATGCCCCGCTCGCGGTAGTTGAAATCGGCCTGCAGCAGGTTGGTTGATTTACCCGCGTTCATCGACGCATAATAGAAATAGAGCTTGGCCATCGGACGACTTTCGCGGGTCAGTCTTCGCCGTCGCCGAGATCCTGCGCGACATGCGGCGCGCGCAACAACTGGTCGATATGGCTGCCTTCGTCGAAGCTTTCGTCGGCGACGAACTTCAGCTTGGCGGCGTACCGCGTCTGCACGCGCCCGGCGACCTCACGCTGGAGATAGGCGGTGTTGGTGCGCAGCGCCTTGAGCACCGCCTCCTCGTCCTTGCCGAGCAGCGCCTTCACGAAGCACGTCGCATGGCGCAGATCGGGCGACATCCGCACCTCGGTGATCGTCACCGCATGGCTGGCGAGCGTCTCGTCATGCACGTCGCCGCGCATCAGGATGTCGGACAGCGCATGGCGCACCTGTTCGCCGACGCGGAGCAGGCGGACGGAACGGGTTTCGGGGGTTTCGGCTGGTCTCATGATGTCACTTTGTACGACGCGCAGTCGGCGCATGGAAGTCGGGAGGTTTGTCGGCGATCCACGTGAGAAACTTCGTCAGTCGCGGGTCCGTTGCGACCGCCGCCGCAACACTAGGCTGCGCAAGTTCGGCGTTAGTGAAGGCGGTGTGGATCGCACGGTGGCAGATCGGATGCACCGCCACCGTCTCACGCCCGCCGCGACTTTTCGGCAACGGATGATGCTGTTCGATTTTGCGGCCCAAAGGTCGGCCACAGAGCCAGCACGTGGTCGGGGGTGGCACGATCACCCGCGCCACCGGCTCACGGGCGGTCCGGCGCGAACGCCGCACCGTTCAGCCTTGCCGTTGCAATGCGACCACCGCACCAACGCGCGCCGATGCAGGCGAACGGCGCATTACCCGCCCCTCGCCCGCGTCGATCACAGCGTGCGTTCGCGCAGTTCGACCTCGAAGGTTTCGAGGAAGTCACCCGCCTTGATGTCGACGAAGTTCGACGTGAACGTCACACCGCATTCCAGACCAGCCCGGACTTCGGCAACGTCATCCTTGAACCGGCGCAGCGAAGCGATTTCGCCCTGGTAGATGATGACGTCGTTGCGCGTGATGCGTGCCTTGAGCGCCTTGCGGATGTTGCCCTCGGTAACGAGCAGACCCGCCGCCTTGCCGTGCTTGCCGGCGGAGAACACGTCGCGGATTTCGGCGCGGCCGACCACCGTCTCGAACGCCTCCGGCCCAAGCTCGCCCGCCATGCCCGCGCGGATCTCGTCGATCAGGTCGTAGATCACGTCATAGTATTTAAACGCGACCTTCTGACGCTCGGCGATCTCTCGCGCCTTGGCATTCGGGCGGACGTTGAAGCCGATGATCGGCGCCCCCGAAGCCCCGGCCAGCGTCACGTCGCTTTCGGTGATGCCACCGACGCCCGAGTGCAGCACCCGTGCCTTGATGTCATCGGTCGAGATCTTGTTGATCGACGACACGATCGCCTCGACCGAACCTTGCGTGTCGGCCTTGACGACGAGCGGATATTCGATCGCCTGCTTGTCCTTCAGCGCGGAGAACATGCTCTCCAGGCTTGCCGGGGTCGACGTGGTACGCTTGTTGGTGATGACGCTCTGACGATATTCGGCGACTTCACGGGCACGCGCCTCGTTCTCCACCACCGACAGCAGATCGCCCGCGCGTGGAACGCCCGACAGGCCGAGCACCTCGACCGGCATCGACGGACCGGCTTCCTTGATCTGCTGGCCCTTGTCGTTGGTCATCGCCCGGACCTTGCCGCTCTCAGCGCCGACGACGAACACGTCGCCGACCTTGAGCGTGCCCCGGCTGACGAGGATCGTCGCGACCGGACCCCGACCCTTGTCGAGCTTCGCCTCGATCACCGCGCCCTCGGCCATACGGTCGGGGTTGGCGCGGAGTTCGAGCAGTTCGGCCTGAAGCTGGATCTTCTCGATCAGCGTATCGAGCCCGGTCTTCTTCATCGCCGACACTTCGACGTCCTGCACGTCGCCCGACATCTCCTCAACGACAACTTCGTACTGAAGCAACGCCTCGCGGACCTTCTGCGGGTTGGCCTCGTGCTTGTCGACCTTGTTGATCGCCACGATCATCGGCACGCCGGCCGCCTTGGTGTGGTTGATCGCCTCCACCGTCTGCGGCTTGATGCTGTCGTCCGCCGCGACCACGAGCACGACGATGTCGGTCACGTTGGCGCCACGTGCGCGCATTTCGCTGAACGCTTCATGGCCCGGCGTATCAAGGAACGTCACCTTCGACTTGTCCTTGAGCGTCACCTGGTACGCACCGATGTGCTGGGTGATGCCGCCAGCTTCGCCGCGCACCACGTCCGTGCCGCGCAGCGCGTCGAGCAGGCTGGTCTTGCCGTGATCGACATGGCCCATGATCGTGACGACCGGCGGACGCGCCTTCAGCGTCGCCTCTGCATCGCCCTCGGTCTCGATCGCGAGATCGATATCCGAATCGCTCACACGCACGATATTGTGGCCGAACTCGGTGACGAGCAGCTCGGCGGTATCCTGGTCGATCGTCTGCGTCATCGTGACGGGCATGCCCATCTTGAACAGCGTCTTGACCAGATCCGCGCCCTTCTCGGCCATACGGTTGGCGAGTTCCTGCACGGTGATCGTCTCGGGCACCTGCACGTCGCGGACCTGCTTGGCCTGCGCCTCGCGCGGGCCGCCCATGCGGCGATGCTCCTTCTCGCGCGCACGCTTCAGCGCGGCGAGGCTGCGGGCACGCGCGCCGTCACCATCGCCAAGCGCGCGGTTGACGGTGAGCTTGCCGGCGGTGCGGCGATCGTCACCCTTGCGGTCACGCTGCGTCGGACGCGGCGGTTCGCTGCCCGGGCGCTTCGGCGCAAGACCACCCGATGGCGTAGCAGCGGTCGTATTCGTGCTGGCCGGCGTGGCTGCTGCGGCGGCGGGCGGCGGCGCGGGTGCCGGGGCCGGACGCGGCCGCTCGGGGCGCGGCACCGGCGTGAACAGACGCGGCGCGGGCAGGCTCGAATCGAGCGTGATCGTCAACGGCGGCGGCGGAGCAGGCGGTGCCGGCGGCGCGACGGGCGCACGTACCGGAGCCTTCGCCTGTACGGGGGCAGGCGCCACAGCGGGTGCTGGCGTCGGCGCAGATACCGGTTCCGGTGCAGCAGGCGCCTCGACGACCGGCGCAGCGGCGGGCGCCGGTGCCTCGACGACCGGCTCCGGCTTAGGCGCCGGAGCAGGCTCGGGGGCGGGTGCAGGCGCTTCGGCGGCGCGGGCGCGCTCCTCGGCGCGGCGGCGCTCCTCGTCGATCGCGTCGAGGCGGATGCGCTCGTCACGGCGGCGATTTTCTTCAAGCGCGGTCATCCGCGCCTCTTCCGCCTCGCGCAGAAGCTTCGCCTGAAGCTCCTGCCGCGACAGCAGCGAATTGGCTGGCGATACCGGGCTGGTACGCGGCTCGGGCGCGCGCGCCTGCGGTGCAGGCGTGCTCGGCGCCGGAGCAGGCGGCGTGGCGGGTGCCGGCGCGGCGGCAGCCGGCTCGGGCTCACCCGGGCGGCGCAACGTGCGCGCACGCTTCACCTCGACCACGACGTTGTTCGAACGCCCATGGCTGAAGCTCTGCTTGACCACGCCAGTTTCGACGGTACGCTTCACCCCAAGAGGTTGGCGCATGCCGAGTTTCGGCTTTTCGTTATCCGTATCGCTCACTCAAATTCCTCGTAACGTCGTATCGGCATCGGGCTCCGGCCCGGAAATCTCTGCCTCGGCGTCGTGTTGCGACGCCGATGCGCCCTGCGAGGCCGTTTCGCAAGACGAGAGGATGGGGTCGGGTCCGAGAAAATGCAGCCAGCGGTGGAGCGCTTCTTCCACGCGCGCAGCGGCATTACGCTCCGTCAGGCCGATATGTACCACATTCTGCCGTCCCAGCGCCACGGCCAATATGGTGCGCGGCACCGGCAAAACCAAGCCCCTGAGATCGGAGCCTTCGGCATCGCGCCCGACGCGCCATGCCTGGTCGAGCTTGCGGTTTCCGTCGGCGCCGGCATCGCAGGCGTGGAGCAGCAGGTGAAGCTGGCCGGAACGCGCCGCCGTCTCGATCTTTTCCGAACCGGTAAGCAACGTGCCCGATCGCGACTCCAGCCCAAGCCGGTCGAGCGCGGCGCGCTCCAGCGCATCGGCGAGTCGCTCCGGCAGGTCGTCGGGGATCGCGATCGGTCCGGTCTTGAAGGCGCGCGCGAGCGCACCCTTCAACTTGCCCTTTTTGATCGCCGTCTCAAGCTCGGCGCGCGTCACGCCGACCCAAGCGCCCCGCCCCGGCGCCTTGGCACGCACATCGGGCAGCACCGCGCCATCCGGAGACAGCGCCAGCCTAACCAACGCCTCACGCGGCGCCCGGTCCCCGGTCAGAATGCATTTCCGCACGGGCTCATCGGCGGCAGACGCGGTTCCGCGTTTGCCCCGACGATCCGATGATGTTGGCGAGCCTAGCG
The DNA here is from genome assembly GCF_026540945.1 of Sphingomonas sp. GC_Shp_3. Lineage (NCBI taxonomy): Bacteria > Pseudomonadati > Pseudomonadota > Alphaproteobacteria > Sphingomonadales > Sphingomonadaceae > Sphingomonas > Sphingomonas sp. GC_Shp_3. The sequence goes on from NZ_JALNUT010000002.1 coordinate 658,779, forward strand.
CCTCATCGTGGGGATTCCGCATGCGCGTCCTCCTGCACTGGCTTGGGCACACTCTGGCCCGCGTCCCGGTCGGCGATCAACTGACCGCCGGCCCCGTAGTTCTCGGTCGAGACTTCCTCGATCACCACTTGTACCGCCGCCGCCGGCTTGCCGAGCCGCGCGACGAGGCTGGCGGTGACGTCGGCAACGACGCCCGCCTTCTGCTCGCGCGTGGCGGACCCGGCCAATCGGATGCTGACGAACGGCACGGCGCTTACGCTTCCTCGCTCGTGGCGTCCGCCGCAGGCTCATCATCGAACCAGTGCGCGCGGGCGGCCATGATGATCTCGTTGCCCTGCTCGTCCGACAGACCATATTCGCCGAGCACGCCGGCACGATCCTCGCTGCGGGTTTCGCGCTTGGGCGCGTCCTCATTGCGGCGGCGCTGTTCCTGACGCTTCTTCTGCACCAGTTCGTCCGTCGCGAGATCGGCGAGATCGTCGAGCGTCTTGATGCCCGCCTTGCCGAGCGTGACGAGCATCGCCTCGGTCAGATACGGCATCGTCGCGAGAGCGTCCTCGACGCCGAGTTCACGGCGCAGCGTCCGGTTGGCTTCCTCACGGCGCTCGAGCGCCTCGGTCGCGCGGCTCTGCAGCTCGGCGGCGAGATCTTCGTCGAAGCCCTCGATCGCGGCGATTTCGTCCGCCTCGACATAAGCGACTTCCTCAAGATTGGTGAAACCCTCCGCGACCAGCAACTGCGCGAGCGTCTCGTCGACGTCGAGCTCACCCTGGAACATCTCGGTCCGCTCGGTGAATTCCTTCTGGCGCTTCTCGGATGCGTCCTGCTCGGTCAGAATGTCGATCGCCTTGGCGGTCAACTGCGAGGCGAGCCGCACGTTCTGGCCGCGACGGCCGATCGCCAGCGACAGCTGATCGTCGGGCACGACCACCTCGATCCGCTCCTCTTCCTCGTCGATCACCACGCGGCTGACCGATGCCGGCTGCAGCGCGTTGACGACGAAGGTGGCGATATCGGGCGACCACGGGATGATATCGATCTTCTCGCCCTGCATCTCCTGCACGACGGCCTGCACGCGGCTGCCCTTCATGCCGACGCACGCGCCGACCGGGTCGATGCTCGAATCGTGGCTGATGACGCCGATCTTCGCGCGCGACCCCGGATCACGCGCGGCTGCCTTGATCTCGATGATGCCGTCATAGATTTCCGGCACTTCCTGCGCGAACAGCTTCTTCATGAAGTCGGGATGCGCGCGGCTCAGGAAGATCTGCGGCCCGCGGTTCTCACGGCGCACGTTGAGGATCAGCGAACGGATGCGGTCGTTGACGCGCACCACTTCGCGCGGAATCTGCTGGTCGCGGCGGATCACGCCTTCCGCCCGGCCGAGATCGACCACGACGTGACCGAACTCGACACGCTTCACCACACCGGTGATGATCTCGCCCTGACGATCTTTGAACTCTTCGAACTGGCGATCACGCTCAGCATCGCGGACCTTCTGGAAGATCACCTGCTTGGCGGCCTGCGCGGCGATGCGGCCGAACTCGATGGGGGGCAGCGGATCGACGATATAGTCGCCGATCTCAGCACCCTTCTGGAGCTTCTCGGCTTCCTTGAGGTTCACCTGCTTGAAGAAATCGTCGACCGCCTCGACCACTTCGACCACGCGCCACAGCCGCAGGTCGCCGCTGTTGGGGTCGAGCTTGGCGCGAATGTCGTTCTCGGCGCCGTAGCGCGCGCGGGCGGCGCGCTGGATTGCATCTTCCATCGCCTCGATGACGATGCCCTTGTCGATCATCTTCTCGCTGGCGACCGAGTTCGCGATCGCGATCAGCTCGGCCTTGTTGGCGGAAACGGCGGTGGCCATCAGTTCAGTCCCTTATCCTTGGCGCTCTCCAGCGCCGCATCTTCGCCAGATACGTCTTCGTCCGAATCGTCTTCGAGCACTTCTTCCTCGTCGGCGCCTTCCATCGAAAGCGGCCGGGTCGCAGCGAGCAGCCGGTCGGTGAACACCAGCTTGGCGTCACCCACATCGGCGAAACCGATCGTCATGTCGCCCTGCTTGCGCACCTCGATGGTGATGCGATCGCCATCGACGCCCTTGATCGGACCGGTGATCTGCTTGCGACCCTCGACCGGCTGCGCCAGCACGATACGCGCGTCATGCCCGGCCCAGTCGGTGAAATCCTGCAACCGCGTCAGCGGGCGGTCAATGCCGGGCGACGATACTTCGAGGCGATATTCCTCGTTGATCAGGTCGCGGCCTTCCGCTTCCAGCTCGTCCATCCGCTCCGAGATGCGACGCGACAGTTCGGCGCAATCGTCGATCGTCAGCTGGCGCGTATCGGGGCGTTCGGCCATCACCTGCAGCGTCAGGTCGCCCGAACCGCCGAACAGCTTCACGCGCACCAGGTCGAACCCAAGCGCCTTCGCCTCGGGTTCGATCAATGCGGTCAGCTTGGCCCGATCGGGGTCCGCCATCTTTGCTCCAAACAAGCAGGGTTGCCGCCGGAACCGGGTGGCTCCGACCTCTTCACCATAACGATGTAGAGAATATGGCATGGATATAGGCCGAAAGCCGCACGCTGGCAAGCATATCCGCATTTGGCGCTTGGCAGGTGCGGCCATGACGCTAGGATCGCTCGCATGATCCGCCTCGCCCCCGCGTTGCTGCTCGCCCTCGTGGCCTGCACCCCTCCCTCCGCCAACGCAGGAGGGAACAGCACCGGCGTCGCGTCCACCCAGTCCGGGCCGCCGTTCACGGCGACAAAACAGGGCCAGTTCGACTCGCCCTTCGCGATGGCGTTCCTGCCGGATGGCAGCCTGCTCGTCACCGAGAAGGCCGGCAAGCTGAAGCTGCGCGACCCGAGCGGCCACATCCGCGACGTAGCCGGCGTGCCTAAGGTGGCCGACGTCGAACAAGGCGGATTGCTTGGCGTGGCGCTCGCGCCCGATTTCGCGTCGAGCCACGCGCTCTACCTCACCTATTCCGAAAACCGCCCGAACGGCGTCGGACTTGCGCTTGCCCGCGCCACGCTGGTGGGTACGCAGTTGCAGGGCTTAAACGTCATCTGGCGGTCGGGGTCGAACGGCAAGGGCGGGCAGTTCGGCGCGGTGATCGCCTTCGCGCCCGATGGCAAGTCGCTGTTCCTGTCCTCGGGCGAGCGCCAGCGCTTCACGCCAGCGCAGGATATCAACCAGAAGCTCGGCAAGATCCTCCACCTAACGCTCGATGGCAAACCCGCACCGGGCAACCCCTTCGCGCAGCAGGTCGGCACGCCGACCGTCACCGTGTTCGATCCGCCCGACAACACGGGCGCCGCGTTAAAGGAGAAAGGCACGCAGCAGGCTGTCGAGGGCACGAACACCGCTCCGGCGGAAATCTGGAGCATGGGCCACCGCAACCCTTACGGTCTCGCGTTCGATACAGGTGGCCGCCTATGGGAGATCGAGATGGGGCCGAAGGGTGGCGACGAACTGAACGTCATCCTGCCGGGCAAGAACTACGGTTGGCCCAAGGCGTCGAACGGCAGCAATTACGACGGCACCGATATTCCGGATCACAAGCCCGGCGACGGCTTCGAGCCACCCAAGACGTTCTGGAACCCGTCGATCTCGCCCGGCGGGTTGATGATCTATTCGGGCGACCTGTTCCCGCAGTGGAAGGGTTCGGCGTTCATCGCCGCGCTGTCGGGCGAGGCGCTGATCCGCGTAAAACTTGACGGCGACAAGGCGACCAAGGCCGACCAGTGGCCGATGAACACGCGCATTCGTGACGTAGTGCAAGGCCCCGACGGCGCGATCTGGCTGCTGCAGGACGACGGCGCGCTGATGAAACTAACGCCACGCTGACCGCGCTATCGGGGGTATCCCCATCACGGCGTGATGCTCCGATGCCAGCACTTCCCCACCGGCAACGGTGGGGAAGTGCTGAAAATCCGGAGTATGTCAGGCTAGGATGATCGAATCGATCGCCTGCGCTACACCGTCCGCATCGTTCGCGCCGGTGACGTGCTGCGCCTTCGCCTTCACGCCGTCCGGCGCCTGCCCCATCGCGATCGACACCGCCGCACGCGCAAACATCGGCAAGTCGTTGAACTGATCGCCGATCACCGCGACCTGGTCGAGCGGCACGCCGAAGCTCTCCGCCAGTGCGACAATCCCGTCGCCCTTGTTGGCGGACGTCGCGGTCACATCGAGATAATAGGTCTGCGACTGACCGATCGTCGCCTGATCGCCATACGCCGCCTGCGCCTTCTCCAGCAGCCCGGCGAGCACCGGCGGATCATCGCTGACGAAGGTGATCTTGTCGGCATGGTCGTACCATTCCGAAAAATCCTCCACCACGACCGGCGCCTGATCCGACGACACCCGCTCGCTGGCGAAATGCGGGCCTTCCTCGGCAAGCGCGAACCAGCGATCGTCCGCGAACAGCCACGGCGCCACCTCAAGCCCCTTGGCCATTTCGAAGATGCCCTTCACCACGGTGGGCGGGATGCGGTGCTGGCTCAGCACCGTGCCGTCGCGCTTGAAGATCGTGCCGCCGTTGAACGCGCCGATCGGCACGTCCAGCTTCAGCGTCTCGACGATCGGCATCACCCCCGAACGCGGCCGCGCGGAGATCACGGTGAAGCCGATCCCCGCCGCCTTCAGCCGCGCCACCGCCGCGATCGTACCGGGCGTAAGCTGCTTCTTCTTGTCGACCAGCGTGCCGTCGAGATCGGAGATGAACAGCCGGATACCGCCCTTAGCACCAGCGCTCATTGCGGCATTTCAACGTGGCCGCCGAACCCGAAGCGCATCGCCGACAGCAGCTTGTCGCCAAAGGTATGCTCGACCCGGCTGCGATAGCGCGCATACAGCGCGGCGGTGAGGACGTTGGCCGGCACCTTCTCCTCCATCGCCGCGTCGATCGTCCACTGGCCCTCGCCCGAGTCGGCGACGTTGCCGGAGAACTGCTCGAGCATCTGATCCTTGGCCAGGCCGATCGCGGTGAGGTCGAGCAGCCACGACGAGATGACGCTGCCACGCCGCCATACTTCGGCGATGTCGGTCAGGTTGAGATCGAACCGCTCGTCCTCGGCGACGTGCTCAGACGCCTTGCCTTTCAGGATATCGAAGCCCTCGGCATAGGCCTGCATCAGGCCATACTCGATGCCGTTGTGCACCATCTTGACGAAGTGGCCCGCACCCGCCGGACCGGCGTGGATGTAGCCCAGCTCCGCACGCGAATCCATGCCACCGCCATCGCGGCCGGGCGTGCGCGGGATCGTGCCGAGACCGGGGGCGAGCGCCTCCAGGATCGGGTCGAGCGTCTTGATCGTCGCGTCGTCGCCGCCGACCATCATGCAATAGCCGCGCTCCAAGCCCCATACGCCGCCCGACGTGCCGACATCGACGTAATGAACCTGCTTCTCCGCCAGCATCTTGGAACGGCGGATATCGTCCTTGTAGAAACTGTTGCCGCCGTCGATGATGATCCCGCCCGGGCCGCACTGCTCGCCGATCGCGGCAACGGTCTGCTCGGTCGGATCCCCTGCGGGCAGCATTACCCAGTAGATTGCCGGATCGGCGAGCTTGCCCTGCATGTCCGCGAGCGAGGACGCGCCCACCGCGCCATCGCCAACCAGCGCGGCCACCGCCTTCTCGTCCCGGTCGAACACCACCGTCTCGTGGCCCGCGCGCATCAGCCGCCGCGCGATGTTGCCGCCCATCCGGCCAAGGCCGATGATACCGATCTTCATGTCATTCCTCCAACGCGCTGCGGCCCGAGCGACGTCGAGGGGCCGGTAACTGGCTCAGGTGTCTCGACATCGCCGACACGAAACGGGCGAACGGTCAGGCGGTTGCAGGCCGCTTCGCGGCAATCGCGCCGAGCAGATCGTCGAACGCCTTGGAGAAGGATGCGACCGCCTCCTCGACCAGAACATCGGTCACGCCGTCGAGGTCGAGGCCGAGCCGCTCCGTCTCCGATAGCACATGCCGCGCCTCGGCAATGCCCTCGCCCAGCGTGTTGCCGGGCGTGCCGTGGTCGCGGAACGCGTCCATCGTCTTGGGCGGCACGGTGTTGACGGTGTCTGGCCCGATCAGCTCGTCCAGATACAGCGTGTCGCGATAATCCGGGTTCTTCACGCCGGTCGACGCCCACAGCAGCCGCTGGACCTGCGCGCCCTTGGCGGCAAGCGCCTGCCAGCGTGCGCTCTTGGAAAACTCCAGGAACCAGTCATAGGCGAGCTTGGCATTGGCGATCGCGACCTTGCCGCGGATCGCCTTCAGCGCCTCGCTCTCGGGGTCCCCGTCCTTGACGCGCGCGTCGATCTTGTCGTCGATCTTGCTGTCAATCCGGCTGACGAAGAAGCTCGCCACACTGGCGATCCGGTCGATCGGTTCACCGCGCGCGACACGCTGCTCCAGCCCCTCGACATAGGCGAGCGCGACCGCCTGATAGGCCGAGTTCGAGAACAGCAATGTCACGTTGACGTTGATGCCTGCCGCGATCGTCGCCGCAATCGCGGGCACGCCGGCGGGGGTGCCGGGGATCTTGATCATCAGGTTGGAACGGTCGACCGCGTCCCACAGCTTCTGCGCCTCGGCGATGGTCGCGTCGGTATCGTTGGCGAGATACGGCGACACTTCGAGGCTGACATAGCCGTCCTTCGCATCGAGCTTCTCGTATACCGGCGCCAACGTCTCGGCCGCGGCCTTGATGTCCTGGATCGCGAGATACTCGTAGCGGTCCATCGTCGCCGCGCCGGGATGCTCCTTGTCATAGCCGGCGAGCGTCTCGTCATAGGCGTCGCCGTGGCCCATCGCCTTTTCGAAGATCGACGGGTTCGAGGTCACGCCCGTCAGGCCGTCCTCATCGACCAGTTTCTGAAGGCCGCCGGCCTCCAGAAACTTGCGATCGACGAAATCGAGCCAGAGCGCCTGACCGTGGCTGGTGAGATCCTTGAGGAGACTCATTATGCATCCTTTCCGAGCAATTCACGCGACACCTTGACGACGTTGTCGACGGTGAAGCCGTATTTGTCCTGCAATTTGGCAAGCGGCGCCGATGCACCGAACGTCGACATGGTGATTGTCGCGCCATCAAGGCCGACATAGCGATCCCAGCCGATCTCCCCGCCCTGTTCGATCGCGAGGCGCGCGCGCACGCCCTTGGGCAGCACGCTCTCCTTATAGGCAGCGTCCTGCATCTCGTAACGGTGCCAGCTCGGCAGCGAGACGACACGCGATGCGACACCCTGCTCGACCAGCTTATCGTGCGCGGCGATGGCGAGGCTCAGCTCGCTGCCGGTGGCGATCAGGATCAGCTCGGGATCGCCTTCCGAATCGGCGATCACATAACCGCCCTTCATCAGCCCCTCGGCCGACGCATATTTGCTGCGATCAAGCGTCGGCAGGGCCTGACGCGACAGCACCAGCGCGGTCGGGTTGTTGCCGGACTCCAGCGCAGCCTTCCACGCTACCGACACCTCATTGGCATCGCCCGGTCGGATTGTGTCGAGCCCCGGCGTTGCGCGCAGCATGGCGAGATGCTCGATCGGCTGATGGGTCGGACCGTCCTCGCCGACGCCGATCGAATCGTGCGTGAACACCCACACCACACCCAGTTCCATGATCGCGGAGAGGCGGATCGGCGCGCGCATGTAATCAGTGAAGACAAAGAACGTCGAACCGTAAGCACGCAGGTACGACAGTGCCATGCCGTTCACCACGCCGCCCATGCCGTGCTCACGCACGCCAAAGTGGAAGTTGCTGCCGGCGTAATTATCCGCCTCGAACGAGGCCATGCCCTTGATGTCGGTCTTGGTCGACGGCGAAAGATCGGCGGCACCGCCGACTAGCCACGGGATCTCCTTGGCAAGCGCGTTGAGCACCTTGCCACCCGAATCGCGGCTGGCGAGGCCTTTGGGATCCGCGTCGAACGTGGGCAGCGCCGCCTCCCAACCCTTGGGCAGCTTGCTCGCGAACAGATCGTCGAGTTCGGCGGCGAGTTCGGGATGCGCGTCGTGATATTTCGCGAAGTTCGCCTGCCACGCCTCGCGCAGCGGCACACCGCGATCAGTCATCGCCTTCTTGAAATGCTCGGCCACGCCATCCGGCACGAGGAACTTGGCATCCTCCGGCCAGCCATAGGCCTGCTTGGTGAGGCGGATGTTCTCCTCGCCGAGCGGCTCGCCATGCGCCTTCTCGCTGCCGGCGCGCGGGCTACCCCAGCCGATGATCGAATGGACGACGATGAAGGTCGGCTTGTCGGTGGTGGCGCGGAACGTGTCGAACGCGGCGCTGAGCGCTGCCGTGTCGTTGGCGTCGTTCACATGGATGACGTTCCAGCCATACGCCTCGAAGCGCTTGCCCACGTCCTCGTCGAACGCGAGCGCGGTGTCGCCCTCGATCGAGATGTGGTTGCTGTCGTAGATCCAGCACAGGTTGGAGAGCTTGAGATGCCCGGCGAGCGACGCAGCCTCCGACGACACGCCTTCCATCATGCAACCGTCGCCGGCGAGCGCGTAGACGTCATGGTCGAACAGCGTGAAGCCCGGCTTGTTGTAGCGCGCCGCCAGCCAGCGCTCGGCGATCGCCATGCCGACCGCGTTGCTCACGCCTGCGCCGAGCGGGCCGGTGGTGGTCTCGACGCCGGTCGTGTGGCGATATTCCGGGTGGCCCGGCGTCTTGGACGACAGCTGACGGAAACCCTTGAGGTCGTCGAGGCTGAGCGCGGGCTTGCCGCTCTTCTTGCCGTCCTTGTCGATCTCCTCGATGCCGGCGAGGTGGATCAGCGAATACAGCAGCATCGAGGCATGGCCGACCGACAGCACGAAGCGGTCGCGGTTCGGCCAATCGGGCGTCGCCGGATCGTAGCGCAGGAACTTGGTCCAAAGCGTGTGGCCGACCGGGGCCAGTGCCATCGGCGTGCCGGGGTGGCCCGAATTGGCGGCCTGCACGGCATCCATCGACAGCGTGCGGATCGTGTCGATCGCCAACCGCTCGGGCGAGCCGTCCTCATGCAGGCCGGGCGTGGTGCTGATGGTCGGGGCGTCGGACATGAAATAAGGCCTTTCTTCTCGTCGACGGCTAACGCCACCGCGCTGATGTAGTTGCGTGGCACCCGTCCTAAAATACCAGGAAACGATGCAGCTGCGTCACGATCTTCTTTATACGGGACGGTCGACGCGTGTCACCTGCCCGTGCTCTGCGATGATAGCGCTACCAACTTCCCGAAGGAAGAGGCCGTGGCCAAGCCCCCCGGGTATTGCCGACAGAGCGGCGTCAAGGGCCTGCGGGTCCGCAATCGCGCCGAAGTGGCAATCGAGGACGAGATTGCCTTGATCGGTGCGATACGGCAGCTCGGCGCCGCCACGCAGCACCACCTCCGCGCCGAGATTACCCAACATACGGCGCACGAAACGGTAGGCGAACGGCAACACCTCGACCGGCAGCTTGGCCGCGCCGATCCGGTCGACGCGCTTGGACCCGTCGGCAATCACGATCATCCGCGCCGCCGACGCCGCGACGATCTTCTCGCGCAGCATCGCCCCGCCCGCGCCCTTGATCGCATAAAGCCGGTCGTCGATCTCGTCCGCGCCATCGATGACGAGATCGACCGCCGCGACATCGGCGAAGTCGAGCACCTTGATGCCGACCTCGCGCGCCAGATCGGCGCTCCGCTGCGAGGTTGCGACCGCGCGGATCTTCAACCCGGATCGCACGCGCTCGCCCAACCGCGCGATCAGGAACGCGGCGGTCGATCCGGTGCCGAGGCCGACGAGCATCCCGTCTGCCACGTCCTCAGCCGCGGCATGAGCGGCGGCGCGTTTGTCGTCATCGGCGGTCATCGCGGCCTTTCCGAAGTTCATGCCTTATAGAAATAGGGCGACAGCCACCGCTTTTCCATGCGTAGCATCGTATTTGCCTGCTTTTGCTCTGGTGATTTGCGGCCAGTTCAGGGCAGAGCGCACGGATGATCGAAAAGATACTGAGTGTCCTCGCCGGCATCATCATCCACATCATCTCCAGCGGCGGCTATCTCGGCATCGCTTTTCTGATGGCGATCGAATCGGCGTGCATCCCGCTGCCGTCGGAGATCATCATGCCATTTGCGGGGTATCTCGTGTGGAAGGGCGAGCTTCACCTGCTGCTGGTGGCAACCGCCGGCGCGATCGGCTGCAATCTCGGCTCGATCGTCGCCTACGAGGTCGGCAAGCGCGGCGGTCGCCCGCTCGCGGAACGCTGGGGCCGCTATGTGCTGGTCGGGCCGGGCGAACTCGATACCGCCGACCGTTTCTTCGCCCGCTTCGGTGGCCCGGCCGTGCTGATCGCGCGGTTGCTGCCGCTGATCCGCTCGTTCATCGCCTTCCCCGCCGGCGTGGCGCGGATGCCGCTGGTGCCGTTCCACCTGTACACGTTCCTCGGCTCGTGGCCGTGGTGCTTCGCGCTGGCGTGGCTCGGTATGACGCTCGGCGAAAAATGGGATAGCGATCCGCGCGTAAAGGCTGCCTTCCACAGCGCGGACGTGGCGATCGCGGGCATGTTGCTGGTCGCGGTGGCGTTCTTCGTCTGGCACCGCATGCACGGCATGAAGAAGCGCTAGGCCGATCGCACCCGCCGCTCCGCCGTGCGCGTCCACACCAGCATCAGCACCAGCAGCGGCACCGCGACGTCGATGTACAGGAACAATCCGCGCCACGCCGACCAGCCGAAGAAATCGTTCGGGATCGTGCTGAGGTTTCCTGGCAAAAACATCGCCTTGATGGTGCGTTGCCAAAGCGGATTGGCGTAGGCCTCCGATCCAAACACGTCGGTGGAGGCGATCATCAGGTTGATCGCGACCGAGACCGTCAGCAGCGCCACCAGCACGATGCGCCGCCCCGGCCGCTCCCACTGCCGCCACAGCACCGCAAGCCCGAGCGCCAGGAATGGGATCGCCGGCACCGAGTGGCGCGGGCCGATCGAGGCACCGCCGTCCCAATAGATGTAGGAAGCGTTGACGGTCAGCACGATGGCGATCACCACTGCCGCCGCGATGCCGATGTCGCGAGTTTCGCGGGCGCGGACCATCCTTATCAATCCGAACGCACCCAACAATATGACCGGCGACACCCACACCAAGCCGCGTCGCACCCCGAACAGGATGCCGAACAACGCGGCGGGCTTTGGATAGGTCAGGCCGAACAGCCCTTGCTGCATGCCGTTGAAGCCGACGACGCCCTGATATCCGAGCCGAAACAGCGTGCCGAACGCGAACAGGTTATAGGCTAACAGCGGCAAGAGCGCCGCTACGCCGCCACACAGCGCGATCCCGAGGATGCTACGGCGCGCACTCCAGGCGACCTCGCGCGTCCGCCAGATCGCCCACCCGCCGAGCGCCACGCCGCCAAGCGCCGCCGGAAACTCGATCACCACCGCCCAGCCGAGCGCCAGCCCCGCCATCACCGGATAGCGCCAGCGCGTGAGGTCGCGCGGGCTGCTGGTCCCACGCCAGATCGCCCAGGTCGCGATCAGCAGCAGTGCGGCGACGGGCGCGTGGCCGAGCATCGTCGTCGACCAGCCCCACACGATCGAGCCGAGCGCATAGGCCAGCGCCGCGTACAGCCCCGCCGCCGGGCTGCCGGTCACGCCGGTCGCCATGTCGAGCAGCAGCACGCTGGCAAAGGCGGTGAGGATCGCCGCCCCTACTGCCACCGCCACGCGAAGCCGCAGCCGCATGAAGCTGGCGAGCCGCGGGTTGGTCGCGTCGATCACCTGATCGCTCGATCGCACGCCGGTGAGCTTTTCCAGCCCCCAGACCGCCGGCACCGCCATCAGCGTCATGCCCGGCGCCTTGTCCATGTAATAATGGTCGCCGAACTGCGCCTTGTCGATCGTCAGCGACTGGTACCGATCGATCTTCGCCTCGCCGCGCTCTGCGATGGCGAAGGCGGCGAACAGACGCGTCGCATTGTTGGGGTTCAGTTCCCACGATCCGAACCACACGCAGGAAAACCACACCAGCGCGAACAGCGCCAGCGCGACGCCGTGTGGCCCGCGCACCATCGTCTTACCCTGCATCACCCGAACAGTCTGCGATCGAGCGACCGCGTTGACGACAGCTGCACAGCTGTCGCGACCACAAGCCCCGTCTCACAAGCCTCCCCGGCAAGCGGTGCCGGCCGACACGCGGCCGCTGTCGTTCCCGTCATAGCGCCCCCGGCCGTGACTTTACTGATCGATCGTAGATTGCAGCACGCGCTGGTCCTTGGCGCGTTCCTTGTTGGTGGCACGGTTGATCTCCGACTGTTGCAGGAAGCAGCCGGTCGCGCCGCCCGCGCCGACGTTGCTGCAACTGCCGATCCCGGTATCGGCGACATGATCGTTGGCGACGACCTTGGCCGCCCAGCTTTCGTTCTCCGGCGTCACTTTGAATTCGCGCAGTTCCTTGGGAATGCGGAATTGCTCGCTCGCCGGCCGGCGAACGCAGACGACCACCTCGTTGCCGTCGGTATCGGTCGGGCATTTCTGCTCGCCGTAGATCACCAGCGTCGGCACCTGCTTGCCCTGCGCCATCACCGGGGCCGGCAGCAGCGCAGCCGCCGCGCCGAGCGCCATGAAGACCTGCGAAACCTGCTTCCTCATTGCCTTACTCCTGTCCCGGCCAAGCCGGTTCAAATGCGTTTCGCCGCCTCGATCACGACGCGGCAGCCGAGCCGGATCGCGCCGCTGAGCAGCAGGTAGCCGGGTGCCGATTCCGCCCCCGATGCCATCGCGGTCTCGCGATGCTCGACCTCCTCGGCCTGGAAATCGAGGATCGCTGCCGACAGTTCCGGATCGCTATCGCCAAGCGCGACGAGCTGGTCCTCGTAATGTTTGTCGATCTCGGTCTCGACCGCGGCGGTGCACGCCATCGCCGCCTCGGGGCCGAGCGCCGCGGTGCCGGCGCCCAGCAGGAAGCCCGCGACGTTCCAGAACGGTTGCAGCAGCGTGGGGCGGACGCGACGCTCCGCCATCATCGCGTCGAAGAACGCGCGGTGGCGCTCCTCCTGCCCTGCCATCCCGGCGATCGCGCGCGCGGCGGGGGTGCGATCGCCCATAATCGCGAGTTGCCCGGCGTAGATGCGGGTCGCGCCATATTCGCCGGCCTGATCGACCCGCACCATCGAGCGCGTATCGCGCCGCGCGTCACCCGGTTTCCAGCTCATCGGCGTCCCTTCGGCAGCAGCGCCAGTACGATCACCCCGGCGGGGATCGAGATCAGCGCGTTGAACCCGGCGAGCGAAATGCCGAACAACGTCCACTGCGGCACGTCGCAGCGCACCACCGGCGCCTTCATGATGCGGGCAAGCATGTCGCTCGCCGAGCCGCCATGCCCGCTCATGGTCGAGCTGCACGCGGTGATACCTTCCCACCAGTGATATTCGACACCCGCGTGATAGACGCCGATCAGTCCGCTGACGATGATCGATACGCCCGCGAACGCGATCAGCGCCTTGCGGAAGCGCCGGTCCGGAAAGACGAACGCGACCAGCGCGAGCAGAATCGCGACGATATGCGGATAGCGCTGCCACCAGCACATCTCACACGGATACAGCCCGCCGATATACTGGAAGCCGAGTGCGCCGCCGAACAGCGCGAGCGGAACGATCAGCGCAATCCAGCGCGCGAGGTGGGTCTGGTTGGTCATGTGCCCCTCAACGCTTCGCAGCGACTTGCGCTGCCGGGCCGAGCCGCGCGAGCGTCTTTATCGCATAATCGAGCTGGAAATCGTCGATCCCCTTCGCCTTCAACTGCTCGGGGGTGGCGGAGAAGCGCGGATCGGGCTTGCTGTCCGACTCGATAACCGAATCGTCGTTCTTGATCTCGTTGATGAGATGGCGGCGCAGATCGTCCTCGCGGAACACGGGACGCTTCTTGTAATCGGCGTCGGAAATCTGCGGCACGAGCACGTCCGGCTCGATCCCGCCCTCCTGCACCGATCGGTCCGACGGCGTGTAATAGCGCGAGGTGGTGAGCCGCAGCGCGGCGTTGTCGCCGAGGTCGATCACGGTCTGCACCGAACCCTTGCCGAACGACCGCTCCCCCATGATGAGCGCGCGGTGATGATCCTGCAAAGCGCCCGCGACGATCTCGGACGCGGAGGCGGTGCCGGCGTTGCTCAGCACGATCACCGGCAGGCCGTGCGACGGATCGCCCTTGAAGTAGCTCTCCGCATAGAAGGTCTCGACGTCCGAGCGGTCGCGCCCGCGCTGCGAAACGATCACCCCCGATGACAGGAAATTGTCGGCGACCGCGATCGCCTCGTCGCGAAGACCACCGCCATTGTCACGCAGATCGACGACATAGCCGGTCGGGAGATGCCCGAGCTGCTTGTCGATACCCCGGATCGCCGCATTCACTGCGTCGCCGGTATGTTCGGAGAAGGTGTTGATGTTGATGATGCCGACATTGCCCTTCACCGACCATTTGACCGGCTTCTGCACGATCTGCTCGCGCACCATCGTCTTGACGAGCGGATCGGACACGCCGGGGCGCTGCAGCGTCAGCGTGATCTTGCTTCCGGGCTTGCCCCGCATCTGCTGGATCGCCTCGTCCAGCGTCATGCCGAAGATCAGCTTGCCGTCGATATGCGTGATGTAATCGCCCGACTTGATCCCAGCGCGCCAGCCCGGCGTATCCTCCTGCGGGGCGATCACCTTGACCGCGCCGTCCTCCATCGTGACGGTGAGGCCGAGGCCGCCGTAGCTGCCGCTGGTCTGAATGCGGAGGTTGTCGTAATCCAACCCCGTTTCGTAGCTGCTGTGCGGATCGAGTGCGGCGAGCATCCCGTCGATCGCGCCCTTTACCAGCGTCTTGTCATCGACCTTGTCGACATATTCGGCCTTCACGCGGTTGAACACGTCCATGAAGATCGCGATTTCTTTGTAGGTGCCGGTATCGACCGCCGCCATCGCACCGGTGCCGATCGGCACGATCGCGAGGACGGCCGCGATTGCGGTGGCTTGAAGCAGGGCACGCGGAAACAGACGGGACATCAGGCAGGCAATTCCATCGGTCGCAAAGGGGCTACCGCCCACCGTAGCGGGATTCCCAGCGCGATCATAGCGCGCTCGCGGCTGAACGCCGGGTGAGCGAGCGTTGCGTTCGCGACGCCGATGCTCACCCGATCAGCGGCACCATATCGACCGGGCGATCGCGACGGCGCAGTTCGATCGTGACTTGCGGATCGTCGCGCTTCGCCGCCACGCCGATCGCAGCACCTTGCGGAACTTGCGCGCCGACCGCGACCGACGCCGCGCCGAGGCCGGTGACGAGGGTGGTCCAGCCGCCGCCGTGATCGAGAATGACGATCGTGCCGTAGCTGCGGAAAGGCCCCGCATAGGCGACGCGGCCCGCCGCCGGTGCGACGACGCTGGCGCCGGATGCGACCGCGAACGTCAGCCCGCGCGAGCGCACACCGGCGTCCGACAGTTCACCAAGGCCGGTCACCACCTTTCCCGCGACCGGCAACTTGTATGGCGGCGATGCGGCGGACCAGACCGGCGCGTCAAGCGCGGAGGCAACTTCGCCGGGCCGTGGCGGGCGCGGCAGCGGGCCGGGCAGCGCGGCCAGGCTCGCACGGGTAGTCGCCGCGTCGCCGAGCTTGCTCATCAGATCGACGATGTCGCGCGCCTGCTCGCCGAGTGCGATGGCGCGGTCCGATTCGAACAGCGCATCACGGCCGAGCGCCTGCGATTTTAGGCGGTGCTCCGCCTCCAATCGGGTGAGCGCAAGGCGCTGCGTCTCGAGTCGGGTACGGCTTTCGGCGAGGGCGGTGGCGGCGAGTGCGGCGCTGGCCTGAAGCGCGCGGGTGCGGTCGAGATCGGTGCGGAGCGCGGCGGTGCGGGCGCGCACCACCGGCATTGCGCTCGCCAGCACCGCGCGGACATGGACGAGATCGTCGACCGAGCCGGGCTGTACGAGGCTGATCATCGCCGGGCGGGCGGCAAGCGATTGCAACGCCGCGATCAGCCGCGCGATCGGCCCCTGCTGCACCGCGAGGCGCGCGCGCTGGTCCGCGAGCAGCCGAGCGGTGATCGCGGCGCGCGCCTGCCCGGCTGCGATGTCGGCCTGCGCCTGCTGGACGCGCGCGGCCACCGCCGCCTCCTGCGCGCTGGCCTGCGCGGCCTCGTCCTTTTCGTGGGCGGCGCGCGCCTCCAGCGCGGCCGAGCGTGCGGCGGCGGCGGCGGACTGCGCCTTGGCCTCCTCAAGCCGGCGAACCTGATCGGCGGGCACTGTC